>NZ_JBICWT010000002.1:165618-687464 GCF_043199955.1 Streptomyces sp. NPDC048514 | reverse complement strand
CCGGTGCGCAGGACGACGCCCGCGAGGTCGGAGCCGATGATGTGGTAGGGCAGGTCGTGGCGCTTGGCCAGCTCGTTGGTGCGGCCGTAGCGCTCAAGGAAGCCGAACGTGGACAGCGGCTCGAAGATCGAGGTCCACACCGAGTTGTAGTTCACCGAGGAGGCCATGACGGCCACCAGGGCTTCGCCCGGACCCAGTTCGGGCACGGGGACGTCGTCGAGGTGGATCGACTTGCGCGGGTCCTTGTCGCGGGTCTCGAGGCCCGCGAACATCTCCGTCTCGTCCTTGTGCACGGTGATCGCGCGGTACGACTCGGGGAGCTGCAGGGCGGCGAAGTCGGCGGACGTGGCGTCGTTCGACTGGATCGCGTCCAGGATGTCCTTCACGGTCACGGTGTTGCCTCCGGCGGTGAGCGCCCTGAGGGAGGGGCGCCTGTGGATTCGTCGGTGC
The DNA here is from genome assembly GCF_043199955.1 of Streptomyces sp. NPDC048514. Lineage (NCBI taxonomy): Bacteria > Bacillati > Actinomycetota > Actinomycetes > Kitasatosporales > Streptomycetaceae > Streptomyces > Streptomyces sp. NPDC048514. Next base: position 687,014 of record NZ_JBICWT010000002.1, on the reverse strand, counting down.
TGCGATGTGTGCTGCTGAGGGTTTTCGAGGTGTGCCGTCGGTTCGGCTCGGTGGTGCTCCGGCAGCGCTTTGTGGCGCGAGAAGTTGCCTGTGACGCAGGCATCCGGGCGGGCAGGCCATCGGCTTGCTGGGACAGCCGGCGCGCGATCGGTCGCTACGCGCCGGCCGCCCGGACTCCTCCAACGTATGACACCGCGTGTCAGGTGACAAGGCACTGAGTGCCAGAAGTTGCTCTCAGATGAAATCTTTACGTAACAAATGAGCGATGATCGATCGAACGTGGGTCGAAATCCACTCGAAAACGGGCCCTGACATGGCAAAACGGCCACCCCGAAGGGTGGCCGTCCTCACAGCGCGCGGGGGAGTCTCACGGACTCCTTCAGCGCCTCGCGGCGCCGGGGAGCCGTCAGCGCTCCTTCAGCGCCTCCTCGATCGTCCGCATGACCTCTTCCAGGGGCGCGTCGGTACGGGCCACCGTCACCAGCACCTCGCCGTGCGGGGAGACCGTCGCCGGGGCGGTGCCGGCCGCCGTCCGGGCGGCCGGGCCGCGCCCCGCCCCGATGCCCGTCCCGAAGGTCTTACGCACGATGGCGAAGGCGTGGTCCAGCTGGGCCTCGACGTCCCCCTGGCCGCCCGCCCGCAGCCAGCGCCTGAGCACGTGGTTGTGGGCGGTGACCACGGCGGAGGCGGCGACCTCGGCCAGCAGCGGGTCGTCGTTGGCGTCGTCGGCGTGCGCGTGCTCGTCGAAGTGGCCGAGCAGATAGCGGGTGAACAGGCGCTCGTAGCGGGCCACCGAGGCGATCTCGGCCTCGCGCAGCGTGGGCACCTCCCGCGTGAGCTTGTAGCGGGCGACCGAGATCTCCGGCCGGGCCGCGTACATCTTCATGACTTCCTTGATGCCGCGGCACACGGTGTCGAGCGGATGCTCGTGCGCGGGGGCCGCGTTGAGGACCGCCTCGGCGCGGATCAGCGTGTCGTCGTGGTCCGGGAAGATCGCCTCTTCCTTGGAACGGAAGTGGCGGAAGAAGGTGCGCCGGGCGACACCGGCCGCGGCCGCGATCTCGTCGACGGTGGTCGCCTCGTACCCCTTCGTCGCGAACAGCTCCATGGCTGCGGCCGCCAGTTCTCGGCGCATCTTGAGCCGCTGGGCGGCGGCGCGACTGCCTGCGGCACTTTCCGGCGCATCGGGCGTAGCTGGTGTACGTGAGGACTTGGCGGGCTGGGACATGACCCGAAAGTACTGCATGTGCGCAGCCTGATGCGCAGGTCCGGGGTTTCCCCCGCCCGTCGGGGGCGGGGGCGCTCCGGCCGGCCCGAGCAGTCCGCCCCAGTCCGTCTCCGTGTCCGGCCGGTCGCCGGCGCCGTCAGCGGCGGGCATACTCGCGGAAGCCGCGCCCGGTCTTGCGGCCGAGGCAGCCCGCGGCCACCAGGTGCTCCAGCAGCGGCGCCGGGGCGAGGCCCGGGTCGCGGAACTCGCGGTGCAGCACCTTCTCGATGGCCAGTGAGACGTCCAGGCCGACGACGTCCAGCAGCTCGAACGGACCCATCGGGTAGCCGCCGCCCAGCTTCATCGCCGCGTCGATGTCGTCGAGGGACGCGTAGTGGTCCTGCACCATCTTGATCGCGTTGTTGAGGTAGGGGAACAGCAGCGCGTTCACGATGAACCCCGCCCGGTCCCCGCAGTCGACCGGGTGCTTCTTGATCCTGGCGCAGACCTCGCGGACCGTCGAGTGGACGTCGTCCGCGGTCAGCACCGTGCGGACCACCTCGACCAGCTTCATCGCCGGCGCCGGGTTGAAGAAGTGCATGCCGATCACGTCCTGCGGCCGCGAGGTGGCCCGGGCGCAGGCGACGACGGGCAGCGAGGACGTGGTGGTCGCCAGGACCGCTCCGGGCTTGCAGACCTTGTCCAGTGCCTGGAACAGCTGCTGCTTGACCTCCAGGTCCTCGGCGACCGCCTCGACGGCCAGGTCGACGTCGGCGAAGGCCTCGTACGACCCGGCCGGGGCGATCCGGTCCAGGATCTGCGCGGCGGCCTCGGCCGTGAGCCGGCCCTTGTCGACCGAGCGCGCCAGGGACTTGCCGATCCGCGCCTTGGCCGCCTGCGCCTTCTCCTCGCTGCGGGCGGCCAGGACGACCTCGTAGCCGGCCTTCGCGAACACCTCGGCGATCCCGGAGGCCATGGTGCCGGAGCCCGCGACACCGACCGAGCGGACCTCGCGTCCCGCGCCGAGCGAGCCGCCCGGCGCCGGGGTCAGCGCGTCCGGGACGACCGTGGCGCTGCCCGGCGCCTCGTAGGAGTAGAAGCCGCGCCCGGACTTGCGGCCGGTCAGGCCCGCCTCGCTGAGCTGCTTCAGGATCGGGGCGGGGGCGTGCAGCCGGTCACGGGACTCGGCGTACATGGCCTCCAGGACCGTGCGTGCGGTGTCGACGCCGATCAGGTCCAGCAGGGCGAGCGGGCCCATGGGCAGGCCGCAGCCGAGCCGCATCGCCGCGTCGATGTCCTCGCGGGAGGCGTACCTGGCCTCGTACATCGCGGCGGCCTGGTTGAGGTAGCCGAAGAGCAGCCCGTCCGCGACGAAGCCGGGGCGGTCGCCGACCGCGACCGGCTCCTTGCCCAGCTCGATCGCCAGATCCGTGACCGCGGCGACGGCCTGCGGCGCGGTCAGCACGCACGAGACGACCTCGACCAGCTTCATGGCCGGCGCCGGGTTGAAGAAGTGCAGGCCGAGCACGCGCTCGGGCCGTGCCGAGTCGGCGGCCAGCCGGGTCACGGACAGCGCGTTGGTGCCGGTCGCGAGGATCGTCTCCGGGCGGACGATGCCGTCCAGTTCACGGAAGACCTGCTGCTTGATCTCGTACGACTCCGGGACCACCTCGATGACGAGATCGGCGTCGGCCGCGGCACGCAGGTCGCTGGAGGTGCGGACCCGGGCCAGCGTGCCGGCCCGCTCCGCCTCGGTGAGCCGGCCGCGCGCCACGGCGCGGGAGGTGGAGGCGTCCAGCGCGGCGAGCGACCTGGCGGCCTGGGTCTCGCTGACGTCGATGCCGATCACCTCGCGGCCGGCCTTCGCGAGGACCTCGGTGATGCCGGTGCCCATGGTGCCGAGGCCGACGACGGCGATCGTCCTGAGCGCGGAGAGCGGGGTGACGGACTGGGGGGACAGGGGAGTGGCCATCGCGGGACTCCAGAATGAGGGTGACGACGAGGAGCGCGCCGGGTGCGCCGGGAGGGCGCACCACGGAGCGATGAATGAGTGCGGGTGTTGTCGGGCTGCAAGCGCACACGCCCGGTGCCGCCGGTCCCCTGGGCGCGCACACGCCGGGGAGTGGCGGATCTCCGACCGGCTCTGTCCCGAAGCCGGGTCGTACTGCGGTACACACGGTGCACCGAACCGACAACGCTCACGACGGCCGCGTCACCAGACCGTCGCCAGCGGAAGTGCGAGAGGTAACTCGCTCGAATGAGCTTAACCGGTGAGTAACGAGCGCGCCAGCCCTCCGACTTTGTGATGTGGCTCCCTCCCCGGGCACGCCCCCTCTACGCTGGTGCTCGTGGACGAAGAGTTGCGATCGCTCACGGAACGCTTACGGCAGGAGGCGCGCGGCTCGGCGGCCCTCGAACGCCTGCTGGACACCGAGGACCAAGGGCGGCTGGCGGACGTCCTCACCGCGCCCGGACAGCCGCTGTGGGCGAGGGAGCTGGCCGCGTTCCGCCTCGGGCTCGCGGGGGACCGGCGCGCCTTCGAGTCCCTGGTGCTGCTGCTCAACCACCGCGACCCGCCGCGCTGCGCCTCCGCCGCCCACGCCCTCGCCCGGCTCGGCGACCCGCGCACGGCCCGGGCGGCCGCCGCGCTCGCCACCAACGAACTGCGCGTCGCCTACGCCCTGTACCCCGTACGGCTGCTGGTCGCCCTGCGCGCCCCGGAGTCCGTACCCGCGCTGATCACCACCCTGGAGCGGCGGCTGCGCCCGCACGACCCCTTCCGACGGGTCGCCCTCGCCTGTGTGGAGGGCCTGGGCGCGCTCGGCGACGCCCGCGCCCGCCGGGTGCTGACCGAGGCCCTCGCGCACCCGGCGCTCGCGGAGGCGGCGGTACACGCACTGGCGCGCATACCGCAGGACCGCCAGGCGAAGTGACGCCCGGTCGGCCCCGCGGCTTGCTGACCTCCGCACTTCGGGCACGGGCCCGCCCCGGCCGCCCGGTCGCGTCGAGTCCGCACGGTGGGTCATCCCGCTGCCGGCGCCGACAGCGCCGGCCGGGTCGGCTAGCGGTGGAAGCCGAGCAGGCCGTGGAGGGCGGTGCTGCGCGACGACGTCGAGGCCGTCTTCCCCTTCAGGGGCGTCGGGTCGGGTGACTTCGCGCAGACCGCGTCGGCCGTCCCGCCGCCGCGCGGCACCGTGCCGTCGGCCAGGTAGGCCGAAAGGTGGCGGTCCAGGCAGGCGTTGCCGCTCAGCGTGACGCCGTGGTTTCCGCCGCCCTCCTCGACCACCAGGCGGGAGCCGGCCAGCAGCCGGTGCACCGTCACGCCGCCCGGATAGGGGGTGGCGGCGTCGTCGGTCGCCTGGAAGAGCAACGTCGGCGGCAGCTTGTCGTTGGTGACGTCCACCGGCTTCAGTGTGCCGGTCGGCCAGAACGCACAGGGCGCGTTGTACCAGGTGTTGTTCCAGCTCATGAAGGGCGCCTTGCCGTACGCCGCCCAGGTGTCCGTGCTCCAGCGTTTCCAGGAGCGCCGCCAGGGGGCGTCACGGCACTGCACGGCGGTGTAGACGCTGTAGCCGTTGTCGCCCGAGGCGTCCACCGCGGCGAAGTTCTCGTACGCCTTCACGAGCGGGCCGGTGTCCTTTCGGTGGACGTAGGCCGCGAACGCCTCTGCGAGGTAGGGCCAGTAGCCGTTGTAGTAGCCGCCCGGCATGAAGGTGTCCTCCAGCTCGGAGGCGCCGACCCTGCCGCCGGCCGGCCTTCTCGCCAGAGCCGCCCGCATCGCGTACCACTCGGCCTCGATCTTCGCCGGGTCCCGGCCGAGCCCGTAGGTGGCGTCGTACTTGGCGATCCAGGCCATCAGGGCGCGGTGCCGGTCGTCGAAGGCGTGGTCCTGGCCCAGGTTGTCCGCGTACCAGACTCCGGTGGGGTCGACGATGGAGTCCAGCACCAGACGGTGGACCCGCCCGGGGTGCAGTTTCGCGTAGACGGCGCCGAGATACGTGCCGTAGGAGTAGCCGAAGTAGCTGATCTTCCGGGCGCCGAGGGCCTGCCGGACGGAGTCCATGTCCTCGGCGGCGCTGACGGTGTCGAGGTAGGGCAGCAGATCGGCGTACTTGCGGCCGCAGGCCGCCGCGAAGGACTTCGCCCGGTCGAGGTTCGCCCGCTCCAGCCGGGGTGTGGCCGGCACGCTGTCCGGGCGCACCGGCCGGAAGTGGCCGGGCACGCAGTCCAGCGCCGGGGTGCTCCGGCCGACCCCGCGCGGGTCGAAGCCGATCACGTCGTACTGGGCGGCCACGCTCCGCGGCAGCGCCGAGGCGACGTATCCCCCCAGTGTCAGGCCGCTGCCGCCGGGGCCACCGGGGTTGACCAGGAGAGGACCCTGGAACGTCCGCGCGGTGTGCGGGACGCGGGACAGGGCGAGCGTGATCTGCCGGCCGGACGGCCTCGCGTGGTTCAGCGGCACCTGCAGGGAGGCGCACTGGAGCGTCGGGTAGTCGCTGGTGCCGCACTCCTTCCAGCCGACGGCTGCCGCCGGAGCCGCCGGTGCTGCCGCAGCCGCTGACGCCGCCGGCGCCGTAGAGGCCGGGTGGGCCGCCCGTGCGGGGACGGCCGTGGCCGAACCCGCCAGCACGGCCGCGGCCGCGCACAGCACGGCTGCGCGTGTTCTCATGGGTGCTCCCGGGACGGAGGTCGCGACGAACCGCGAGGATCACGGCTCTCGCCGCATCGTCCCGGGGACGGGGGCCCGAAGAACCCGTTGCAGCGATACTTGACCCGGATGGGTCGCGGGATGCCCTCGAATGCTCTCAGATGAGGGTGAGTTGGGTCGGTTCGGACGCGGCCGCGGTTTCCGGCCGCGCCGGGCGGATCCGGCGGGCCGCGCTCGCGCGCGTGGGCCCGATGCCGTACTCCGTGGCCAGCTCGTGCACCTGACGGGTGATCCGGCGTTGGTACCACTTGGGCGCGTAGGCGCCCTCCGCGTACAGCCGCTCGTAGCGGCGCACCAGATGCGGATGGTGCTGTGCCAGCCAGGCCATGAACCACTCGCGGGCGCCCGGCCGCAGATGCAGCACCAGAGGGGTGACGGAGGTGGCGCCGGCCGCCGCGATCGCCCGTACCGTGGCACGCAGTTGGGCCGCGTCGTCGCTCAGAAACGGGATCACCGGCGCCATCAGCACCCCGCAGCCGATGCCGTGCTCCCCGAGGGTGCGGACGACGTCCAGCCGGCGCTCGGGGGCCGGGGTGCCCGGCTCCACCGTGCGCCACAGCGAGGTGTCGAGGAAGCCGACCGAGACCGAGACGCCGATGTCCGCCACCTCCGCCGCCCGGGTCAGCAGGTCCAGGTCCCTGAGGATGAGGGTGCCCTTGGTGAGGATGGAGAACGGGTTCGCGTGGTCGGTGAGGGCGGAGATGATGCCCGGCATCAGCCGGTACCGGCCCTCCGCGCGCTGATAGCAGTCGACGTTCGTGCCCATCGCCACGTGGTCGCCCTGCCAGCGGCGGGAGGCCAGCTGGCGGCGCAGCACCTCCGGCGCGTTGACCTTGACCACGATCTGGCTGTCGAAGCCGATGCCGGTGTCCAGGTCCAGATAGCTGTGCGTCTTCCTGGCGAAGCAGTACACGCAGGCGTGCGAGCAGCCCCGGTAGGGGTTGACCGTCCACTCGAACGGCATGCGTGAGGCGCCCGGCACCCGGTTCAGCACCGAGCGCGCCCGGACCTCGTGGAAGGTGATACCGCGGAACTCGGGCGTGTCGAAGGTACGGGTGGTGACGGCGTCCGCGCCGAACAGCGCGGGTTCGGCGGCCCGGCCGTGCTCGGCGGGCTCCCCGGACTCCACGGTGAGGTTCTCCCAGCGCATGACGCCTCCTCGGTAGGACTCCGCCCCACAATAGAACATCTGTTCCCATGATCGTGCGGGTACCGATTTGGGCGGCCGGGCACCGGGGTGATTGGCTTGCCCCTGCCCCGAGCACACAGGTCCTGGAGGAACGCAATGGCGCAGGTCGAGGCCACTACCGAGCGGGTCGTCGCGGCGGACGCGGAGAAGGTGTTCGACGCCCTCGCCGACTACCGCGGGACGCGGCAGAAGCTGCTGCCCGAGCACTTCAGCGAGTACGAGGTGCGGGAGGGCGGCGACGGCGAGGGCACCCTCGTCCACTGGAAGCTCCAGGCCACCAGCAAGCGGGTGCGCGACTGCCTGCTGGACGTCGGCGAGCCCACCGAGGGCGAGCTGGTCGAGAAGGACCGCAACTCCTCCATGGTCACCACCTGGCGCGTCACCCCGGCCGGCGAGGGCGGCTCCCGGGTCGTCGTCACCACCACCTGGACGGGCGCGGGCGGCATCGGAGGCTTCTTCGAGAGGACCTTCGCGCCCAAGGGCCTCGGCCGGATCTACGACGCCCTGCTCGCCAACCTCGCCGCCGAGGTCGAGAAGTAGGCCCAAGCTCCCACCGGTGAAGGGGTGTTGTGCTCCTTCACCGGTTCGAGTGGATCCCCGCCCCATCCCCGGCGATGCCGTAACTCGCCGCAGTTGTCAGCAGTTGTCGCCTTACGCGGGAATTGTGACAGCTGTGACGAGGGGAGCGGAACGTGGGCGGGACGACTCTGGTGAAGCACGACCCGGTCGTGGCACCGGCCGCGGCATCGGCTGCGGCATCCACCGTGGCATCGGCCGTGGCATCGGCTCCGGAGGAGCAATCCACCGGGGCCGCCACCGCCGCACCCCCGTCCGCGGACGCCCTCGAACTCGGGCCGCGCCGCGTGCGGTTGGTCTTCCTCGGGCTGATGCTCGCCCTGCTCCTCGCGGCGCTCGACCAGATGATCGTCGCCACCGCACTGCCGAAGATCGTCGGTGAACTACACGGCCTGGACAGGATGTCCTGGGCGATCACCGCCTATCTGCTCACCTCCACCATCGGCCTGCCCCTGTACGGCAAGCTCGGCGACCTGGTCGGCCGCAAGAGCGTCTTCCTGTTCGCCATCGCCGTCTTCGTCGTCGGCTCCGCGCTCGCCGGCCGGGCCGGGACGATGGACCAGCTGATCGCCTTCCGCGCGATCCAGGGAATCGGCGCGGGCGGCCTCATGATCGGGGTGCAGGCGATCATCGCCGACATCGTGCCGCCCCGCGAACGCGGCCGCTACATGGGCCTGATCGGCGCCGCCTTCGGCCTCGCCTCCGTCGCCGGCCCGCTGCTCGGCGGCTACTTCACCGACCACCTCTCCTGGCGCTGGTGCTTCTACGTCAACGTCCCCTTCGGGCTGGTCACCTTCGCCGTCGTCACCGTCGTGCTGAAACTGCCGAAGCCGCGCACCCGGGGGCGTCTCGACGTGCCCGGAGCGCTGCTGCTCGCCGCCGCCTCCACCTGCCTGGTCCTGCTGACCAGTTGGGGCGGCACCGAGTACGCGTGGGGCTCGAAGCAGATTCTCGGGCTCGGCGCCGGAGCGGTCGCCTCCGTCGTCCTCTTCCTGATCGCCGAGCGCTTCGCCGCCGAACCCCTCATCCCGCTCAGGCTGTTCCGCGACTCCGTCTTCAACGTCAGCGGCCTGGTGGGCCTCGTGATCGGTGTCGCCCTGTTCGGCGCCGCCAGCTATCTGCCGACCTTCCTGCAGATGGTCGACGGGGCCAGCGCCACGGAGTCCGGGCTGCTGATGCTGCCCATGATGGCCGGGATCGTCGGCGCCTCGGTCGTCGGCGGCCAGCTGATCAGCCACACCGGCCGCTACCGGATCTTCCCCGTGCTCGGCGGCGCCGTCTCCACCCTCGGCATGTGGCTGCTGTCCCGGCTCGAGACCGACACGCCCCGGCTGCACTACAGCATCTGGATGGCCGTCCTCGGCGCGGGCATCGGCCTGGTCATGCCCGTGCTCGTCCTCGCCGTGCAGAACTCCGTGCGCCCCGCCGACCTCGGCACCGCCACCAGCGCCAACAACTACTTCCGGCAGATCGGCGGCAGCGTCGGCGCCGCGATCTTCGGCACGCTGTTCGCCGACCGGCTCGCCGACTCGCTGCGCAGGGAGCTGCCCCCGAGCGCGGGCACCCGGCTGCCCGACCCCGACTCCATCACCCCGCAGCTCGTCCACGCGCTGCCGCCGGCCCTGCGCGACGCCTACATCCGCGCCTACGCGGACGCGATGCCCCGGATCTTCCTCTACCTCGTCCCGGTGCTCGCCGCCGGCCTGCTCATCGCCTTCTTCCTCAAGGAGAAACCACTGGTGTCCCACAACACCGCCGAAACCGAGCCCGAGACCGTGCACGCGACCGTCCCGCAGTCCCGTTCGCCGTACGCCGCCGGCATCCCCGTCTGCGGCACCGTGCAGCACCCGGACGGCACGGTGGTGCCCCGGGCGGCGCTCACCCTCATCGACGTCGCCGGCCGGCAGATCGGCCGGGGCGCGAGCGGCGAGGACGGCCGGTACGCGCTCAGCACCCACGGCTCCGGCGCGTACGTGCTCATCGCCGCCGCCGGCGGCCACCAGCCGCAGGCCGTCTCCGTCACCGTCGGCGAACGGCCGGTCGAGCTGGATGTCGTGCTCGGCGGCGCCGGACGCCTCGCCGGCAGCGTGCTCACCGCCGACGGCAGCCCCGTCCGGGATGCCACCGTCACCCTCACCAACGTGCACGGCGAGGTCGTCTCCACCACCCGCAGCGGCCGCGAGGGCGGCTACGTCATCACCGAGCTGGTGGCCGGCGAATACACCCTGGCCGCCAGTGCCCCCGCCTTCCGGCCCGCCGCGCTGCCGGTCACCGTGCAGGCCTCCAGGGAGACCCGGCAGGACGTCGAACTCGCGGGCGGCGCGGTGCTCAGGGGCACCGTCCGGGCGAGCGGCGGGCGCCCGGTGGAGGACGCCCGCGTCACCCTCCTGGACGCCGCGGGCAACGTCGTCGACACCCTCACCACCGGAGCCGACGGAACGTTCCGGTTCGTCGATCTCTCCTCCGGCGAGTACACCGTCATCGCCGCAGGTTACCCGCCGGTCGCCACCGTGCTGCAGGTCGCGGGCGGTGGACGCACCGAGCGCGACCTGCAGTTGGGCCACGAGGACTGAGGAGTGCGCCGGGCGGGGGCGCCCGCACGGCGGTGGGCCGCGCGCCGGTGCGACCGGGCGAAACCAATTCCGGGATTGCCGCACATCGCCACCGGCCACCGCCGTACCGTAGGGCGAGCGGGACAGATCGTTTACGAACAGCCGTGGGGGAGAGAGGGCCTGGGCCATGGACCGTGGCAGCGAGCGGGACACGCCTCCCGGGTGCGACGGCGGCGACACCGCGGCGGGCCGGATTCCGCTGGCGGTGGTCGTCGTAGACCGCGACGGGCTGGTGTCCCACTGGAGCAGCGGCGCACGGCGGCTGTTCGGCGTCGGCAGGGAGGACGCCGTCGGGCATCCCGCGGCGGACCTGCTGCCGGTCTCCGGCGCCCTCCCCGAGGAACCGAACGGCACACCGATGCCGGACGCCTACGAGGAGTACGACGGGTTCGGCCCCGATCTGGAGGTCTCGCTCGACGGCCACACCGGCTACGCCACGGCCGGCCGGGCCCGACTCCAACCGCACCGCCGGGCAGCGGACGGCGACCGGCTCGACGTGCTCTGGTGGGCCTACCCGCTCGTCGGCCCCGGCCCCTTCCGGCTGCTCGTGCTGGCCGCCGACGCCGCCCGGCTGCGCGACGAGCGCGGTTACGACGACGAGACCGCCGAACGCATCTCGCCCGGCTTCGCCCGCCACACCGAGCTGCCCGCCTCCGAGGAACTGGAGCGGCGCCTGCCGGAGATCCTGCCCAACATGGGCCCGGGCCTCAGCGGCCGTATCGTCGCGCAGATCCTCGAACTGGGCTATCCGGTACTGGAGTTCAGCCAGTTCGACCGGGTGCCCGTGACCCCGTACTGGGGCGTGCCCCGCCGTCCGGGACGCCTGCGGACAGGGGCCGTCGTGCCGCAGCAGCGGGCGGTGGCGCCGGTGCTGCCGGCCGGTGCCGAACAGGACCTGGAGTACGCCGCGGTACGCGAGCGGCTGGAGTTCCTCAACGAGGTCAGCTCCCGCATCGGTTCCTCCCTCGACCTCGGCGAGACCATCCGCGAGGTCACCAGCGCCGCCGTCCCCCGGTTCACGGACTTCGCCGGCACCCACCTGCGGGCCGCCGTCCTCGCGGGCGAGGGCTTCCCGGACGGCCCGCCGGACGCCAGCACCGTGATGTTCCGGGTGTGGGTCGAGCACAACGACGAACCGGGCCGCTGGGACGACACCACGCCGGTGGGCGAGGCCTTCGCCTTCCCCGAGCACACCCCGTTCTACCAGTGCATGGTCACCGGCGAGCCGGTCCTCGTCCCGAGGGTCACCGAGGAACTGTCCGAGCGCATCTCCGGCGAGTTCGAGAAGCGCGACCTGCGGCCGCTGATCGCCGGCCGGTCCCTGCTGATCGTGCCGCTCAAGGCGCGCAACGTCGTCCTCGGCTTCATGGTGCTGATGCGCCGCCCCGACCGCCCGGCGTTCGACGACATGGACCGCACCACGGGCGCCGAACTCGCCTCCCGCGCAGGGCTCGTGCTGGACAACGCCCGGATGTACACCTACCAGGAGAACGTCGCCGACACCCTGCAGGACAGCATGCTGCCGCAGGTGAACCCGCGGATGCCGGGGTGTGACGTCGCCACCCGCTATCTGCCGGGCACCCGGCTCGGCCGTATCGGCGGCGACTGGTTCGACACCATCAAACTGCCCGGCTCGCGTACCGCCCTGGTGGTCGGTGACGTCATGGGGCACGGCCTCAACTCGGCCGCGATGATGGGCCAGTTGCGCACCGCCGTGCAGACGATGGCCACCATGGAGACCCCGCCCGCCCAGCTGTTGCGCAATCTCGACGACCTGGCCCGCCGGCTCGGCGACAACTACCTCGCCACCTGCCTGTACGCGGTCTACGACCCGATCCGCGGCGACCTGACCCTCGCCAACGCCGGGCACATCCCGCCCGTCCTGGTCCGGGCCGAGGACGGCAGCAGCGAACTCCTCGAACTGCCCACCGGTGCCCCCATAGGGGTCGGGGGAGTCCCCTTCGAGGCCATCCGGGTCGAGGTCGCACCCGGTGACCGGCTCGTGCTGTGCACCGACGGCCTGGTCGAGGTGCGCGGTTCCGACATCGGCGAGGGCCTCGCCGCGCTCTGCGAGTTCGCCGCGCACCCCGCCGCCTCGATGGACGACGCCTGCGACACCATCATCCGCGCCCTGAACACCCGCGGCGGCCGCAAGGACGACGTCGCCCTGCTCATGGCCCGCCTCAACGGCATTCCCGACGACCACGTCGCCGAGTGGCAGCTCGACAGCGATCCTCGCGAGGCGTCCCGGGCCCGCCGGCTGGTCCGCGAACGGCTGCTGAACTGGGGCCTGCCGCAGGCGGTGGAGACGGCCGAACTGCTGGTCAGCGAGGTCGTCACCAACGCCCTGCGGCATGCGCGGAGCGAACGGATCGGGCTGCGGGTGGTCCGCACCGGCGCGCTGCTGTTCGAGGTCACCGACGACGAGCCCGCCCTGCCCGCGATGGTCGCCGCCGAGCCGTACGACGAGTCGGGCCGCGGACTGCGCGTGGTCAGCCGGCTGGCCCGGGAATGGGGCGCCAGCGCCGCCGGCCACCGCAAGACCGTCTGGATCGAGCAGGCCGTCACCCAGGGTTGAAACAGAGGGGGCGCGCATCCGTCTGCGGGCGCCCCCTGCGCGGCCGTAGCCCGCATTTCTCAGGAACGCGGTCGCCCGCCCCTTGCCCCACTCCAGGCCGACGCGATATCCCGATCAGGCAACCGACCTTGGGGAGATCGCATGAACGTCTCGGACGACTACCGCAAGAATTGGGAAGGTTACTGGAGCGAGACCTCCGACGCCCGGGGCGAGGCGATCTGGGACTCCGACCCCGCCCTCTCCGCCGAACCGCACAGCGAACTGCTCCTGTCGCACGCGGACGCCGCCCGCACCATAGTCGACCTCGGCTGCGGCAACGGCACCCAGACCCGCCACCTCGCCACCCGGTTCGCCCGTGCCGTCGGTGTCGACCTCTCGCACGCCGCCGTCGAGCGCGCCCGCCGCGCCGGCGGCGACGGCGCCGTCGAGTTCCAGCAGCTCGACCTCACCGACACCGACGCCGTGCGCACGCTGCACGACCGGCTCGGCGACAGCAACGTCTACATGCGGGCCGTCATCCACCAGAGCGAACCGGCCGCGCGTCCGGCCGTGGCCGCCGCCGTCGCCGAGATCATCGGTACCGAGGGGCGCGCGTTCCTCGTCGAACTCACCTCCGGCTCCCGGGACGTCCTGGTGCGCGCGGCGGCCGAGCCGGCCGGTCCGCCGCCCAAGCTCCAGCGCGTCTTCCACCACGGGCTCAAGCCGGCCGACGCCGACGACGAGGAGATCCCCAGCCTGCTGGCGGAGGCCGGCCTGGAGATCCTCGCGACCGGCGAGACGGTGGTGCCCCAGACCGAGCACCTGGCCGACGGCACCCGCATCGACCTGCCGGCCCGCTGGTTCGTGGTGGCCGGAAAATGATCGCGGCCTGAAGCTCCGGACCGGACTCGGGGAGCATCGGCACGGCCGCTCCGGACCGGTGCGGAGGTACGGACCCGGCACGGGAGGCTCGGCGCCGGTGCAAGGACGCGGGAGCGGCGGCGGTCCGGCGGAGCGGCGTGGGAGGCCGGCGCGCCCCCGGCCGGTACCGTCCCCACCTCCGGCCGACGGCCGTTTCGCGAGGCCGGGGTCGTAGCCTGTCCGCTTCTCGGCGCGTAACGTGACGCAGCATGAAGATCCTCATCAGTGCCGACATGGAGGGGGCCACGGGCGTCACCTGGCCGGCCGACGTGCTGCCGGGGACGCCGCAGTGGGAGCGGTGCCGTTCGATGTTCACCTCCGACGTGAACGCGGCGGCGGAGGGCTTCTTCGACGGGGGTGCCGACCAGGTGCTCGTCAACGAGGCCCACTGGAGCATGCGCAATCTGCTGCTGGAGCGGCTCGACGACCGGGTCGAGATGCTCACCGGGCGGCACAAGACGCTGTCCATGGTGGAGGGCGTGCAGCACGGCGACGTCGACGGCATCGCGTTCGTCGGCTACCACGGCGGCGCCGGCATGGAGGGCGTCCTCGCCCACACCTACCTGGCCAACCAGATCACCGGGGTGTGGCTGGACGACGTCCGCGCCAGCGAGGGTCTGCTCAACGCACACGTCGTCGCCGAGTACGGCGTCCCCGTCGTGCTCGTCACCGGTGACGACGTGGCCTGTGAGGACGCCCTCGGTTACGCACCCGAGGCGCTGAAGGTCGCCGTCAAGGACCATGTGTCGAGGTACGCGGCGGTGTGCCGCACCCCGGCCCGCACCGCGGCCGACATCCGCTCCGCGGCCAAGGAGGCCGCTCAGCTGGCGGTTCGTCACGAACCGGCGCAGGCCGGGCCGTTCACGGTCGCCGTGGAGTTCGACGCCGAGCATCTGGCGATGGCCGCGACCGTCGTCCCGGGGGTCGCGCGGATCGGGGAGCGGAAGGTGGCGTACACGAGCGCCACCATGTTCGAGGGGATCCGGACGTTCAAGGCGGTCACCACGATCGTCTCTGCCGCCGTGGAGGAGCAGTATGGCTGACCAGCAGGCCCTGGACGAGGTCGTCGAGTTCACCTCCGGCCTGATCCGTATCGACACCACCAACCGGGGCGGCGGGGACTGCCGGGAGCGGCCTGCCGCCGAGTACGCGGCCGAGCGGCTGTCCGGGGCGGGCCTGGACCCCCTGCTGCTGGAGCGCACACCGGGCCGGACCAACGTGGTCGCCCGGATCGAGGGCACCGACCCGTCGGCGGACGCGCTGCTCGTGCACGGGCACCTCGACGTGGTGCCCGCGGAGGCCGCCGACTGGAGCGTGGACCCGTTCTCCGGCGAGATCCGGGACGGCGTCGTGTGGGGCCGGGGCGCCGTCGACATGAAGAACATGGACGCGATGATCCTGGCGGTCGCCCGGTCCTGGGCCCGGCAGGGCGTGCGTCCCCGCCGGGACCTCGTCATCGCGTTCACCGCGGACGAGGAGGCCAGCGCCGAGGACGGCTCCGGCTTCCTCGCCGACCGGCACCCCGAACTCTTCGAGGGCTGCACCGAGGGCGTCAGCGAGTCCGGCGCCTTCACCTTCCAAGACGGCGCCGGCCGGCAGCTCTATCCGATCGCCGCGGGGGAGCGGGGCACCGGCTGGCTCAAGCTCACCGCGCGCGGCCGGGCCGGGCACGGCTCCAAGGTGAACAAGGAGAACGCGGTGACCCGGCTCGCCGCCGCCGTCACCCGGATCGGCGAGCACGAGTGGCCGCTGCGGCTCACCCCGACCGTGCGGGCCGCGCTCACCGAACTCGCCACGCTGTACGGCATCGAGCCCGACTTCGCGGACGTGGACCAGCTCCTGGAGAAGCTCGGTCCGGCCGCCAAGCTGGTCGAGTCGACCGTCCGCAACAGCGCCAACCCGACCATGCTGTCGGCCGGTTACAAGCTGAACGTCATCCCCGGGGAGGCGGTGGCCTTCGTCGACGGACGCTGTCTGGTGGGCACCGAGGAGGAGTTCGGCGCCACTCTCGACCGGCTGACCGGACCGGACGTGACCTGGGAGTTCGAGCATCGCGAGGTGGCGCTCCAGGCCCCGCTCGACTCGCCCACGTACGCGAGGATGCGGGCCGCCGTCGAGGAGTTCGCACCCGACGGGCACGTGGTGCCGTACTGCATGTCGGGCGGCACGGACGCCAAGCAGTTCTCCCGGCTCGGCATCACCGGCTACGGTTTCACCCCGCTGAAGCTGCCCGAGGGATACGACTACCAGGCGCTGTTCCACGGCGTGGACGAGCGCGTGCCGGTGGAGGCGCTCCACTTCGGTGTGCGGGTCCTCGACCGCTTCCTGCGGACGGCCTAGAGACAAGGGGGGACGAGGTGCGGAAGACGGCGTACGGCTGCTGGCCCTCGCCCATCGGCGCGGCGCTGGCCGCCGCGCACGACGGGCATCCGGAGTGGGTGGGCTTCGTCGGGGACGAGGTGTGGTGGACCGAGCCGCGGCCGGCCGAGGGCGGCCGGCGGGCGCTGGTACGGCGGACCGCGGACGGCACCGAGGAGTCGGTGCTGCCGCCGCCGTGGAACGTGCGCAACCGGGTCATCGAGTACGGCGGCCGGCCGTGGACCGGCGTGGTGGCGGACGGCAGCCCCCTGGTGGTGTTCACGCACTTCGCCGACCAGCGGCTGTACCGGTACGAGCCCGGCGGCGAGCCGCGACCGCTGACCCCTGTGTCACCGGTGGGCGGTGGACTGCGCTGGGCGGAGCCGCGGGTGGACCTCACCCGTGGTGAGGTGTGGTGCGTGCTGGAGGAGTTCACCGGGGACGGCCCGGGGGACGTGCGGCGCGTCCTGGCCGCCGTACCGCTGGACGGCTCGGCCGCCGAGGACCGGGCCGCGATACGCGAACTCGACCAGGAACGGCACCGGTTCGTCACCGGCCCCCGGCTCTCGCCCGACGGCCGCCGGGCCGCCTGGCTCGGCTGGGACCATCCCCGGATGCCGTGGGACGGCACCGAGCTGCTCGTCGGCGAGGTCGGTGCCGACGGCGCCCTGCACTCGGTCCGCACCGTGGCGGGCGGCCCGGAGGAGGCCGTCGCCCAGGCGGAATGGTCCCCGGACGGCCGGCTGCTGTACGCGAGCGACCGCGACGGCTGGTGGAACCTGTACCGGGACGGCGTCCCGCTGTGCACGCGCGAGGAGGAGTTCGCCGGCCCGCTGTGGAAGCTGGGCCTGCGCTGGTTCGCGCCGCTGGACAACGGCCTGATCGCGGTCGTGCACGGCCGGGGATCGACCCTGCTCGGCATACTGGACCCGGAATCCGGCGAGGTCGTCGACGCCGCCGGACCGTGGACCGAGTTCGCCTCCACGCTCGCGGCACACGGGGAACGGATCGTCGCGGTCGGCGCCAGCCCGCGCACCGCCCACGAGGTCGTCGAGCTGGACACCCGCACCGGCCGCGCCCGGGCGATCGGCGCCCGGCACCGGGACCCCGTCGACCCGGCCTACTACCCCGAGCCGCAGATCCGCGTCTTCGCCGGCCCCGACGGCCGCGAGGTGCACGCCCACGTCTACCCTCCGCACCACCCGGAGCGGACGCCCGACGACGGTGAGTTGCCGCCGTACGTCATCTGGGCGCACGGCGGCCCCACCAGCCGCGTGCCGCTCGTGCTGGACCTGGAGATCGCCTACTTCACCTCCCGGGGCATCGGCGTCGCCGAGGTGAACTACGGCGGCTCCACCGGCTACGGCCGGGCCTACCGGGAGCGGCTGCGCGAGCAGTGGGGCGTGGTCGACGTCGAGGACTGCGCGGCCGTCGCCCGCGCGCTCGCCGACGAGGGCACCGCGGACCCCGACCGGCTCGCGATCCGGGGCGGCAGCGCCGGCGGCTGGACCACCGCCGCCTCCCTGACCACGACCGACCTCTACGCCTGCGGCACCATCATCTACCCGGTCCTGGACCTGACCACCTGGGGTCCGGGGGAGACCCACGACTTCGAGTCCCGCTACCTGGAGTCGCTGATCGGCCCGCTCGCCGAGGTGCCCGCCCGGTACGCCGAACGATCGCCGACCGCGCGCGCCGACCGGCTCACCGTGCCCTTCCTGCTGCTCCAGGGCCTGGACGACGTCATCTGCCCGCCCGCCCAGTGCGAACGCTTCCTCGCCCGGATCGCGGGCCGGGGCGTGCCGCACGCCTACCTCACCTTCGCGGGGGAGGGGCACGGGTTCCGGCGGGCCGACACGATGATCCGCGCCCTTGAGGCGGAACTGTCGCTGTACGCCCAGGTGTTCGGGCTGACCCCGGTGCCGGAGATCCCGAAGGTGGAGCTGCGCCCGTGAAGGAACTGCTGCGGCCGGCCAGGCTGGCCCCGGGGGCGCGGGTGGCCGTCGTCGCCACCAGCGGACCGGTGCCCGAGGAGCGGCTGCAGGCGGGCCTCGACGTGCTGCGCGGCTGGGACCTCGACCCGGTGGTCGGCCCCCATGTCCTGGACCGGCACGGCGAGTTCGGCTACCTGGCCGGCACGGACGCCGACCGCGCGGCCGACCTCCAGAACGCCTGGTGCGACCCCCGCGTGGACGCGGTGCTGTGTGCCCGCGGCGGGTACGGGGCGCAGCGCGTGGTCGACCTGCTCGACTGGGAGGCGATGCGGGCGGCCGGCCCCAAGGTCCTCGTCGGATTCAGCGACATCACCGTCCTGCACGAGGCCATCGCCACCCGGCTGGGCCTCGCCACGCTGCACGGACCGATGGCGGCCGGCATCGACTTCGTCAAACACGCGGGGGCGCAGGAGCATCTGCGGGCCACGCTCTTCGCCCCGGAGACGGTCCGCACCATCGCCTCCGGCGGCACACCCCTGGTACCCGGACGGGCCCGCGGTGTCACCCTCGGCGGCTGTCTGTGCCTGCTCGCGGCGGAACGCGGCGCCCCGCACGCCCGTCCCTCGGCGAGCGGCGGACTGCTGTGCCTGGAGGACGTGGGCGAGGAGACGTACCGGCTGGACCGGTATCTCACCCAGCTCCTGCGCGCGGGCTGGCTGGAGGGGGTTCGCGGGGTGCTGCTGGGCTCCTGGGAGAACTGCGCGGACTACGCCGAGGTGCGGCAGCTGCTGGCCGACCGGCTGGGCTCGCTCGGCGTTCCGGTGGTCGAGGACTTCGGATTCGGCCACTGCGCCGGAGCGCTCACCATCCCCTTCGGAGTGGCGGCCGAACTCGACGCCGACTCCGGGACGTTGACCCTGGACCGGCCGGCCCTGCGCTGAGCTCCCGCGCGGGACGACCGCGGGGCACCCACCGCCTGGCACGACCGTCTCGGTCGCCTCGCTCTACCGGGCGCTCGCACAGGCGGAAGCCGCCGCACTGGACGACGGCCTGCCACTGCGGCCCACGCCGATCGGCCCGTGATCGTTCTCAGCGCCAACGCGCGGGAGAACACGGGTTTCGATGCGTTCGACTGCTTCAAGTCGTCCCCGGCGGCGGTCGCCGGGCTCACCGGTCTCCTCGCACCGGGGGCCGGCGGCTGTGGTGACTTACCGGTGCCGTGTTCGTTGAACGCATCGTCGTGACAGGTGGCTCCGGAGGCCACGATGTCCATCATCGAAGAGGAGGCACGCGTGAGGCGTTCACCGGCAAGGCGTGTGACACGGGGTTGGGCTCGGCGAGCACGGTGGGCGGGCGTTGCGCTGACGGCGACATGCCTGGCCCTGCCAGTGACGTCCGCGCAGGCGATCTCCGGTGGCACCGACGTGAGGAGCGCCTCCCAGTTCCCCTACATGGTGTCCGTGTGGGCGCCGGTTGTGATGTGCGAAGGGGCGCTGGTCGACCTCAAGCACGTCGTCACCACCGCCACCTGCGTCAACGATCTCGCATCCTCCGATGTTCAGGTCCACGTCGGCTCCAACAAGTACTACGTCGACGGACTCGTAAAGGATGTCACGAAGATCGCCATCCACCCGGCGTTCGACAAGAGCACCTATGACGGCAACATCGCCGTGCTCACGCTGGCCGGCAGCCTGCCCGCCGGCCCGTCGATCAAGCCGATCCCCCTTGCCGAGAGCGACCCCCCGGCCGGGAGTCCCGCCGTCGTCACCAGCTTCGGCGCGACGAACGCCCACAACGACCTGCCCGATCTCTTGCAGCAAGCCCAACTCACCACGTATTCCGCCACCCAGTGCCAGGACTTCAAGGGCAAGAGGGTCACCAGCCGCATGATGTGCGCCGGTGACCCGACGGGTGCCAAGGACACTTGTCCGGCTGACCAGGGCGCCCCACTCGCCTACCAGGGCCGGTTGGCCGGGATCTACTCCTGGGGCGCCGGCTGCGGTCTAGCCGCCCCCAACGCCAGCAGTCCCGTATTCAACCGCATCAGCAGCTTCACCTCCTGGATCAACACCGCGATGCGCACCGGCTGACTCAGCGCGCTCGTGCCGATCGGCCCGTGATCGTTCTCATGTTCCCCGAGGCCGGGACCGGCCCGTGCGGGGTGTGACCTCGTGTGGTGTGAGTGCGGGGCCGTGATCCGTGCGGGGAAACCCGGCGGACGCCGGCCCGGGCACGTCGTAGGCTGGCCGGATGCCGCACCCCCCGTCCCGTTTCCTCGCCGAGGGCCCCCGCGCCGCCATCCGTCACTTCACCCTCCAGGACGGTGCCGAGTTCACCGGCCGGACCCGGGAGAGCAGGGACCTGCACCGGCCGTGGCTGTTCCCGCCGGACACCGACGAGGCGTACGCCGAGTACGCCGGCCGGCTGATCGAGGACCCGGCGAAGGCCGGCTTCCTGGTGTGCGAGAAGGACAGCGGGGACATCGCCGGGTACATCAACGTCAACAACATCGTCCGGGGCGGCTTCCAGTGCGGCGCCCTCGGTTACGGTGCCTTCGCGCACGCCGCCGGACGCGGGCTGATGCGCGAGGGCCTGGGACTGGTGATCGGGTACGCGTTCGGACCGCTGGGCCTGCACCGGCTGGAGATCAACGCGCAGCCCGAGAACACCGCCTCCATCGCCCTCGCCCGGGGCGCCGGGTTCCGGCGGGAGGGCTTCTCGCCCGCCATGATCTACGTCGACGGAGCCTGGCGCGATCACGAACGCTGGGCCCTGACCGCCGAGATGCGCCCCACCGGCTGACCGTCTCCCGGCACCGCGCGGTCGCTCCCCCTGCCCCGGCCCCTGCCCCGGCCCCGGCCCCGGCGGCCCCGCCGGGCGCGCTTCCGGACGGCGCGGTCGTGGACGCCTTTGCGCAATCCTGACCGGCAGCTCCCCTGGCCGAGTCCCGCGTCGCCGGGTTCCATGGTCATCGTGACGAGGATCCGACGTGAGGTACTGGCCCTGTCCGCCGCGCGGTTGGGGCCCGACAACCCCCTGCCGCCCCTGCGCCCACTCGACGAGGTGCACCGCATCGACGACCGGGAGCGCGAGGAGATGCCCCGGGACATGGCCCGGCAGCTCGGCCACGGGCCGCTGCACAGCCTGCTGCCGGTGCGGATCCGGGACGGGTACGGCAGAACCCGCCGGCCCCGCAACCTCGACGCGCTCGTGATCGAGAACGACCGGCTGCGCGCCACCGTCCTGCCCGGCCTCGGTGGCCGGATCGCCTCCCTGGTCCACCTGCCCACCGGACGTGAACTCCTCTACCGCAACCCGGTGTTCCAGCCCGCCAACTTCGCGCTCAACGGCGCCTGGTACTCCGGCGGCATCGAATGGAACATCGGCGCCACCGGCCACACCACCCTCTCCTGCGCGCCCCTGCACGCCGCCCGCGTCCCGGCCCCCGACGGCGGCGAGATGCTGCGCCTGTGGGAGTGGGAGCGACTGCGCGACCTGCCCTTCCAGGTCGACCTGTGGCTGCCCGACGGCTCGGATTTCCTCTACGCCGGCGTCCGCATCCGCAACCCGCACGAGCGGCCCGTGCCCACGTACTGGTGGTCCAACATCGCCGTGCCCGAGGACCGCCGGGTGCTGGCCCCCGCCGAAGAGGCCTGGCACTTCGGCTACGAACGCCGGCTGCGCCGGGTGCCGGTTCCGTCGTACGAGGGTCTCGACCGCACCTACCCACTGAACAGCCCCCACGCCGCCGACTACTTCTACGAGGTCCCGGACGGGCGCCGCCGCTGGATCGCCGCGGCGGACGCGGACGGGCACGGGCTGGTGCAGACGTCCACGGATGTGCTGCGCGGCCGCAAGTTGTTCGTCTGGGGCAGCGGTGCCGGCGGCCGGCGCTGGCAGGAGTGGCTGACCGAGCCGGGCACCGGCGGCTACTGCGAGATCCAGGCCGGCCTCGCCCGCACCCAGCTCGAGCACGTCCGGCTGGAGGCGGAGAGCGAGGTGTCGTGGCTGGAGGCCTACGGGCCGCTCGACGCGCCGCCCGGCGGACCATGGGCCCGAGCCGTGCAGGAGGCGGAGGAACGGCTGGAGGCCGCCCTGCCGCGTGCCCGCGTCGAGGAGGCCTACGCGGCCTGGCGGCCGGGCGCCGACACCGGACCCGGTGAGATCCTGGCCGTCGGCTCCGGCTGGGGTGCGCTCGAAGTCCTGTGTAACGGGTGGAAGTTGCCGGGCACGCCGTTCGCCGAGTCCACCCTCGGCGAGGCACAGGAGCCCTGGCGGGACCTGCTGCGCACCGGCTCGCTGCCCGAACCGCGCCGGGCGGGGCCGCCCGGCGACACCCTGGTCGCGCCCCACTGGCGGGACATGCTGGAGACCGCGAGGGCCACCCCGCACACCGAGTACCACCTGGGGGTCGCCCAGTGGCACGGCGGCGACCGGGCACAGGCGGTCCGCAGCTGGGAACGCGGCCTTGCACGCACGTCGTCCCCGTGGCCACTGCTGCGCTGCCTGGCCGTCGCCGAACAGGAGACCGGCCACCACGAGCGGGCCGCCGAACGCTACGCGGACGCCTTCGACGACCTGTGCCGCGCACTGCCCCGCCGCCCGGACGACGTGGGAGACACTCCCGTGACGGCCGGCGGCGACGGCCACGACATCCCTCTGACCGACGCCGGCGACGTGGGAGACACTCCCGTGACCGACGACGGCGAGGGAGAGGCCTGGACCGCCGCCGTGGCCGCGCTCGGCCGGGAGGCCCTGGACGCGTTGCTCCGCGTCCGGCACACGGCGCGGGCCCGGGCGGTGTGGGACCGGCTGCCGGGCACCGTCCGGCAGCGCGGCCGGTTCCGGCTGTTCGAGGCCGAGCTGCTGCTCGCCGAGGGCCGGGCCGCGCGGGCCCGCGCCGTTTTCGACGAGGGTTTCGAGGTCGCCGACCTCAGGGAGGGCGCGGACGTGATCGACCGGCTGTGGGCCCGCCTCGGCGACGGGCCCCTGCCCGCCCGCTACGACTTCCGTATGCACCCGGCCCCGGCCTGACCGTACGGGGCCGGGCCGGCTGACCTGGGACGGCACCCGGGCCGGACCGGCTCACGGGGGCGGCACCCGGGCCGGACCGGCTCACGGGGGCGGCACCCGGGCCGGACCGGCTGACCGGGGACGGCACTCGGGCCGGACCGGCTCGGCCCGGCTGACCCGGCACGGCACCCGGGGCGGCCGGCTCGGACTCAGCCCCGCTGGTCCACGTACTCGAAGACCGAGCCGTCCGGATGCACCGCGAGCAGATTGCGGCCCCCCGGTGTCGCCACCGGCCCTGCGACGATCCGGGCGCCCAGCTCCGTCAGCAGCCGGTGGGCCTCGTCCACGTCCTGCACGGCGATCGTCGCCGTCACCTTGCGCAGGATCTCCAGTTCCGCCTCGGGGCCGCTCATCAGGAGGAAGGAGCCGACCGCGGCGACCTGGACCCCGCCGCGGTCGAAACGCAGCGCTCTGCCGCCCGCCAGGCTTTCGTAGAAAGGGATCACGGCTTCGAGGTCGTCGACGCAGATGCGCAGCGAGGCGCCCATAATCTCCATGCGGCCGAGCCTAGTTGGGG
The DNA here is from genome assembly GCF_043199955.1 of Streptomyces sp. NPDC048514. Lineage (NCBI taxonomy): Bacteria > Bacillati > Actinomycetota > Actinomycetes > Kitasatosporales > Streptomycetaceae > Streptomyces > Streptomyces sp. NPDC048514. The sequence continues at coordinate 663,362 of NZ_JBICWT010000002.1, read as the reverse complement.
TGGCCCGCGCGGCGCAGCGGCCTCGGCGTTACCGACGGTGTTCGCAGGGTACCCGCAAGGTATGGACCGTTTGGATCACCTGGAACATCTGGACAAGCACCTCGTCGAAGAGCTGGCACAGGTGGCACGCGAGACGGTACGCGACGAACTGCGCGAGCAGTCACGCAAGCAGCGCCGCACCGCCACGCTCTACGCCGCCTCCGGCGCGGCCGCCCTCTACGCGGGCGCCGCGGTGGCGCTCGCAGTGGGCCTGGCCCTGGCCATCGGCCTGCCCGGCTGGGCGGCCGCACTGATCACCGCGGCGATCCTGGCCGTGGCGGCCTACCTGCTGCGCGGCGCCGCGCGCCCGGGGCACGGGCACCACACCCCGCACCCCCCGCAGCACGTGATCGGCGGCACCGCGCCGGCCGCCCCGCCCGGCGGCCTCGGCATGCCGTACCCGCCGATGCCGCCCGACGCCCCGGCCAGGCCGAGCCTCCACCCGGAGGACCCCCACCACCGAGCCTGACCACGCCCCCACGTGCCCCCGGCCCCGCGGGGCCGGGGGCACCCCTCGCCCGCGGACCGCACGAATTCCACACGGCGGCGGCCGACGCAAGGATGCACCGCCGCAAGAGGGGCGCGGGGAACTGCGCGCCCGGCCCCGCCCGCCCAGCCCCCGACGTCCCACCGCTTCAACGGCTGCTCCGGTCGCCGGTGCGAGAGCCGCCGCAAGAGGGGCGCGGGGACTGCGCGCCCGGTCCCACCCGGCCCGCACTCGACGTCCCACCGCTTCAACGGCTGCTCCGGTCGCCGGTGCGAGAGCCGACGCAAAAGGGGCGCGGGGAACTGCGCGCCGGGCCCCGCCCGGCCCGCACTCGACGTCCCATCCGCACCCCCCGACGCCCGACGCCCCGAAGGCGTCACCCGCCAAGCCGCGGCAGCACCTTCGTGCGGTAGAAGTCGAAGAAGCCCCGCTGGTCCGGCCCGATCTGATTCACGTACACGCGGTCGAACCCGGCGTCGGCGAACGCTCGCAACGCGGACACGTGCTGGTCGACGTCGTCGCCGCACACCACGTTCTCCCGGACCATGTCCTCGGTGACCAGTTCCTGCAACTGCTCGAAGTGCCGCGGCGACGGCAGGACCTGGCCCATCTCGCCGGGAAGCAGCTGGTTGTACCAGAGCCCGTGCACCGTACGGACGCACTCTTCCCGGTCGGTGCCGTAACAGACCTTCGTGCCGCCGCTCACCGGATTCGTGCCACCGCCGCCCTTGCGGAACTGCGTGACCATCTCCTCCTCCGGCATCATCGTGATGTAGCCGTCGCCGACCCGGGCCGCGAGCGACGTGGCCTTCGGGCCGAACCCGGAGATGTCGATCGGCACCGGTTCGTCGGGGACGGTGTAGAGGCGGGCGTTCTCCACGGTGTAGTGCGTGCCGTGGTGGTTGACCTCCTCACCGGTGAACAGCCGGCGCATCACCTGGATCGATTCCTCCAGCATCTCCAGCCGTACGTGCAGCGGCGGCCACCGGTCGCCGAGGATGTGCTCGTTCAGCGCCTCGCCCGTGCCGACCCCGAGCCGGAAGCGGCCCTCGGTCATCACCGCGCTCGTCGCCGCGGCCTGCGCCACCACCGCCGGGTGCATCCGTACGGTCGGGCAGGTCACCGCGGTCTCGATGGGCAGCGACACGGCCTCCGACAGTGCGCCGATCACCGACCACACGAACGAACTCTGCCCCTGCGCGTCGTTCCACGGGTGGAAGTGGTCGGAGATCCACAGCGCCTGGAAGCCGGCCTGCTCGGCCATCCGGGCCTGTTCGACGAGGCCGGCCGGGTCGTGTTCCTCGCTTGCCAGGAAATAGCCGTACTCGGGCATGAGCGCACCTCCGCGCGGGGCTGCTGGGCTGCGGGTCAACAGGTCCCGGGCCGGGTAACCGGCGGCTTCCCGGCGAAACGCCGTCTCCACCGATGCGCCGACCCGGACGGCGAGCCGGGCCGGACGGCGAGCCGGGCCGGACGTGCCGCCCCGGCCGGTGGGCATCCGGAACGGCGTGGCGGGCCGGGCGGCGTTCGGGTGCTCACTCCGGCGTACGGGTGACCCGCCCGGCGTTTGGGTGCCCCTGCCCCGGTTACGCGGAAGGCCTCGGACGAGCCAGACCGCCGGAGGCGCCCCGTGAGCCGACCTCACGTCGTGGTCGTCGGCGCCGGTTTCGCCGGGTACCGGGCCGCTCGCACCCTGGCCCGTCTGACCCGCGACCGGGCCGACGTCACGCTGCTGAACCCGACCGACTACTTCCTGTACCTGCCCCTGTTGCCCCAGGTGGCCGCGGGCATCCTGGAGGCCCGCAGGGTCACCGTCTCGCTGCCCGGCACTCTGCGCGGGGTGCGGCTCGTGCTCGGCGAGGCGGACCGGGTAGACCTGGACGGCAACGTCGTCCACTACACCGGGCCCGAGGGCGGTACGGGCACCCTCGAGTACGACCGGCTGGTGCTCGCCGTCGGCAGTGTCAACAAGCTGCTGCCGATCCCGGGGGTCGCCGAGCACGCGCACGGGTTCCGCGGGCTGCCCGAGGCGCTGTATCTGCGCGACCACGTCACCCGGCAGGTGGAGCTGGCCGCGGCGGACGACGACGCCGCGACCAGCGCCGCCCGGTGCACCTTCGTCGTCGTCGGCGCCGGCTACACCGGCACCGAGGTGGCCGCGCACCTGCAGATGTTCACCGACCGGCTGGCCCGCCGCAGCCCGCTGCCCGCCGGAGTGCGCCCCCGCTGGATCCTGCTGGACGTGGCGCCGCGCGTGCTGCCGGAGCTGGACCGGCGGCTGTCGCGCACGGCCGGCCGGGTGCTGCGGGCGCGAGGTGTGGACGTCCGGATGGGAACCTCGGTGAAGGAGGCCACCCAGGACGGGGTACTGCTCACGGACGGTGAGTTCGTCGCGTCCAGGACCCTGGTGTGGTGCGTGGGCGTACGGCCTGATCCGCTGGTGGAGGCCGTCGGTCAGCCGCTGGAGCGCGGCCGGCTGATCGTCGACCCGTTTCTGCGGATGCCGGGCCGCCCGGACGTCTTCGCCTGCGGCGACGCGGCCGCGGTACCGGACCTGCGGCGTCCCGGCGAGTTCACGCCCATGACGGCCCAGCACGCGTGGCGGCAGGGCCGGGTGGCCGGGGAGAACGTGGCCGCCTCGCTCGGGCTCGGCCGGCGCCGGCGCCCGTACCGGCACCGGGATCTCGGCTTCGCCGTGGACCTGGGCGGGGTCCGGGCCGCCGCCAATCCGCTCGGCATCCCGCTGTCCGGCCCGGCGGCCGGCGCGGTCACCCGCGGCTACCACCTGGCCGCACTGCCGGGCAACCGCGTCCGAGTCGCCGCCGACTGGCTGCTGGACAGCGTACTCCCGCGCCAGGGCGTCCAGTTGGGCCTCCTGCGGGCGTGGTCGGTGCCCCTGGACACGGCCTCACCGGAAGTGGCGCGGGTACCCGGTGGTCCGGCCCTGCGGGGGAAGCAGTCAGGGAAGGGCGTGGCTTCCGGGCCACCTGCGGGGTCCGACGCCGGGCCCGACGGCGAGGAGAAGAGCCCATGACGAAACAGCCGAACGAGAAGAGCGCGCCCACCGAGCACAACGCGAGGAACCGGCAGGACCCAAAGTCCGCGAGGAACCGGCCGGGCTCGCAGTCCGCGAGAAGCCGGCAGGCCCCGGAGCCCCCCAGGAACAAGCCGGGCCCGGCTCCCGCCAGGAATCAGCCCGGCCGGGAGCCCGCCCGGAATCAGCCGGGCGGGGAGGCCGCCAGGCGGCAGCCCGGTCGGGAACCGGCGCCCGATCAGCCCGGCGGAGCTGCGGCCGAGGGCGGCCGGGGGCGCCCTTCCCCCGGGCGTTCCGGATTCCCCCACCCCGCCCCCGGGCACCCCGCACCCGGCCCCGTCAGGCGCTCCGACCCCCCTGACCCCGCGGACCGCCCCCACCAGACCGACTCTGTGCAAGGAGACCGAGGAGACTCATGAACAACGCCGAACTCGCCGACCTGGGACAGCAGTTGCGCGTGGACAGCGTGCGGGCGTCCGCCGCCGCTGGGTCCGGGCATCCCACGTCCTCGATGTCCGCGGCCGATCTGATGGCCGTCCTGCTGGCGAACCATCTGCGCTACGACTTCGAACGCCCCGAACACCCCGCCAACGACCGCCTCGTGCTGTCCAAGGGACACGCCTCGCCGTTGCTGTACTCCGCCTACAAGGCGGCCGGCGCCGTCGAGGACGGCGAGCTGCTCACCTTCCGCAAGCTCGGCAGCCGGCTCGAAGGGCATCCGACGCCCCGGCGCCTGCCCTGGGTGGAGACGGCCACCGGCTCTCTCGGTCAGGGCCTGCCGGTCGGAGTCGGTATCGCGCTCGCCGGGAAGCGGCTGGACCGCACCGGGTACCGGGTGTGGGTGCTGTGCGGGGACAGCGAACTGGCCGAGGGCTCCGTGTGGGAGGCCGCCGAACACGCCGGCCACGAGAACCTGGACAACCTGACCGCGATCGTCGACGTCAATCGTCTCGGACAGCGCGGACCCACCCGGCACGGTCACGACCTGGACGCCTACGCCCGGCGTTTCCAGGCCTTCGGCTGGCACACCGTCGAGATCGACGGTCACGACGTCGACAAGATCGACCGGGCGTACGGGGAGGCGCTGTCCACCACCGGGCAGCCCACCGTGATCCTCGCCCGCACCCTCAAGGGCAAGGGCGTCGCCTCCGTCGAGGACCGGGAGGGAATGCACGGCAAGCCGCTGCCCGAGGCCGAGGACGCCATCGCCGAGCTCGGCGGACCGCGCGAGCTGCGCGTCCGGGTAAGCGAGCCCCCCGCCGCCGCCGCGCTGCGCTCGGTCACCACCGAGGTCCTGCAGCTGCCGCGCTACGACCTGGGGGACGAGGTCGCCACCCGGGACGCCTTCGGCAAGGCCCTCGCCGCGCTGGGCAGCGCCCGCGGCGACATCGTCGCCCTGGACGGTGAGGTCGGTGACTCCACCCGGACCGAGGAGTTCGCCAAGGCCCACCCGGACCGGTACTTCGAGTGCTACATCGCCGAGCAGCAGCTCGTCGCCGCCGCCGTCGGCATGGCCACCCGCGACTGGGTACCGTACGCGTGCACGTTCGCCGCGTTCTTCAGCCGGGCCTACGACTTCGTGCGCATGGCCTCCATCAGCGGCTCCGGGCTCAACCTGGTCGGCTCGCACGCCGGTGTGGCCATCGGCCAGGACGGACCCTCGCAGATGGGCCTGGAGGACCTGGCGATGTTCCGTGCCGTGTACGGCTCGACCGTGCTCTACCCGTGCGACGCCAACCAGACGGCCAAGCTGGTGGCGACCATGGCCGGCCTCGACGGCATCCGCTATCTGCGCACCTCCCGCGGCAAGTCACCGGTGATCTACGGCCCCGAGGAGGAGTTCCCGGTGGGCGGCAGCAAGACGCTGCGCTCCACGGAGGACGACCGGCTGACCGTCGTCGCCGCCGGGGTGACCGTGCCCGAGGCGCTGGCCGCGGCCGACCGGCTCGCCGAGGACGGCATCCGGGTACGGGTCATCGACCTGTACTCCGTGAAGCCCGTGGACACCGAGACGCTGCGCCGGGCCGCCGAGGAGACCGGCTGCCTGCTCACCGTCGAGGACCACCACGCCGAGGGCGGCCTCGGGGACGCCGTCGCGGAGGCGTTCGGCGACGGCCGGCCCGTGCCCCGCCTGGTCCGGCTCGCGGTGCGCACCATGCCGGGCTCGGCGGCGCCCGACGAGCAGCTGCACGCGGCCGGCATCGACGCGGTGGGCATCGCCGCGGCGGCGAAGCTGCTGGTGGAGGAGGCGGTCGTGCGATGAGCCACGGCGACGTGCGGACGGTACGGGTGGGCCGCCGCACGGTGCCGATCCAGCGGCCGGGGAAGGTCCTCTTCCCCGGCGGTGGGAAGGCCGCGGAGTACACCAAGGGCGACCTCGCCGACTACTACCGGTCCGTCGCGTCCCACCTCCTGCCGCATCTGCGCGGCCGTCCGCTGATGCTGGAGAGGTATCCGGACGGCCTGGACGGGCCGCGGTTCATGCAGAAGAACACCCCGGAGCACTATCCGGAGTGGATCACGCGCGCCGAGGTCACCAAGGAGGGCGGCACGGTCACGCACGTCGTGTGCGACGACACCGCCACCCTGCTCTACCTCGCCGACCAGGCCTGTCTCACGCTGCACCGCTGGCTCTCCCGCACCGACCGCGCCGCCGGCCCGGACCACCCCGACCGGCTGGTCTTCGACCTGGACCCGTCCGGCGACGACTTCGGCGCGGTGCGGCAGGCCGCCGGATGGCTGCGGGAGCTGCTGGAGGAGCTGGGCCTGCCCGTGGCACCGATGACGACCGGCTCGCGCGGGCTGCACCTCGTCGTGCCGCTCGACGGACGCGACGACTTCGGCACCGTACGCCGATTCGCCCACGACGTCGCCGAGCGGGCCGCGTCCCGGCACCCGGAACGGCTCACCACCGCCGCCCGCAAGAGCGACCGCGGCGACCGGCTCTACCTGGACGTGCAGCGCAACGCCTACGCGCAGACCGCCGTCGCCCCGTACACCGTCCGCCCTCTGCCGGGCGCGCCCGTCGCTGTGCCCCTAGCCTGGGAACAGGTGGACGATCCCGGGGTCGATGCCCGTCACTGGACCATCGCCGACGCGGTGGACCAGGCACGGACGGACCCCTGGGCCGGTGTCCCGAGCCGTGGCCGGTCCCTGAAGCCCGCCCGAAGGCGCCTCGCGGCACAGGCCGGCTGACCCATCCCCTCCGACCAGGCACGACAGCCGGCTCGTGGCATGCGTTGACTCCCGAAGGTTTGGCCAAGGGCATGGCGGCCACACGCAGGGAGAGGTGGCCATGTCGAACACGAAGAACACATCCCAGACACAAAACTCCCGTGAGTCACACGATTCCCATGAATCACAGGAATCGCAGGAATCACAGGAGACCGAGAAGTCGCAGGGCAGGACGGGCAGGCGCTCGGCGGAGGACCGCCGTCCGGCCCCCATGGAGGTGCTGCGTCAGGCTCGCGCCCAGCTCGCCGAACTCACCGGCCTCGCACCGGACTCGGTGTCCTCGTTCGAGCAGACCGAGGACGGGTGGGCGCTGGAGGTCGAGGTCCTCGAACTGGCGAGGGTGCCAGACACGATGAGCCTGATGGCGACCTACCAGGTCGAACTCGACCACGAGGGGCAACTGACCGGTTACCGCCGCGTCCGACGCTACGAACGCGGAAGGGCCGACCCGCGCGGAGGCCGTTAGGCCACCGCCCGCGGGGCCGCCCGCGACGACCGTGAACCGACCAAGTAGAAGGAGGAATCGCCGGCATGACTGTAGTTCCGGCACAGCAGACCGGAGGCGGAGGCGGCAGCAGCGGCCTCTACGACGTACTTGAGCTGGTCCTCGACAGGGGGCTCGTCATCGACGCGTTCGTACGTGTCTCTCTGGTCGGCATCGAGATCCTGAAGATCGACGTCCGGGTCGTCGTGGCCAGCGTCGACACCTATCTGCGCTTCGCCGAGGCCTGCAACCGCCTCGACCTGGAGTCCGGCCCGAACAAGAGCCCGGGCCTGCCCGAGATCGTCGGCGAGGTCACCGAGTCCGGTGCCCGCGGCAAGTCCAAGGGCGCTCTGTCCGGCGCCGCCGAGACCATATCCGACGCCTTCAGCCAGGCCCGCGGCGAAGGCCAGGGCGAGTCGCGGCAGCGTCCCCGCAAGGCCCCCGCACGCCGTAAGGAGGAGCAGGAGTGAGCACGTACGTCTACGGCATCACGGCCCGGTCGCACCCGGCGCTCCCCGAGGGCATGACCGGCGTGGGCGAGCCGCCCCTCCCGGTGCGCCTCCTCACCGCCGGCGAACTGACCGCCGTGGTCAGCGACGCCCCCGAGGGCCTGCGCCCCAAGCGCCGTGACCTGCTCGCCCACCAGAACGTGCTCGCCGAGACCGGCGCGGCCGGCTGTGTCCTGCCCATGCGCTTCGGCAGCGTCGCCCCCGACGACGACTCCGTCACCCAGGTGCTCACCGACCGGGCGGAGCACTACCGGGAACGGCTGCGGGAGTTGGACGGCAAGGTCGAGTACAACGTCAAGGCCTCCCATGTGGAGGAGGCCGTGCTGCACCTCGTGATGGCCGAGAACGCCGAGGTGCGCGAGCTTGCGGAGGCCAACCGCCGCTCCGGCGGGGGTAGTTACGACGACAAGATCCGCCTGGGCGAGATGGTCGCGGCCGGTGTCAAGGCCCGGGAGACCGCGGACGCGAACGAGGTGCAGGGCCTGCTGGAGCCGGCCGCCGCGGCGCTCAGCGTGGGCCCCGAGTCCACCGGCTGGCTGCTCAACGTCTCGTTCCTGGTGGCCCGGGACTCGGCCGAGGCCTTCCTGGCCGCCGTCGAGCAGGTCCGCAAGGGCCATGCCCATCTGGACCTGCGCGTGAACGGGCCGCTGCCGCCCTACAGCTTCGTGGAGCCCGGGCCCGCCGAGCCGGCGGGCAGCGCGGCCGGCGCGGACGCAGGCGTGCAGTAGCGCTCCGGGCCCGAACGGAAGGAGAACACCGTGGGACTGATCGGCGAAGTGCTGATGCTGCCGTTCGCGCCCGTGCGCGGCAGCGCGTGGGCCATCAGACAGGTACTCCACGAGGCGGAACGGATCTACTACGACCCCGCCACCGTCCGGGCCGAACTCGCCCGTCTCGAAGAGCAGTTGGAGGCGGGTGAGATCACCGAGGAGGAGTTCGACCGGCGCGAGGACGAACTGCTCGACCGGCTGGAGACAGCCATGGGCTCCGGCGACACCACAGGCAACGGGACGGGACTATGAACCGAACGACACTGGGCCTCGCGGTAGGGGCCGGATACCTGCTGGGACGTACCAAGAAACTGAAAATGGCGCTGGCGGTCGGCTCCCTGGTGGCCGGCAAGAAGCTCAACCTCAGTCCCAAGATGATCGCGGACGTGGTGAGCCAGCAGCTGAAGAACAACCCCCAGTTCAAGGAGATCGGGGACCAGCTGCGCCAGGACCTGCGGGGGGTCGGCAAGGCCGCCTCCGGGGCCATGGTCGAGCGGCAGATGAACACGCTCGCCGACCGGCTGCACGGCCGTACCGCCCAGGTGCGTGACGAGCTGAACGGCGTGGTGCCGGAATCCGGCTCCGACGACGAGGAAGAGCCGCGCGACGAGGAGGAGCCGCGCGACGAGGCCGGGGACGACGAGGACACCGGCGAGGAGCGGTCCGGGCGCGAGGGCCGGTCCAGGGACGACGACGGGGACCGCGGTGACGGCCCGCCCAGGAAGCGGGCGGCCAAGAAGGCCCCCGCCAAGAAGGCCGCCGCGAAGGCGCCGGCCAAGAAGGCGGCCGACAAGGCTCCGGCCAAGAAGACGGCCGCCAAGAAGACGAGCGCGGGCCGCAAGACGGCCGCGAAGAAGACGGCCGCGGCCGGTGGCGCCGCACGCGGCGCCGCGTCCAGGGGCCCGAAGGGCGGCGATGACCGATGACCGAGACCGTCGGATCGGCCACCTCCACGGCCGGCAAGGCCGCGGGCAAGGCCAGCGACAATCCCCTGACCGACCTCGCGCACAGCGAGGCCGCCGACCGGCTGAAGGCGGAGGCGCAGGAGTTCCTCTCCGCGCAGGCCACGAAGATGCTCACCGGACTCGGCCGCAAACTCGGCGAGACCACCAACAAGCTCAACGACATAGCCGAAGGCAACAGCCCCGGCTTCGCCAAGCTCGCGCTCGACGGCGGCCGCAAGATCGCCGAGGGCAAGGGTCCGCTGCGCTCCGCCCTGGAGCTGGGCGCCTCCCGCGCCAAGGAGAACGTGATGGACGCGGTCAGAAACCTCGGGGGTGGCAAGGGCAAGAAGGGCGGGGCGGGCAAGAAGCCGACCGTCATCATGGAGTCCATCGACGTCGGCGTGCCGTTGCGCACCGCCTACGACCAGTGGACCCAGTACCAGAGCTTCAGCAGCTTCGCCAAGGGCGTCAAGAGCGCCAGCCGCTCCGACGACACCCACTCCGACTGGCAGGCGAAGATCTTCTGGTCCAGCCGCAGCTGGAAGGCGCAGACCACCGAGCAGATACCCGACTACCGCATCCAGTGGACGTCCGAGGGCGCCAAGGGCACCACCAAGGGCGTGGTCTCCTTCCACCGGCTGGAGGAGAACCTCACCCGGGTCCTGCTGGTCATCGAGTACTACCCGACGGGCCTGTTCGAGAAGACCGGAAACATCTGGCGCGCCCAGGGCCGCAGGGCCCGGCTGGACCTGAAGAACTTCGCCCGGTTCATCACCATCAAGGGCGAGGCGGAGGACGCCTGGCGCGGCGAGATCCGCGACGGCGAGGTGGTCAAGAGCCACGAGGACGCCGTCGCCGAGGAGGAGCAGGAAGCCGAGACGACCGGCGACGAGGACTCCGAGGACTCCGAAGACTCCGAGGACTCCGAGGAGTACGAGGACGAGGAAGAGGGCGAGGAGGAGGGCGAGCCCGAGCGATACCGGGACGAGGACGAGACCGAGGAGTCCGAGGAGTCCGAGGAGCCCGAAGAGGACGAGTACGAGGAGGGCGAGGAGCCCGAGGGCGAGTACGAGGAGGATGAGGAGCCCGAGGGCGAGTACGAGGAGGGCGAGGAGCCGGAAGGCGAGTACGAGGAAGAAGAGGAGCCGGAGTACGCCGAGGGCGGGAGCCGTCGATGACGACTCCCAGCCGATTCCCCGAACCGTACGGCCAGAGCAGCGGCGCCAACCTCGCCGACATCCTCGAGCGGGTGCTCGACAAGGGGATCGTCATCGCGGGTGACATCCGCATCAACCTGCTCGACATCGAGCTGCTGACGATCAAGCTCAGGCTCATCGTCGCCTCGGTGGACAAGGCCAAGGAGATGGGGATCGACTGGTGGGAGACCGACCCCGCCCTCTCCTCCCGGGCCCGCCGCGACGAGCTGGCCCGGGAGAACGCCGAGCTGCGCGAACGCCTGGCCCGGCTGGAGGAGCTGGAACTTGAGCCGGGCCGCAAGCAGAAGAAGGAGGAGGCACCATGACCGGACTGCGATATGTGTACGCCGTCTGCCGCCCCTTCGACCTCCCGCTGCAGTCCCAGCTCACCGGCATCGGGGGCGCCCCACCCGCGCTGCTGCACCACCACGGCCTGGTCGCGGTCGTCAGCAGCGTCTCCGAGGCCGACTTCTCCGAGGAGGCCCTCAAGGCCCACCTGGAGGACCTGGACTGGCTGGCCGCGACCGCCCGCGCCCACCAGGGCGTGATCGACGCGCTCGCGACGGTCACCACTCCGCTGCCGCTGCGGCTCGCCACCGTGTTCCGGGACTGCAGCGGGGTCCGCGCGATGATCGAGGCCGGCGAGGACGGCTTCCGGCGCGCTCTCGACCGGCTGGCGGGCCGGGTGGAGTGGGGGGTGAAGGTCTACGTCGAGCCGGAGCCCGAACAGACCGAGCCCGCACCCGCCGCGGCCAAGCCGGCCAGCGGCCGCGACTATCTGCGCCGGCGGCGCGAGCGCAGCCACGCACACGAGGAGAAGTGGCAGCGGGCGGAGGCGTTCGCGCGGTCCCTGCACGAGCGGCTCGCCCGGCAGGCCGAGGACTCCCGGCTGCACGCACCGCAGAACGCGGCGCTGTCCACCGCGCCGGGGCAGAACGTGCTCAACGGGGCCTACCTGGTGACCCGGGCGAACTCCGAGGAGTTCGTGGAGCTGGTCGACCGCACCAAGGACGAGGTGCCGGGAATCCGGGTGGAACTCACCGGGCCCTGGGCCGCCTATTCGTTCACTGAAGAGGAATCGGGGGCCGAGCGGTGACCGTCGTGGAACGGCGTGAGATCGCGCTCGTCGATCTGCTCGACCGGCTGCTGGCCGGCGGAGTCGTCATCACGGGCGATCTGACGCTGCGCATCGCGGACGTCGACCTGGTGCGTATCGACCTGAACGCCCTGATCAGCTCGGTGAACGAGCAGGTCCGCTCGCCCTTCGAGGAGTCGCCATGACCGCGAGCGGCCCGCGCAAGCGACTCGATCTCGAACCCGACACGGTCGAGCGGGACCTGGTGAAACTCGTGCTCACCGTGGTGGAGCTGCTGCGCCAGCTGATGGAACGGCAGGCGGTGCGCCGTTTCGACACCGGCGAGCTGTCCGAGGAGCAGGAGGAGCGCATCGGGCTCACCCTGATGCTCCTGGAGGACCGCATGGCCGAGCTCCGGGACCGCTACGGGCTGCGGCCCGAGGACCTGAATCTGGACCTCGGGCCGCTCGGCCCGCTGCTGCCCCGCGAGTGAACCGGGCGCGGCGGCGTCAGGCCGCCTTGCGGCACAGGATCTCGCCGTGCAGGACGGCGAACCAGCCGTCCTCCCGCGCGCCCCAGTCCCGCCAGGCCCGCGCCACCGCACGCAGTTCACCGGCGGTGGCGTGGCCGCCTCGCGTGGCCCGCTCGGCGTAGGCGGAGGCGACGGTGCGGTCCGCCCACAGGCCGCTCCACCAGGCCCGTTCCTCGGCAGTGGCGAACGTCCAGGTGCCTGTGGTGGCCGTGATGTCGCCGATGCCGGCGGCCAGTGCCCATGCCTTCAGCCGGCGCCCGGCGTCGGGCTCGCCGCCGTTGGCACGGGCCACCCGCTCGTACAGCGCGAGCCAGTCGTCCAGGCCGTCGGACGCCGGGTACCAGGTCATCGCCGCGTAGTCCGCGTCGCGCACGGCGATGAACCCGCCCGGCTTCGTCACCCGGTGCATCTCGCGCAGCGCCTGCACCGGGTCGCCGACGTGCTGGAGCACCTGATGGGCGTGGACCACGCAGAAGGCGTCGTCCGGGAAGTCCAGGGCGTGGACGTCCGCGACCGCGAAGTCGGCGTTGCCGAGGCCGCGTGCGGCGACGGTGGCGCGCGCCTGCCCCAGGATCGCGGGTGCTTGGTCGACGCCGGTGACGTGGCCGTCGGGGACCAGTTCCGCCAGATCCGCGGTGATGGTCCCCGGGCCGCATCCGATGTCCAGGATCCTCATGTGGGGCTTGAGCGAGCCGAGCAGGTAGGCCGCGGAGTTGGCGGCGGTGCGCCACGTGTGCGAGCGCAGCACCGACTCGTGGTGCCCGTGCGTGTAGACGGCGGTCTCCCGTGCTTCCGGCATGGCTCAGCCCCTTCTCGTCGTACCGGCCCCCCGCTGCTGTGTGCGGCGCCGCCGGCGGTACGGCTCACGGTACGGGCGCATGCCGAATGATGAGACTCGTGTTCTGCCATATGGACTGACGGTTTGTCAGATCGAGGCCCTCAGGGCTTCGGGGCCCGAGGGCGTCAGGGCGTGGTGCGCAGCGGGCGGTAGACCGTCAGGGCCTCGGGCAGCTTCTCCAGCGACACCTCGCCCGATACCGCGGTGACCTCGCCGTCGTAGGCCAGCGGGGTGCCGGGCGCGAGGCCCGTCAGCCGCAGCCGGTTCACCTGGACCGCCGCGTGCGCGGGGGAGCGGGTCAGCGGGCCCGCCACGGCCGCGGCGAGCAGCCGGAGCGCCGGCCGGCGGCTGCCGTGCACCACCCGCACGTCCAGCAGCCCGTCCGCCAGATCCGTACGGCGGCCGGGGGCGAGCCCCATGCGGTGGTAGACACCGCTGCCGACGAACAGCAGCCACAGGGGCCGTCGCTCCCCGCTCACCTCCACCTCCAGCGGATGCCGGTCGGCGCGCAGCACCCGCAGCGCGCCGAGCACCCCGGCCGGCCAGCCGCCGATCCGGTGCGACCAGCGCTCCCGCTCGCGCACCAGCTCCGGGTAGACGCCCAGGCTCAGCGTGTTCAGGAACAGCCCCTCGCCGTCGGCGGTGGCGAACCGGCCGGCGTCCACCCGCACCGCCTCGCCGTGCCGGATCGCCTGGGCCAGATCGCGCTCGTCCTCCACCCCGAGGTCGTAGGCGAAGTGGTTGAGGGTGCCGCCGGGCAGCACCGCGAGCGGCAGACCGTGGCTCAGGGCGATCCGCGCGGCCGCGTTGACCGTGCCGTCGCCACCGCACACCCCGAGCACCCGCGCCCGGGCCGCCGCCTTCTCCAGCGCGTCCCCGACCTCCTCCGGCGCGCACTCGACGACCTCGGCCTTCGGCAGCGCGTCGTGCAGGGCGCGCACCCGCTCCGCCGTGCCCGACGCCTGGTTGGCGACCATCACCAGGCCCTCGCCCTCGACCAGGGCCGGCGCGTCGGCCCGCGGCCGGGCCTGCTGCCACAGCTGTGCCCGGGTCGGCACCAGGCGCCGTACCAGGAAGGCGGCACCCACCCCGAGCGCCGCGCCGGCCAGCACGTCGCTCGGGAAGTGCACCCCGGTGTACACGCGGGACGCCGCCACCGAGAGCGCCACCGGCGCCACCGCGGCGCCCCACGCCGGCGACTCCAGCGCGACCCCGGTGGCGAACGCGGCCGCCGACGCCGCGTGGCCGGACGGGAACGAGGTCGTGATCGGCTGCCGCTTCAGCCGCCGCACCAGCGGCACCGGGTCCAGCCCGGGCCGGGCCCGGCGCACCGAACGCTTGCCGATGGTGTTGATCGTCAGCGAGGCCAGGCCCAGAGAAGCCAGTCCCCGCACGGCGGCCCGGCGCGCCCGGGGGGTGCGGCTCGCGGCCATCGCCGCTGCCGTGGCGGACCACAGCACCCCGTGGTTCGCGCTGCGGCTGAGCCGGGGCAGCACCCGCTCGGCGCCGGGCCAGTGCCAGGCGGCCGCCGCCTCGAACACCCGGGAGTCGAGACGGAGCAGCCCGCGCAGGGCGTTGCGGCCGGTCTGCAGGGCGGTCAGGTCAAGGTCTGCGTTCATGGGGTGCGGTTACCCTGAAGTGCTCGTTTCTTGTGTCCCCGTGCGCCGGGCGCGACCGGTGCGGAAGTCCTGTGACGGAGGTTGCCCGGATGCGCCTGCTCCTGGTCCGCCACGGCCAGACCCCCTCCAACGTGGATCACCTGCTGGACACGGCCGTGCCGGGCCCGGGGCTGACCCCGCTCGGCGAGGCGCAGGCCGCGGCCCTGCCCGAGGCGCTCGGCGACGAGGACATCGAGGCCCTGTACGCCTCCCCCCTGACCCGCACCCGGCTCACCGCCGCCCCGCTGGCCGCCGCCCGCGGCCTCGGCGTGATCGTCCGGGGCGGCATCCGCGAGGTGTCCGCCGGCGACCTGGAGATGCGGCCGGGGCACTCGCCCGAGGGCGAGCGGTACCTCCGCACGGTGTTCGCGTGGGCGGCCGGTGAGACCACCCTGCGCATTCCCGGCGGGGAGAGCGGCGGGGAGTTCCTCGCCCGGTACGACGCCGTGATCGCCGAGGCCGCCGCCGGCGGCGCCCGGACCGTCGCCATGATCAGCCACGGTGCCGCGATCCGGGTGTGGACCGCAGCCCGCGCCGGCAACGTGGACGTCGCCTTCGCCGCCGCCCGTCCGCTGGCGAACACCGGCGTGGTCGTCCTCGAAGGCTCCCCCTCGGACGGATGGAAAGCCCTGACCTGGCAGGGCGCCGCCGTGGTGCCGGCCGATGAGGCCGGCCCGGCGGGGGAGCCGCTGGACACGGCGGGGTGACGGGACGCCGGTGCGTCCGGCGGGGAGCCCCTGGACACGGCGGGGTGGGCGGGGGCGCCGGTGCGCCGGGCGCCGGTGACGGGGGGAGCGCCGGATATGGGTTTGCCCCGGGTCCGGACCGGCCCGCAGAATGCGCCCCATGGGACATCTGGAAGCCGCGCACCTCGAGTACTACCTGCCCGATGGGAGGGCCCTGCTCGGGGACGTGTCCTTCCGGGTCGGCGAAGGCGCCGCCGTCGCCCTGGTCGGCCCCAACGGCGCCGGCAAGACCACCCTGCTCCGGCTGATCTCCGGCGAGCTGAAACCGCACGGCGGCACCGTCACCGTCAGTGGTGGCCTCGGCGTGATGCGCCAGTTCGTGGGCTCCGTACGCGACGAGACGACCGTACGGGACCTCCTCGTGTCCGTCGCCCCGCCCCGCATCCGCGAGGCGGCGGCTGCGGTGGACGAGGCCGAGCACGCCATCATGACCGTCGACGACGAGGCCGCGCAGCTGAAGTACGCGCAGGCGCTCTCCGACTGGGCCGAGGTCCGCGGCTACGAAGCCGAGACCCTGTGGGACATGTGCACCACCGCCGCACTCGGCACGCCGTACGAGCGCGCCCAGTTCCGGCAGGTGCGCACCCTCTCGGGCGGTGAGCAGAAACGCCTCGTGCTGGAGGCGCTGCTGCGCGGCACCGACGAGGTGCTGCTGCTGGACGAGCCGGACAACTACCTCGACGTCCCCGGCAAACGCTGGCTGGAGGAACAGCTCAAGGAGACCCGCAAGACGGTGCTCTTCGTCTCCCACGACCGGGAACTCCTCGCCCGCGCCGCCGAGAAGATCGTCTCCGTCGAGCCGGGGCCGGCCGGTGCGGACGCCTGGGTGCACGGGGGCGGCTTCGCCACCTACCACGAGGCCCGGCGTGAACGCTTCGCCCGGTTCGAGGAGTTGCGCCGCCGCTGGGACGAGAAGCACGCCCAGCTCAAGAAGCTGGTGCTGAACCTCCGTCAGGCGGCCGCGGTCAGCCATGAGATGGCCTCCCGCTACCAGGCCGCGCAGACCCGCCTGCGCAAGTTCGAGGAGGCGGGCCCGCCCCCCGAGCCGCCCCGTGAGCAGGACATCACGATGCGCCTCAAGGGCGGCCGCACCGGCGTGCGGGCCGTCACCTGCGAGCGACTCGGGCTGACCGGCCTGATGCAGCCGTTCGACCTGGAGGTCTTCTACGGCGAACGGGTCGCCGTCCTCGGCTCCAACGGCTCGGGCAAGTCGCACTTCCTGCGGCTCCTCGCCGGCGAGGACGTGGCGCACACGGGCGGGTTCAGACTGGGCGCGCGGGTCGTGCCCGGTCACTTCGCGCAGACCCACGCCCACCCGGAACTGCGGGGCCGCACCCTGCTGGACATCCTGTGGAAGGAACACGCCCAGGACCGGGGCGCCGCCATGTCCCGGCTGCGCCGCTACGAGCTGACGCAGCAGGCCGAGCAGTCCTTCGACCGGCTCTCCGGCGGCCAGCAGGCCCGCTTCCAGATCCTGCTGCTGGAGCTCGCCGGCGTCACCGCGCTGCTGCTGGACGAGCCCACCGACAACCTCGACCTGGAGTCCGCTGAGGCCCTCCAGGAGGGTCTGGACGCCTTCGACGGCACGGTTCTCGCGGTCACCCACGACCGCTGGTTCGCCCGCTCCTTCGACCGCTTCCTGGTCTTCGGCAGCGACGGACGCGTCCGCGAGACGCCCGATCCGGTCTGGGACGAACGCCGGGTGGAACGGGCCCGGTAGCCGGCCGGGCCCGTCCCCCTCGCCACGTCCGGTGCGGCAGCGCGCCCCACGCGGAGGCCCGGGACGCCGGATCTTCGTACAGTGGATCCAGAGACGCGAGCTCCATGGACTCCTCCCGGAACCGCCCGGGGGCGATGCAATCCGGGCGGGTACCCGGACCGCGGACACGAACCACGACGAGCGGGGACCACCATGACCGGAGTCGACCCCAGCCGACTGGACGACCAGCAGCTCATGAAGGAGCTGGAGACGATCCACCGCACGCGCCACGACACCCTCCTGTACGGCTCCAACGACGCGCTGCGGGCCCACAACGAGCGCATGGCGCAGCTGGAGGGCGAATACCTGCGCCGCAACCCGCGCCGCCTGGTGAGCGCGGCCCGCACCCGTGAGGGCGCCCGGGAGCGCGGCTGCGGCGAGGCGGCGACCCCGGGCACCCCCGGCACCTGACCGGCTCCCGGCTGCCCGCGACGCCGCGCAAGGGGGAAGGCGGCGGACGGGAAGGCGGCGCACGGGATAGGGCGGCGGACGGGACAGGGCGGCGCACAGGAGGCGGCGCACGGGATAAGGCGGCGCACAGGAGGCGGCGCACGGGATAAGGCGGCGCACAGGAGGCGGCGCACGGGACAAGGCGGCGCGCAGGAAGCGGCGCACGGGACAAGGCGGCGCACGGGAAAAGGGCCGGCGGGGAGCCGGCCCTTCACCTCACCCGTCGACCGCCGCGGATCAGCCGGCCTCTCCGGCGAACACGTGCAGGAACGCCTCGCAGAACGCCTTCAGGTCGTCCGGCTTGCGGCTGGTCACCAGCTTGTTGGAGCCGTGGTCGCAGATCTTCACCTGCTCGTCCACCCAGGTGCCGCCCGCGTTGCGGATGTCCGTCCGCAGACTCGGCCAGGACGTCAGCACCCGGCCGCGCACGACGTCCGCCTCCACCAGCGTCCAGGGCGCGTGGCAGATCGCGGCGACCGGACGGCCCTGGTCGAAGAAGTCCTTCACGAAGGCGACGGCCCCGGCGTCCATCCGCAGGAAGTCCGGGTTGGCCACCCCGCCCGGCAGCACCAGACCGCCGTACGAGCCGGCCGACGCCTCGCCCACCACCTCGTCCACCGGGAAGGTGTCCGCCTTGTCGAGATGGTTGAACGCCTGGATCTTCCCGGAGTCCGTCGACACCAGCACCGGCTCGTGCCCGGCGTCCGACACCGCCTTCCACGGCTCGGTCAGCTCGACCTGCTCGACGCCCTCGGGCGCCACCAGAAACGCGATACGCATGATCCTCAGCTTCCTTTCCCGGCACGCGCGACGGCCGATGCCGCCCGGGCGCGCCGCTTCCTGTCCTTGGCCGCCCGCCGGCGGCGCAGCAGCTCCCCGCCGTACGGCGGGAGCACAACGCGTCGATCGCGAGCCCGATGCCCGCCGGGTGACCGGGCGACAGCGGGCGCCGGCGCGGGACCGGACGCCACGCGTCCGGGTCCCCGCGCCCGCTTCGCGCCGGCGATCCGACCTCGTGGGCGTGCGGACACATCGGCGAGGCCGGGCCGCCGAAGGGCAGCGCCTCCGGAAAGCCGTGGATGCGCCGCTCCACCGGCTCGACCTCGCGGTCGCCGTCCAGCCCGGTGTGCAGGGGCCTGCCCGCCGGGCGGGCCCTGAGCCGGGCCGCGCGCTCGGCTCATTCGCCGCCCGCCAGCGCCTTCGCCAGCTGCTGCACGTTCTCGTAGCGTTCCCCGTGCGGCAGGCCCGCCACCGCGTCGATCAGCGTGCCCGGCGCGTTGCCCCGACGCAGGGTCCGGGCCAGCTCGCCCGCCTTCGCGGGGAAGGCGTGCCGGCCCAGCTTCCGGGCCAGCTCCAGCCGCATCCGCTCCAGTGACGCCGGCGAGCCCAGGCCGCCCACCGGGCCGCTCCAGACCTGCGGGTCGTCGTCCGCGGCCGGCTCCGGATCGTGCCACTCCTCCACCCGTGTCGGATGGCCGGACCTCAGCAGACCCTTCAGCTCGTGCTTCATCTCGTCGTCCCGGTGGACGTTCAACCGGTCGCTGCCTCGCTGCATGTCTCCCTCCTCGGGATCGAAGGTCCGCGTCGCGTACCCGGCTGCCGGGAGCCGACACGGGATTACGTCGAACCGTCGCTGACGCGCTACTGCTTCTGGCGGCCCGGCAGGAACTCCTGGACCTTCGCCTTCAGTCCCTGCCTGACCATCGAGCCGCGGTCCGCGTCGCCCTTGAGGATCGACTTGGCCGTCGCCTCCATCTGCTCCCAGCTCGCGTGCGGCGGGACGGGAGGTACGGCGGGGTCGGTGAGGAACTCGATGACGGACGGGCCGTCGGCCTCCAGGGCCGCCCGCCAGCCGGCCTCGACCTCCTCCGGCTTCTCCACCCGGATGCCGGTCAGTCCCAGGGAGCGCGCGAACTGCGCGTACTGCACGTCCGGGATCTGCTGCGAGGGCAGGAACGACGGAGCCCCCTCCATCGCCCGCATCTCCCAGGTCACCTGGTTCAGATCGCGGTTGTTCCACACGGCCACCACCAGGCGCGGATCCGACCAGCGGTCCCGGTACTTCGCCGCGGTGATCATCTCGGCCAGCCCGTTCATCTGCATGGCCCCGTCCCCGACCAGCGCGAACACCGGCCGGTCCGGGTGGGCGAACTTGGCGCCGATCGCGTACGGCACCCCCGGCCCCATCGTCGCCAGCGTCCCGGACAGCGAGCCGCGCATGCCCGGCCGCATGGTGATGTGCCGCGCGTACCAGTTGGCGACCGAACCGGAGTCGGAGGTCAGGATCGCGTTGTCCGGCAGCAGCGGGTCGAGCGCGCGGGCCACGTACTCGGGGTTGATCGGGTCGGCCGACTGCCCGGCCCGGCGGTCCATCGTCTCGTGCCAGCGGCGCACGTTCGCGCACACCGTGTCGTACCACTCGCGGCCGCCCCGGCCGGTCTCCAGCAGCGGGATCAGCCGCCGCAGCGTCGCCCGGGCGTCGCCGACGAGGTTCACCTCGTACGGGTAGCGCATGCCGATCATGTGCGGATCGATGTCGATCTGCACGCCCCGCGCCTTGCCGAAGTCCGGCATGAACTGCGTGTACGGGAACGAGGACCCGATGGTCAGCAGCGTGTCGCAGTCGCGCATCAGCTCGTACGACGGCCGGCTGCCCAGCAGGCCGATGGGCCCGGTGACGTAGGGCAGCTCGTCGCTCAGCACGTCCTTGCCCAGCAGTGCCTTCGCGACGCCCGCGCCGAGCAGCTCGGCGATCTCCTGGACCTCGGCGACCGCGCCCGATGCACCCTGCCCCACCAGGATCGCGACCTTGTCGCCCGTGTTCAGCACGTCCGCCGCCCGGCGCAGCGCCTCGTCCGTCGGCGTCGCGGTGTAGTCGCTCATGCCCAGGCTGGAGGGGACCATCTTGAAGTCGTGCGTCGGCGCCGAGTAGTCCAGTTCCTGCACGTCGCCCGGGATGATCAGGGCGGTCGGGCAGCGGCGCGCGTAGGCGGTGCGGATCGCGCGGTCCAGCACGTTCGGCAGCTGCTCGGGGACCGTCACCGTCTCCACGAACTCCGAGGCGACGTCCTTGTACAGCGTGTGCAGGTCCACTTCCTGCTGGTAGGAGCCGCCCATCGCGCTCCGGTTCGTCTGGCCGACGATCGCCAGTACCGGCACATGGTCGAGCTTGGCGTCGTACAGACCGTTGAGCAGGTGGATCGCACCCGGTCCCGAGGTCGCCGCACACACACCGAGCCGGCCGCTGAACTTGGCGTACCCGACGGCCTCGAACGCGGACATCTCCTCGTGCCGGGACTGGATGAACCGGGGCCGGTCGTCGGCACGGCCCCAGGCGGCGAGCAGCCCGTTGATGCCGTCGCCCGGATAGCCGAAGACCTGTTCGACGCCCCAGGCACGCAGCCGCTCGAGGATGTGGTCGGAGACCTTGGTGCTCATGGAGGGACCTCCCCGGTCCAGTGCGAAGCGGACGATCCGGTCGACGGATACCGGTCGACGGATACCGAGTCACCTGCGCCGGAGCCGGAAAACCTCCGGGGCCGCGGGATCCCGGCCCACCACCGAAAGCCGCCGCGGGCGTGGTGCGGGGGCTCGCACGGTCACCCGACCGCCGGCCTGTCCGCCCGTCACCCGGGTGGCCGCGGGTGTCCCGCGAATGGGGTCCGGCCGCGCGCGGTACGGCTCGGCGCGGGCTGTGATGGGCAGCGAGGGCACGGCCCGTGCCCCGTACCCGGGACGCCGTACGGCCGTACCGCCGCCGTACCGATGCCTCGGCGTACCGCCCGCCCGACCAGCCGTCAGCCCGCCGTAGTCGAACCGCCCCACCAGCCGTCAGCCCGCCGCAGTCGAACCGCCCGCCCGACCGCCACCGGTCCGCCGCAGTCGTCGAGGAGCCCGCCCTATGCGCCGCACCGCACGCGCCCTGTCCGTCGCCCTCGTCGCCGGTGCCGCGCTCGCGCTGGCCGGGCCTGCCGCCTCGGCGGATCCGGCCGCCGACACCGGTCCCGCCTCCGCCCCGCCCGGCCGCTCCGCCTCCGCCCCGCCCGGCCGCTCCGCCCCCGTGTCCGCGGCCTGCGATGCCGGCACCGCCCCGGACGCGGAGCGGACCGCGGGTGGCGCCTGCCCGGCGGCCACCGGCGGACCGGGCACACCGTGGAGCACCACCTACGACGTCACCGGCGGCGGGGACGGCGGGGACGTCTGGGGTGACGGAGCCGGGGACCAGTGCCGGGGGGCGGAGACCTGCCAGGACGGCCGGGACGGCCAGGGCGGCAAGGGCGGAGTCGAGGGCCAGGACGGCCAGGGCGGCAAGGGCGGAGTCGAGGGCCAGGACGGCCAGGGTGGGGACGACGGACCGGGTTGTCGCGGGGAGGCGTGCCCGGACGGGTCCCCGTGCAAGGAGAAGGGACCCTGCGCGGACACCGGCCGGGAGTGCACGGGCGCCACCGGAACCGGCGCAGAAGCCGGCTCCTGCGCAGCGGACGGCGGCTGGTGCGAGGAGTCCCGCGGCGCGCCCTGCCCGGACGGGCAGGCCTGCCGCGGATCCCATGCTTCCGACGGATGTGCCCAGGCGTCCGGGCAGGGCGGCGTGGACGCCGGAACGGGAGGCTCGTTCAACGACTCGGTGCCGGCCCTCGTGGCCGGTGGTCTGTTCATCGCCGCCGCGTGCGGCGGAGCCGCCTACCGGATCCACGGGCGCCGGCGGTCCGCCTGAGACCGGCCCACGGGTATGTGACCGGGCCGACTTCGGTACCGGCCGCGGGCCATGGAGGGCCGTCCGGCGGGTACTCACCTTTCCGAGGGCACACCGACAACAAGGACCCCACGCACCCCGCCCCTTGGACGGCACGACGGTACGGAGGCAGACGGCGAGGAGGGCAGAGCACCGGGCGCGAGGGCGGCCACGGCGGACGGCGCGGCGACACGCACCGGACGGACCACCCGGGACACGGCCGAGAGCCGGTGGGCACGGTGCCCGCCGAGCCCACCGGGACGACGAAGGAGCCGGCCGGGACGACGACCGAGCCGGCCGGCACGACCGAATCGCCCCGTACGACGACCGAACCGACCGGCACGATCGGGACGGCCGGCGGTGCCGGTGGGCACACGCATCACACGGCGGCCTCCCGGCGACGGCAGGACCCGGACCGGGCGGCACACGGCACCACGGAAGGCGCGGAGGCGGACATGCGGCGGACGGACCACGAGGGCCACGGCCCCGTCCGTTACGGGCCGCCCCTGCCCGACGACGGCCTGCCGGTACTCCCCGAACTGTCCGCGGTGCTCGCCGCCGCCGCGCACCGTGCCGACGCCCAGCCCGTCGGCGGTGCCCCCGCACTGCTGGAAGCGGCCTGCGGCTACTGGACCCGCCGTGGACTGTCCTGTGTACCCGACCAGGTGGTCGCCGGCCCCGGCGCCCCCGCGCTGCTGCTCGCCGTCACCGCCGCCCTCGCCGGGGACGGCGCGGACGTCCTCGCGCCCCGCCCCTGCGCCGCCTGGTGGGCGCCCTACGCCCGGCTGCTCGGCCGGCCCGTCTTCCACGTGCCCACGCCCGCGGAGAGCGGCGGCGTCCCCGACCCGTACGCCCTGCTGGAGACCGTCCGCCGGGTCCGCGCCGAAGGCGGCGATCCGCGGCTGCTGGTGCTGTCCGTCGCCGACGACCCCACCGCCACCGTGGCCCCGCCCGAACTGCTGCACGAGACCATCGAGGCCGCCACCGCCGAGGGACTGCACCTGGTCAGCGACGAGACGTGGCGGGACACGCTGCACGCCCCGCACGCGACCGTGCTGCTCAGCCCCGCCGAGATGCGACCCGACCGGGTCACCGTCGTCACCGATCTGGCCGGCGCCCTGCTGCCCCCCGGCTGGCCCGCCGCCATCGCCCGCTTCCCGGCCACCGGGACCGGACAGCACCTCCACGCGCGCGTGCTCGACATCCTCACCGCGCTCGGCGCCTGGATCCCCGTCCCCGTCGCCGCGGCCGCCGGATACGCCCTGGACGAACCCGCGCCCGTCACCGAGCGCCGCGAGGCCACCGTACGGCTGCACGCGCGTGTGGCCGCCGCCGCGTACGCCGCGGTCGTCGGGGCCGGCGCGCTCGCCCGTCCGCCCCAGGCCGGTCGTCACCTGTACGTCGACCTCGGCCCGCTGCGCGAACCGCTCGCCGCTCAGGGGGTCGGCGACGCACAGGAACTGGAGGATCTCCTCACCGCGCGGCTCGGCATGCCCGCGCCCGGCGGCCACCGCTTCGGAGACGACCTCGGGGCCCTGCGCGTCCGGCTCGCCACCGGGCCCCTGCTCGGGGGCACGGACGAGGAGCGCACGGAGTGCCTCACGTCCCCCGAACCGCTGGAACTGCCGCACCTGCAACGCGCGTTGGTCTCCTTGGGGTCGGTCTTCGACGATCTCCGCGACGACGCTCAGCGATGGGAGCCTCCTCGATGACGCAGCAGACGCATGAGCCCGGATCGGCCACGACCACCACCACCACCGCGACGACCGACCCTGCGACCGCCACGTCGACGAGCGCCCCCACGTCCACCACCACCTCGGTGACCGCCGCGTCGGCGAGCGCTCCCACGGTCGCCACCACTCCGTTGACCGCCGCGTCGGCGAGCGCTCCCACGGCCATCGCTCCCACCACGGTCGCCACTTCGACGGCGGCGGCGGTGACGACGGCGACGACGGTGGCGACTGCTGCCGCCGGTTCGACTGCTGCCGCCGGTGCGGCCGAGGCTCCGGCCCCTCATACGCCCCCTTTCCCACCGCTGGCCGAGCCCCGCCCCCTCGGTGAGGAGCGGATCTGGCCGCGTACCTTCCACGACCGGCTCACCGCACCCCTGCCCGGCCTGAAGGCCCTGGCCCGGTTCGCCCGCGAAGGCGCCGTGCGCCCCGGCCCGGAGGGTCTCGCCGACGTGCCCCGGCTCCCGTACGAACCGGCGCCGCTGCCCCGCGTCGACACCCGCACCCTCGCCGTCACCTGGGCGGGACACGCCAGTTGGGTCGTGCGGATCGGCGGTCTGACCGTCCTCACCGACCCCGTCTGGTCCCGCCGCATCCTCGGCACCCCGGCCCGCATCACCCCCGTCGGCGTCGCCTGGGACGCGCTGCCCCACGTCGACGCCGTCGTCATCAGCCACAACCACTACGACCACCTCGACGCCCCCACCCTGCGCCGGCTCCCGCGCGACACCCCGGTGTTCGTGCCGGCGGGGCTCGGCCGCTGGTTCCGCCGCCGCCGGTTCACCCGTGTCACGGAGCTGGACTGGTGGGAGGGCGCGGAACTCTCCTCCGTCCGCTTCGACTTCGTGCCCGCCCACCACTGGTCCAAGCGCAGCCTCACCGACACCTGTCACAGCCTCTGGGGCGGCTGGGTCCTCACCGACCCGGACGGACAGCGCCTGTACTTCGCGGGCGACACCGGCTACGGCCACTGGTTCTCCCGCATCGGCCGCCGCCACCCCGGCATCGACCTCGCCCTCATGCCCATCGGCGCCTACGACCCCCGCTGGTGGCTCAGCGACGTCCACTGCGATCCCGAAGAGGCGGTCCAGGCCACCCTCGATCTGGGCGCCCGCCGCATGGCCCCCATGCACTGGGGCACCTTCATCCTCTCCGCCGAGCCCGTCCTGGAACCGCTCACCCGGGTCCGCACGGCTTGGGAGAAGGCGGGACTGCGGCGCGAGGACCTGTGGGACCTCCCGGTGGGAGCTTCCAAGGCGCTCGGGGAAGACGCCTCTTGAGCGTGCCGGGGCCCGTGACGCGAGCATGCCGGGGCCCGACGCGAGAGCGCGCCGGGAGGCGAGCGGGCGAGAGCCCTTGACGAGAGCGCGCCCGGGCGTGAGCGTGCGAGAGCCCGTGACGCGAGCGTGCGAAGAGCCCGCGGCGAGACGTCCACCCGGCCGGCCTTCCGGTCCGCCTCCGAACGCGGCCCAGCCACTCCGGCGGCGTCACCGGACCCGTCGTACCAGCCCCGGCACCACGCTGATCACCACGGTCAGCGCGACCGCCAGCGCGACGCCCTCCCAAGGCTCCTCGAAGAGCGACCCGCCGAGAATCCCGATCACCTGGTACGTCACCGCCCACGCCAGACACGCCGGCAGATTTCCCCGGGCGAACCGTCTGAGCGGCCACTCGGCCATCAGACAGGCCAGCATCACCGGTATGCGGCCGGCGGGCACCAGCCGGGACAGGACCAGAACCGCGATCCCGTGGTCGGCCAACTTCCCCCGCGCCTGCTCCAGCCGCTCCTCCGGCGCCCGCGACCGGATCGCCTTCAGCCAGCGTGAGCCGTTCTTCGAGCGCATCCCGCGCCGGCCCAGCCAGTACAGCGCCACGTCCCCGAGGAACGCGGCGAGCGAGGCCGTGACGAACAGCAGGGCCAGGGAGAACGGCGCCGTCCGATGGAACGCCACCACCGCCGCCGAGCTCACCAGCGCCCCGGTCGGCACCACCGGCACCAGCGCGCCGATCAGCACCAGCAGGAACAACGACGGGTAGCCGAGCGCCTGTCCCGTGGTCCCGGGCGCCACGGTCGAGGTGGACGCGGCGGCGAGCACCGCGGCCGAGGCCAGCCGGCTCACCGAGCCACCTCGAGCCGGACGCTCTCCCCGTGTCCCAGCTTGTGCACCGCCACCCGCGGGGCGGCCACGGCCGCCAGCCGTACGAACTCGTCGCCCGGAGCGTGGAACTCGTGCGGGCGCACCGCGTCCATCCCGATCGGCCAGTACGTGCCGTAGTGCACGGGCACCGCGACGCGCGGCGCCAGCCGGGCCAGTGCCCGCGCCGCCCGCCCCGCGTCCAGATGCCCCTCCCCGAGGTACGGTCCCCAGCCGCCCACCGGCAGCAGCGCCACGTCCACCGAACCGACCAGCTCGGCCATCTCGTCGAACAGCCCCGTGTCACCGGCGAAGTAGGTGCGCGCCTCGCCGGTCACGACGTAGCCGAGCGCGGGTGAGCGGTGCGGGCCCACGGGCAGCCGCCGTCCGTCGTGCAGGGCGGGCACCACCCGCACGTGCAGGTCGCCTATCCGCACCTCGTCACCGGGGGCCACCTCGGTGACGCGCAGCCGTCGCAGCCGGCGCAGACCGGGTACCGACCGTTGTGCGCCCCGGGGCACGAGCAGGCGCGTGCCCGGGGCGAGACCGGCCAGCGACGGCAGGTGCAGATGGTCGGCGTGCAGATGGCTGACGAGCACCAGGTCGGCGCGGCGGGCCTCGGCGGGCGGTACGGCGCCCTGGCGGCGCCGCAGATGCGCCAGCCGGCGGGCGAACAGAGGATCGGTCAGCACCCGCGTGTTCGCGTCCTCCACCGTGCAGGTGGCGTGACCCCACCAGGTGATCTCCACCGGCACCCTCTTCGCCTCCTTCACGCGACTCCCCGAAGCCTACGGGCAGGAGTAGGGTCGGCGGCGAAACCCGGAGGTGAGGGGGACGCCATGGGACAGCTGCGGGGTGCCTTCGGAGCGATCATGCCGGTGCGGGTGACCGCCATCGCGAGCCTGACACCTCTGGAGGAGCTGGAGGCCGACCCCTTTCTGGTGGACTCCCGCAGTCAGCACGCGATGTGCGCGCGCTGGGCGGCGGAGCACGGGTACGTGGTCGCCCGGGAACTTCTCGTCGGCGGTCTGCGTTTCGACCATTGCGCCCTGTGGGACGGGGTGCGGCCCGGGGTGGACGTGTTCGTCGCGCCCAGTGTGCGCGTGCTCGAGCGGGCCCTGTCCTCGGTGGAGGAGTTCACCGCCGAATGCCGGCGCCGGGGGGTGGGCGTAGAGACGGTGGGGCGGGCCGAGCCGTCGTACGACGCCCAGATGAAGGCACGCGTGCACCGGCGCCTGTCCATGCCGACGGCCGGGTACGACGGACGCTGAGCCCGACGGCCCGGGTACGACGGACCTCGACGGCCGGGTACGGCGGACGCTATCTCCGACGACCGGCGCGAGCGGGCCCCGTCCGATACGGCGAGCTGGCCCCGTCCGGTACGGCGGCGAGCGGGCCCCGTCCGGTACGGCGGTGAGCGGGCCCCGTCCGGTACGGCGGCGAGCTGGCCCCGTCCGGTATGACAAGGTGGACCCCGGCCCGGTCGGAGCGGGGCCGGGACGTGAGGTGTGCGGGGCGTGCGAGGCGTGCGGTGGCGGCGGATCGCCAGTCAGATCGGTCGGAGCATCGCGGTTTGGGCGGTCTCCACGGTCACCATGCTGGCCCTCGCCGCGCTCCTGCCCGACTTCCAGCTCCAGTCCGCCGACGGAGACAGCGCCACCCGGATCGCCGTCACCGCCGCCTTCGGCGCCGGCGCCTTCGGCCTGCTCTCGGCCGTCGTCTGGCCCCTCCTGGTCCGGCTGCTGCTGCTCGTACCCGCCCTGGTACTCGGCCTGCTGGTCTTCTTCCTCAACGGCTCCCTGCTCCTGCTCGCCCTGCGCATCAACCCCTCCGGCCACGGTGAGGCCGCCCCGGAGACCGCCGTCATCGTGGCCGCGGTGATGTCCGCCGTCGCCTCGGCCACCGGTGCGGCCCTCGCCGTACGCGACGACGAGACCTACCGGCGCCGCCTGCACCGGCTGGCCACCCGTGGCAGCCGGGGCCGGCCGCCCTGCCCGACCGCCCCCGGCCTGGTCTGCGTCCAGCTCGACGGCGTGGGCCACGACGTCCTCGTGGACGCGGTCCGCAAGGGCCTGATGCCGACGGTGGCCGGCTGGCTGGCCCCGTCACAGCCGACCCACCGGCTCACGTCCTGGCGTACCGACTGGTCCAGCCAGACCGGCGCCAGCCAGCTCGGCATCCTGCACGGCAGCAACTTCGACGTGCCGGCCTTCCGGTGGTACGAGAAGGAACGCGGGGAGGTGATGGTCTGCAACCGGCCGACGAGCGCCGCCGAGCTGCAGCACCGCGCCATACTGCGCACCGGCGACGGCGGGCTGCTCGCCGTCGACGGCGCCAGCCGGGGCAACCTCTTCAGCGGCGGCGCCGGTGAACAGGCTCTCGTCCTGTCCATAGCCGCCCGCCGCCGGGGCCGGGAGAACCGTTCCCGCGCCGGGTACTTCGCCTACTTCTGCGATCCCGCGGGCGCCGTCCGCACCGCCCTGTCCTTCGTCGCCGAGGTGGGCCGCGAGATCGGTCAGTCCACCCGTGCCCGAATCCGCCGGCAGCGCCCCCGCGTCGGCCGGGGCGGCCTCTACCCGCTCGTCCGCGCCTTCGCCACCGTCGTCGAGCGGGACGTCGTCGTCGCCGCGGTGATGGGCGACATGCTCGCCGGCCGCGCCGCCGTCTACGCCGACCTCGTCGCCTACGACGAGGTCGCCCACCACTCCGGGCCGCGCAGCCGGGACGCCGAGAAGGTGCTGGAGCGCCTCGACCGGTCCCTGGCCCTGATCCACCGGGTCGCCGAACACGCCCCGCGCCCCTACCGGATCGTCGTCCTCTCCGACCACGGCCAGAGCCCCGGCGAGACCTTCCGCTCCCGCTACGGCCTCCCCCTCGGCGACCTCGTCCGGGCCGGCTGCGGACTGCACGTCCCGCGCCGCGCCGAGCGCACACGCAGCGGCACCGAGGCCCGCGCCGCCGTCCGTGCGGCCCTGCGCCGGCCCGTGGAGGAGAGGGGCGGGCACCACCGCCCCGCGCGCGGCTCGGAGCCGGTCGTGCTGGCCTCCGGCAACCTCGGCCTGGTCTCCTTCCCGGACGTGCCGCACCGCATGACCAAGGAGGAGATCGACGCCCGCCACCCGGCCCTGCTCAGCACCCTCGCCAACCATCCCGGTATCGGGTTCCTGCTGGTGCGCAGCGAGGAGCACGGCGGCCTGGTACTGGGCGCGCACGGCGCCGAGATACCGCTGGCCGACCTCGACGAGCGGCCCGGCCCGCTGGCCGGCTTCGGCCCCGGCGCCGCCGACGCCGTCCGCCGCACGCACTCCTTCCCGCACACCGCGGACATCATGGTGAACTCCGCCCACGACCCCGCAGACGGCGAAGTCCTCGCCTTCGAGGAGCAGATCGGCTCCCACGGCGGCCTCGGCGGCGACCAGTCCCGCCCGTTCCTGCTCTCCCCGCTGGAGCTGTCCGCACCCGTCGAGGAGGGCGAGCACCTGGCCGGCGCCGAGCGGGTCCACCACGTACTGCGCCGCTGGCTGGGCGAGCTGGACGGGCCACAAGTACCGCTCACCACGGACGTGCCGGAGGAACGGGCCGCTTGAGAAGGCGGGTTGCCCTGCGACACCGCCCCGCACGACACCGCCCCGCACGGCGCCGCCCCGCACGACGCCGGCTGTCTGCCGGTGACCGGGACCGGCGGCCGGGTACGGGTGCACGGGCGCGGCGGTACGGTCCTGCAGCCCGGCATCGACCTGCTGCACCGGGCCAAGGACTTCCCGCCCACCGCCCCCGTGCTGGTCATCGCCGACGGCTGGTGCGAGGCGCCGCGGGTACGGCGGGGGCACGCCTGCCCCATCCCGCGGGGAGGCCGTCTCCCGTTCACCCCGCGTGGCCCGGTCTTCAGAGTGCGATGAGCCCGGATGTGATCGGATGGCGGAAGAGATCCCGGTAACGGGACCCCACGCGAAAGGAACCACCGTGGCCACCACGCGCACCGCGCACACCGTCTGGCAAGGCAACCTGATCGAGGGCAGCGGCGTCGTCACCTTCGACTCCTCCGGCATCGGCGAGCAGCCGGTGTCGTGGCCGTCGCGCGCCGAGCAGGCGAACGGCAAGACCAGCCCCGAGGAGCTGATCGCGGCCGCCCACTCCAGCTGCTTCTCCATGGC
This sequence comes from Streptomyces sp. NPDC048514, assembly GCF_043199955.1. NCBI lineage: Bacteria > Bacillati > Actinomycetota > Actinomycetes > Kitasatosporales > Streptomycetaceae > Streptomyces > Streptomyces sp. NPDC048514. Next base: position 632,856 of record NZ_JBICWT010000002.1, on the reverse strand, counting down.
CCTCTCGCACGGCCTGGCCGGTGCCGGCACCCCGCCCACCCGGCTGGAGACCAAGGCCGACGTCACCTTCCAGCCGGGCGAGGGCATCACCGGCATCCACCTCACCGTGCGCGGCGAGGTGCCCGGCCTGGACGCGGCGGCCTTCGCCTCCGCCGCCGAGGACGCCAAGAAGAACTGCCCGGTCAGCCAGGCCCTGACCGGGACGACCATCACCCTGACGGCCGAGCTGGCCTGACGCCCGCCCGTGCCGGCTGCCGCGTCCCCGCCGGGGGGCGCGGCAGCGCCGTGGCCAACCGCGCTGCGACGAGCGCGTGGTCCAGCCGTACTCGTCGTAGCGGTAGCGACAGACGAGGCCGGCCACCGGCAGGGCGAAGGCGACGCAGGGCAGCGCACCCCACAGCAGTGTGGTCATGGACGCACCTCGGTGCCGGCGGCCGGCAGTGTCACACACACCGCCTCCAGCACGCCGGCGTACGGTGTGCCGTTGTCGGCCAACCGGGCACGCAGCTGCTCCAGCCCGGCGCGGTGGTCGGTCAGCAGCGTGGTGTCGCCGGTCCGCGCGGTGAACTCCAGTACGGCCGGGAGGAAGTCCGGAAGTTCCTCGCCGCTGAACTCCAGGCCGTGCTTGCGGTAGACCTCCTTGAACCGGACCAGGGACACCCCGCGCCGCCGGGTGTCGCCGTCGTGCCACCAGCTCAGGTACAGGCTGTGCCGGTTCTTGAAGTCGAAGACCTGCACATAGTGCGCGGCCAGCTCCTGCAGCGGGATCAGTGCCGCGTGGTCGGTGAACGCCCGCAGCTGCGGGGCGGCTTGGCGCAGCAGCGGCAGCCGGGCGACGAAGTCGTCGTCCGGGTAGGTCAGGCACAGGGCCGCCGCCTGGTACAGCACCGCGTCCGAGGGCATCACGCCTCCTTCGCGTCGTCGGACGTCTGCCGCCGGCGCAGCAGGTGGAAGTTCTCGACGGACACCAGCGGCAGGTTCCTGCGGCCGCCGGAGTCCTGGCCGAACGGACCGTCGCCGCCCATGCCGGGCCGGCCGTCGTGTTCGAGGCTGCACCCCTCGGGCGGTGCCGACTCCTCCAGCCGGCGGGCGTCCCCGACAACGGCCCTCGGGATGACGTACCGGTCCTCGTACTTGGCGATCGCCGGCAGCCGGTACGCGGTTCACCCCGGGCGTGGAGTGCACGACCTTGTCGTGGCTCCACCGGTCCCGGTAGGAGGCGCCCGCCTCCCGTCCGCCCGCCGGCGACACGCTGTGCAGGTCGGGCGCGGGCGTGCCGGGCCGGAAGCACCGTCCTGCGGCCGGCAGTGCCGCGCCGGGCTCCCCGGGCGGTATATGCGTGTCGGTCACGTGCGCTCCCTCGGCTCACCCCCTGCTCCGAACCTAGGGGCGAGGGCGGGAGCGCACCCGTTCACAGACCCGTACGGGTCACCGGGAGGGTGCGTCGGGGGTGCCGGCGGACCGGGCCGCAGCCGTTCGCGCCACTCCCGGGGAAGCCCGGCCCGGTTCGTCACCGTCGACCGTGCTCCCCCCCGAATCCCGAACCGGGCTCAGAGCTGTTCGCGGTACTCCCGCAGCAGCTTCTTCGTGCGGGTGGCGGAGGCCGCCCGGGCCGTCATGTGGTCCAGCACCTCCAGATGAGCGGAGACCTCCCGGCGCGAGTCCAGGTAGAGCGCGCCCGTCAGGTATTCGGTGAACACCATGTCCGGCAACTCCGGCTCGGCGAACCGGAACAGCGTGAACGGAGCGTACGTCCCCGGGTGCGGGCCGGCCGCGAACTCGGCGATCTGCAGCGTGACCCGGTCCCGTTCCGCGTACTCCAGCAGCCGGTCCAGCTGGTCGCGCAGCACCTCGGACCGTACGCTCACCGGACGCCTGAGCACCGTCTCGTCCATGATCACCCACAGGTGCGGCGGATCGTGGCGCTCCAGCAGCCGCTGCCGCTCCATCCGCAGCGACACATGCCGCTCGACGGATCTCGGCTCGGTCTGCCCGATGGTGCCGGCCTCCAGCACCGCCCGCGCGTAATCCTCCGTCTGCAGCAGCCCCGGCACGAAGTGCGGCTCATAGGACCGGATGACCCGGGCGGCCCCCTCCAGGCTGACGTACAGGCTGAACCAGTCGGGCAGTACGTCGTGGTACCGCTGCCACCAGCCCGGCTGGTTCGCCTCCTCGGCCAGCCGCACGAACGCGGCCGCCTCCTCCGCGGCCACGCCGTAGGTGGACAGCAGCACCTGCACGTACGGGATCTTGAGCGAGACCTCGGCCATCTCCATGCGCCGCACGGTCGCCGACGCCACCCGCAGCACCCGGGCGGCCGACTCGCGGCTCAGCCCGGCCGCCTCGCGCAGCTCCTGCAGCCGCTTGCCGAGCACCACCTGGCCCACGGTGGGCGCAGTCCGCCGCTCACTCACGCCACGCCCTCCCCTACGCGCCGAAGCATGCGGGCAGTCTGTCATGCGACGCCGAATCGCACACCCGGCCGAGGCGGCCGGGCCACGCGCACCGGGGGATCAACCCACCAAGGTGTGCAGGTACTTGGCCGTCGCCCGGTCCGCCGGCAGGAACGTCTCGATGGCGATCTCGGCCACCGTGACGTCCATCGGCGTGTTGAAGGTGGAGATCGACGACACGAAGGACAGGATGTGGCCCTCGTGCTCGATCCGCATCGGCAGCGCGAAGTACGGGACGGGCTCGTCCGGTTCCGCGCCCGGCGGGTCCTCGGGCACCGGATAGGCAGAGACCTCCTCGTACAGCGCACGGAGCCGGTCGGAGCGGTGCAGGGCGATCTCCCGCTCCATCTGCGCCAGCAGATGCCCCCGCCACTCCCGCAGATTCCGGATGCGCGGCGCCAGCCCCCGCGGATGCAGGGTCAGCCGCATCGCGTTCGGCGCGGGTGCCAACAGCTCCTCCGGCACGCCCTCCAGGAGCATCGCGATGCCCCGATTGGCCGCGAGGACCGTGTAGCAGGCGTCGACCACGAGCGCGGGGTACGGCTCGTAGCCCTGGATGAGGCGCTCCATGCCGTCGCGCAGCGCGTCCAGCGCCGGGTCGTCCAGCGGGGTCTCCGGGAAGTGCGGGGCGTGACCGGCCGCCAGCAGCAGGGCGTTGCGCTCACGGACCGGCACCTGCAGATGCTCGGCGAGCCGCAGCACCATCTCCTCGCTCGGCCGCGACCGGCCGGTCTCGATGAAGCTGATGTGCCGGGCGGAGGAGTCGGCCCGCAGCGCCAACTCCAGCTGCGAGATCCGGCGCCGCTCCCGCCAGGCGCGCAGCAGCGGGCCGGCACCCTTGCCGGTGCCGGCGGCGGGCCCGGAGACACCGGAGGTGGCCATGGTCATGCCGACGACCCTAGTCGAGGAGCACACGCGGCAACGAGCCCTTTCCGGGCGGATGCCGCCGCGAGCCGTTTCCGGGCGGATGCCGCCGCGGCGCGGGGGGCGTGCACAACGCCCGTGCCGTGGCAGGCTGGTCACGTACCCGCAGACCCGGGCCGCACCGCCGTGAAGGGAGACAGGGCCATGGCCGTCGAACCGCTGTCCCAGAAGGAGATCGAGGACCGGCTGGCGGAGCTGCCTGGCTGGTCGGCGGACGGGGACCGGCTCACCCGCTCCTACCGGCTCGGCTCGCACTTCGCGGCGGCGGCGCTGGTCGTGCACATCGCCGGCATCCAGGACGAGCTGGACCACCACTCGGACCTCACCCTCGGCTACAACACCGTCTCCCTCGGCGTGCACACCCACAGCGCGGGCGGCGTCCTCACCGCGAAGGATTTCGCTCTGGCCCGCAGGATCGAGGACATCGCCCCAGGCCACGGCGCACACTGAGCGGTGTGCTCGACTACGACAAGGAAGCCGCCCGCTACGACGCCTCCCGGGGCGGTGAAGCCCGCGCCGGCACGGCCGCGCAGGCCGTCCTCACCCTGTTGCCCGAAACGCTGGGCCGCCTTCTCGACATCGCCTGCGGCACCGGCATCGTCACCCTGCGGCTCGCCGGCGCGCGCCCCGGGCTACGGGTGACGGGCGCCGACCTCACCCCGGCCATGGCCCGCATGGCCGCGGCCCGGCTGCCCGGCGGTGTCGTGCGCGCCGACGGCCGCCGGCTGCCGTTCCACACCGGCATCGCCGACGCGGTCACCACCGTCTGGCTGCTGCACCTGATGGACGACCCCGGAGACGTCGCCGCCGTGGTCGCCGAGTGTGCCAGGGTGCTGCGGCCCGGCGGGGTCTACGTCACCACCGTCGACAAGGCGGCGTCACACGACGTCGGCAGCGACATCGACGCCGTCCTCGCCTCCCGTCCGCGCCGCCCCGCCGCGGACACCGCGGCCACGGTCACCGCGCACGCCACCCGGCACGGGCTGCTGCCCGCGGGCCACACCTCCTTCCGCGGCGTGGGACAGGGCCGCAGCCCCCGAGCCACCATCGACGACCTGCGCCGCGGCTGGTTCACCGCGCTGCCGCCCGGCGATCCGCGCACGGAGGAGTTCGCCACACGGCTGGCCCGGCTCCCGGACCAGGACCGCCCGCGCGCCGACCCGTCCTTCAGCCTGCGCGCCTACCGCAAGCCCCCGACCGGATAGCCGGTGCCCGCTCCCGCGCCGCCGCGCCGGAGCGACGGCGTCCGAGACCGCGACGGAACGAGGGCGTCCGAGACCGCGACGGAACGACGGCGGTGGTGCCGGGCCGCCGAGGGCCGGCGCCGGGTACCGCGGATCCCTCCTCTCCTCTTGTGCGGGGTGTCAGGTCCTGAACCAGTGGGAGCGCTCCCATAGTGCGGACGAGGGGGAGAGCGGTCAAGGCGCTTGAGGAGTCGAAATGATTCGACCGGCCCGGGCGCCGAAAAGTCGCGCAACTCCCTGGGCATCCGGGCGACTTGGCGCTACCTTCCATCGCACCAGTGGGAGCGGTTCCATTCAGTCGGCGCGCCGGTCGCGGCGCGCCCAGCTGTAAGGAGTCGCTCATGCGACACCCCCCGCGTTCAGTACTTTCAGCCGCCGCCGGTGCGGTCGCGCTCGTCGCGAGCGTTCTCGTCCCGGTGGTCTCGGCCCAGGGCGTCACGCCCGCCTGCACGGTGGAGTACTCCGTCACCGGCCAGTGGGACGGCGGCTTCCAGGGATCGGTGCGGATCACCAACAACCGGGCCTCCCTGAACGGTTGGCAGCTCACCTTCGACTTCGCCGACGGACAGCGGATCACCCAGGGCTGGAACGGCCGTTGGTCCCAGTCCGGCACCACCGTGACGGCCGACGGCGAGAGCTGGAACGGATCGCTCGGCACCGGCGCGAGCGTCAGCGTCGGTTTCCTCGCCTCCCGGCCGGGCGGCGGCACCGCTCCGACCGTGTTCAGGCTCAACGGCACCACCTGCAACGAAGATTCCGGCCCGACGACGCCCCCGCCCACCGATCCGCCGCCGTCCGGCGGTACCGCTCCCGCCCTGCACGTCCTCGGCAGCACTCTGGTGGACGGCGCCGGCACACCCCGCCGCCTCCTCGGCGTCAACCGCTCCGGCGGCGAGTTCATGTGTGTTCAGGGGCACGGCATCTTCGACGGGCCGGTCGACGACGCCGCCGTCGAGGCGATCGCGGGCTGGCGGGCCGACGCGGTCCGCGTCCCGCTCAACGAGGAGTGCTGGCTGGGCCTTTCCCACATCAGGCCCGAGTACGCCGGTGCCCACTACATCACCGCGGTCAGGGAACTGGTGGCCCGGATCGAGGCCCACGGCATGACCCCGATCATCGAACTGCACTGGACCCACGGCCAGTACACCGGAAACTCGGCCGGCTGCTCCGACGTGTACGCCACCTGCCAGAAGCCGATGCCCGACATGGCTTACGCGCCCTCGTTCTGGGCGTCGGTGGCGAGCACCTTCAAGGACGACCCGGCGGCCGTGTTCGACCTGTTCAACGAGCCGTACCCGGACCGGGCGATGGCCGGCGCCGCGGACGCCTGGAAGTGCTGGCGCGACGGGGGCCCCTGCCCCGGGATCTCCTACGAGGTCGCCGGCATGCAGGACCTCGTCGACGCCGTGCGCGGGGCCGGCGCCCGGAACGTCGTCATGGCCGGCGGGCTCGCGTACGCGAACGACCTCAGCCGGTGGAATGCGTACAGGCCGTCCGATCCGGCCGGCAATCTCGCCGCCGCCTTCCACGTCTACAACTTCAACGCCTGCGCCGGCGAGAGCTGCTGGGACACCACCCTCGCCCCGGTGGCCGCCCAGGTGCCGCTGGTCGCCGGGGAGATCGGTGAGAACACCTGCTCGCACGGTTTCGCCGACCGGGTCATGAAGTGGTTCGACGACCGGCGCCTGTCCTACCTGGGCTGGACCTGGAACACCTGGGACTGCTCCTCCGGGCCGGCCCTCATCTCCTCGTACGACGGCACACCCACCGCGTACGGCATCGGACTGCGCGACCACCTGCGCGCCCTCAACCCGTAGACCCACACGACACCGAAGGAACCCGCACTCATGAGTCGCACCCGAACATCACTGCTCGCCGCCCTGGCACTGCTCGCCGGCACGACGGGCGCCACCCTGCTCATCGCGCCGGCCGGCGTCGCGGCCGCGGCGGCCCCGTGCAGCGTCGACTACAAGATCCAGAACCAGTGGGACACCGGCTTCACCATCGCCGTGACGGTCGGCAACAACGGTCCGGCCAAGTCGAGTTGGTCGCTGAAGTGGTCGTACGGCGGCAATCAGAAGGTCACCGGTGGCTGGAACGCGAGGATCAGTCAGAGCGGTACCGCGGTCACCGCGGCCAACGAGACCTACAACGGCACGCTCCCGACCGGCGGCACCGTCGGCTTCGGCTTCAACGGCACCTACAGCGGCAGCAATCCACTCCCGGCCACGTTCACGCTCGACGGCGTCACCTGCGACGTCGGCGACGGCAGCGGTGGCACCGGCGGTGGCACGGGCGGCGGCGACACCGGTGGCGGTACGGGTGGTGGGGACACCGGTGGCGGTACGGGTGGTGGGGACACCGGTGGCGGTACCGGTGGCGGAGACGGCGGGGGCGGTGCCGGAGGCCGGGTCGGCAACCCCTACGCCGGTGCCAAGGTCTACGTGAACCCGGAGTGGTCGGCCAGGGCGGCCGCCGAGCCGGGCGGCAGCCGTATCGCCGGCCAGCCCACCGCGGTCTGGCTCGACCGGATCGCCGCCGTCGACGGGGTGGCCGGCGGCATGGGCCTGCGGGCGCACCTGGACGAGGCCCTGAGGCAGAAGGGCTCCGGCGAGCTGGTCGTCCAGCTGGTCGTCTACGACCTTCCCGGCCGTGACTGCGCCGCCCTCGCCTCCAACGGCGAACTGGGGCCGAACGACCTCGACACCTACAAGACGCGGTACATCGACCCGATCGCAGCCGTCCTGTCCGACGCCAAGTACGCGGGCCTGCGCATCGCCACCGTCATCGAGCCGGACTCGCTGCCCAACCTGGTCACCAACGCCGGCGGCACCAGCACCACCACCGACGCCTGCGTGACCATGAAGGCCAACGGCAACTACGAGAAGGGCGTGAGCTACGCCCTCGGCAAGCTGGGCGCCCTCGCCAACGTCTACAACTACATCGACGCCGCCCACCACGGCTGGCTCGGCTGGGACACCAACCTCGGCCCCGCCGTCCAGGAGTTCCACAAGGTCGCCACCACCAACGGCGCCGGCGTGGACGACGTGGCCGGCTTCATCGTCAACACGGCCAACTACAGCCCGACCACGGAGCCCTACCTCAAGGTCACCGACAGCGTGAACGGGCAGACGGTGCGCCAGTCGAAGTGGGTGGACTGGAACCAGTACGTGGACGAGCAGTCCTACGCCCAGACGCTGCGGGACAAGCTCGTGGCGGCCGGGTTCGACTCCGGTACCGGCATGCTGATCGACACCTCCCGCAACGGCTGGGGCGGCTCCGCCCGGCCCACCGAGGCCGGCCCGCCGACCTCCGTCGACGCCTACGTCGACGGAGGCCGCGTCGACCGGCGTATCCACGCGGGCAACTGGTGCAACCAGAGCGGCGCCGGCCTCGGCGAACGGCCGGCCGCGGCCCCGGCGGCCGGGATCGACGCCTATGTGTGGGTGAAGCCGCCGGGGGAGTCGGACGGAGCCGGCTCCGCCATCGACAACGGCGAGGGCAAGGGCTTCGACCGCATGTGCGACCCCACCTACGGCGGCAACGCCCGCAACGGCAACAACCCCACCGGCGCGCTGCCCGGCTCGCCGCTGGCCGGGCACTGGTTCTCCGCTCAGTTCCAGCAGCTGACGCGGAACGCCTACCCGCCGCTGTCGTGAGCGGGTGAACGTCCGCCGGGGCCAGGCCGCACCGGCCCGGCCCCGGCGGATCGCGCGCTCCACCGGTGAGTGCACCCCGTCCGGACGGTCCCGCTCGTACGGCGCCGTGGGCGGCGGCTGTGCCGGGAAGCGGGGCCGCGCGCACATCGCCGGCGTTCGAGGGAGCGCCCCGCATCCGGGGTTTCCGGCAGCCGGGTTTTGCCGTACCGGCAACGCGATTTGCCCCGTGACGGTGTGGCGTCGCAGGCTGACCGCATCCGGACGAGAGGCTGACCACCATGGCGCACGACAGCGAGCACCACGACACCGGACACCTGCACACCGGGCACCGGAACGGGCACGGCCAGGGGCAGGGGCAGGGGCAGGGGCAGGGGCTCGGGCACGGGCATGGTCAGGGCGCCGACATCGACTGGAACGAGATGGGCCCGCGGCTGGAGGCCCAGGCGGAGCTGTTCACCCCCGTCTACCAGCGGGCCATGGCGTGGCTCGCGCAGGAGGTCACCGAGCCGGGGCTGATCGTGGACGCGGGGAGCGGCCCCGGCGTGGTCTCGTGCCTGTTCGCCGAGGTCTTCCCGGGGGCCCGGGTGGTCGCCGTCGACAGCACCGAGCCGCTGCTCCGGCACGCCGGCGCCCGGGCCGCCCGTCTCGGGGTCGCCGACCGCTTCGACACCCTCGCCGGCGAACTTCCGGACGTGCTCGGCGAGCTGGAGTACCCGGCCGACCTGCTGTGGGCCAGCCGCAGCCTGCACCACCTGGGCGACCAGCGAGCCGCGCTCGCCGCGTTCGCCGGGCGGCTCGCCCCGGGCGGCACCCTGGCCCTCCTCGAAGGCGGACTGCCCTCCCGCTTCCTGCCCCGGGACATCGGCATCGGCCGCCCCGGACTGCAGGCGCGGCTCGACGCGCTGCAGGAGGAGTGGTTCGCCCGGATGCGGGCCGACCTGCCCGGCTCCGTCGCCGAGGTCGAGGACTGGGCCGCCCTGCTGACCTCCGCCGGCCTGCGGCACGCACGCTCGCGCAGCTTCCTGCTCGACCTGCCCGGCCCCGCGAGCGAGCGCGCCCGTTCCTACGTGGCCGACACCCTGTCCCGACTGCGCGACGGCTTCGGCGAGGCCCTCGACCCGGAGGACCGGGCCACCCTCGACCGCCTGCTCGACCCGTCCGACGCGGCGAGCGTGCACCGCCGGCCGGACGTGTTCATGCTGGGTGCCTACACCGTGCACACGGCGGTGCGTCCGGTCTGACCCGGTGCCCCGACGGGCACACGGCGCCCTCGGCCTCGGCCCGGCCGCGCATGCACGCTCACCCGCGCACCCCGCACCGCTCGCGTCCAGCACTCCCGGGACCAGGTCGGCCGGGCCGGTCTCACTGCGCGGGGTGATCAGTTGTTCGCGATGAACTGCCTGGCCAGCTGATCCCCGAGGGTGACGGCCGCGCCATGGTTCTCGATCGGGGAGACCTTGGAGTTCTTGAACAGGATGTACGTCACGCCCGAGTCGGTGCCGCCGGTCTCCGGGTCGGGGTCGATGCCGAGCGCCTTGGCGGTGGCGTACGACGCCTCGCCGATGATCTTCGTGGGCCCGGTGTCGCCGACGACGGCGTACTCCACCTTGTTGCCGTAGACGACGGCGACCACACCGCCGCCCTTGATGCCGGCACCGGAGTAGTTCCAGATGCTGCTGGAGCTGGGGACGACGACGTACGGCAGGGTCTCGGCCTTCAGCGGCTTGCCGTCGGACTGGTGGAAGGCCGTGTCGTCCTGGTACCAGGGGTCGCGGTCCTCGTTGCAGTTGGTGGTGCGCTGGCCGTCGCAGTCGATGTCCATGTCGGCCTTCCAGAACACCGCGCCGTTCTTGCCGCACACGGGGATCGTGGCCGAGGTCTCGTCGTCGGTCTTGTACTTGCCGCTGGAGATCTGCGAACAGGACTGCACCTTGGCGAGCAGGTCGGCCGCGCTGACCGAGCCCTCCTGCGGGGACTTGGGGGCCGCCGTCGCCGGCGAGGTCGCGGAGGCGTTCGCGGGAAGGACTCCCGCGGCGAGCAGGGCGGCCCCGGAGGCCGCGGCGAGGGTCAGTGTTCGAATACGCACTGTGAGGGGACCCTTCTGTTAGGAAAGTTTCCTTACCGGGTGCGTACACGGTGGCCCTGACGACATGTTCCCGTCAAGCCCTGCGTGGCCGTGGAGTGAAGCCGGTGCGCATTGCGGTGATCTGAGAGCCGGGCAAGACTGGATGCGGGGGTTGTTCCGGAAGTGTCCGGCCCCCTGCGTGGTCACCGACCGAGAGGCAAGGCCCCATGTTCGTTCGCACGGTGTATGCGACCGGCGATCCGGCCGAACTCGACACGGCGATCCGGGCCCTCAACTCCGAGGGGCGCGACCTGCTCGAGGAGCGGCCCGGCTACCGGGGCGCCGGCGTCTTCGTCGACCGGAACCTCGGCAAACTGCTCACGGTCAGCTGGTGGGAGTCCGAGGAGGCCCGGCACAACAGCGACGAGGTCATGAGCGAGCGGCGGACCTCACTGCTGGCACCCTTCGCGGGAACAGTCGCCGTGGAGAACTACGAGGTCGCGGTCTTCCATGTCCTCCCGCACCCCACCGGCCACGGGGGGCTGCACCTGATCCGGCTGGAATTCGACCCGGCGGACGCGGACCTGCTCGCCGACGCGTTCCACACGAGCGTGGTGCCCCGGCTCGAAGCGCTGCCCGGCCTGGCCAGGGCGGCCCTGTTCCTGGACCGGGAGCGCGGCCACGGTCTGGCCGGCACCCTCTTCACCGACCACCACTCCCTCGCGGCCTCCCGCGCGGGCCAGGCGGCGGCCCGGCAGGCGGGCGCGGCGAAGGTCCAGGTGTCGGTGGTCGGCCTGGAGGAGTTCGAGGTCGTGCACGCGGACGCACACGCCGGCTGACCGGCGTGTGCGTCCGTGCGCCCCGCCCGGCCGGCGGGGCGCACGGTGCAGCCGGAGGGGCGCCGTCCCACGCCGGGCCGATGCCGTGGACGGGCGTGATCCCGCGCCGGGGCGATGCCGGTCGGCGGGCGTGATCCCGCCACCGTCCGATGCCTGCGGGGCGGGCGGGGCGGGTGACGGCGGATGCCGTGTGACGGGCCTCGGTCCCGGTCGGGGGCGCCGTCAGGCCATGTCGAACGTGGCCGGGTCGGGGCCCAGGCGCCGGTCCTCGTTGAGCGCGCTGATCGCCGCGAGGTCCTCGTCGTCCAGGCTGAAGTCGACGACCGCGATGTTCTCCTTGATCCGCGACGGCGTCACGGACTTCGGGATCACGATGTTGCCGAGCTGCACGTGCCAGCGCAGTACGACCTGGGCCGGGGTGCGGTCGTGCTTCTGCGCGATCGCCACGATCGCCGGCACCTCCAGCAGGCCCTTGCCCTGACCGAGCGGCGACCAGGCCTCCGTGGCGATGCCCTGCTTCGCGTGGAACTCGCGGGCGGCGTGCTGCTGCAGATGCGGGTGCAGCTCGATCTGGTTGACCGCCGGGACGACGGAGGTCTCGGAGATCAGCCGCTCGAGGTGCTCGGGGAGGAAGTTGGACACACCGATGGCGCGGACGCGGCCGTCGGCGTGCAGCTTCTCGAACGCCCTGTAGGTGTCGGTGGAGGTGCCCCGGGACGGCAGCGGCCAGTGGATCAGGTACAGGTCGAGGTAGTCCAGACCCAGCTTCTCCAGCGACGCGTCGAAGGCGCGCAGCGTGGAGTCGTACCCCTGGTCGCTGTTCCAGAGCTTGGTGGTGACGAAGATGTCCTCGCGGGGCAGTCCGGAGGCGGCGATGGCCTTGCCGGTGCCCTCTTCGTTGCCGTAGATCGCCGCTGTGTCGATGCTGCGGTATCCGGCCTCCAGCGCCGTGGCGACGGCCTGCTCGGCCTCGTCGTCCGGCACCTGCCATACGCCGAAGCCCAGCTGGGGCATCTCGACGCCGTTGTTGAGGATGATCGGAGAGACCTTGCTGCTCACGAGCTCTTTGATCCTTCGGTTGTGGACAGGTGGTACGCCTATCGTCAACGATCACGCGCCGCGATGCATTCCTGGCGGCGAGATCGGCCGTGACCACCCGGCCTGGCGGCGGGTCACTGATACCGACCGACCGGTTTGAAGGCGGGATCGGTCGCCGCCGACCGGCCGGTTCGGCGAGGGGCGGGCGTCGCCGACCGACCTGCCGGTCGCCGCGACCGGAGCCGGCCGACGGGCCTCAGCTGCGGTAGAGGGCGTCGACCTCGTTGGCGTACGCCTTCTCGATCGCCTTCCGCTTCAGCTTCAGCGACGGCGTCAGCAGCCCGTGCTCCTCGGTGAACGGCTGTGCCAGGATGCGGAAGGTGCGGATGGACTCGGCCTGCGAGACGAGCGTGTTGGCGGCGACCACCGCACGCCGCACCTCGGTCTCCAGGTCCGCGTCGCGCACCAGCTGGACCGCGGGCATCCCCGGCTTCCCGCGCATCTGCAGCCAGTGCTCGACCGCCTCCTGGTCGAGGGTGATCAGGGCGGCGATGTAGGGGCGGTCGTTGCCGACGACGATGCACTGGTTGACCAGCGGATGGTCGCGGACCCGCTCCTCCAGCACCCCCGGGGAGACGCTCTTGCCCCCCGAGGTCACGAGGATCTCCTTCTTGCGGCCGGTGATGGTCAGGTAGCCGTCCTCGTCCAGCGAGCCGAGGTCGCCGGTGGCCAGCCAGCCGTCGTGCAGCGTCGCGTCGGTGGCCTTCTGGTTGTTCAGATAGCCCTGGAAGACGTTGCCGCCGCGCAGCCAGATCTCCCCGTCGTCCGCGATGTGCACGGTCATCCCCGGGATGGCCTGGCCGACCGTGCCGTAACGGGTGCGCTCGGGAGGGTTGGCGGTGGCCGCGGCCGTCGACTCGGTCAGGCCGTAACCCTCGTAGATCTGCACGCCCGCGCCCGCGAAGAAGAGCCCCAGCCGGCGGTCCATCGCGGAACCGCCGGACATCGCGTTCCGGATACGGCCGCCCATCGCCGCCCGCACCTTGGAGTACACGAGCTTCTCGAAGAGCTGGTGCTGCATGCGCAGCCCCGCCGACGGGCCGGGCCCGATGCCCCACGCCTTCGCCTCCACGGCCTCGGCGTACTTCACGGCGATGTCGACCGCCTTCGCGAACGGCCCGTCCTTGCCCTCCTTCTCCGCCTTCCGGCGGGCCGAGTTGAACACCTTCTCGAAGATGTACGGCACGGCGAGGATGAACGTCGGCCGGAACGCGGCCAGGTCGGGCAGCAGGGCGGCGGCGTGCAGCTGGGGCTGGTGCCCGAAGCGGACCCGGCCGCGGATCGCGGCGACCTCCACCATCCGCCCGAAGACGTGCGCCAGCGGCAGGAAGAGCAGGGTGGACGCCGCGTCGTCCTTCTTGGTGTGGAACACCGGCTGCCACCGCTGGATCATCGTGTCCGCCTCGAACATGAAGTTCGCGTGCGACAGGACGCAGCCCTTGGGCCGGCCGGTGGTGCCTGAGGTGTAGATGATCGTGGCGACCGAGTCCGGGGTGACCGCCTGCCGGTGCCGGTGCACCAGCTCGTCGTCCAGCGGCGCCCCGGCGTCGTACAGCTCCTGCACGCAGCCCGCGTCCAGCTGCCACAGCTGGCGCAGCTGCGGCAGCCGGTCGATGACCGTGGCGATGGTCATCGCATGGTCCTCGTGCTCCACGACGGCCGCCGCGACCTCGGCGTCGTACAGCATCCAGAAGCACTGCTCGGCCGAGGACGTGGGGTAGACGGGCACCACCTGGGCGCCGATGGTCCACAGGGCGTAGTCGAACAGGGTCCACTCGTAGCGTGTGCGGGACATGATGGCGACGCGGTCGCCGAAGCGGATGCCGCGCGCGAGGAGCCCCTTCGCGAGGGCGAGCACCTCGTCGCGGAACTCCGCGGAGGTCACGTCCCGCCACTGCCCGCCGGCGTCCTTGCGGCCGAGGGCGACGTGCAGCGGGTCGTCGAGGGCATACTCGAAGACGACGTCGGCCAGGCCGCCCACCGGCGGCGACGACGCCAACGGCGGGTTGGTGAACTCGCGCAAACCTCGCTCCCCGATCCTCGCTGCTTGGTCTCACGTCCCCGATGCTCGGCACAGCGCGGTGAAAGCTACCCCACGGTTCCGCCCCGCGGGAGGGGGTCGGAAACCGAGCAAACCTCACGTTTTACCTACATGGTGGCCAGAAAATGCCCCCACATGGGGAAGGGCCGGACACAATACTGACGGGTCAGTAAGTTTCGGGACCGTAATCTCCACCGAATCTGTACGTGCCCGGCACGTTGTCGGCCCCGCCGCCGCGTGCCGCCTCCCCGCTCAGCCGCTGTGGTGGCGCAGGTGGTCGCCGCCCGTCAGGATCGCCGCGGCCAGGGCGTTCGCCGCGCTCTCCGCCGCCGCCCGGCGTGGGCCGTGGACGAGGACGAAGTCGATCCTGCCCAGTTCGGGCAGGCCGGCCCGGTCGGGCAGCCGGAACAGGCCGGGCGGGATCAGCCGGCGGGAGTGCGCCATCACGCCGAGGCCGGCGCGGGCCGCCGCGATCAGCCCGTTGAGGCTGCCGCTGGTGCACGTGATCCGCCACTCGCGGCCCTGCCGTTCCAGCACCTCCAGGGCGCGGGCCCGGGTGATGCCCGGCGGCGGATACACGATCAGGGGTACGGGCCGGTCGGCCTCCAGGCGGAGCCGTTCGGCGCCGATCCACACCAGATCGTCGCGCCAGACCAGCTCACCGCGGGGATCCTCCGGACGCCGCTTGGCCAGCACCAGGTCGAGCTTCCCGGCGGCCAGCTGTTCGTGCAGGGTCCCGGACAGCTCCACGGTCAGCTCCAGGTCGACCTCCGGATGGTCGTGGCGGAAACCCTCCAGAATCTCCGGCAGCCGGGTGAGGACGAAGTCCTCCGAGGCGCCGAACCGCAACCGGCCGCGCACCCGCGTGCCGGTGAAGAACGCGGACGCCTGCTCGTGCACCTCCAGGATGCGGCGGGCGAAACCCAGCATCGCCTCCCCGTCGTCGGTCAGCTCCACCGAGTGGGTGTCACGGGAGAACAACTGCCGCCCGGCCGCCTCCTCCAGCCGCCGCACATGCTGGCTGGCCGTCGACTGGCGCAGCCCCAGCCGCCGCGCGGCCTGCGTGAAGCTGAGCGTCTGGGCCACCGCCAGGAACGTCCGCAGATGCGTCGGGTCGTACACGGCCGCAAGCCTACCCCGGTCATCGCGGATCGTGATGACAGTCAGAGCAGTGTGCGGGATTCCCGATCGGCGGCCGGCGTAGGACGATGGACAGGGGCGCTGCGGCCCACGCGCTGTACGGCGTTCCCCGACACGTACAGACCCGCACAGCAAACGGAGCACCGTGAAACGCCTGCGTTGGCCGAAGTGGATGCCGATCGACCCGTACATCGTGCTGCTGCTCGCCACGGTGGGCCTGGCAACACTCCTCCCGGCCCGGGGCGCCGCCGCCGATGTGGCCTCCGGCGCCTCCACGGCGGCCATCGCCTTCCTGTTCTTCCTCTACGGCGCCCGGCTGTCCACCCGGGAGGCGGTGGACGGGCTCAAACACTGGCGGCTCCACCTCACGGTGCTGATCTGCACGTTCGTCCTCTTCCCGGTGTTCGGGCTCGCCCTGCGCGGTGTGGTGCCGGTCCTGCTGACCGAGCCCCTCTACCAGGGCCTGCTGTTCCTCACCCTGGTGCCGTCCACGATCCAGTCGTCCATCGCGTTCACGTCGATCGCCCGGGGGAACGTGCCGGCCGCGATCTGCGCCGGCTCCTTCTCCTCCCTCGCCGGCATCGTCCTCACCCCGCTGCTCGCGGCGGCCCTGCTCGGCAACGGCGGGGCCGGGTTCTCCACCGACGCGCTGGTGAAGATCGTGCTGCAGCTGCTGGTGCCGTTCCTCGCCGGGCAGCTGCTGCGGCGCTGGATCGGCGCGTTCATCACCCGGCACAAGAAGGTCCTCGGGCTGGTCGACCGCGGCTCGATCCTGCTCGTCGTCTACACCGCCTTCAGCGAGGGCATGGCCCAGGGCATCTGGCACCAGGTCAGCCCCGTCCGGCTGGCCGGGCTGCTCGCCGTCGAGGCGGTACTGCTGGCCGTGATGCTCGCGCTGACCTGGTACGGCGGCAAGGCGCTCGGCTTCGGCCGGGAGGACCGGATCGCCGTCCAGTTCGCCGGGTCGAAGAAGTCCCTCGCCTCGGGGCTGCCGATGGCGAGCGTCCTGTTCGCCTCCCACGCCTCCCTGGCCGTGCTGCCGCTGATGCTCTTCCACCAGATGCAGCTGATGGTGTGCGCCGTCATCGCCAAGCGCCGGGCCCGCGATCCGGAGCGGTCCCCGGACCCGGCGGGGGAGTCAGCCCCGCACGCGGTCCAGGGGCAGCCACAGGACCGTGTCCTTCGGTGACCGCAGCACCCTCGGGTCCGCCAGCTCCGCGTCGCTGAGCGCCCGTCCCCACACGTGGACCTCGTCGATCGCACCGGTGAAGAAGGCGCGGCCGTCCATGCGCTGGCCGATGTGGACGCCGAAGGGGGAGTTGCGGCTGACGGAACCCGGCACGTCGGCGACGGAGGACCCGGTGCCGTCGACGGACAACGACAGCCGGCCTCCGCCACGCCGGAGCACCACGTGGTGCCAGCGCCCGTCGTTGTGGGCGCCGTCCGAGCGCACGTACGCGCTCCTGGGCGCCGCCCCCTTGTCCCGGACGGTGATCAGCCCCTGGATCCGGTCGTCGGCGGGCTCGCCGCGCACCCACACCTGCGGCTGAGTCGTGCCGATCCCGCCCATCCAGAGCAGCGGCTGCTCCCCGCTCGGCGCCGCGTACCGGAACCAGAGGGACGCGGTGAAGTCGTGCGCGCCGAGCGGCAGCCCGGCCCGGTACGGCAGCCGTACGGCGTCGTCGGCGCCGTCGAACCCGAGCGCGCCCCCGAAGACGCCGTCCGTCTCCCCGGCGCCGCCGAGCACCGTGGCCCGGCGGGCGCCCGGGGTCAGGTCGGCGGTGACCGGATCGGGGCCCCTGCGAGGGGCGAGCCAGTCCTCGGTGAATCGGGCGAAGCGGATCTCGTCGCGGGCGTCCACCGCACCGCCCTCGTACATCAGCCCCACCGTGCCGTGGCCGATGCGGACCAGGTCGGAGTAGCCGGACCAGTCGGTGGTGACGACGGTGCCGCGGTCCACGGTGTCCCAGGTGCGGCCGCCGTCGTAGGAGGACCGGATCATCATCGTGCGCCGCCGGTCGGGGTCCGCGGGACAGGCCAGCAGGAGGCGGCCGCCCAGCCGCAGCAGCGCGCCCTGCACCTGCGGGGCGTAGAGGGCGGGCTGGTCCTGGAACGCGGTGGTGAAGCTGCCGCCGCCGTCACGGCTGACGGCCTGGGTGCGGTGGCCGAGGTCGGTGCCGTCCTGCTCCCGGCCGCTGACCAGGATCGAGCCGTCGGCGCGCTCGGCGAGGGTCAGTTCGGACGGCTTCTGCCGGAAGGTGCCGTCGGCGGCGATGGGCCAGGTGCCGGTGGCGCCGATCCGCCAGTGCGCCCCGTGGTCGTCGCTGACGACGAGCGCCGCGTGGTTGGCCGTGACCCGGCTGCCGTTCCAGGTCTCGGTGTTGACCCCGAACACCAGCCGCCCGGCGTGCCGGCCGCCGGTGAGCTGGATGCCGTGCACGGGTCCGGTGGCGTACCAGGAGTTCCAGTCGGCGGGCAGGATCTCGGGGCTCAGATCGCGCGGCCGGGACCAGGTCGCACCGTCGTCGTCGCTGTACTGCAGGTGCGGGCTGCGGTCGCACGGGACCGCACAACTGGCGCTGTCCGTCCGCCCCGTGTTGTAGGTCTCCGCCAGCCAGATCCGTCCGGTGGTGCGGTCCACGATCGGTGCCGGATTGCCATGGGTGTCGCCGGCGCCCTCGTTGACCACGTGCAACGGACCCCAGGTGCGGCCGTTGTCGGTGGAGCGCCTGAGCACGATGTCGATGTCGGCCGCGTCCCCGCAGTTGAGCACCCGGCCCTCGGCGAAGGCCAGCAGGCTGCCGTCGGTGGCCCGGACGATCGCCGGGATGCGGAAGCAGGCGTAGCCGGGGTCCCGGGGCGCCTTGAAGAGGACCTGCTGCTCGAACCGCCCGGTTGTGACGGCCGTTCGGGCCTCGGCATGAGGGGCGGGGGTGAAGGACGCCAGCAGGGCGGTGACCGTGAGGGTGGTGGTGGTCAGTGCGGATCCGAGACGGGTACGAAGACCTGACGGCACGGGGCGGTACCTGCCCTTCCTCGGGCCGGACATCTGGACATCCGGACATCCTACGTCCAACGTGCGCTGTATCGACGGTAGTTGGGGCGCGGGCGGCTCACAAGTGTCCTGCAGTCGTGACACGAACCGCCGGTCGTGCGAACCGAGTTCACCGGGCGGCGCCCCGGCGGGGCGGGGTATCTCCGGGCCGATCGGCGGAGTTCGGGATCGGCGTCCTGGGGCCGGCCTCGCGTGGCCGGACGGGAAGCCGGCCGTCGGCCTGTTCCACTCGGCCGCAGGGGTCGCGAGTCGGCACCCCGCCCGTCCGCGGCAGCCGGAAGCAGGGCACTCACGGGCGTACGACGACCTTGCCGAGATTGGACCGGTTCTCGATCACCGCGTGCGCCTTCGCCGCGTCCTCCAGGGCGAACTCCCCGTGCACAGCGGGCCGTACGGCGCCTTCGGTGAACAGCCGCCACAGCTCCCGCCGCCACTGTTCGTACAGTTCCGGCCGGCCGCGGGCGATCAGGGCCATCTGGAAGCCGATCACCGACTTGGCGCCCACCAGGAGGTCGTACGCCTGCACCGTGCCGCCTCCCGAGCTGTAGGCGACCAGGCGGCCGTACGGGGCGAGGGCGGCGAGCGCGGGCCCGAGCAGGTCACCGCCGACGGCGTCGAGCACGCAGTCGACGGGCTCCCCCCAGCCGGCGTCGCCGTAGCGGACACAGTCGTCCGCGCCGAGCGACCGGACGAAGTCCGCCTTCCCCGGGCCGGACACCGCCCCCACCACCCGGCCCGCACCCCGCGCCCGCGCCAGCTGCACCGCGAGGTGCCCGACACCGCTCGCGGCCGCCGTGACCAGGACCGCCTCGCCGGGCTCGGGCCGGGCCGCCGCCAGCGCGCCGAACGCCACCAGCCCGCTGCGCACCAGCGCCACGGCGTCCACGGCGGACGCGCACTCGGGTATCGGGGAGGCCATGGCCTCCTGCAGCGTGGCGAAGTCGGCGTATCCGTGTCCGAAGCACAGCCCGGTCACCCGGTCGCCGGTGCGCAGGCGGGTCACGCCCGCTCCGGCCGCGACCACCTCACCGGCGATCTCGCCGCTCAGCCGGATCGGCTCGGCGGCCTCGGCGACCTTGCGGACGACCGGCAGGGTGACCCCGACCGCCTCGACGCGCACGAGCACCTCGCCGGGACCGGGTTCGGGGACAGGGGCTTCCTCCAGGAACAGCGGACCACCGGTGGACTCGTATCGGACGCGACGCATGACACCCCTCCGTGCCGGGACACCGGCGACCAGGTCGTTGGGAACACCCATGAATTTCGTTGGAAGCCCCAACGATAGGGAAGGTTCGTTGGGAAGTCCAATGATTCCCGGGCTACAGTGCCGCCATGGCCGAAGCACCCCTGCCCGCGATCCGTTCCCTCCCCAGCTGGCTCCTGGGCCGGGCCGCCGCGCGGGGCCGCTCGCTGGTCGCCGACGCCCTCGCGGCCGAGGGCGTCAAGATGTGGCACCACGTGGTCCTCTCCGCGGTCCGCGACCTCGCCCCCGTCGCCCAGGCCGATCTCGGCCGCAGCGTGGGCCTGGACCCCAAGGACGTCGTCGGCGTCCTGAACGACCTGCAGTCCGCGGGCCTCGTGGTCCGCGCCCCCGATCCCCGGGACCGCCGCAAGAACGCGGTGTCCCTCACCGGCGAGGGCGCCCGCCTCCTCACCCGCTGCGAGCAGGCGGCCCGCGACGCCAACGACGAACTGCTCGCCCCGCTGACGCCCGGCGAACGCGAGCGGTTCATGGGCCTGTTGACCCGGATCTCGGGCACCGACGGCTGACGAGGGCCGGCGAGGGCCGACGTTCCGTCACGAGCGCAGCCCGCGTACGCGACCCGTGGAGGGCCGAGGCCGTCCCGGCCCGGCCGGAGGCGGAGCTGCGGCGGGGCCCCGGGGCGAAGGGGGCGCTCCCGCCGGCGGGGCCCCGCCGCCGGGCCGCGGGAAACCGGTCAGCCCTGGGCGGACGCCTCCCGCAGGGCGATCCGCTCCTCGCCCGCGTACACGTTCATGGAGCTGCCGCGCAGGAAGCCCACCAGGGTCAGGCCCGCCTCCGCCGCCAGGTCGACGGCCAGCGACGACGGCGCCGACACCGCCGCCAGTACCGGGATGCCCGCCATCACCGCCTTCTGCGCCAGCTCGAACGAGGCCCGGCCCGAGACGAGAAGGATCGTCCGGGACAACGGCAGGTCGCCGTTCTGCAGCGCCCGCCCGACCAGCTTGTCGACCGCGTTGTGCCGGCCGACGTCCTCCTTTATGTCCAGCAGCTCGCCGCCCTCGGTGAACAGAGCCGCGGCGTGCAGGCCGCCGGTCCGGTCGAACACCCGCTGGGCCGCCCGCAGCCGCTCGGGCAGGGCCGCCAGCAGCTCGGGGGTGACCCGGACCGCCGGTGTGCCGGCGATCGGCCAACGGGTGGTCGTGCGGACGGCGTCCAGGCTGGCCTTGCCGCACAACCCGCAGGAGGAGGACGTGTACACGTTCCGCTCCAGGGTGAAGTCCGGCAGATCCAGGCCGGGCGCGCTCCGCACGTCGACCACGTTGTAGGTGTTCGTACCGTCCGCTGTCGCCCCCGCGCAGTAGACGATGTTCTGCAGGTCGGCGGCGGTGGCCAGGACGCCTTCGCTCACCAGGAATCCGGCCGCCAGCGCGAAGTCGTCGCCCGGTGTGCGCATGGTGATCGCGAGCGGCTTGCCGTTCAGCCTGATCTCCAGGGGCTCCTCGGCGACGAGCGTGTCCGGCCGGGTGGAGACCGCCCCGTCCCGGATCCGGAGGACCTTGCGGCGTTCCGTGACTCGTCCCATGGTCTGATCAGCCCCGGTTCTGTACGTGCTGGTAGCCGAAACGGCCCTTGATGCAGAGGTCGCCGAGGGTCACCGGATCGCCGTGCGGCGAGGTGACCTCGACCATCTCATTGTCCTGCACATGGAGCGTGGGCGTGCGGCTCACCCCGCAGTACGCGTCTGCCGGGGCTCCTCCCAGGGCGCGCACCTTCCCGAATTCCGGCTCCCGTCCTACCGCGCCGATGCCAGCGACACCGGTCCGCCTGATCGCCGGGGCCTGATCGTCCCGGCCTGGCTGTGGGTGGGCGCACCCCCCGGCTACGGGGTGCACGGGCTCGTACAGAGGGCGGCACAACTGTTCACCGGATGAGTGCCCGGGCGTCCGGGGGCCTAGGCGAAGCCGACAACTCGGGCGCCCGTTTCCTGTGGCTTCACCTGTCCTCGTACCCGCGAGTCACTGATCAGACTGGGGGACCCGCCACCCACGGCAACGAGGGGAACCCACGACATGAACGGCTCGCGCATCGCCGCCGTCGGCCATTACCAGCCCGCCAGGGTGCTCACCAACGACGAACTGGCCCGCATGGTCGACACCAGTGACGAGTGGATCCGCAGCCGGGTGGGCATCCGGACCCGGCACATCGCGGGCCCGGACGAACCGGTCGACGAACTCGCGGCACACGCCGCCGCCAAGGCCCTCGCCGCCGCCGGCCTCACGCCGGGCGACGTCGACCTGGTCGTCGTCGCCACCTCGACCGCGATCGACCGGTCCCCGAACACGGCCGCCCGGGTGGCCGCCCGCCTCGGCATCCCGCAGCCGGCCGCCATGGACGTCAACGTCGTCTGCGCCGGCTTCACCCACGCCCTCGCCACCGCCGACCACGCCGTCCGGGCGGGCGCGGCGACCCGGGCGCTGGTCATCGGCGCGGACAAGATGTCCGAGATCACCGACTGGGACGACCGCACCACCTGCGTCCTGGTCGGCGACGGGGCGGGAGCCGCCGTGGTCGAGGCCTGCGCGCCGGGGCAGGAGCCCGGGATCGGGCCGGTGCTGTGGGGATCGGTGCCGGAGATGGGGAACGCCGTGCGCATCGAGGGCACCCCGCCCCGGTTCGCCCAGGAGGGGCAGAGCGTCTACCGCTGGGCCACCACCCAGCTGCCGCCCATCGCCCGGCGCGCCTGCCAGAAGGCCGGTATCGACCCCGCCGACCTCGCCGCGGTCGTCCTGCACCAGGCCAACCTGCGCATCATCGAGCCGCTCGCCGAGAAGATCGGTGCGGTCGACGCGGTGATCGCCCGCGATGTCACCGAGTCCGGCAACACCTCAGCGGCCAGCATCCCGCTCGCGCTGTCGAAGCTGATCGAGCGGGGTGAGGTCCGCAGCGGGGACCCGGCCCTGCTGTTCGGCTTCGGCGGCAACCTGTCGTACGCGGGCCAGGTCGTGCGGTGCCCGTGAACCCGTCCGCGGGGGCGCGCGGCAACCGGTCCGCGGGGGCGCGCGGCGCCTCGTGACGCGCCACTCGTCTGATGCGGGAGCACACCGAGCGCACCCGGCGCTCGTACCACGACCGAACCGCGAGCCGAGGCGCCACCCGTCAGCGGGTGCCGACGCCCGACGCCCTCCGGGGATCCGCGAGCGGACGAGCGGATCACCGGAGAGGGGCCCCGGCCGGGCGGCCGGCGCAGGAGTGCGGGTCGCCAGCGGGCCGGGCGCCGGCGCGCAGGCGGTGGGGGAGGGTCAGCGGGCGGGGCGCCGGTGCGCGGGTGGTGGGGGAGTGTGGGGGGTCAGCGGGCCGGGCGCCGGCGGCTGCCCGGAAGCTTCCCGGAGTACCGGCCCATGCCGTGACCTCCATGGCCCTTCGGCGCGCTCGGCGCGGTCGACATCGCCTGGAGACTTACACACCGTAGGCGCCGTCTTGCCGACCGTAGACAGTAGGCGATCTCGCTGCCGAGCTGCCCGGATCGCGTCCCGGCGGACGGATACGCAGGTGAAACGCACTCCGAAACCTTGGTATTGTTGTCTCGTCGCCGCGGGGAAGCCCCCGGTCAGGCGGCAGGCACCTGGTCCGGGTGGCGGAATGGCAGACGCGCTAGCTTGAGGTGCTAGTGCCCTTTATTGGGCGTGGGGGTTCAAGTCCCCCCTCGGACACCAGTGAGAACCCCATGGCAGCGGCCATGGGGTTCTTTCGTGGGGCCGAGCTGGGAGGCCAGCAGGCGCGTGCGCCGCAGTCACTCCAGGCCATCGCCGGGCTGCCGGTGCCCAGCGCTCCGCTCCGTCGCGTGAACGCGGCGCTGGGCGAGCGCGGGTCCGACGGGGCACCCGTGCCGCCGACCCCGTGCACCCGGTCGCCCGAGCGATGCCGATGGCCGGGCCGGTGGTCAGGAGACGATGTCCGCACGTTCCCAGGGGCTGGGGCCCGCGCCGTCACACCACGCCTGCAACTCCTCGCCGTTCACGCACAGGATGCCGGACTGCTGTGCGTAGTCGAGAGCGGGCGCGGTGAAATCGCTCGTCGTGACCAGCACGGCGACGTCGGCCTCGTGGACGGTGAAACAGGTGCCGCCGAAGCGCTGCATGTCCTGCGAGCCGACCTTGTTCTCTTCGGCGTAGCGCTTGCACTGGATGACCATGCGCCGCCCGTCCGGGGTGACCGCGGTGACATCCGCCCCCAAGTCACCGGCCCCGCCCACCACTTCCACGTCCCGGCAGTCGCCACGGACACACAGATCCGCCACGGCCCGCTCGAAGCCGTCGGGATCGAGTTCACCGTACTCGGCGGCGGTGTGCTCGTAAGCGTCCGGGGCGAGTTCGGTGTACTCGGCCGTGGCGTGCTCGTATGCGTCCGGGGCGAGTTCGGTGTACTCGGCCGTGGCCCGCTCGAAGCCGTCCGGGTCGAGTGCGGTGTGCTCCGGCACCCGGTCGAAAGCCGCAGTTCGTCCGACGTCGCTCGGGCCCGGCGGGACGGTGAGCTCCTGTGTCGCCGCGCGGAGGCTGTCGGAGGCCTTCTCCGCCGCCTCCTCCAGCGCCAGGGCGGCTCGGCGTGCGCACCGCGCGGCGGAGAAGCGGTGCCACCTCGACCGGAGCACCACGGCGGTCGCGATGCCGAGCACCATCAGCACCCCGGCCCACACCGGACGGCGTTCGACGACGCCGGCCGCCGTCCGCGCCAGAAACACGAGGACGCACAGGGCGATCGCGAGCAGGAGGAAGAAGAAGGAGGTGGCGAGCAGATCGAAGCGCCGGTCACGCCGCAGACGTCGAACGGGGCGTATGGGTATGGTCACGCTGACTTCCTTCGGGACGGCGACAAGATCACGTGTCTACAGGTGCCCAAGATCGCCGACTGTTGTCGCAGCCGGCGCATGCTTCCTCGCCGGTGCCGGACACGCCGCTTCACCCGGGTGCTCCGCTGCCGGGGCCACCGTCCGTTCCGAAGGTCGCAACCGGCGCCGCGGGAAAACGGGTGGGCGCCGCCCGATCCCTCTTCCTAGACTCACTCGTGCAATCGCGCGCCGCTTCGATACCACCGCGGCGCGCCTGATCAGGTGTGTGAGGACCGAGGGGAGCCGGCCGTGTGTGACCGTACCGCCGTCGTCGTTCCCCCGTCGCGGACCGACGTGATCCTGGTGTCCTCGTCCGTCCGGTGCCCGCTGCGCGGCCGGTACCGGATGCCCGTGACGCCCCGCTGACACCCTTGCGGCCCGACCGGCTCGAGCCCGGCCGGCGCCGCAGCCCTGGGTCCGACGGGCGTACGGGGAATCGCGCCGCCCTTTTCAGGACCACTCTCCGAAAGGCCACAGGGCCGTGCGCACCAACCTCACCGACCCCGCCGCACTTACCACCGTCCGCAATCTCGGCATCCTCGCCCACGTCGACGCGGGCAAGACCACCGTCACCGAGCGGATCCTGTACGCGACCGGCACCACCCACAAGCGCGGCGAGGTACACGACGGCACCACCGTCACCGACTTCGACCCGCAGGAACGCGACCGCGGCATCACGATCTTCGCCGCAGCCGTGAGCTGTGCCTGGGACGGCCACCGCGTCAACCTCATCGACACCCCCGGCCACGTCGACTTCGCCGACGAGGTCGAGCGTTCGCTGCGCGTTCTCGACGGGGCGATCGCCGTGTTCGACGCCGTCGCCGGGGTCGAACCGCAGAGCGAGTCGGTGTGGCGGCAGGCCGACCGGCACGGCGTACCGAGGATCGCGTTCGTCAACAAGCTGGACCGCGCGGGCGCCGACCTCGACCGGGCCGTCGAGTCCATCCGGGACCGGCTGCATCCGGCCCCGCTCGTCGTCCAGTTGCCGATCGGCGCGGAGGACGACTTCAGGGGAGTCGTCGATCTCGTACGGATGCGCTCCCTGGTCTGGGCGCGCGGTGAGGGTACGGGCGGGGACGGTACGGCCATGGTGGCGCCTGTCCCCGAGACACTGCGGGAGGAGGCGGTACGGCGGCGCCGGGCACTGGAGGAGGCGGTGGCGGAACTGCATCCGGCGGCGCTGGAGGAGTTCTGCGACCGCCGGACGCTCAGCGCCGAGACGCTCGCCGCCGCCCTGCGCGACCTCACCCGCAGCGGGGAGGGCGTCGTCGTCCTGTGCGGCTCCGCCTACCGCAACCGCGGCATCGAACCGTTGCTGGACGCTGTGGTGGCCTACCTGCCCTCGCCGCTCGACGTGCCCGCCGTACGCGGGGTCCACCAGGACGCCGAGCAGACGCGGGACGCCGACCCCGAAGCGCCCTTCGCGGGGCTCGTGTTCAAGGTGAACGCGGGTACCACCGGACGGCTGACCTATGTGCGCGTCTACTCCGGCACGATCGAGAAGGGGGAAACCGTGTGGGACCCGGGCACCGGGCGCACCGAGCGCGTGGCGCGGATCCTGCGCGTCATGGCGGACCGGCACGCCGGGCTCGACCGGGCGGTCGCCGGTGACATCGTCGCGTTCGCGGGCGTGAAGGGGGCCCGCGCCGGTTCCACGCTGTGCGATCCCGGCGCTCCGCTGCTCCTGGAGCCGCCGGCGGTCGCCGAGCCCGTGGTGTCCGTGGCGGTCGAGGCGCGACGCGGCACGGACACCGGCCGGCTCGCGACGGCACTGGCGAGACTCGCCGAGGAGGACCCCTCGCTGGTCGTGCGCACCGACTCAGAGACCGGGCAGACCGTGCTGTCCGGCATGGGGGAACTCCACCTGGAGGTCGCGGTGGAGAAGATCCGCCGTGACGGGGGGCCGGAGGTGACCGTGGGCCGGCCGAGGGTCTCCTACCGCGAGACGGTCGTCGGCGCGGTGCGGGGGTTCGTGTACCGGCACGTCAAACAGGACGGCGGGGCCGGGCAGTTCGCCCATGTCGTGCTCGACGTGGAACCGCTCGACGGCGAAGTGGGCGCCACCGGCTTCGAGTTCCGTTCCGTCGTGATCGGCGGGCGGGTGCCGCAGGAGTACGTGCGTGCGGTCGAGGCCGGCTGCCGGGACGCCCTCGCCGAGGGTCCGCTCGCCGGGCACCCCGTCACCGGAGTGCGGGTCACACTCACCGACGGCTCCACGCACGTGAAGGACTCCTCCGACACGGCCTTCCGCACGGCGGGCCGGCTGGGTCTTCGCGCGGCGCTGCGTGCCTGCGCGACGGCACTGCTGGAACCGGTCGCCGACGCCACGGTCACGGTGCCCGAGGACGCGGTCGGCGGAGTCCTCGGGGACCTGGCCGCCCGGCGCGGGCGCATCGGCGGCTCCGAGAGCCACGGCGGCGTGGTCGCGGTGAGCGCGACCGTGCCGCTGGCGGAGCTGTTCGGCTACGCGACCCGGTTGCGCAGCCGCACCCAGGGCCGGGGCACCTTCACGATCCGCCCCGCCGGTTACGCACCGGCACCGGCGTCGACGACGGCACCGGCACCGGCCCGCTGAGCCGGGTGTGACGTCCGCGTCGCGAGGGCGGTGCCGGCCCGCTGACGGGGTGTGACGTCCGCCTCGCGGGCCGAACGGCATGGGCGCCGGCCCGCCGAGCAGGGCGTCGCGTCCTCGTCAGCGCCGGCGTCGCGAAGGTCCGCGCCACGAGCCGCAGGTTCGTGGCGCGGACCGCCGGGCCCCTTTCCCCGCCCCTCGGGGCCGTGGGCCCCAGACCTCGGTCGCCCCACCCACTCACCCTCACCGCCCCGCCATGCCGATTGCCCGATCACCGTGCCCCGCCATGCCGGTCGCCCGATCACCGTGCCCCTCCTGCCGGTCGCCCGCCCCACTGCCCTCTCGTCGGCCGCCCCACCACCGTTCCGCCTCAAGCCAGCCGTCCCTCCACCGCCGCCCGCCACGCGGGGGAGCGCGGGGGGCCGGGGGCCGGGTGTGGGCGGCGGCCGCCCGTTGCGAAGAACGCCGCGAGCGGAAGGACCGCCGCACCCACCGTCACCGCGTCCGGGCCGAGCAGGCCCAACTCGACGCCGACCCTCGACGCGGGGTGGCGCAGTGCCTGGGCGAGGGCGTGGCCGCGGACCCGGTCCAGGAAGCCGCCGCCGAGCTGCAGGCCGGCCCAGCCGCCGATCAGAACCCGTTCCGGCTGGAAGAGGTTGATCAGGTCGGACAGGCCGGCGCCGAGATAGACGGCGGTCTCGGCGAGAACGGCCGCGGCCACGGGGTCGGGCGCACCGTCGCCGACGGGGCGGGCCGCGGCGAGCAGTTCGGTCAGCGCCCGTTCCTCACCCGCCCCGGCCGAGGGCCGCCCACCCGCTTCGCGCCAGCGCGCCACGAGCGCCTCCGCGCCCGCGTACGCCTCCAGGCACCCCCGCGCCCCGCACCGGCACCTCCGCCCCCCGACCCGTACGGTCAGGTGCCCCCACTCCACCGCCCGGCCCTGCGCCGCCTCCTCGGTGACCACACAGGCACCCACCCCCGAACCGAACAGCACCACCACGGCGTTGCGTGCCCCTCGCCCCGCGCCGAACCACATCTCCGCCTGGCCCAGCGCCTTGGCACCGTTGTCGATGAAGTACGGCAGGTGCGGCGGGAGCCCGACGGCCGTGCGGAGCAGTCGTTCCAGCGGGACCGCGTCCCAGCCGATGGTCTGCCCGTGGACGACGGCCCCGTGTTCACCGCCGCCCTCGACGATGCCGGGTACGCCGACACCGACGCCGAGCAGATCGGCGTGAGCGGGACCGGCCTCTCCGGGACCGGCTACCCCCGGACCCCGACCGGCCTCCCCGCGACCGGCTACCCCCGGACCCCGACCGGCCTCTCCGGGACCGGCTGCCCCCGGACCCCGACCGGCCTCTCCGGGACCGGCTGCCCCCGGACCCCGACCGGCCTCCCCGCGACCGGCTGCCCCCGGACCCCGACCGGCTGCCCCCGGACCCCGACCGGCCGCCCCCTGGCCCGGACCCGCCGCCCCCGGACCGGCCTTCCGCAGCACCTCCGCGACACCGTCGGCGACATGTCCGACGACGGCGTCGACGTCGTATCCCCGCGGCCCCAACGGCCGTTCCGTCCGCGCGATTTCACCCATGCCCAGGTCGAACAGCTCCACCCGCACCCGGGTCTCTCCGATGTCCACCCCGATCAGCCGTCCGCTGTCCCGGCGGACCCGCAGCAGCCGGCGCGGCCTGCCGACGTCCGCGCCGATCACGCCCGCCTCCTCCACCAGGCCGTCGGCGAGGAGTTCGGCCACGACGTTGCTGACGGATCCCGAGCTCAGACCGGTCGCCGGGCCCAGTGCGTGCCGGCTCATCGGCCCATCGACATACAACCGTTGCAGAACGGCGCTCCGGCTCTCCCGCCGCAGGTCACGCACTGTGCGGCCGCTCAGCCCTGCCACCTGGCCTCCCAGATTTCCGCGGTTTTCCGGTCCCCTGGACCGTTTACCGCTGCCGGATCACTTGACGTTCGTTTCTCCTGAGGTTTAACTCACGTCCTAAATTAAGCCATGAGGGGGCTTCGCGAACCGAACGGGGTGTCGGCTCGTGCGAGTGGCCCTCCAGGTTCTCGACTCCCGGAAAGGGACACCAGGAGCCATGCGCAGCATCCGAGCCGCGGCCGTAGGCGCCGTGACCATGTCTCTCGCCCTCGCGGCCACGGCCTGCGGAGGGGGTTCGTCCAGCGGCAGCGGGTCCGGCGACTCGCCGAAGACGCTGACCTACTGGGCGTCCAACCAGGGCGCCAGCATCGCGATCGACAAGCAGGTCCTCCAGCCCGAACTCGACAAGTTCGAGAAGCAGAGCGGCATCAAGGTGAAGCTGGAGGTCGTGCCCTGGTCCGACCTGCTCAACCGCATCCTCACGGCGACCACCTCCGGTCAGGGCCCGGACGTGCTGAACATCGGCAACACCTGGAGCGCCTCGCTGCAGGCGACCGGTGCGCTGCAGGCGTGGGACGCGAAGAACTTCGCGAAGATCGGTGGCAAGGACCGGTTCGTGGATTCCGCGCTCGGCTCCACCGGCTCCGAGGGCAAGGATCCGGCGGCGATACCGCTGTACTCGATGTCCTACGCGCTCTACTACAACAAGAAGATCTTCGCCGACGCCGGCATCACCAAGCCGCCCACCACCTGGGACGAACTCGTCGCCGACGGCAAGAAGATCAAGGCCAAGGGCAAGTCCGTGCTCGGCGCCGAGGGCGCGAACGTGTCGGAGAACATCCACCACGTCTTCGTCTTCGCCAAGCAGCACGACGCCGACTTCTTCACCGCCGACGGCAAGCCCGACTTCACCAACCCCAAGGTGGTGGACGCGGTCAAGCAGTACGTCGACCTGATGGCCAAGGACAAGGTCGTCCCGGTCAACGACGCCGAGTACGCGCAGAACCAGTCCGTCAGCGACTTCGCCAAGGGCAAGCAGGCCATGCTGCTGTGGCAGTCCGCCGCGGCCAACCTCAAGTCCCAGGGCATGAGCGAGGACGACTACGGCGTCGCCCCGGTGCCCGTGCAGTCCGGCACCCCCGGCACCGGCGCCCAGACCAACTCGATGGTCGCCGGCATCAACATCGCCGTCTTCAAGAACAGCCACAACCTCGACGGCGCCACGCGGTTCGTGAAGTTCATGACCAGCGACGAGGAACAGAAGATCCTCAACAAGGCGTACACCTCGATCCCGCCGGTCAAGGCCGCGCAGAGCGACGCCGCGTTCAACGCGCCCGCCACCTCCGTGCTGAAGAACACCCTCGCCACCAGTGCGGCCGCGCTGCCACAGGTGGCCGCCGAGTCGCAGTTCGAGACGGCGGTCGGCACGGCGGTCAAGGACCTGTTCGCCGACGCCGCCGCCGGCCGCGCGGTGACCACCGGCTCCGTCAAGGCGAAGCTGGAGAAGGCCCAGCAGCAGATGCCGAAGGCGTGAGCGGGCCCATGACCACCACCGCTCTCAAGGAGCCGGTGCGCGAGACGTCCCCCGGTGCGGCGCGCGGATCCCGCCGCCGCACCGGGCGGATCCGCCGCATCGGGCTGCCCTATCTGCTGCTCCTGCCCGCCCTGCTCCTCGAACTCCTCGTCCACCTGGTGCCGATGGTCATCGGCATCGTGATGAGCTTCAAGGAACTCACCCAGTTCTACATCCGCGACTGGGGCACCGCCCCCTGGTCCGGCCTCGGCAACTACAAGATGTCGGTGGACTTCGACGCCCCGGTCGGCGAGGCCCTGCTGCACTCCTTCTTCGTCACCGTCGGCTTCACCCTGCTCTCGGTCGGCCTGTGCTGGCTCATCGGCACGGCCGCCGCGATCTGCATGCAGGACACCTTCCGCGGCCGCGGCCTGCTGCGCGCGCTGTTCCTGGTGCCGTACGCGCTGCCCGTCTACGCGGCCGTGATCACCTGGGTGTTCATGTTCCAGCACGACAACGGCCTGGTGAACCACGTTCTGCACGACCAGCTGCACCTCACCGGCAAGCCCTCCTTCTGGCTCATCGGCGACAACAGCTTCTACGCCCTGCTGACCGTGTCGGTGTGGAAGGGCTGGCCGTTCGCCTTCCTCATCGTGATGGCCGGACTGCAGAACATCCCGAAGGAGCTGTACGAGGCGGCCGCGCTGGACGGCGCCGGGGTGTGGCAGCAGATCCGCCGCATCACCCTGCCGTCGCTGCGCCCCGTCAACCAGGTCCTGGTCCTGGTGCTGTTCCTGTGGACGTTCAACGACTTCAACACCCCGTACGTGCTGTTCGGCAAGGCCGCCCCGGAGGCCGCAGACCTCATCTCGGTCCACATCTACCAGGCCTCCTTCGTCACCTGGAACTTCGGCACCGGCTCGGCCATGTCCGTGCTGCTGCTGCTCTTCCTGCTGGTCGTGA
Source organism: Streptomyces sp. NPDC048514 (assembly GCF_043199955.1). NCBI lineage: Bacteria > Bacillati > Actinomycetota > Actinomycetes > Kitasatosporales > Streptomycetaceae > Streptomyces > Streptomyces sp. NPDC048514. Next base: position 601,325 of record NZ_JBICWT010000002.1, on the reverse strand, counting down.
CCGGCGTCTACCTGCTGCTCACCTCGCGCGGACGGAGGGCCGCCGATGTCTAGCCCCCACTCGCCCCTGGCGCCGCCCCGCTCGTTCCAGTGGTCGCGGCGGATCTTCCTGACCCTGCTCACCGGGTTCGTGCTCACTCCGGTGTACGTGATGGTCTCCAGCTCGCTGAAGCCGCTCGCGGACGTCACCGGCAAGTTCCGCTGGCTGCCCAGCGGCCTGACCATCCGGCCGTACATCGACATCTGGTCGACGGTCCCGCTCGCCGAGTACTTCGTGAACTCGCTGATCGTGGCCGGTGCGGCGACCGTCTGCTCGGTCGTCATCGCCGTGTTCGCCGCGTACGCGGTCAGCCGCTACGAGTTCCGCGGCAAACGCGTGTTCACGGTGACCGTGCTGTCGACCCAGATGTTCCCGGGCATCCTGTTCCTGCTGCCCCTGTTCCTCCTCTACGTCAACATCGGCGACGCCACCGGGATCGCCCTGTTCGGCTCCCGCGGCGGACTGATTTTGACGTACCTGACCTTCTCGCTGCCGTTCTCCATCTGGATGCTCATCGGGTACTTCGACTCGGTGCCGCGCGATCTGGACGAGGCGGCGCTGGTGGACGGCTGCGGTCCGCTCGGGGCGCTGCTGCGGGTCGTCGTACCGGCCGCGATCCCCGGCATCGTCGCGGTCGCCGTCTACGCCTTCATGACGGCGTGGGGAGAAGTGCTCTTCGCCTCCGTGATGACCAACGACGCCACCCGCACCCTCGCCGTCGGCCTGCAGGGCTACTCCACCCTCAACGACGTCTACTGGAACCAGATCATGGCCGCCTCGCTCGTCGTGAGCGTGCCCGTGGTCGCGGGCTTCCTGCTGCTGCAGCGCTATCTCGTCACCGGTCTGACGGCGGGCGCCGTCAAGTGAACGACATCCCGCACTCCGAAGGGACTTCCGTGTCCGAACGCATCGACCTCGCCGCACTCCCGCACGACTTCCTGTGGGGCACGGCCACCGCGGCCTACCAGATCGAGGGGGCCGTCGCCGAGGACGGCCGTACGCCCTCGATCTGGGACACCTTCTCCCACACCCCCGGGAAGATCGCGAACGACGACAACGGCGACGTCGCCTGCGACCACTACCACCGCTGGCGCGAGGACATCGGCCTGATGCGGCGACTGGGCGTCAACGCCTACCGGTTGTCGGTGGCCTGGCCCCGCGTGGTCCCCGGCGGTACCGGCCCGGTGAACCCCAAGGGACTCGCCTTCTACGACGAGTTGGTGGACGCCCTGCTGGAGGCGGAGATCACCCCGTCCGTCACCCTCTACCACTGGGACCTGCCCCAGGTGGTGCAGGACCGCGGCGGCTGGCCCGAACGGGACACCGCCCTCGCGTTCGCCGAGTACGCCTCGGCCGTCGCCGCCCGTCTCGGCGACCGCGTCAAGCTCTGGGCGACCCTCAACGAGCCCTCCTGCTCCGCCTGGATCGGCCACCTGGAGGGCAAGATGGCCCCCGGCCGGACCGATCTGACCGCCGCCGTACGCACCTCCTACCATCTGCTCCTCGGTCACGGCCTGGCCACGCGGGCGATCCGTGCCGCCGTCCCCGACGCCCAGGTGGGCATCGTGAACAACCTCTCCACCGTGCACGCGGCCACCGACCGCCCCGAGGACCTCGCGGCGGCCCGCCGGCACGACGGCCACGTCAACCGCTGGTGGCTCGACCCGGTGCACGGCCGCGGCTTCCCCGTCGACATGCGTGAGGTCTACGGCGTCGAACTCCCCGAGCAGCCGGGCGACCTGGAGACGATCGCGGCCCCACTGGACTGGCTGGGCCTGAACTACTACTTCCCGGCGTACGTCGCCGACGACCCCGGCGGCACCGCGCCGTACGTCCGTTCGGTCCGCCGGGAGGGAGTCGCGCGCACCGGCATGGACTGGGAGATCGACGCGTCCGGCATCGAGGACCTGCTGCTCCGGCTCACCGAGGAGTACGGCGCCCGGAAGATCTACGTCACCGAGAACGGCTCCGCCTACCCGGACGTGGTCCGCCCCGACGGCAGTGTCGACGATCCCGAACGGCAGGACTACCTGGAGCGACACCTCGCCGCCTGCGCCTCGGCCGCCGCCAAGGGCGCCCCCCTGGCCGGCTACTTCGCCTGGTCCCTGCTGGACAACTTCGAGTGGGCGTACGGCTACGACAAGCGCTTCGGCCTGGTCCACGTCGACTACCGCACCCAGGCGCGCACGATCAAGGGCAGCGGACACCGGTACGCGGACATCGTCCGAGTCCACCGCGGCCAGACCCGCCGAGCCGCCTGAGCCGGCCACCGACCGCCGGACCACGGAGGGCCGGCGCCGCGTGGCCGCCGGCCACCGCGGCAAGTCCGCCGGGACACGGGGCCCTGCGGCAAGTCCGCCGGGACACGGGGCCCTGCGGCAAGTCCGCCGGGACACGGGGCCCTGCGGCAGTCCCCCGGGCACGGGGCCCTGTAGCACTCCGCCGGGCCCCCTGGGCTCGGCGTCCATCCGCCGGGCCACCGCGGCCCGGCCAGGCACTCCGGGCCACCGCGGCCCGGCCAAGCACTCCGGGCCGCCTGAGCCGGTCCGGAACCGCCGGTGGGCACGGGCGGGGAGCCCGCGCCCACCGGCCCCACACCCTCTCCGTGCTGTCATGCACGCGACATAGATCAGGAAGTGCACCTCCACCCACAAGGAGAGCCGCATGCGTACGCGCACCTCCCGCACCCTGCTCGCCGCCCTGGCCGCCACGGCCCTGCTGTGCTCCGGTCCGCTCCTGGCCGCCCCCGCCTCCGCGGCCCCCACCGCCGTCGCCTGGGACACCGACCGCGCGGCCGCCTCCTACGCGGTGAACCCGGCCGGCGTCACCGCCTCCGGCAGCGAGAACGCCGGCACCGCCGCCGGCCTGGCCTTCGACGGCAACGGCGCCACCCGCTGGTCCAGCAACTTCGCCGACGACGCCTGGATCCGCGTCGACCTCGGCTCCGTGATCCGCGTCGACCGGGTCGTCCTCGACTGGGAGGCCGCCTACGGAAAGCGCTACGTCCTCGAGGTCTCGAAGAACGGCACCGACTGGACCCCCTTCTACACCGAGACCGCGGGCACCGGCGGCTCGGTCACCGCACACACCTACCCGCAGGAGGCCACCGGCCGCTACGTCCGCCTGCGCGGCCAGGAACGGGCCACTCCCTACGGCTATTCACTCTGGAACTTCAAGATCTACGGCGGCGAACCGGCCCCGGCGTCGACGACCCGCACCAACCTGGCCCTCAACCACCCCGCTTACGCCGGCTACTACCAGGACGCGGGCCACTCACCGGCGTTCCTGACCGACGGCGGCTGGCCGGCCGACCTCAGGGGCGATGCCAGCCGCTGGTCGAGCGACTGGAACACGGACCGGTGGGTGTCGGTCGACCTGGGCGCCCGCTCGACGATCGACACGGTCGACCTGTACTGGGAGTCGGCCTACGCCGTCGACTACCTCGTCCAGGTGTCCGACGACAACCGCACCTGGCGCACGGTCTACGAGCCGTCCGCGGCGGACGTGGCCGCTCGCCGCGCGAACGTGAAGGCTCCGGCCGACGCGGCCGGCCTGCACGACACCGTCAGGCTGCCGTCGCCCGCGACCGGCCGCTACGTCCGCATGCTCGGCAAGGAACGCCGCTCCTTCTACAACCCGGCCCCCGCCACCGCCCAGTTCGGCTACTCCCTCTACGAGTTCCAGGTCTGGGGCACCGGCGGCACCGCCTCCGCCGCCTACCCGTCCCTGCCCGCGGACCAGCCGGGCGCCTACCGCACCACGTTCTTCGACGACTTCACCGGGGCCGCGCTCGACCGCTCCAAGTGGCGGGTCGTACGCACCGGCACGGAGATGGGACCGGTCAACGGCGAGTCGCAGGCCTACGTCGACTCCCCGGACAACATCAGCACCCAGAACGGCAGCCTGCTCCTGAAGGCGAAGTACTGCAAGGGCTGCACGCAGGCGGGTGGTGGCCGGTACGACTTCACGTCGGGCCGCATCGACACCAGTACCCACTTCGACTTCACCTACGGCAAGGTCAGCGCCCGCATGAAGCTGCCGGTCGGCGACGGCTTCTGGCCCGCCTTCTGGCTGCTGGGCGGCAACGTCGACGACCCGTCCGTGTCCTGGCCCGCGTCCGGCGAGACCGACATCATGGAGAACATCGGCTACGGCGACTGGACCAGCTCGGCCCTGCACGGCCCCGGCTACTCGGCGGACGGCAACATAGGCGCCCGCCAGACATACGCCGGCGGCGGCACCGCCGACCAGTGGCACACGTACGCCGTCGAATGGACCCCGACGGCGATGCGCTTCTACGTCGACGACCGCCTGGTCCAGGAGACGACCCGCAACAAGCTCGAGTCCACCCGCGGCCAGTGGGTCTACGACCACGACCAGTACGTCATCCTCAACCTCGCCCTGGGCGGCGCCTACCCGGCCGGCTGGAACAAGGTCACCACGCCCTACTGGGGCCTGCCCCAGTCGAGCGTGGACAGGATCGCGGGCGGGGGAGTACAGGCGGAGGTGGACTGGGTGCGGGTGGAACAGAAGGGGTGAACAGCGGCCGTGGGCCCCGTCGCCGGGTCCCACGGCAGGTCACGGAACGGCCCCCGGCCCCCTCCCGGCATCCGAACAACGCCTCCGCCGCCCCGACCCCGGCGGCTCCCGCGACCCGCCCAGAAAGTCACGCAACCTGCCCTTCCCTCCCGACGTCGTCCCGGTAGGCTTGATCACATCGTCATAGCGGCCCGACGGGCTTCCGCTCCGCCTCGGCGGGGTCTCGAAGGACACGCCCCCACCCGCACGAGTCACTTCGTGCTGCCTGGGGGATGTCTTTGCTGTTCCGCGAGTCCGCGAAAACGATCGCCGCGCGAGCGCTCGACAGTTCGCTCTACCTCCACCTCACCGAGCAGTTCGTCCACATGCACGGCTACCGGCCCGGCAACGCGGAGGCCCGCTCGTGGGAGCGGAGTATCCCCGCGCTGGCTGCCGCACTCAACGACGCGGGCCTCGGCGACGTCGAGGTCATGCTGGAATACGCCCTTCCGCTGAACAGCAAGAGGGCCGACGCCGTTCTCGCCGGAGTGCACCCGGTCACGGGCGAACCGTCATACGTCGTCGTGGAGCTGAAACAGTGGAGCCAGGCGGAGCCGGACGAGGACGATCCCGCCCTGTGCCGCATCGATGCCTACGCCCACCCGGTCCTCAACCCCATTGAGCAGGTACGGCGGTACTGCGAGTACCTCGTCAACTTCAACGGCGCGGTGGCCGAGCACCCGGACCGGGTCAGCGGCGTCGCGTTTCTGCACAACGCCACGGAGTTCGGTGTGGGCGGTCTGCGGGCGGTCGAACTCGACGGCCGGAGCCTGCTGTTCACCGGCGAGCGGCGCGGTGAGTTCATCGACCACCTCCGCACCAGGCTCAGCGACAAGGTACCCGGCGCTCGCGCGGCCGACGAGCTGCAGGCGGGCAGGACGGTGCCGTCGAGGCAGTTGATGGCGGTCGCGGCCCAGGAGGTGCGCGAGCGCGAGCAGTTCGTCCTCCTGGACGAGCAGCAGGTTGCCTACCGTATGGTCCTCAACGCTGTTCGCAAGGCCAAGCGGTCCGATCACAAGGAGATCGTGGTCGTCACGGGCGGGCCTGGGACGGGCAAGAGCGTCATCGCGCTGTCCCTGCTCGGCGAGCTCTTCCGGCAGGGTCTCCCGGCCCTGCACGCCACCGGATCGCAGTCGTTCACGAAGACGATGCGCAAGGTCGCGGGCACGCGCAGGCGCGACGTCCAGGACCTCTTCAAGTACTTCAACAGTTTCATGACGACCGAGAAGAACTCCCTCGACGTGCTGATCTGCGACGAGGCCCACCGCATCCGTGAGACCTCCGCCAACCGCTTCACCTCGGCGGCCCGTCGCACGGGCAAGCGGCAGATCGACGAACTCATCGACGTCGCCCGCGTCCCTGTCTTCCTGCTCGACGAACACCAGGTGGTGCGCCCCGGCGAGATGGGCACGGTGGGGGACATCATGGCCGCCGCGGCGGCCAAGGGCCTCGAGTGCAGTGTCGTACCGCTGGAGAGCCAGTTCCGTTGCGGTGGCAGTGACGGGTATCTGCGCTGGGTGGTACGCCTCCTCGGTCTGGACCCCGGCGGGCCGGTCGTCTGGGAACCCGACGACCGAATGCGGCTGCTGGTCGCCGACAGCCCGGCGGAGATGGAGGCCTTCCTCGAAGCCCGTCGTGCCCAGGGCTACGGCGCCCGGATGTCCGCCGGTTACTGCTGGCCCTGGTCCCCGGAGCCCAAGCCCGGTCATCCGCTCCCCGCCGACGTGGTCATCGGTGACTGGGCCCGCCCCTGGAACCTCCGGGGTGAACGCTCCGTCTCGGGCGCGCCGCCGTCCGCCCTGTGGGCCACCGACCCGGCCGGCTTCGGCCAGGTCGGGTGCGTCTACACCGCTCAGGGGTTCGAGTACGACTGGTCCGGCGTGATCATCGGTCCCGACCTGGTCTGGCGCGGCGACCGCTGGATCACGGACCGCACGCAGTCCAAGGACCCGGTCTTCAGCAAGTCGACCTCCGACGCCGACGTCGACCGCCTGATCCGGAACACGTACAAGGTGCTGCTGACCCGCGGCATGGTCGGCACGATCGTGTACTCCACGGACCCGCGAACGCGGGAGAAGCTGCGGGAGCTGGCCGGCGGAGCGGCAAGGGAGGCCGTGCGGGCCTGACGTAAGGGCCGGCAGTCGTCCGTGTGGCCGGGACGGCACCGTCGGACCATCCAACGCAGGACGGCCCCGGCCGCAGGGTGCCGTCGCACCCGCTTCGGTGCCGACGCGCCTTGGTGGGCCTGGGCCGGGTCCACAGCTGCGACGCCGGCCTCACCGCACCGCCGGTCGGTCACGAGCCCCGCGCATCGTCCCCCCGGCTGCTGGGCCCGCGGACCTCGAAGGGGTCCGCGCGGTGCTCGGTGAACCGGCCGCTCAGCGCGCCGCCAGCTCCAGCACCCTCGGCTCGGCCGGTGCGGGCGCCGGGACGCGGGAGTTGAGCCACAGCCAGCGCACATCGCGGCCGAACGACCACGTCAGCGAAGTCAGCGCCGACAGCACGATGCCGAGGTTCACCGGCTGAGGCAGCAGCCCGGAGCCCGCCACCAGCAGGCAGACGCCCTGGATCGCGGCGACGGTCTTACGGGCGAAGGACGGCGGCAGCGGGGCGTTCAGCCAGGGCGCGACCCGGGCCGCGGCGACGAAGCCGTACCGCATACCGCCGATCAGCAGCACCCAGGGGCCCAGCTCCAGCGACACGTAGACGCTCAGTACCAGGATCAGGAACGCGTCCACCTCCATGTCGAAGCGGGCGCCCAGCGCGGATGAGGTGCCTGTGCGGCGGGCCACCTTGCCGTCCACACCGTCCAGGAGCAGCGCCACGGCGGTCAGGGCGACCAGCAGCGTCACCGGTGGCGTGCTCCGGAAGGAGTCCGCGACCAGCGCGGTCACCCCGCCGACCAGGGTGGCCCGGCCGAGCGTGACCCGGTTCGCGGGCCCGAAGTGGCGGAGGCTGGAGCGGTGCAGGGCGCGGGAGAGCACCGCCCAGGTGGCGAACGCGAAGGCGAGCCCCGTCAGCCAGCCGGCCGGCCCCAGGCCGATCGCCGAGCCGAGCAGGGCCAGCAGCAGGATCTGCACGCCCGCTCCCACAGCGGTCTCCTGCTGAAGCCTCGCGTCGTACGTGTTGTTCAGGGCCACCGCTCACCCTCCGGCCGAGTGACAGAGTCGATCAACGCCGCGTACTGTGCGCGGCCTGTGCACTTCTCGGTACGTGAACAACTTCCCGATCGTTCAGGAGGATGCCGATGAACCGGTCGGCCCGCGCGTTCTGGCTGCGCTCACCCGGCCACGGTGAGCTGCGCGACGTCACCCTTGCGGAGCCCGCAGCGGACGAGGTCGTGGTGCGCGCGCTCTACTCCGGGGTCAGCCGCGGCACGGAGACGCTCGTCTTCCGCGGCGGCGTCCCCGACAGCCAGCACGCCGTGATGCGGGCGCCGTTCCAGGAGGGCGACTTCCCCGGCCCCGTCAAGTACGGCTACCTGAACGTCGGCGTGGTCGAGGAAGGACCCACTGGGCTGATCGGCCGTACGGTCTTCTGCCTGTATCCGCACCAGAGCCGTTACGTCGTTCCGGTGAGCGCCGTGACCGTGGTGCCCGAGCGGGTACCCGCGGCCCGGGCCGTGCTGGCCGGCACCGTGGAGACCGCCGTGAACGCCCTGTGGGACGCGGCGCCGCTGATCGGCGACCGGATCGCGGTGGTGGGCGGCGGCATGGTCGGCTGCTCGGTGGCCGCGCTGCTCGCCCGGTTCCCCGGCGTCCGGCTGCAGCTCGTCGACGCCGACCCGGGCCGCGCCGTGACGGCCGAGGCGCTCGGCGTCGACTTCGCCGCGCCGGCGGACGCTCTCGGCGACTGCGACCTCGTCGTACACGCCAGTGCCACCGAGGCCGGCCTCTCCCGCGCCCTGCAACTCCTCGCCCCCGAGGGCACGGTCGTGGAACTGAGCTGGTACGGCGACCGGCACGTCAGCCTGCCGCTGGGCGAGGCCTTCCACTCCCGGCGGCTCGCTCTGCGCGGCAGCCAGGTCGGCACCGTGTCCCCGGCCGCCCGCGCCGGGCGCACCTACGCCGACCGCATGGCCCTCGCCCTCGACCTGCTCGCCGACCCGGCGCTGGACGCGCTGATCACGGGGGAGAGCGGCTTCGAGGAACTCCCGGACGTCATGCCGAAGCTGGCCTCGGGCGAGGTCCCCGCCCTGTGCCACCGGGTGCGGTACGCCGGGACGGGCCTGACCTGAGAAAAGAGTGAGGGAGGGCTGAACACGGGGAAGCGGAGAGCCGTACTACACGGCATCCCCCGGCGGGCAAAGGCCGGGGGACCAGACGCGCCGCACCTGGAGGGTCGTCCGTTGTTCAGCATCACCGTCCGCGATCACATCATGATCGCCCACAGCTTCCGCGGCGAGGTCTTCGGGCCCGCGCAGCGACTGCACGGCGCCACGTTCCTCGTGGACGCCACGTTCCGCCGTGAGCAGCTGGACGAGGACAACATCGTGGTCGACATCGGCCTGGCCACGCAGGAGCTGGGCGCCGTCGTCGCCGAGCTGAACTACCGCAACCTCGACGACGAGGCCGAGTTCGCCGGGATCAACACGTCCACCGAGTTCCTCGCCAAGGTCATCGCCGACCGGCTCGCCGAACGCGTCCACAAGGGCGCCCTCGGCGAGGGCGCCAAGGGCCTGGCGGGGATCACGGTCTCCCTGCACGAGTCGCACATCGCCTGGGCGAGTTACGAGCGTGACCTGTGACCGAGGTGACCGTCGAAAGCGCCGATCGCACCGATCGCGCCGACCGGACTGATCGCACTGATCGCGCCCACCGCAGCGGCACCGATCGCACCGGAGAGCCGTCCGCCCCGGCCGCGGGACCGTTCGCCCCGGCCGTGGCACCGTCCGCCCCGGCCGTGGGGCGTCCGGGCCCGAGCGCGGGTCGTCCCGCCTCGGCCCCGGGTCTCCCCGCCCTGGCCCCGGGGCGGGCCGAGCCGACGGTGAGGCGCGTCGTCCCCGGCCCGGATCACTCCCACCCGACCGTGCCGAACCCGAACACCGTGGAGCGGGCGCGTCTCGGCTACGTGCCCGTGCAGGCCGGTGCCACCGCCGAGAACGCCGGAATCGTCGCCATGTCCCTGCGCACCGTTCACTTCGTCATGCCGGGCGGTGTCGACGACCCGTCGGCGCCCAGCGGCGGCAACGCCTACGACCGCCGGGTCTGTCTGGACCTGCCCGGCTTCGGCTGGCAGGTCACCCGGCACGCCGCGCCCGGTACCTGGCCGCGCCCCGACCGGGCCGCCTGGGACGGCCTCGCCCGCACCCTCCGCGACCTGCCGGACGACGCTGTCGTCCTGCTCGACGGGCTGGTCGCCTGCGGCGTGCCGGAGATCGTCGTCCCGGAGGCCGCACGGCTGCGGCTCGCGGTGCTCGTCCATCTGCCGCTCGGCGACGAGACCGGCCTGGACGCGGCCGTCGCCGCCGATCTCGACGGCCGTGAGCGCGCGGTGCTGCGGGCGGTGCCCGCCGTGATCGCGACCAGCGACTGGGCGGTGCGCCGCCTCGTCTCCCACCACGGACTCGCCCCCGACCGGGTGCACGTCGCGGCGCCCGGGGCCGACATCGCGCCCCTCGCACCCGGCACCGACGGCGTCTCCCGCCTGTTGTGCGTGGCCGCGGTGACCCCGCGCAAGGGCCAGCACCGGCTGGTGGAGGCGCTCGCGACGGTACGGGACCTGCCGTGGACCTGCGAGTGCGTCGGCGGCCTCGGCCACGACCCCGGGTACGTGGCCCATCTGCGCACCCTCATCGAGCGGTACGGCCTCGCCGACCGCCTGCGGCTGACCGGCCCGCGCTCCGGCGCCGACCTGGACGCCGCCTACGCCGCCGCCGACCTGACGGTCCTCACCTCCTACGCCGAGACCTACGGCATGGCGGTGACCGAGGCCCTGGCCCGCGGCATCCCCGTCCTCGCCACCGACGTCGGCGGGCTGCCCGAGGCGGTCGGCCGCGCGCCCGACGGCGGGGTGCCCGGGATCCTGGTCCCGCCGGAGGACCCCGCGGCGCTCGCGGCCGAACTGCGCGGCTGGTTCGGCGAGCCCGACGTGCGCCGTCGGCTGAAGGCCGCCGCCCGTGGCCGGCGCGCCGCGCTCGACGGCTGGGCCACCACCGCGCGCAGCCTGGCCGGAGTCCTCGGACGGCTCCCCGAAACACCGAGGAGGGCGGCATGAGCACCCCGAGGACCGCATCGGCCGGTTCCCCTTCGGCCCGGCCGGGCCCGAGGCCCCCGATCCCGGCGCAGCCCGGGCCGAGCGCGGCGGAGTCCGTGACACACGCCGGGAACGAGCCCCGGGCGGCTCGGACGACCGAGGGCGCCGACGAAGCGGAGACCCGTATGCCGACCGACAGCGTCTCCCCGGAGGACGACATGGGATCCAAGGCGCATGAGGGCGTCGGCAGCGCCCTGGTCGTCGCCGGGGCCGGGCCGGTCGGGCGGGCGGGCGAGCGGGCCACCGTACGGCTGCGGGACGGTGACTCCGAGGAGCCGCCGCGGTACGCGCCCGAGTGGCTCCAGCTGCGGCAGGCCGCCGACGCGACCGCCCGCGCGGAGGAGTTGCTCGACCCCCTGCGCGTCCGGCTGGCCGACCTGCCGGGGCGGACGGGTGGACTGGTCGTGCACGATCTGGGCTGCGGCACCGGGTCGATGGGCCGCTGGCTGGCGCCCCGGCTGGACGGCTCCCAGCACTGGGTCCTGCACGACCGCGACCCCTATCTGCTGCACTTCGCCGCCGTGGCCGCCCCCCGCTCGGCCGCCGACGGCAGCCGCGTGACGGTCGAGACGCGCCGTGGCGACGTGGGCCGGCTGACCCCGGACGCGCTCGCCGGTGCCTCGCTGGTGACCGCGTCCGCGCTGCTCGACGTACTCACTCCGGAGGAGGTCGGCACCCTCGCCGACGCCTGTACCGGTGCCGGCTGCGCCGCGCTGCTCACGCTGTCCGTCGCCGGACGCGTGGAACTGACCCCGGCCGATCCGCTGGACGCCGAGATAGCCGAGGCGTTCAACGCCCATCAGCGCCGTGACGGGCTGCTCGGCCCGGACGCGGTCACCGTGACGTGCGAGGCGTTCGCGGAACGCGGGGCGACGGTACGGGTGCACGCGAGCCCGTGGCTGCTCGGCCCGGACCAGGCCGCCCTGACCGAGCAGTGGCTGCGGGGCTGGGTGGGCGCCGCCGTCGAGCAGCGGCCGGAACTGCGCGAGCGGGCCGATCGCTACCTGCGCGACCGGCTCGCCGCCTGCGCCGCCGGTGAGCTGCGGGCCGTCGTCCACCACAGCGACCTGCTGGCACTGCCCGGGGCGGCTGGAGGAACGTCATGAACGCGCGGGCGGCGACGGCCGACGCGGCCTGCGCGGTACTTCTGCACCCGGCGGCGCCCGCCACCGTGGCGTCACCTCCGGCGTCACCGCCGCCGCCGGATCCGGCGCCGGAGGCCGTGCGCTCGGACATGCCCGGGCCGGTGGACATGCCCGGGCCCTCGGACGTGCCCGGGCCGGTGGACATGCCCGGGCTGGTAGCCGCGCCTGGGCCGTCGGACGTGCCTGGGCCGGTGGATGTGCCCGGGCCGGTGGCCGTTCCTGGGCCGGTGGACGTGCCGCGGCCGGCGGCTGCGCCCGGCCCGGCGCAGGCCACCGCGCCCCGTCGTCTCGGCTCCCGTGCGCTGCGCACCCACTTGGGCACCGCCGCCGGGGTGGTCATCCTCGCCGCGCTGATGTGGCGGCTCGGCACCGGCGCGCTGCTCGACGGGCTCCGGCGCATCGACACCGTGACGGTGCTGGCCGCGCTGGGCATCGGCGTGGTCACCACCGTGTTCAGCGCGTGGCGCTGGCAGTTGGTGGCCCGGGGACTGCGCATCCGGCTGCCGCTGAGGCCCGCCGTCGCCGACTACTACCGGGCGCTGTTCCTGAACGCGGCCCTGCCCGGCGGCATCCTCGGGGATGTGCACCGGGCGGTCCGGCACGGGCAGAGCGCGGGCGATCTCCGGCGCGGGGTGAAGGCGGTCGTGCTGGAGCGGGTCGCCGGTCAGCTCGCGCTGACCGTCGTCGGTGCGACGGTGCTGCTGAGCCTGCCGTCCCCGGTCCGCGCGGACGCCCGCAGCTTCGCCCCGCTGGTGGCCCTCGCGGCCGCCGGCGCGCTGGCCGTCGTCCTCGCCGTCCGTATGAACCGCACACCCGCGCGGCGCGAAGGGGCGCTGCGCACCGCTCTTCGCGAGGCACGGCGGGGCCTGTTCTCCCGCCGGGGCGGCCCGGGCATCGCACTGTCCTCCGCGGTCGTCCTCGCCGGGCACCTCGTGATGTTCGTGGTCGCGGCCCGGGTCGCGGGCTCCGCCGCCTCGGTCGCGGTGCTGTTCCCGCTCGCCGTCCTCGCCCTCGTCGCCATGGGCCTGCCCCTGAACGTCGGCGGCTTCGGCCCCCGCGAGGGCGTCACGGCCTGGGCGTTCGGAGCCGCCGGACTGGGCGCGAGCACCGGCGTCGCCGTGGGCGTGGTCTACGGCGTGCTCAGCCTCGTGGCGAGCCTGCCCGGCGCGGTCGTCCTCGTCGCCCGCAGGCGGGCGGCCCCGGCCGCCGGAGCCGCAGTTGTGCCCCCCGCCCGGATGCCGGCGCCGGAGTCGGGGCCGGCACTCACGGCGGATCCCGGCCGGGCGCCCGCGACGGACTACCCGCGTCCTCCGGACGAGGTGACCAACGCGAAATACGGCTCGAAGGATTCGACGAGGCTCGCCAGCAGTTCCTTCCCCTTTTCCGCCGAACCGAGGGAAGGACGGCCGATGACGCCCGATTCGGTATAGCCGGACATTCCCACGGTGAGCAGATGCCGGCGGTCGTCGGCGATGAAATCGGTGGACTCGTGACCAGGCCGGACGAATTCGGGGTGAGCGTGCAGCAGAATGGACGTCTCGATTTCACCCGCGTGCATGTCGGTGAGCAGCGAGGTCAGTACTCCGGCCCGTTCCCGCGCCGCCTCCCAGTCCTCGGCGGCCGGGAACAGCGCCATCCGCTCCCCGCGCGCGGAGGCCTCCTGGACGACGTTGCCCAGTACGTAGTTGCCGCCGTGCCCGTTCACCACGACGAGTGCCTCCACGCCCGAGCGGCGCAGCGAGGCCGCGATGTCCCGGACCACGGCGTGCAGGGTCACGGAGGAGATGCTGACGGTCCCCGGCCAGGCCGCGTGCTCGTGCGAGCAGGAGACCGTCACCGGAGGAAGGAGGTGCACGGGGTATGCGGCGGCGATCTCCCGTGCCACGGCACAGGCGATCAGCGTGTCGGTCGCCAACGGAAGGCAGGGGCCGTGCTGTTCGAAGCTGCCCACGGGCAGGACGGCGACCTGTGCTGAACCGCCCGCCCCCCGCGCCCGTACGTCTTCTGTGGTGTCCGTCGGCACCACACCGTATGCTGCCGCCGCTCGCGCGCCCGAATCACTCATCTTTTCACGGCCTTTCGTCTCTGCTTAGGAATCAGATCATGACAGAAAACCTCGGCGTACTCGGCAAGAAGTCCCCGCGGCGTTCGGGCGCGGAACGCGTCGTGAATACCCCGTTGCCCACGGTGTACGGGCAATTCCAGGCGATCGGCTACCTGGACCACGACCGCGGTGACGAACAAGTCGCGCTCGTCCACGGCGAGATCGGCACCGAGAACGTCCTGGTCCGGTTGCACTCGGAATGCCTGACCGGGGACGCGTTCGGTTCGCAGCACTGCGAGTGCGGCGACCAGCTGGCCGCGGCGATGCGCGCGGTGGTCACCGAAGGCAGCGGCGTCGTCGTCTACTTGAGGGGCCACGAGGGCCGCGGCATCGGGCTGCTCGCCAAGCTGCGGGCGATGGCCCTGCAGGCGGAGGGCCTGGACACCGTGGAGGCGAACCTGGCGCTCGGTCTTCCCGTCGACGCCCGCGACTACGGCGTCGCCGCCGGGATCCTGCGCGACCTCGGGGTGGGCTCGGTACGGCTGATGTCGAACAACCCCGCCAAGCGGGAGGCGCTGCTCCGGCACGGCATCCAGGTCGCCGAGCAGGTGCCGCTGCTGATCGAGCCGTGCGAGAGCAACATCACCTACCTCCGGACCAAGCGGGAGCGGATGGACCACCACCTGCCCCACCTCGACGCCGTGGCCCACGGTTCCTGACGCGCCGGCCCCGCTTCGCACGGTGGGGCGGAGCCGTTCGGGCCGCCGCGCGGTGGGTGGCCCGAGGCGGCACGGTCAGTCCGGCAGGGCCTCGTGCACCAGCCGCCGCAGGTCCGGGAAGAGCTTCAGGGTCTTCGGGCGTACCTGGGTCATGAACTGCACGGTGAGGTCGTGGCGCGGGTCGACCCAGAACGCGGTGGAGGCCGCCCCGGTCCAGCCGTAGGTGCCCAGGCTCGACGGGGCCAGGGTACGGGAGGGGTCGACCACCACGGAGACGTTGAAGCCGAAGCCGAGGCCGTCGTTGCCGGGCTCCTGGTGGCCCGGCGCGCCGAAGTCGCGCACGATCGCCCCGCCGGGCAGCTGGTTGCGGGTCATCAGGGCCACCGTGTTCGCGGACAGCAGCCGGGTGCCGTCCAGCTCGCCGCGCCGGCGCAGCATCTCCATGAAGCGGTGGAAGTCGTGGGCCGAGGAGACCAGACCGCCGCTGCCGGACAGGAACCGCGGCCGGCCGCGCACCGGCAACCCCGGCACCGGCTCGATCCCGCCGTCCTGCCGCTCGCCGTACAACTCGGCCATCCGGCCCTCCTGTTCGGGCTCGATGTGGAAGCCGGTGTCGGTCATGCCGAGCGGTCCGAGGATGCGCTCGGCGAAGAACGTGTCCAGCGGCCGCCCGGAGACCACCTCGACGACCCGGCCCAGCACATTGGAGGCGACCGAGTAGTTCCACTGCGTGCCCGGGTCGAACTGCAGCGGCATCCGCGCGTACAGCTCGACCGTCTCGGCCAGGCCGGCACCCGGCGGCACCGAGAACTCCAGACCCGCCTCGCGATACAGGGCGTCGACCGGGTGCTTGTAGTAGAAGCCGAAGGTCAGGCCCGCCGTGTGGGTGAGCAGGTGCCGGATCAGGACGGGCCCGGCGGCGGGGCGGGTGCGGACGCCGGTGCCCTCACCGCCGTCGTACACACGGGGGTCGGCGAACACCGGCAGATGGCGGTCGAGCGGATCGTCCAGGGCCAGCCGGCCCTCCTCCACCAGCATCAGGACCGCGACCGCGGTCACCGGCTTGGTCATCGAGTAGATCCGCCACAGCGTGTCCGGCCCGACCGGCAGCCCGGCGGCCATGTCACGCAGACCGTACGTGGTGAGGTGGGCGACCCGGCCGCCACGGGCCACGGACAGCAGGTAGCCGGGCAGCCGCCCCTCGTCGACGTGACGGGCGAAGTGCCGGTCCAGCCGGCTCAGCGCCGTGGCGTCCAGCCCCGCCTCGCCCGGTTCGGCTTCCTGTCGCAGCAGTCCCATCGCTCTCCTCCGCTCGGCGTCGTACGCGGTGCGTTCCGTCTGCCGCGGCAGGCGTGCACGCGTGCGTCATCGTCGCGCAGGAACACCGCCGGGCACCCGCTCCTCGCCGGTGTGTGTGAGCGACGCGACGCCGCCGGACCGGGGCGGCGCACCGGCCAGCGGCACACCGGGCGCGGCCACGCCCGCCAGGGCGAGCAGTGCCGCACCCGTACCCTCGCCCAGCCAGGTCGGAGGAGACAGTGTCTACGTCCCCCTTGGAGTGCGGGAATGCGCGGCCGGCCGCGTGCGGTTGACCCTGGAATGACTCAGGACTCCGAACAGGGCGCGCTGCTCGATCTGCTCGCCGACGGTCATGGTGGGGTGCTGGTCACCCTCAAGCGTGACGGCCGGCCTCAGCTGTCCAATGTCAGCCACGCCTACTACGCGGACGAGCGGATCATCCGGATCTCGGTCACCGACGACCGTGCCAAGACCCGCAACCTGCGCCGCGACCCCCGTGCCTCGTACCACGTCACCAGCGCCGACCGCTGGGCGTACACCGTCGCGGAGGGCACGGCCGAGCTGTCCCCGGTCGCCGCCGACCCGCACGACGAGACGGTGGAGGAACTGGTCCGGCTCTACCGGGACGTGCTCGGCGAACACCCGGACTGGGACGACTACCGGGCCGCGATGATCCGCGACCGGCGCCTGGTGGTGCGCCTGCACGTGGACCGGGCCTACGGCGCCCCGCGGCGCTGAGCCGGAGCGGCCGACGGCGACGCGTCGGGCGATGATCGCGGCGCTGAGCCGGAGCGGCGGGCGATGATCGCGGTGCTGAGCCGGAGCGGTGGGCGCGGCTACGGTGCGTCGGCGGTCCGCGCCTCGATCGCCCGCAGTACGGCGACCATGTCCTCGCCGCCGTGGCCCCCTGCCACGGTCTCCTCGAACAGCCTGTGGCACACGTCGAGGAGCGGCGAGGCGAGGCGGGCCCCGCGGGCCGCCTCGGCGATGAGCCGGTTGTTCTTCAGCACGTCCAGCGCGGCCGCCTGCACCTCGAAGTCCCGCTCGCGCAGCTTGGGAGCCTTCATCCGGGAGACCCCGCTGGCCATCGGGCCCGCGTCGAGGACGTCCAGGAAGAGCCGCCGGTCCAGGCCCTGGCGCTCGGCGAAGTGGAACGCCTCCGCGAGACCGGTCACCTGGGTGATCAGGAAGAGGTTCACGGAGAGCTTCATCAGCAGGGCGCCGGGTGCCGGACCGCACACGAAGGTCTCGCGGCACATCGGCGCGAGCAGCGGCCGGACGGTCTCGACGGCGGACTCCTCGCCGGCGAGCATGGCCACCAGTTGCCCCTGTTCCGCAGGGATCCGCGAGCCGGACACGGGTGCCTCGACGTACCGGCCGCCGGCGGCCCGGACCTCGTCCTGGAGGGTCCGGGAGTACTCGGGTGAGGTCGTGCCCATGTGTACGACGGTCCGGCCGGCGACCCGTGCGGCCAGGGCGGGGGTGCCGCGGCCGAGGACCGTGTCCGTCGCGGTCTCGTCGGCGAGCATCAGCAGTACCACGTCCGCCCGCGCGAACACCTCGCCGGCGTCGGCGGCCACCTCCACCCCGGCCGCCCGCAGCGGCTCCGCGCGCTCCGGCGTCCGGTTCCACACCACCAGCGGGACGCCTGCGGCCGCCAGACGCAGTGCCATGGGGCGGCCCATCACTCCGAGCCCGATGAACCCGATGTAACCGACGTGCACGGTGGCCGCCCTTCCCTCCGCCAGCCGAGTATGACAGTGGTCATAGTAGCGTCCGCTATGACGCCGGTCATAGAGTGAGGGCCGAGGAACGGAGGTCGGCCATGGCCGAGGCGCGGCGGGGTCCGCGGGAGCGGATGGTCTTCAGCGCGGCCCAGCTGATCCGCCGTGACGGCGTCGGCGCCACGGGCATGCGCGAGGTCGCCGCGCATGCCGCCGCACCGCGCGGCTCCCTCCAGCACTACTTCCCCGGCGGCAAGGAGCAGTTGGTGGCCGAGGCCGTCACCTGGGCCGGCCGGTACGCGGGCAAGCGGATCGCACGCTTTGTGGACGGGCTCGCGGAGCCGACGCCGAGCGCCCTGTTCGCGGCGATGGTCGCGCAGTGGGCCGACGAGTACGCGGCGGACGGCTTCGTCACCGGATGCCCGGTCGCCGCGGCCACCGTCGACCGCGGGTCGGCCGGCACCTCTGCGCGCGAGGCGGTGGCCGAGGCGTTCGCGACCTGGCGGGCCCCGCTCGCCGAGGCCCTCACCGGCATGGGCGTCCCGGCGGCCCGTGCCGCGTCCCTGGCCACGCTGATGATCAGTGCCATCGAGGGCGCGATCATCCTCGCCCGCGCCGAACAGGACGTACGGCCGCTCACCACCGTCGTACGGGAGCTGGGGCCCCTGCTCGACGCGGCGGCCGCCCCGCCCGCGTGAGCACCGGGGCGGCCGGGGACCGCGGCGACCGGCCTACCGACCGGCACCCGGGGCGGCTGTCCACGGTGGCGGGCAAGGAAGGGGGCCCGCCGGTCTCTCCGTGTCCCGGGCGCGCGGGGGAGGGGCGGGGTGCTCGCGGTCTCTCCGTGTCCCGAGCGGCGTGGGGGAGGGGCGCGGTGCTCGCGGCTTCCCCGGGCCGAGGGGCGGCGCGGGGCTTCAGCCGGCGGTGCGTTGCGCCGTCAGATACGCGATCACCATGTCCCCGAGCATCGTGCGGTAGTGCTCCCGCCGCGCCGGAGCCACCAGGTCCCGGCCGAACAGGGCGCCGAAGGTGTGCCGGTTGGCCACCCGGAAGAAGCAGAACGAGCTGATCATCGCGTGCAGGTCGACGGCGTCGACGCCGGCCGTGAACAGACCGGACTCCTGCCCGGCGGCCAGGACGCGGCGGAGCACGTCCAGGGCCGGTGAGCCGATCCGCCCGAGCTTCCCGGACGCCGCGATGTGCGCGGCGCCGTGGATGTTCTCGATGCTGACCAGGCGGATGAAGTCCGGGTGCCGCTCGTGGTGGTCGAAGGTCAGCTCGGCCAGGTGCCGGATCGCCGCGACCGGGTCCAAATGCTCCACGTCGAGTTCCTGCTCGGCCCGCCGGATCTCCCCGTACGCCCGTTCCAGCACGGCCGTGAACAACTGCTCCTTGCCGCCGAAGTAGTAGTAGATCATCCGCTTGGTGGTGCGGGTGCGGGCCGCTATCTCGTCCACCCGCGCGCCGTCGTAACCGGCCCGCGCGAACTCCTGCGTGGCCACGTCGAGGATCTCGGCCCTGGTGCGAGTCGCGTCACGCACCCGCTCCGCGGGGCGCAGCGGTTCTTCGACGCTCGTCATCGATGTCCTTCGGGGGCCGTGGGACGCGTGGAGTACGCGTGTTCGCGTGCCGGTGATTGTAGAAGCACGGCCGGGAGCCCCACGGGGGTATGGGGCGGCGATTCCTCGCGGGCCGTGCGGGGTGACGGCATCGTGCGCGCGGCGCTTCGGCGCGAGGCCCGGCCGGCGACGGCATCGTGCGCGCGGCTCCGGTCGCCGGAACGACCGCGGCCCGGGTCACACGAGGTGACCCGGGCCGTCGGCGGTGTGGTCACGCGTGCCGGTTCCACTCCGCGATCACGGGCCGCCCGTGCTCCGTGGAGAGGCGGCTGACCGTGCCCGTGGCCAGCTGGAAGAGGCGGCCCTCGACCGCCGGAAGGCCCAGCCGGCGGGCGGTCAGCACCCGCAGGAAGTGGGCGTGCGCGACGAGCACCACGTCACCGGCGTCCCCGGCGAGGGCGTCGCCGACGCGGGCGAGGACCCGGTCGGCGCGGGCGCCGACCTCCTCGGGCGACTCGCCCGGATGGTCCGCCGGGCCGGGCGCCACGCCGTCGGTCCACAGGTCCCAGCCGGGACGGCCGCGATGGATCTCGGCGGTGGTGATGCCCTCGTAGCCCCCGTAGTCCCATTCGTGCAGGTCGGGTTCGGGCTCGACCCCTGGTACGCCCGCCAGTTCGGCGGTGCGTATCGCGCGGCCCAGCGGGCTGGCCAGCGCCAGGGCGTAGGTCCGCCCGGTGAGGAGCGGGGCGAGGGACTTGGCCTGTTCCTCGCCGTGCTCGGTCAGGGGCAGGTCGGTCCAGCTGGTGTGCTGGCCCGACCGGCTCCACTCCGTCTCACCGTGGCGGACCAGCAGAAGGTCCCCCACGGCCGGTCAGTCCTTCTTCTCGACCGCGTGGCCGCCGAACTGGTTGCGCAGCGCCGCGACCATCTTCATCTGCGGCGAGTCGTCCTGCCGGGAGGCGAACCGGGCGAACAGGGAGGCGGTGATCGCCGGGAGCGGCACCGCGTTGTCGATGGCCGCCTCGACGGTCCAGCGGCCCTCGCCGGAGTCCTCCGCGTAGCCGCGCAGCTGCTTCAGGTGCTCGTCGTCGTCGAGGGCGTTGACCGCGAGGTCCAGCAGCCAGGAACGGATGACCGTGCCCTCCTGCCAGGAGCGGAACACCTCGCGGACGTTCTCCACCGAGTGCACCTTCTCCAGCAGTTCCCAGCCCTCGGCGTAGGCCTGCATCATCGCGTACTCGATGCCGTTGTGGACCATCTTCGAGAAGTGCCCGGCGCCGACCCGGCCCGCGTGGACGTAGCCGTACGGGCCCTCCGGCTTGAGCGCGTCGAAGATCGGCTGCAGCCGGTCCACGTGCTCCTTGTCGCCGCCGACCATGAGCGCGTAGCCGTTCTTCAGGCCCCACACGCCACCGGAGACACCGGCGTCGACGAAGCCGATGCCCTTGATGCCGAGCGCGGCGGCGTGCTTCTCGTCGTCCGTCCAGCGGGAGTTGCCGCCGTCGATCACCGTGTCGCCGGGCTCCAGCAGGTCGCCCAGCTCGTCGACGACGGTCTGGGTGGCGGTGCCCGCGGGGACCATCACCCACACATGGCGGGGCGCGTCGAGCTTCTCGATCAGTTCGGCGAGGCTCTTGACGTCCGAGACCTCGGGGTTGCGGTCGTAGCCGATGACGGTGTGGCCGGCGCGGCGGATCCGCTCGCGCATGTTGGCGCCCATCTTGCCGAGACCGATGAGACCAAGCTGCATGTCAGTTCACTTCCCTAGGCGTTCTTGAGAGTGCGGTAGGCGGCGACGAGGGCCTTGGTCGACGGGTCGAGGCCGGGCACGTCGGCACCCTCGGTGAGGGCCGGCTCGACGCGCTTGGCGAGGACCTTGCCCAGTTCCACGCCCCACTGGTCGAAGGAGTCGATGTTCCAGACCGCGCCCTGCGTGAACACCTTGTGTTCGTACAGGGCGATCAGCTGACCGAGGACGGAGGGGGTCAGCTCGCCGGCGAGGATCGTCGTGGTGGGATGGCCGCCCTGGAAGGTGCGGTGCGCCACCTGCTCCTCGGGCACGCCCTCCGCCCGGACCTCCTCGGCGGTCTTGCCGAAGGCGAGGGCCTGGGTCTGGGCGAAGAAGTTGGCCATCAGCAGATCGTGCTGCGCCTTCAGTTCACCGCTCAGCTCGGCCACGGGACGGGCGAAGCCGATGAAGTCCGCCGGGATCAGCTTGGTGCCCTGGTGGATCAACTGGTAGTAGGCGTGCTGCCCGTTGGTGCCGGGCGTGCCCCACACGACCGGCCCGGTCTGCCACTCCACCGGTTTGCCGTCCCGCTGCACCGACTTGCCGTTGGACTCCATGTCCAGCTGCTGGAGGTAGGCGGTGAACCTGGAGAGGTAGTGGCTGTACGGCAGGACCGCGTGCGACTGGGCGTCGAGGAAGTTGTTGTACCAGATGCCCAGCAGGCCGAGCAGCAGCGGGGCGTTGGCCTCGGCGGGTGCGGTGCGGAAGTGGTCGTCGACCAGGCGGAAACCGTCCAGCATCTCCCGGAACCGGTCGGGCCCGATGGCGATCATCAGGGACAGGCCGATCGCGGAGTCGTAGGAGTAGCGGCCGCCGACCCAGTCCCAGAACTCGAACATGTTCTCCGGGTCGATGCCGAACCCGGTGACCTTCTCCGCGTTGGTGGACAGCGCCACGAAGTGCCTGGCGACGGCCTTCTCGTCACCGTCGAACGCCTTCAGCAGCCAGGAGCGGGCCGAGGTGGCGTTGGTGATCGTCTCGATCGTGGTGAAGGTCTTGGACGCGACGATGAAGAGGGTCTCGGCCGGGTCCAGGTCGCGGGTGGCCTCGTGCAGGTCGGCGCCGTCCACGTTCGACACGAAGCGGACCGTCAGGTCGCGGTCGGTGAAGCTGCGAAGCACCTCGTAGGCCATGGCGGGGCCGAGGTCGGAGCCGCCGATGCCGATGTTGACGACGTTCCTGATCCGCTTGCCGGTGTGTCCGGTCCACTCCCCGGAGCGGACCCGGTCGGCGAAGCCGGCCATCTTGTCCAGGACCGCGTGCACCTGCGGCACCACGTTCTCGCCGTCGACCTCGATCACCGCGTCCCGCGGGGCGCGCAGCGCGGTGTGCAGCACCGCCCGGTCCTCGGTGACGTTGATCCGCTCGCCGCGGAACATGGCGTCCCGCAACGCGAACACACCGGTGGCGGCGGCGAGTTCCTGGAGCAGGGCCAGGGTCTCGTCGGTGATCAGGTGCTTGCTGTAGTCGATGCGCAGGTCGCCGACCGTGACGACGTACCGCTCGGCGCGGCCGGGGTCCGTCGCGAACAGCTCGCGCAGGTGCGGCTGTCCCTGGGCGCGGTGGTCGGCGAGCGCCGTCCACTCGGGCCTGCGGATGAGTTCGGGGGTGTCTGACGGGGCGTCGGACATGTCAGGCGTTCTCCTTGGCGGCCTCGCCCGTGAGGGCGATGGCGTACATCTCGTCGGCGTCGAGGCGGCGAAGCTCCTCGGCGATGAGTTCGGAGGTGGGGCGGACCTTCAGGGCGAGGGTGCGCGGCGGCTGACCCGGCAGGGTCAGGGTCGCGAGCGGGCCCTCGGGGCGGTCGATGACGATCTCACCGGCGGCGGTCCCCAGGCGTACGGCCGTCACCACCGGCCCGGCGGAGACCACACGGTCCACCGGGACGTTCAGGCGGGCCTCCAGCCAGCGCGAGAGCAGTTCGGCGCTGGGGTTGTCCTGCTCGGCCTCGACCGCCGCCGACGTCACCTTGGTCCGGGCCTGGTCCAGGGCGGCGGCCAGCATGGACCGCCACAGCGTGAGCCGGGTCCAGGCGAGGTCGGTGTCACCGGGAGCGTAGTTGCGGGCTCGGGTGTTCAGGACTTCCATCGGCCGCTCCACCGCGTACAGGTCGGTGATCCGGCGCTGGGCGAGCGCACCCAGCGGGTCCTTCGCCGGGGCGTCGGGGGCCTCCACCGGCCACCACACGACCACCGGCGCGTCCGGCAGCAGCAGCGGCAGGACGACCGAGTCGGCGTGGTCGGAGACCTCGCCGTACGTGCGCAGCACGACCGTCTCGCCGGTGCCGGCCTCCGAACCGACCCGGACCTCGGCGTCGAGCCGGGAGGAGGTGCGGTCGCGCAGGGTGCGGGCGTGCCGCTTGATGACGACCAGGGTGCGCGAGGGGTGCTCGTGCGAGGCCTCCTCGGCCGCCTTGATCGAGTCGTAGGCGTTCTCCTCGTCCGTGACGATGACCATCGTCAGGACCATGCCCACGGCCGGGGTGCCGATGGCGCGGCGGCCCTGCACCAGCGCCTTATTGATCTTGCTTGCCGTGGTGTCGGTCAGGTCGATCTTCATGGCCTGCGCCAGCTCCGTCCGTCTCGTGCGAGCATGTCGTCCGCTTCCCTCGGTCCCCAGCTGCCCGACGCGTACTGCGCCGGCCTGCCGTGCGCCGCCCAGTACTCCTCGATCGGGTCGAGGATCTTCCAGGACTCTTCCACTTCCTGGTGACGGGGGAACAGGTTGGCGTCGCCGAGCAGCACATCCAGGATGAGCCGCTCGTACGCCTCCGGGCTCGACTCGGTGAACGACTCGCCGTAGGCGAAGTCCATCGACACGTCCCGGATCTCCATCGAGGTGCCCGGCACCTTCGATCCGAACCGCACGGTCATGCCCTCGTCCGGCTGGACGCGGATGACGATCGCGTTGGAGCCCAGCTCCTCGGTGGCGGTGGAGTCGAACGGGGAGTGCGGGGCCCGCTTGAAGACGACCGCGATCTCGGTGACCCGGCGGCCCAGCCGCTTGCCGGTGCGCAGGTAGAAGGGGACGCCCGCCCAGCGGCGGTTCTCGATGCCCAGCTTGACCGCGGCGAAGGTGTCGGTCTTCGACCCCGGGTCGATACCGTCCTCCTCCAGGTACCCGACGACCTTCTCGCCGCCCTGCCAGCCGGACGCGTACTGGCCGCGCACGGTGTGCCGGCCCAGCTCGTCGGGCAGCCGGACCGACTTCAGCACCTTCAGCTTCTCGGTGAGCAGCGCCTCCGCGTCGAACGCGATCGGCTCCTCCATCGCGGTCAGAGCCATCAGCTGCAGCAGGTGGTTCTGGATGACGTCACGGGCCGACCCGATGCCGTCGTAGTAGCCGGCCCGGCCGCCGATGCCGATGTCCTCGGCCATGGTGATCTGCACGTGGTCGACGTAACTGCGGTTCCAGATCGGCTCGTACATCTGGTTGGCGAAGCGCAGCGCCAGGATGTTCTGGACCGTTTCCTTGCCGAGGTAGTGGTCGATCCGGAACACCTGCTCCGGATCGAACACGTCGTGCACGACCCGGTTCAGGTCCTGGGCCGACTTCAGGTCGTGGCCGAACGGCTTCTCGATGACCGCGCGGCGCCAGGCGCCCTCGGGCGGGTTCGCCAGGCCGACCTTCTTCAGCTGCTGGACGACCTTGGGGAAGAACTTGGGCGGCACCGAGAGGTAGAAGGCGAAGTTGCCGCCGGTGCCGCGGGAGGCGTCCAGCTCGTCGACGGCGTCCTTCAGCTGCTTGAACGCGGTGTCGTCGTCGAAGTCGCCGGGGATGAAGCGCATGCCCTCGGCGAGCTGCTGCCACACCTCCTCGCGGAACGGCGTGCGGGAGTGCTCGCGGACCGCGTCGTGCACGACCTCGGCGAAGTCCTGGTCCGCCCAGTCGCGCCGGGCGAACCCGACGAGGGAGAAGCCCGGCGGCAGCAGGCCGCGGTTGGCCAGGTCGTACACGGCCGGCATCAGCTTCTTGCGGGACAGGTCGCCGGTCACGCCGAAGATGACCAGACCGGAAGGCCCCGCGATGCGGGGGAGCCGGCGGTCGCGGGCGTCCCGGAGCGGGTTCACCCAGTCGGCGGCCGGGGCCACCGGCACGCGCACCTCTGCCTGCGCGGCCGGGGCCTCAGGGGCCTGGTTCGTCATTACGCGTCAACTCCCTTGCTGTCGAGGGACGTGGAGACGGCGTCCAGCAGGTCCTGCCAGGCCGACTCGAACTTGGCGACGCCCTCGTCCTCGAGCTGCTGGACGACCTCGTCGTAGGAGATGCCGAGCCGCTCCAGGGCGGCCAGGTCGGCGCGGGCCTGCGGGTAGCCGCCGGTCACCGTGTCGCCGGTGATCTCGCCGTGGTCGGCCACCGCGTACAGGGTGGCCTCCGGCATGGTGTTGACGGTGCCCGGCGCGACCAGCTCGTCCACGTACAGGGTGTCCTTGTACGCGGGGTCCTTCACACCGGTGGACGCCCACAGCGGACGCTGCCTGTTCGCCTTGTCCCCGGCGAGCGCGAGCCAGCGCGCGGAGGCGAAGACGTCCTCGTAGGCCTCGTAGGCGAGGCGGGCGTTGGCGAGTGCGGCGCGGCCCCTGAGCGCGAGGGCCTCCTCGGTGCCGAGGGCCGTCAGCCGCTTGTCGATCTCGCTGTCCACGCGGGAGACGAAGAAGGACGCCACCGAGTGGACCGTCGACAGGTCGACGCCGCGCTCCCGGGCCTTCTCCAGGCCGGCCAGGTAGGCGGCCATGACCTCGCGGTAGCGCTCCAGGGAGAAGATCAGGGTCACGTTGACGCTGATGCCGAGGCCGACGACCTCGGTGACGGCCGGCAGGCCCGCCTTCGTCGCCGGGATCTTGATCATCACGTTGGGCCGGTCGACCAGCCAGGCCAGTTGCCTGGCCTCGGCGACGGTGGCCCCCGTGTCATGGGCGAGACGGGGGTCGACCTCGATGGAGACCCGGCCGTCCCGGCCCCCGGAGGCGTCGTACACCGGGCGCAGGACGTCGGCGGCGTCGCGCACGTCGGCGGTCGTCATCATCCGCACGGCCTCGTCGACCGTGACCCCCCGCACGGCGAGGTCGGCCAGCTGCTCCTCGTAACCCTCCCCGGAGCCTATGGCGGCCTGGAAGATCGACGGGTTCGTCGTGACACCGACGGCGCTGCCGCTCGCCACCAGGTCGGCGAGGCTGCCCGAGGTGATCCGCCTGCGGGACAGGTCGTCCAGCCACACGGACACACCCTCGTCGGCGAGGCGCTTGAGGGCTCCAGGGACGGCGATTGCTTCGGTCACAGTGTTCATCTTTCTTCTCGCGTCGGTATCAGGCGCGCGCGGCAGCGAGCGACTCGCGGGCTGCGGCGGCGACGTTCTCGGGGGTGAAGCCGAATTCGGCGAACAGGGTCTCGGCGTCGGCGGAGGCACCGAAGTGCTCCAGCGAGACGATGCGTCCCGCGTCGCCCACGAACCGGTGCCAGGTCAGGCCGATGCCCGCCTCGACCGCGACCCGGGCCTTCACGGCCGGCGGCAGCACCCGCTCCCGGTACTCGCGCGGCTGCTCCTCGAACCACTCCACGCACGGCATCGACACCACCCGCGTGCCGGTGCCCCCGGCCTCCAGCCGCTCCCGTGCGGACACGGCCAGGTGCACCTCGGAGCCCGTCGCGATGATGATCACCTCCGGCACCTCCGTCGAGGACTCGCGCAGTACGTAGCCGCCCTTGGCCGCGTCCTCGTCCGGCGCGTACGTCGGCACGCCCTGGCGGGTGAGCGCGAGCCCGTGCGGGGCGGGGTTCGCGGCGTGCCTCTTCAGGATCTCGGCCCAGGCGATCGCGGTCTCGCCGGCATCCGCCGGGCGGACGACGTTCAGGCCCGGGATGGCGCGCAGCGAGGCCAGGTGCTCGACCGGCTGGTGGGTGGGGCCGTCCTCGCCGAGGCCGATGGAGTCGTGCGTCCACACGTACGTCACCGGCAGCTGCATCAGCGCCGACATGCGGACGGCGTTGCGCATGTAGTCGGAGAACACCAGGAAGGTGCCGCCGTAGATCCGGGTGTTGCCGTGCAGGGCGATGCCGTTCATCTCCGCGGCCATCGAGAACTCGCGGATTCCGAAGTGCACGGTACGGCCGTACGGGTCCGCTTTGGGCAGCGGGTTGCCCTCCGGCAGGAAGGAGCTGGTCTTGTCGATGGTGGTGTTGTTGGACCCGGCGAGGTCGGCGGAGCCGCCCCACAGCTCGGGGAGCACCGTGCCGAGCGCCTGCAGCACCTTGCCGGAGGCGGCACGCGTGGCGACCGCCTTGCCCTCCTCGAACACCGGCAGGGCGTCCTGCCAGCCCTCGGGCAGTTCGCCCTTGCTCACGCGGTCGAACAGCTCGGCCCGCTCCGGGGCGGCCGTACGCCACTCGGCGATCCGCTTGTCCCAGGCCGCGTGCGCCTCCGCACCCCGGTCCAGGGCCCGGCGGGCGTGCGCCAGGACCTCGTCGGCGACCTCGAAGGTCTGCTCCGGGTCGAAACCGAGGAGGCGCTTGGTGGCGGCGATCTCGTCCTCGCCGAGCGCCGAGCCGTGCGAGGCCTCGGTGTTCCGGGCGTTCGGGGCCGGCCAGGCGATGATCGTGCGCATCGAGATGATCGAGGGCCGCCCGGTCTCCGCGCGGGCCGCCTCCAGCGCCGTGTACAGGGCGGGCACGTCGATGTCGCCGTCGGCGGTGGGCTCGATGCGCTGGGTGTGCCAGCCGTAGGCCTCGTACCGCTTGAGCACGTCCTCGGAGAAGGCGGTCGCGGTGTCGCCCTCGATGGAGATGTGGTTGTCGTCGTAGAGGAGGACCAGGTTGCCGAGCTTCTGGTGGCCGGCGAGCGACGAGGCCTCGGCGGAGACGCCCTCCTCGAGATCGCCGTCCGAGACGATCGCCCAGACGGTGTGGTCGAAGGGGGAGGTGCCCTCGGGTGCCTCCGGGTCGAACAGTCCGCGCTCGAAGCGGGCGGCCATCGCCATGCCGACGGCGTTCGCGACCCCCTGACCGAGCGGGCCGGTGGTGGTCTCGACGCCGGCGGTGTGCCCGTACTCGGGGTGGCCCGGCGTCTTCGAGCCGTGGGT
This sequence comes from Streptomyces sp. NPDC048514, assembly GCF_043199955.1. Lineage (NCBI taxonomy): Bacteria > Bacillati > Actinomycetota > Actinomycetes > Kitasatosporales > Streptomycetaceae > Streptomyces > Streptomyces sp. NPDC048514. Next base: position 573,098 of record NZ_JBICWT010000002.1, on the reverse strand, counting down.
GCGGAACGCCTTCAGGTCGTCCAGCTCCAGCTCGTACCCGGCGAGGAACAACTGGGTGTAGAGGGTCAGCGAGGTGTGCCCCGGGGACAGCACGAAGCGGTCACGGCCGGCCCACTCCGGGTCGGCAGGGTCATGACGCATCACCTTTTGAAAGATCGTGTACGCGGCAGGAGCCAGACTCATCGCCGTGCCCGGATGTCCATTGCCGACCTTCTGCACCGCGTCTGCCGCCAGCAAGCGAGCTGTGTCCACGGCACGCCGGTCGAGGTCGGTCCACTCGAAGCTGTCGGAAGTCTGAGCAGTCATCTTCAAGAAGTCCTCGTTCAATGCGGGATAACGCGCCTGACGTGTTCAAACTTAAAAGTCTGACTTTTTTGAAGGTAGGTCGGGGTGTGTCAGCCTTTGGTGAATCTGGGACAGCGAGCACGCGACAGGGACGGCACGAAAAGGACATGGCTGACAGAACACGCCAAGCAGCCGCCGACGGCACGAGCGGCGGCGGCACGACGGACCGCGACGGGATCAGAACCTTCCCCTTCCCGGCCGACCTGGCGGCCGGCGGCGTCGGCATGCAGATCGGCCCCATGGGAACCGACCGCACCTGGCACGCCGACGCCCCCCTGCACCGCGTCCACCGCATCGACTTCCACGTGGTCATGCTCTTCACCGGCGGCCCCGTCCGGCACATGGTCGACTTCACCGAGTACGAGCCCGCCGCCGGCGACCTGCTGTGGATCCGCCCCGGACAGGTCCACCGGTTCTCCAGGGAGTCCGGGTACCGCGGAACCGTGCTGACCATGCAGCCCGGCTTCCTGCCGCGCGCCACGGTCGAGGCCGCCGGCCTGTACCGCTACGACCTTCCGCCGCTGCTGCGCCCCGACCCCGCGCAGCTCACCGCGCTGCGAGCGGCCCTCGACCAGCTGCGCCGCGAGTACGAGGACACCGCCACCCTGCCGCTCAGCCTCCACGCGGCCGTCCTGCGGCACACCCTGACGGCGTTTCTGCTGCGTCTCGCCCACCTCGCGGCCGGCTCGGCGGAAGCGTCCCGGCGGAGCGCCGGCAGCGCCCTGAGCGACACGTTCACCCGCTTCCGGGACGCCGTCGAGCGGGGCTTCCCCGCCAACCACAGCGTCAGCGCCTACGCCGACGCACTCGGTTACTCCCGCCGCACCCTCGTGCGCGCCGTCCGCGCGGCCACCGGCGAGACCCCGAAGGGATTCATCGACAAACGCGTCGTCCTGGAGGCCAAGCGCCTCCTCGCCCACACGGATCTGCCGATCGGCCGCGTCGGCGTGGCCGTGGGCTTCCCCGACGCGGCGAACTTCTCCAAGTTCTTCCAGCTGCACACCGGCCGTACGCCGGTGGCCTTCCGGGCGGAGCTGCGCTGAGGCCCGGTGCCGGCTGCCGGCTCAGTGGCCGAAGCCGAACCAGTTCACGTTCACGAAGTCGGCCGGCTGGCCGCTGACGAAGGTGAGATAGACGTCGTGGGTGCCGGTCACCGCGCCGATGTTCGCCGGAACGGTCCGCCAGGACTGCCGCCCGCCCGTGTCGCCCACCGAGAAGCTGCCGACGGGCGCGTTGCCCCGGTTGTCCAGGCGCACCTCGACCAGCCCGCTGACCCCGCTCGGGGCACCGCTGGCGACCCGGGCGTAGAACTGCCTGGCCGCCGTCGAACCGAAGTCGACGCCCTTGTACAAGGCCCAGTCGCCGTTGGCCGCGTAGCCGATGTTCTGCCCGCCGCCGGTGTCCGTCGTCGTCTCGGTGCCGATGCCGGACTGGCCGTCGTAGGACTCGGCCTGGATGGTGCTGTAGGCGTCACGGTCGCCGGTGGGCGGCGGAGTGGTGCCGCCGCCCGAGGAGCGCAGGACCTGCACGTAGTCGACGGTCATCGGGTGGCCCGGTTCCGTCCCGTTGTCCGGGCCGCCGCCGAACGCCGCCGGGAAGCCGCCGCCCATCGCCACGTCGAGGATGACGAAGTAGCCGTGGCCGGTGGCGTTGGCCCAGGTCGCCGCGTCGACCTGACTGGCCTTCACGGTGTGGAACACGACGCCGTCCAGGTAGAAGCGGATCTCCTCGGGGCCGGTCGAGCGGTCCCACTCCATCGCGTACGTGTGGAAGCCGCCCTGGCAGGTGGCGCCGGTGCAGGAGGTGGAGCCGCCGATGCCGGTGGTCTCGTTGCAGGGGCCGCCGGGGCTGGTGCCGCAGTGCACCGTGGCCCAGTCGGTGTTCAGGCCCTGCACGTTCTCCATGATGTCCAGCTCGCCGACGCCCGGCCAGTTCCAGTAGTTGCCGCGGAAGGGTGAGCCGAGCATCCAGAAGGCCGGCCAGTAGCCCTTCGCGGCGGCGCCGGTGGCATCGGGCATCCGGATCCGGGCCTGGACGCGCAGCTTGCCGCCCGCGGGAGGCTGGAAGTCGGTGCGAGTGGTCTCGATCCGGCCCGAGGTCCAGTGACCGGAGGCGTCGCGGCGCGGGGTGATCAGCAGGTTCCCGTTGCCGTCCAGGGCGACGTTGTTCGTGCTCGACGTCATCGTCTCGACCTCGCCGGTGCCCCAGGCGGCGGCTCCGCCCGGATACGAAGTACCCGTGGCGTACTGCCAGTCGGAGGAGCTGACGCCGGCGCCCGCCGGGCCGACGAAGTCGTCGGCGAAGACCTGCGTCCAGCCCGCGGGTGGCGTGGGCGCGGAGGCGTCGGCGGGTGCGGTGGCGGCTGTGGCGACGGCCGCGGCCAGGCCCAGCGTGGCGGCGACGGCGACCAGCGCGCGCCGCAGTGGACGGGCTCTGTAGATGCCGGGGGATGCGCTCATGGGGGAGCCTCTCGGATACGGGAAGGCGGACGGTCCGGGTGAGCGGGGAGAGCGGGGAGAGCGGGGAGAGCGGGGAGCGGGAAGAGCGGGGAGCGGGGGACAGTCGGATGAGAGCGCTCCCATCCGAGTGGTTGAGAGCGCTCTCACGGTGCCGTCAATGTGCTCCGCGCCCCGTGCGCCGTCAAGCCTCGAAGCACAGAAAGTCCCATCCCTGCAAAGGGGTTCACGAGCCGAAGGCATCCGGCCCGGCGGCGGAGATATCGTGGCCGGGTACGGTCCACCCCCACGACCGAGGACAGCGTATGAACGGCTCTCCGGCCGGCGTCGTCGAGGCGGCGTTCCGTCACTACTGGTCACAGGACCGTGAGGCGGCCCTTCCCCTCTACGCCGACGACTTCACCTTCACCAGCCCCCGGGACGACCACATCGACAAGGCGGCGTTCTTCGAGCGCTGTTTCCCCACCGCCCACCGGTTCACCGAGCACCGGATCACCCACCTAGTCGCCGCGGACGAGGAACTGGTCCTCGTCCATTACGAGTACGAGCTGAGCAGTGGTGAGCGCTATGGCAACGTCGAGGCGATCACCGTGCGGGACGGCCTCATCCGGGAGGTACGGGTCTTCTTCGGGGGCAGGGTCTGAACCGGCGCCGGGCCGGACGCCGGACCGGGCGGGACGGCGGGGCCGCACGCCGCCGCGCCGGGCCCCGGGGCCCGCAGTCGCACCCGGGGGGCGCACACCTGCGTGCCGCGCGGTGCCCACGGCTCGTCCCCGGCGGTCGTCACGCGCAACGTAAGCCGCAGAGGCCGGCGGAGCGGTGACTTCGCGGGCCGGTCGTGCGGCCCCGTACAGTTCGGGCGGGACGGGCCGCGGCCCGGTGGGGAGGACGGCCGCGCGGTGGCCGGCCGCTCATCACCAGGCCGCCGCGAGGGGCCCGCCGAGGTGGCCGTGGCGGGAATTCCGGGAAAGGTGCAGGACGTGAGGCTGACGATTCTGGGCGGCGGCGGGTTCCGGGTGCCGCTGGTGTACGGGGCGCTGCTGACCGACCACGCCGAGAGGCGGGTCACCGAGGTCGTCCTGCACGACCTCGACGAGGGCCGGCTCCGCGCTGTGACCCGGGTCCTGGCCGAACAGGCCGCCGGCCTCCCGGACGCACCGCGGGTGACGGCCACCACCGACCTGGACGAGGCCCTGCGCGGCGCGGACTTCGTCTTCTCGGCCATCCGCGTGGGCGGCCTGGAGGGACGGGCGGCCGACGAGCGGGTGGCGCTCGCCGAGGGCGTGCTCGGCCAGGAGACCGTCGGCGCGGGCGGTATCGCGTACGGCCTGCGTACCGTCCCGGTCGCCGTCGACATCGCGCGGCGCGTGGCCCGCCTCGCACCGGACGCCTGGGTCATCAACTTCACCAATCCGGCCGGCCTGGTCACCGAGGCCATGTCCCGCCACCTCGGAGAGCGCGTCATCGGCATCTGCGACTCACCGGTCGGCCTGGGCCGGCGCATCGCCCGCGTCCTCGGCGCCGACCCGGAGGAGGCCTTCGTCGACTACGTCGGCCTCAACCACCTCGGCTGGGTGCGGGGTCTGCGCGTCGCCGGACGCGACCGGCTCCCGCTCCTGCTCGACGACCCCGCGCTGCTGGGCTCGTTCGAGGAGGGCAGGCTCTTCGGCGCCGACTGGCTGCGGTCGCTCGGCGCGATCCCCAACGAGTACCTGCACTACTACTACTTCAACCGGGAGACCGTCCGCGCTTACCGGGAGGCCGAGCAGACCCGCGGCGCCTTCCTGCGCGAACAGCAGGCCGGGTTCTACCGGGAGGCGGGGGACCCCGGCGTCTCCGCGCTGCTCGCCTGGGACCGTACCCGCGCCGAGCGCGAGGCCACCTACATGGCGGAGAACCGGGAGAGCGCCGGCGCGGGCGAACGCGAAGCCGACGACCTGTCCGGCGGCTACGAGAAGGTCGCCCTCGCCCTGATGCGGGCCATCGCCCGCGATGAGCGCACCACCCTCATTTTGAACGTGCGCAACCGCTCCACGCTGTCCGTCCTCGACGCCGACGCGGTCGTCGAGGTGCCCTGCCTGGTCGACGCGGGCGGCGCGCACCCCTTGGCCGCGGAGCCGCTGCCCGGGCACGCCGCCGGACTGGTCTGCTCGGTCAAGGCCGTGGAGCGTGAGGTGCTCGCCGCCGCCGAGTCCGGTTCCCGGGAGACGGCCGTGAAGGCCTTCGCGCTGCACCCGCTGGTGGACTCCGTCACCGTGGCCCGCAGGCTGGTCGAGGGTTACACCGAGGTCCATCCGGGCCTGGCCTACCTGAAATAGACGCCGTCGGCCGGTCTCTTCGCGCAGGTGTGACCGGCCTCCTTCGCTCAGTACGGTCGCTTCTCCAGCGGCGTCCGCCGGCCGGTCCGACGGCGGAGGGCCGCTCCGCCGAGCGGCCCTCCGCCGTCGGACCCGATCGCCAGCCGGTGAATCCGGCGGTGATCGAGGTGAACTGCCAGGTGCGTCGCCGTACATGCCGGCGCCGCCGCCGAAGGTGACGCGCGCGGTCTCCCTGTCGGGACGGGGCTGTCAGGGAGTGCGGGGAAAGTGCGAAACGGGTGCGCCCATGAATTCGGTATGGACCGATCCCGCCGTCAAGTGGGCGGCCCGAACCGGCCCGTGACTACAGCGGCAGCACCTCGGCCGGCGAAGCCGCCTGCATGGGCACCGCGGGCAGCAGGGCCTCCGCCGACCCCACCCGCTGCCGGGGCAGCGCGGCGGGCAGCAGCGGGCGCGGCCCCGACACCACCGTGTAGTCCGGCCCGAGGAACGGCGGCTCGATGAACCCCGGGTCCTCGCCCAGCGCCAACCGCACCGCCGCCCAGGGCACGTTGATCCCGCAGAGGGACAGCTGGTGCAGGCCGCCGGCGGGCCGCGTGTTGACGTCGAGCAGCACCGGGCGGTCACCGAACATACGGAACTGGATGTTGGACAGGTGGTGCAGCCCGAAGCCCTCGGCGACCAGCCTGGCAGGCTCCAGCCACCGCTCGTCCAGGGTGAAACCCCGGCGGCGGCCGTTCTTGGTGCGGCCCACCGCGAGCCGGAGCCGGTTGTCGGTGCCGGTCAGGCAGTCGACGGACACCTCGGGCTGGTCCAGCCGGGGCATCACCAGCCAGTCCACCGGCTCCTCGGCCCGGGTCAGCGCCTCGATCACCGAGTCCAGCCGCACGTACGGACCGGGGAAACCGGCGAGGTCGGCCAGCGAGCAGGAGGTGCGCGTGATCACCCGGAAGCCGACCCCGCCGGCCCCGGCCGCCGGCTTGAAACAGGCCTTGTGCCCGGACGACTCCAACTCCTCCACCGCGCAGCGCAGTTCGTCCGCCGTGCGCACCCGCCACCAGGGTGGCACCGGGACGCCGACGGAACGGACCGCCTCGTACGCGGTGGCCTTGTCCTCGAACACGGCCACCGCCTCGGGCGTCGGCGCCAGCAGGGCCGTACCCGCCGCCGCGAAGTCGGCGCGGTGCGCCACGATCGCCGCCTGGTGCAGCCTGGGCACGAAGACGTCGATGCCGCGCCGGGCGCACTGGTCCAGGGCGTACTCGACGTACCCGGCGGGGGACAGGCCCTCCGGCTCCAGGTCCGCGGTGTCGGCGGCGGCCAGCACGGGGGAATCGGGGTCCGCGTGGGTGGCGTGGATCTCCACCGCGCGGTCGCTGGGATTTCTCCGCAGCTGATCCATGAAGAACACGTTCTCCGCGTACGTGCGGTTGAGCCAGACGCGTACGCGAGAGACCATGCAGGCCGCCTTTCACGGGGTGCGGGCAGGGCTGAGCGGCCCGTGCCCGGGCAGGAAGGAGGAAGGGACGCCGAACAGCCCCGTGCGAAGGGGGATGAGGGGTGTTGGCGTTGGGCCGATCATACGGCTTGCGAAGGTGCCCGCGTGCAACGCGCAGGTTACGGATTCCCGGCTTCCAACCGGTGGCGGCCGGCCCCCGCAGTGCGTCCGCGCCCGGTGCGGCGCGGCCCTCCCCGGCGCGGTGCCGGGACATGTCCGGCCGGGCCGTCTTCCCTACGCCGGGCGGGTGTTCGGCGCCAGGTGGAAGCCGGTGCCCGGCCCGAAACATCTTGTCCACCGTATGGAAATGTGTTCTCGTGGTGTCCACGACCGATGATCGGAAAAGGGGTGCGGGGTGGAGACGACGGCCGGGGCCGGACAGCTGCTGGCCATCAGCGACCTGCACATCGGCTACCCGGAGAACCGGGCCCTGGTCGAGAGCATGCGCCCCGCCGGCGACGACGACTGGCTGATCGTGGCAGGCGACGTCGCGGAGAAGGCCGCCGACATCCGCTGGGCGCTCGGCACGCTCGCGGACCGCTTCCGCAAGGTGCTGTGGGCACCGGGCAACCATGAGCTGTGGACCCACCCGAAGGACCCGGTCACCCTGCGCGGCGTCGCGCGCTACGAGCACCTGGTCGAGCTGTGCCGGGAACTGGGCGTGCTCACCCCCGAGGACCCGTACCCGGTGTGGCACGGCGCCGGCGGCCCGGTCGCCGTCGCCCCGCTGTTCCTCCTGTACGACTACTCGTTCCTGCCGGCCGGCTGCGCCACGAAGGCCGAGGGCCTCGCCTACGCTGAGGGCACGGGCATCGTCTGCAACGACGAGTACCTGCTGCACCCCGACCCCTATCCGACCCGTGAGGACTGGTGCCGGGCCCGGGTCGCCGAGACGGAGCGCAGGCTCGAGGCGCTGCCCGAGGGCCTGCCGACCGTGCTCGTCAATCACTATCCGCTGGACCGGCATCCCACCGAGGTCCTGTGGCACCCCGAGTTCGCCATGTGGTGCGGGACGAGCGCGACCGCCGACTGGCACCGCCGGTTCCGCGTCGCCACGATGGTCTACGGCCATCTGCACATCCCCCGCACCACGTGGCACGACGGAGTCCGCTTCGAAGAGGTCTCCGTGGGGTATCCCCGCGAGTGGCGCAAGCGCCCCGGGCGCCCGGGAACGCTACGTCGTATTCTGCCGATGGAGGTCGAAGCCGGTGATCGAGGAGCTGCTCCCGGAGTCGGTCGTGGCCGTGGAGGCACACCGTGACGACCCGCTGTGGGACGCCCCGCTCCACCCGGAGGAGCAGACGTTCGTCGCGCGTGCCGTGGCCAAGCGCCGCCGCGAGTTCGCGGCCGTGCGCGGCTGTGCCCGGCGTGCCATGGAGAAGCTCGGCGTGCCGCCCCAGGCCATCGTCACCGGCGAGCGGGGCGCCCCGCGCTGGCCGGACGGTCTGATCGGCAGCATGACCCACTGCGACGGCTACTGCGCCGCCGCCCTGGTCCGCGTCGGCGACCTTGCGTCCGTCGGCATCGACGCCGAACCGCACGGCCCGCTGCCGGACGGCGTGGGAGCCACCGTCTTCCTGCCGGCCGAGGCCGAACGGCTGGCCCGGCTCGCCGGGCAGCGGCCCGCCGTGCACTGGGACCGGATCCTGTTCAGCGCCAAGGAGTCCGTCTACAAGGCGTGGTACCCCCTCACCCGCAAGTGGCTGGACTTCTCGGAGGCCGACATCACCCTGAGTCCACACCCCGGCGGCGGACCGGCCGGCACCCTGCACGCCGAGCTTCTCGTCCCCGGGCCGCTGGTCGGCGGCCACCGGCTGCAGTCCTTCGACGGCCGCTGGGCCGTACGCGACGGAGTGGTGGCCACGACCGTCGTCGTACCGCACGCCTGACCCCGCCGCCCGGCCCGTCCTCGGCGGGCGCGTGCGGCAGCGCGGCCGCGTCGGGCCGGACCTTTCGTGGCCGCTGCCACCGGGTGCGCATCGCGAGGCCTCCGCCGCCGGCCTCGCGGCGCACGTGCCGGCGGCGGACCGGCTCCGGCCGGTCAGGAGGCCGGGCACCATTCGCGCAGCAGCAGGAAGAACCGCTCCTCGTTGCCCGAGAGTCCCGCCCGGTCCAGGGCCGCCTCCGCCTCGGCGAGCACGCTGGGCGGGACGACGGCGGGCCGGTCGCCGTCCGGCGGCCCGTCGAAGGCGGCGCGCACCGTATGCAGCAGCCGCAGGTAGGCCTGGACGGCGGTGCGCTCACGGTCGGTCAGTACGGCGGTGGGCATCGGTCGGCTCTCCCCGGGTAGGCGTCACGGTCACGCGCCCTGCGGCGCCGTGCGCCGAGTCGTACGGCGCACGATTCCAGCTTGCCGTCCACCACTGACAACGCCGTCCGGCGCCGCGTCGGTTCGCCCGCTCAGCGGAGGTGAAAGGGCGGCGCATCCGGCGGACGGACTCCCGGCCGTGCGGCTGGCCGGTCGCGCGGCGACATGGCGACGGGGCGACGGGGCAGTGCGGCGATGCGGCCGTGCGGCGAGGCGGTATCAAGGTCACGCGCCGTACAGTCATGCGGTCATGCGCCGTACCGCCCTGCGGTCCTGCGGTCGTGCGGTCGTGCGGTCGTGCCGCGATTGTGCGATGCGGCGGGACCTGGTCAAACTCCGTGGCGCCCGCGTCCGGCTCAGCCCTGCGAGCCCCGATATCCCAGGGACGCGCCGATGCGGCCGACGAGGCCGTCGTGTTGCACCGGGCCGCGCGGCGCGGAACCGATGAGCCGGGTACGGCACTTGCTGGCCAGCAGCAGTCCGAAGGTCTCGGCCTGCCGTTCCTCGACGTGGTCGAAGCGGGTATGGGCCGCGACGCGGCGCCCTGCCGCCCGCGGCCCGACACGGTCGGTGCCGTCCCGGTCCGCGTCGGCGAGCAGCCGCCGCGCTCCACCCGGCCCCTCCCCGTGGCCGCCGTCCTGACCGCGCTGGTGTGCCTGCATGTGCCACAGTTCGTGGCCCAGGATCACCAACTGGTGCTCGGGGGCCGTGCGTTCCTCCACGACGATGAGATCACGGTCGGCCAGATCCAGCCAGAGCCCGCTCGCCGTTCCCGGCGGGAAGACGGCCGTACGGCAGAGCACGGGGCGGCCGCGGCGACCGCTCATCGCCTCGCACAGCGCGCGGTACAGCTCGTGCGGCGGCGCGGGTGCGGGCGTCGCGAGTCCGCTCACCAGCTCGTCGCACAGCCGGCGCATCTCCCTGGGGACGCCCACGGTCCACCCCCGGCTCACTACTCGGGTCGTTTGACGCTCTCCAGCAGCATGTCGAGCCACTCGGCGACCTTGTCCCGGTGCTGATCGGTGGGCAACTGGGCGGCACGCCAGGCGATTCCGCGCACCCCGTGGTCCTGCAGCAGCCGCTCCAGCGGATCCTCGGCCGCCTCCGCCGCGGCCCGCTCCCGGTCGGCGAGCTTCTGCAGCAACTCCTGCTCGGTGCGCTGCAGGGCGCCGGCCAGTGCCTCGGGATCCTCCGCGGTGAGGAAGCCGGCGTGCACCCGGAAGAAACGCTGCAACGCGTCGCAGTGCTCCATCGTGGGCCGCCGGTCGCCGTTGATGAGCGCGCCGGCCTGCTGCCGGGACATGCCCGCACCGTCGGCGATCTCCTGCTGGGTGTACCTGCGGCCGTTGGGCTTCAGCCGCGTGCGCCGCAACAGGTCCAGGCGCTGCAGGAATCGCGCCTGGACATCGGGTTCGCCCGCCGGCCGCCCGCTGAGCAGGGCCTTGACCACCGGCTCGGGCACACCGCAGCCGGTGCAGAGCCGCCCGACGTCGAAGACCTCGGCGTGCGCCACACCGAGCCGGTCGGCGAGCGCGGTGACGCGGGCGACGACGGCCGGCAGCTGGGCGGTCGCCGCGGCGCCCGGATCCTCGTAGCCATCCGTCACCGACAGAACTCCTACGTCTCTCGAGGGTTTCAGACGCGTGCGTGCTTCTCGCAAGCGGTCGCCGTGAACTTCCCGGAGAGTAGCGGGTGCCTCGAACTCACATCCAGGTCTCGCCACAACTGTGGCGAATTTCAGCCGTCGAGCGGCATGAAATGCCACGATAGTTGACACCGATCGTGGCGGGCAGCAGGATCACATCGCCGCGTGAAGGCCGCAGAGGCAAGAGGGGTGACCTCCCGATGGCATATCAGGCAGGAGGGCGGCGGCCGGCACCGCGGCCCGTCCCCGAGACCTGCGCGACCCAGTCGTACCTGGCGGACTACGCCACGCTGCTGGAGTCCCTGCCCTACCCGTCCCTTGTCGTCGACCGGCACTGGAACGTCGTCATGGCCAACAACGCCTTCGGGACGCTCTTCCGCGGCATGCGCCCCCATCCGACGGCCATGCCCGGCGACAACTTCCTGCGGTTCGTCCTGTTCCACCCCGACGCGGGCGAGGTCCTCGGCGAGCACGAGCCGGGCTGGTGCCTGCCGATGCTGGCCCACCTGCGCACCGCGCTGGAGAGCGGCGGTCACGACCACGAACTCCAGGCGATCCGCCGGGACATCGCCCAGGACCCGCTCATGGAGGCCGCCTACCGGCAGGGTCTGCCGCACTGGATCCGGGCCGTCGGAGAGGCCGCCACCCGGCTCGACGGGGCCGTCCGGCTGCTGCTCCACCCCGACCCGCGCCGGGGTCCCGTGGAGTGCCGCATCGTGGAGGAGACCCCGCAGACCCTGCGGGACCTCGGCCACCGGCGTCTGACCATGGTCCTGCGCGAGCCCCGCCGGGCGGTCGCGCAGGTGCGCCGCTCGCGCCGGCACCGCGGCACGGGCACCCATCTGACGGTCGTTTCGGCACCCGAGGACTGACCCGGCACCGCCGGTGTTCAGGTCACCGGCGGCGCCGGGTCGAAACGGGCCGGCCCCCTGCCACGGGACCTGCCCCTGTCCACGGCCCCCGCCCGGCCCGCCGATTCACCGCGTACCGTTACGCAAGCTGTTTGCGTTGCTTGCGCTAGGCTTGCATGCATGACGCGACGACTTGCGGAAGTGGCGAAGAAGGTCGGGGTCAGCGAGGCCACGGTCAGCCGGGTGCTCAACGGCAAACCCGGGGTCTCGGACGCCACCCGGCAGTCGGTGCTGTCCGCACTGGACGTGCTCGGCTACGAGCGGCCCACCCAGCTGCGCGGCGAACGCGCCCGGCTCGTCGGCCTGGTCCTGCCGGAGCTGCAGAACCCCATCTTCCCCGCCTTCGCCGAGGTCATCGGAGGCGCCCTCGCCCAGCTGGGGCTCACCCCGGTGCTGTGCACGCAGACCAAGGGCGGTGTCTCGGAGGCCGACTACGTCGAGCTGCTGCTGCAGCAGCAGGTCTCCGGAGTGGTCTTCGCCGGCGGTCTGTACGCGCAGGCCGACGCGCCGCACGACCACTACCGGCTGCTCGCCGACCGGCACATCCCCGTCGTGCTGGTCAACGCGGCCATAGAGCACCTCGGCTTCCCCGGCGTGTCCTGCGACGACGCCGTCGCCGTGGAGCAGGCCTGGCGGCACCTGGCCTCCCTGGGGCACGAGCGCATCGGCCTGGTCCTCGGCCCCGCCGACCACGTGCCCTCGGCCCGCAAGCTGGCGGCCGCGCGGGCGATCACCGGCGACCTGCCCGAGGAGTTCACGGCGCGCGCCATCTTCTCCATCGAGGGCGGCCACGCCGCGGCCTCCCGGCTCATCGACCGCGGCGTCACCGGCATCATCTGCGCCAGTGACCCGCTCGCGCTCGGCGCCGTACGGGCGGCCCGCCGCAAGGGGTACGACGTCCCGGGCCGGATCTCCGTCGTCGGCTACGACGACTCGGCCTTCATGAACTGCACCGAACCGCCGCTGACCACCGTGCGCCAGCCGATCGAGGCCATGGGCCGCGCGGCCGTCGAGCTGCTGAACGTGCAGATCGGCGGCACCGCCGTATCCGCGGAGGAGCTGCTGTTCGAGCCCGAGCTGGTGGTGCGCGGGTCCACCGCGCAAGCGCCGCGTCCCTGAGAACCGCAGGCTCGGCGGAGTCCTTCCATCCGCTGTCAAATAATTACAGATTCTGCGCGCCATCTTGCGGTCACTTGCCGGCGGTGCTTGAGTGTGCGGCGCCCACCGCTCCTGCCATGAGTGCCACGAGGGGTCCACCGATGAGAAGCACCGGGTTCCGCCGTACCTATGTCGCGATCGGCGTCTGTTCCGCCCTCGCGCTTGCCGCTACCGCCTGCGGGTCGAGTGACGACGACGCGGCGGACGGCAAGACGCGCATCACCGTCAACTGCGAGCCGCCGAAGAGCGCCAAGGTCGACCGGAAGTTCTTCGACGCGGACGTCGCCGCGTTCGAGAAGCAGAACCCGGACATCGACGTCGTCCCCCACGACGCATTCCCCTGCCAGGACCCGAAGACCTTCGACGCCAAGCTCGCCGGCGGTCAGATGGAGGACGTCTTCTACACGTACTTCACCGACGCGGGCCACGTCGTCGACATCAACCAGGCGGCCGACCTCACGCCGTACCTGAAGGAACTGAAGAGCTACGGCACCATCCAGAAGCAGCTGCGGGACATCTACACCGTGGACGGCAAGGTCTACGGCATCCCGCGCACCGGGTACTCGATGGGACTGATCTACAACCGCAAGCTCTTCGGGAAGGCCGGACTCGACCCGGACAAGCCGCCGGCGACCTGGGAAGAGGTCCGCGCCGACGCCAGGAAGATCGCGGCCCTCGGCGGCGGCACCGTCGGATACGCCGACTACAGCGCCCAGAACCAGGGCGGCTGGCACTTCACCGCCGAGCTGTACTCGCAGGGCGGCGACGTCGTCGGCCCCGACGGCAGGAAGGCGACGATCGACACCCCCGAAGGCCACGCCGTCCTGCAGAACCTGCACGACATGCGGTGGACGGACGACTCGATGGGCAGCAAGCAGCTCCTCGTCATCAACGACGTCCAGCAGCTGATGGGTTCGGGCCGGCTCGGCATGTACCTCGGCGCCCCGGACAACATCCCGATCCTGGTCAAGGAGAAGGGCGGCGACTACAAGGACCTCGCCCTCGCCCCCGTGCCCGGCGGGAAGGGCACCCTCATCGGCGGCGACGGCTACATGTTCGGCAAGAAGGACAGCCCGGCCCAGATCCGCGCCGGCCTGAAGTGGCTCGACCACATGTTCCTCACCCCCGGATCCGGCTTCCTCGGCGACTACGCGCGCTCCAAGCAGAACGACGCCCCCGTCGGCCTGCCCGAGCCGCGCCTGTTCACCGGCGCCGCCGACGCCAAGGACCAGCAGCTCAAGAAGGCCAACGCCAATGTGCCGGTGGACAACTACCAGGCCTTCCTGGACGGCAACCAGCAGCTGCAGATGAAGATCGAGCCGCCGAACGCCCAGCAGATCTACTCGGTCCTCGACGGCGTCGTCTCCGCCGTCCTCACCAAGAAGGACGCGGACATCGACCAGCTCCTCGAGGACGCCTCCGGCAAGATCGACAGCATCCTGGCCCGGAGCTGACCGCCATGACGAAGACGGCCGAACGGCGGCTCCCGGCACAGCCGGCCGCCCACCCGGTCCCGGCGCCGCCCCCGGCAGGGGACCGGAGGCGGCGCCGCCTCGTCGACCAGGCCCGCGCCTACGGCTTCCTCCTCGGCGGCCTGGTCTGCTTCGCCCTGTTCTCCTGGTACCCGGCGATCCGGGCGGTCGTGATCGCCTTCCAGAAGTACACGCCCGGCTCCTCGCCCGAGTGGGCCGGCACCGCCAACTTCACCCGCGTCCTGCACGACCCCGAGTTCACCGCGGCCTGGCGCAACACCTTCACGTTCACGCTGCTGGCCCTGCTCATCGGCTTCGCCGTCCCCTTCGCCCTGGCGCTCGTCCTCAACGAACTGCGGCACGCCAAGGCCTTCTTCCGGGTCGTGGTCTACCTGCCGGTGATGATCCCGCCGGTGGTCAGCGCCCTGCTGTGGAAGTGGTTCTACGACCCGGGGGCCGGCCTCGCCAACGAGGCGCTGCGCTTCGCGCACCTGCCCACCTCGAACTGGTCCAACGGCGCCGACACCGCGCTCGTCTCCCTGGTGATCGTGGCCACCTGGGCCAACCTGGGCGGCACCGTCCTCATCTACCTGGCCGCCCTGCAGTCCATCCCGGGCGAGCTGTACGAGGCCGCGGAACTGGACGGGGCGAACCTGCTCCAGCGCATCCGGCACGTGACGATCCCGCAGACCCGGTTCGTCATCCTCATGCTGATGCTGCTTCAGATCATCGCCACCATGCAGGTGTTCACCGAGCCGTTCGTCATCACCGGTGGCGGCCCCGAGAACGCGACGGTCACCGTCCTCTACCTCATCTACAAATACGCCTTCCTCTACAACGACTTCGGCGGGGCCTGCGCGCTCAGCGTGATGCTCCTCGTCCTGCTCGGCGTCTTCTCCGCGATCTATCTGCGGCTCACCCGGGCCGAGGGGGACGCATGAGCGGGACCCGCACCCTGATCTCCCCGGCCACCCTCGCCCGCCCGCGTGGAAAGGCCGCCTACTGGACGGTGTTCACGGCCGTCGTGCTCCTCTTCGCGCTCGCCTTCCTCTTCCCGGTCTACTGGATGGTGACGGGCGCGATGAAGTCCCCGGACGAGGTCGCCCAGACCCCGCCGACGCTGCTGCCGAAGCACTGGCACACCGGCGGCTACACGGACGCCTGGGACCTGATGCAACTGCCGCGGCACCTGTGGAACACGGTGGTGCAGGCGGCCGGCGCCTGGGCCTGCCAGCTCGTGTTCTGCACGGCAGCCGCCTACGCCCTGTCCAAGCTGAGACCCGCCTTCGGCAAGGTCGTCCTGGGCGGCATCCTGGCCACCCTCATGGTCCCGGCACAGGCACTCGTCGTACCCAAGTACCTCACCGTCGCCGACCTGCCGTTCCTGCACACCAGCCTGCTCAACGACCCGCTCGCCATCTGGCTGCCGGCCGTCGCCAACGCCTTCAACCTGTATCTGCTCAAGCGGTTCTTCGACCAGCTGCCACGCGATGTGCTGGAGGCCGCCGAGATCGACGGCGCCGGCAAGCTGCGCATCCTGTGGTCGGTGGTGCTGCCCATGTCCCGGCCGGTCCTCGGCGTGGTGTCCATCTTCGCCCTGGTGGCCGTCTGGCAGGACTTCCTGTGGCCGCTGATGGTCTTCTCCGACACCGGCGAACAGCCGATCAGCGTGGCGCTCGTCCAGCTGTCGCAGAACATCCAGCTCACCGTGCTCATCGCCGCGATGGTGATCGCCAGCATCCCGATGGTGGCGCTGTTCCTCGTCTTCCAGCGGCACATCATCGCCGGGATCAGCGCGGGCAGCACCAAGGGCTGAACCGCCCTGGAGCCCCCGAGACAGAAAGGCACGCACCGTGGGACAGCCCACCCCTGCCCGCAACCCCCAGCCGGACCAGGACTGGTGGCGCTCCGCCGTCATCTACCAGGTGTACGTCCGCAGCTTCGCGGACGGCGACGGCGACGGCACCGGCGACCTCGCGGGCGTCCGCGCCCGGCTGCCGTACCTCGCCGAACTCGGCGTGAACGCCCTGTGGTTCACCCCCTGGTACCTGTCGCCCCTGAAGGACGGCGGCTACGACGTCGCCGACTACCGGACCATCGACCCGGCCTTCGGCACCCTGGCCGAGGCGGAGAAGCTCATCGCCGAGGCCCGTGAGTCGGGCATCCGCACCATCGTCGACATCGTGCCCAACCACGTCTCCGACCGGCACCCCTGGTTCCGGGCGGCGCTCGCCGCCGGACCCGGCAGCCCGGAGCGGGAACTGTTCCACTTCCGGCCCGGCCGCGGCCCGGACGGTGAGCTGCCGCCCAACGACTGGCCGTCGCAGTTCGTCGGCTCCACCGAACCGGTGTGGACCCGGCTGCCCGACGGCGACTGGTATCTGCACCTGTTCACCCCCGAGCAGCCGGACCTCAACTGGGCGCACCCGGCGGTCCGCCGGGAACACGAGGACATCCTGCGGTTCTGGTTCGAGCGGGGCGTCGCCGGTGTCCGCATCGACTCGGCGGCCCTGCTCGTCAAGGACCCGGAGCTGCCCGACCTCGCCGCGCACCCGCAGCCGCACCCGTTCGTCGACCGCGACGAACTCCACGACGTCTACCGCTCCTGGCGATCCGTCGCCGACGCCTACGACGGCGTGTTCGTCGGCGAGGTGTGGCTCCCCGACGCCGAGCGCTTCGCCCGCTATCTGCGCCCCGACGAACTCCACACCGCCTTCAACTTCTCCTTCCTCGCCTGCCCCTGGGACGCCGAGCGGCTGCGCGCCTCGATCGACACCACCCTGGCCGAGCACGCCCCCGTCGGGGCCCCGGCCACCTGGGTGCTGTGCAACCACGACGTCACGCGCACCGTCACCCGCTACGGCCGCGAGGACACCGCCTTCGACTTCGCCGCCAAGGCCTTCGGCACGCCGACGGACCTCGCGCTCGGCACCCGGAGGGCCCGCGCGGCCGCCCTGCTGTCGCTGGCGCTGCCCGGATCGGTGTACGTCTACCAGGGGGAGGAACTGGGCCTGCCGGAGGCCGACATCCCGGCCGACCGCGTCCAGGACCCCATGTACTTCCGATCGCACGGCGTCGACCCCGGCCGCGACGGCTGCCGGGTGCCGCTGCCGTGGGCCGCCGGCCTGCCGTACGCGGGATTCGGCTCGCGCGAGGAGCCGTGGCTGCCGCAGCCGGCCGGCTGGCCGTCGTACGCGGTCGACCGCCAGCGCGACGATCCGCGGTCCATGCTCTCCCTCTACCGCGAGGCCATCGCCACCCGTCCGGTCTTCGGCGACGGACCCCTCACCTGGCTGCCCGCCCCCGACGGGGTCCTCGCCTTCTCCCGTGCCGGAACAGCGGTGTGCGTGGTCAACCTCGAGCCCGCCCCCGCCGATCTCCCCGCACACTCACGAATCCTGCTCAGCAGCGGTCCCCTGGACGACGCGGGCCGGCTGCCGCAGGACACGGCGGCCTGGCTGCGCGCCTGAGCCGGCCACGCACAGCTGTCCCCGCACCCCCACCACGAAGGGATCAGCACATGCACAGAAGTACCGCCAGATATGTCAGGAGCATGCCGGCCATCGGCGCGGTCGTCGCGCTCGCCGCCGGCATGCTCGTCACCGTGGCCCCGGCCGCGCACGCGGCCGCGGGTGCCACGCTTCCCTTCACCTCCGTGGAGGCCGAGTCCGCGACGACCGACGGCACCCGGATCGGACCCGACTACACCCAGGGCTCCCTCGCCTCGGAGGCCTCCGGCCGGCAGGCCGTGCGGCTGACGGCCGGTCAGCGCGTGGAGTTCACCGCGCCGCGCGCGGCCAACGCGTTGAACATCGCCTACAGCGTCCCCGACGGCCGGTCCGGTTCGCTGAACGTGTACGTCAACGGCACCAGGCTCGCCAGGACCGTCCCGGTGACCGCGAAGTACTCGTACGTCGACACCGGCTGGATCGCCGGCGCGAAGACGCACCACTTCTTCGACGACGCCCGGCTGCTGCTGGGGCGGAACGTCCAGGCCGGCGACCGGATCGCCGTCGAGTCGGCCGGTACCCAGGTGACCGTGGACGTCGCCGACTTCGAGCAGGTCGCCGCGGCCGCCGCCCAGCCCGCCGGTTCGGTGTCGGTCGTGTCCAGGGGAGCCGATCCCAGCGGCAACGGCGACTCCACCCAGGCGTTCCGGGACGCCATCGCCGCCGCCCGGGGCGGAACCGTCTGGATCCCGCCGGGCGACTACCGCGTCACATCCTCCCTGAGCGGCGTGCAGAACGTGACCCTGCGGGGCGCCGGCAGCTGGTACTCGGTCGTGCACACCTCCCGCTTCATCGACCAGTCCGGCTCCGCCGGCAACGTCCACATCAGGGACTTCGCGGTCATCGGTGAGGTCACCGAACGCGTCGACTCCAGCCCCGACAACTTCGTCAACGGCTCCCTCGGCCCCAACTCCTCCGTGTCCGGCATGTGGATCCAGCACATGAAGGTCGGCCTGTGGCTCACGGGCAACAACGACAACCTGGTGGTCGAGAACAGCCGCATCCTCGACACCACCGCCGACGGACTCAACCTCAACGGCAACGCCCGCGGGGTCCGCGTCCGCAACAACTTCCTGCGCAACCAGGGCGACGACTCGCTCGCGATGTGGTCGCTGTACTCGGCCGACACCGACAGCAGCTTCGAGAACAACACCATCTCGCAGCCCAACCTCGCCAACGGCATCGCCGTCTACGGCGGCACCGACATCGCCGTACGGAACAACCTCGTCTCCGACACCAACGCCCTCGGCAGCGGCATAGCGATCTCCAACCAGAAGTTCGCCGACCCCTTCTCCCCGCTGTCCGGCACCATCACCGTCGACGGCAACACACTGGTGCGTACCGGCGCGATCAACCCCAACTGGAACCACCCGATGGGCGCGCTGCGCGTGGACTCCTACGACAGCGCCGTCGACGCGACCGTTGACATCACCAACACCACCATCACCGACAGCCCCTACAGCGCCTTCGAGTTCGTCTCCGGCGGCGGACAGGGACACCCGGTCCGGAACGTCGACGTGACCGGTGCGACCGTGCGCGGCACCGGCACGGTCGTGGTCCAGGCCGAGGCGCCGGGAGCGGCCACCTTCCGGAACGTCACCGCCACCCAGGTGGGCGCCGCGGGCACCTACAACTGCCCCTACCCGGCGAACTCGGGCTCCTTCACGCTCACCGACGGCGGCGGCAACTCCGGCTGGCCCGGCACCTGGGCGGACTGCTCCACCTGGCCCCAGCCCGGTCACGGCAGCCCCGACCCCGACCCCGGCCGCAACCTCGCCAAGGGCCGGCCGGCCACCGCGACCGGCTCCCAGGACGTCTACACCCCCGGCAAGGCCGTCGACGGCGACGCGGGCTCCTACTGGGAATCGGCCAACAACGCATTCCCGCAGTCCCTGACGGTCGACCTCGGCTCCTCCTACGCCGTACGGCGGCTGGTGCTGAAGCTGCCCCCGTCCACGTCCTGGGGCGCCCGCACACAGACCATCGCCGTGCTCGGCAGCACCGACGGCGCCGGCTACACGACCGTGCTGGGCTCCCAGGCGTACCGCTTCGACCCGGCCACCGGCAACACGGCCACCGTCACCCTGCCCGTGTCCACCAGCCTGCGCCACCTCCGGCTCAGTGTGACCGCCAACACGGGCTGGCCGGCCGCCCAGCTCAGCGAGGTGGAGGCCTACCTGACGCCCTGAGTGCCGCCGCCCGCCGCCGCGTCTTCGGAGCAACGCCTTCGGAACGCGGCGGCGATCCACGGACTTCCGCCGATCAGCCCGGAACGAGAGCCGGTCGACGGCGCCGACGCCGGTGGTACGCCGCACCGCACGGACCGCCGAGATTCACACGGGCGCCACCAGACCCTTCCCTGACGTTTGTTGCTCTTGGAACACTCACTCCGCGCAGATTCCGTCATCTGACGGGATCACGTACGTCAGGATGAGAGGGTCCTCACTCATGTCCGAAGTCAATCGGCGGCGATTCCTGCAACTCGCGGGAGCCACCACCGCCTTCACGGCGCTGTCCGGCAGCATCCAGCGTGCCGCGGCACTGCCCGCCCAGTCCCGCACCGGATCGGTGGAGGACGTCGAGCACATCGTCGTGCTGATGCAGGAGAACCGTTCCTTCGATCACTACTTCGGCTCGCTCAAGGGAGTCCGGGGCTTCGGCGACCCACGTCCCGTCACACAGAACGGCAAGTCCGTCTGGAGGCAGTCCGACGGCAAGAAGGACATCCTGCCGTTCCACCCGGACGCCGACGACCTGGGCCTGGCCTTCATCCAGGACCTGCCGCACGGCTGGAGCGACGGCCATGCCGCCTTCGACCAGGGCAAGTACGACAAGTGGGTGCCCGCCAAATCCGCGACGACGATGGCGTACCTCACCCGGAACGACATCCCGTTCCACTACGCCCTCGCCGACACGTTCACCGTCTGCGACGCCTACCACTGCTCGTTCATAGGCTCCACCGACCCCAACCGCTACTACATGTGGACCGGGCACACCGGCAACGACGGCAAGGGCGGCGGTCCGGTCCTCGGCAACGAGGAGGCGGGCTACGGCTGGACGACGTACCCCGAGCGGCTGGAGCAGGCGGGCGTCTCCTGGAAGATCTACCAGGACATCGGCGACGGCCTCGACGCCGCCGGCTCCTGGGGCTGGATCGGGGACGCCTACCGGGGCAACTACGGCGACAACTCCCTCCTCTACTTCGATCAGTACCGGAACGCGCAGCCCGGCAACCCGCTGTACGACAAGGCCCGCACCGGCACCGACGCGAGGAAGGGCGAGGGCTACTTCGACCGGCTGAAGGCGGACGTGAAGTCCGGCGAGCTGCCCCAGGTGTCCTGGATCGTCGCCCCAGAGGCCTTCACCGAGCACCCCAACTGGCCCGCCAACTACGGCGCCTGGTACATCGCGCAGGTCCTGGACGCGCTCACTTCCAACCCCGACGTATGGGGCAGGACCGCGCTGTTCATCACCTACGACGAGAACGACGGGTTCTTCGACCACGTGATCCCGCCCTACCCGCCGGCCTCCGCCGCCCAGGGCCGGTCCACCGTCGACGCCTCCCTGGACCTGTTCAAGGGTGACGCCGGGCACGCCGCCGGCCCCTACGGGCTCGGCCAGCGGGTGCCCATGCTGGTCGTCTCCCCCTGGAGCAAGGGCGGTTACGTCTGCTCCGAGACCTTCGACCACACCTCGATCATCCGGTTCATCGAGCGCCGTTTCGGTGTACGCGAGCCGAACATCTCACCCTGGCGGCGCGCCGTCTGCGGCGACCTGACGAGCGCCTTCGACTTCTCCCGCAAGGACACCGCACCGGCCGCGCTGCCCTCCACGGCCGGCTACCAGCCGCCGGACCGCAACCGTCACCCCGACTATGTGCCCACCCCGCCCGCCAACCCCTCCCTGCCCAAGCAGGAACGCGGCAGCCGGCCCGCCCGGCCGCTGAAGTACGCACCGGTGGTGGACGGCTCCGCGGACACAGCGGCCGGGAGGTTCACGCTCACCTTCGCCTCGGGGGCGCAGGCGGGTGCGGCCTTCCTCGTCACCTCGGGCAACCGCGCCGACGGCCCCTGGCCCTACACCACCGAGGCCGGCAAGACCCTCTCCGACACCTGGAACTCCACCTACTCGGGCGGCTCCTACGACCTCGCCGTTCACGGCCCGAACGGCTTCCTGCGTGTCTTCAGGGGCCGCAACGCGGTCGCGGGCCCCGAGGCCACCGCACGGTACGCCGGCGACCGCGTGGAGCTGACGTTCACCAACAAGGGATCCGGCACGGTGGAGCTGAAGGTCACGAGCGGCTACGGCGGCGGCCCGGGCACGGTGACCGTACGGCCCGGTGCCACCGTGAAACGGACCTTCGACCTGACGGCGAGCCTGCGCTGGTACGACCTGACCGTCACCTGCGCCACCGACCCGGCGTTCCTGCGCGGGTTCGCCGGGCACGTCGAGAACGGGCTGCCCGGGGTCAGCGACCCGGCGATCGTGACGGGGTGAACGGGCGGTGAACACCGTTCCGTGCGGACTGGTCAGGTACCGGTCACATCAAGGTAGTGTGCCCCGGTGACCACGCAATCGAACACTCCTGCAGGCTGGTACCCGGATCCGCACGGAGCGGCTCAGACGCTCCGCTACTGGGACGGCTCGCAGTGGACCGAGCACACCAACCCGGCGCAGCAGGCCGCCGTGCAGGCGCCGCCGCAGGCCGCTCCCCAGCAGCCGGCCTTCCCGCAGCAGCAGACCGCCGACGCCAAGGTGCAGCGCCAGGTGCAGCGGCAGGCCGGCGTCGCCGGCGGCGGCCCGGGCGGCGGCACCCTCTTCACCGAGCCCGTCCTGGTCGTGAACCAGAAGGCCAAGCTGATCGAGCTGACCAACGAGTACAAGGTCATGGATCAGAACGGCCGGGAGCTCGGGTCGGTCACCCAGGTCGGCCAGGGCGTGCTGAAGAAGATCCTGCGCTTCGTCTCCAGCCTGGACCAGTTCATGACGCACAAGCTGGAGATCCGCGACGCCTACGGCCAGCCGCAGCTGCTGCTGACCCGGCCGGCGAAGATCTTCAAGTCCCGGGTGATCGTGACCCGTCCGGACGGGTCGCAGGTCGGCGAGATCGTCCAGAAGAACATGATCGGCAAGATCAACTTCGCGATGAACGCGAACGGCCAGCAGGTCGGCGCGATCAAGGCGGAGAACTGGCGGGCCTGGAACTTCGCGATCGTCGACCACGCGGACAACGAGGTCGCCCGGATCACCAAGACCTGGGAGGGCCTCGCCAAGACCCTGTTCACGACCGCGGACAACTACGTCCTGCAGGTCCACTACCAGCTGCCCGAGCCGCTGCTGAGCCTCGTGGTGGCGACGGCCCTGACCGTCGACACCGCGCTCAAGCAGGACGCGCGCGGCTGGGGCTGAGACCGCCCGGGCAGCTACGGCGACGGCGGCGGCCGGTGTTCGCGGGTCTCCCCGCGCATCGGCCGCCGCCGTCTTCGCTCACAGGGCGGTGAGATGCCCCGGCTGCTCCGGTTGCCGCGGCTGCCCCGGCTGCCGGGGCACCAGTGCCGGTTCCGCCGTCGCCGTCCCCGGCTCCAGCGCGAGCACCGCCGCGACCGGATGCTCGTCGTGCTCGTCGTACCCGTCCTGCTCGGCGTGTCCGCCGCGTTCGCTCCGGCCGCCCTGCCCCTCGTGCCCGGTGGACGCTCCGTGTGCGCCGGGGTGACCGGTGTGCTCCGGCGCGGAAGCCCTGCGGGTCAGCAGGAGCACGCCCCACGCGGCCAGGCCCGCCCCGGCCAGGGCCAGCAGCACACCCGCGGCGCCGCCCTGCAGTCCCTGTCCCAGCATGGTCAGGCCGATCACCGCCGCGGCCAGCGGGTTGGCGAGGGTGACCACCGCCAGCGGAGCCCCGAGCCCGCCGCGGTAGGCGGTCTGCGAGAGCAGCAGCCCGCCGACGGCGAAGGCGGCGACGAGCACGGCGACCACGATCACCCCGACGCCGAGCGCCGGGCCGGAGCGGTCGGTGGCCGCCACGGTCACCGTCTGGGTCAGCGCCGAGGCGACGCCCGAGGCGAATCCGGACGCGGCCGCATGCCTCAGCCCCGGGCGCGCGCCGGGCCGGGACAGCACACCGATCGCGGCCGCGGTCGTGGCGGCGACCGCCAGCGCCCCGGTCAGCGACAGCACCCGATCGGGGGCCGGTCCGGATGCGGTGACCAGCAGCGTGGCCAGCCCGAGCAGCGTCAGCGCCGTACCGCGCCACTCCGCCGTGCTGACCCGCCGCCCGGCCGCACGCGCCCCGAGCGGCACGGCCGCCACCAGGGTGAGCGCGCCCAGGGGCTGTACGACGGTCAGCGGCCCGTACTTGAGGGCGACGACGTGCAGCAGGGCCGCGGCGGCGTTCAGGCCGACCGCCGACCACCAGGCACCGGTGCCCAGCAGCCGCAGCAGGCCGGCGCCGGCGTCGCGGGAGGCGAGGCGTTCCTGGGCGACGGCGGCCAGCGCGTAGGCGACGGCCGAGATCAGCGAGAGGCCCACGGCGACCAGGGCGGCGGCGCTCATCGGCCCGCTCCCACCAGGACGGAGGTGCCGGCGGCGAGCCCGTCCGTGCCATGCTCCGCCGTGCCGCGCTCCGCCGTGGCGGGCGTCCGCTGCGGCGGGTGGATGACGGCGAGGGCGAGACCGAGCATGACGGTGGCGACGATGGCGTCCAGCCAGTAGTGGTTGGCCGTACCGACGATCACCAGCAGCGTGACCAGCGGGTGGGCCAGCCACAGCCAGCGCCACCGGGACCGGGTGGCCGCGATCAGGCCGATCGCCACCATCAGCGCCCAGCCGAAGTGCAGCGAGGGCATCGCCGCGAACTGGTTGGAGAGGTGGTCGCTGGACGGCGGCCCGTACACGGAGGGGCCGTAGATCCGGGCGGTGTCCACCAGGCCCGTCCCGGTCAGCATCCGCGGCGGGGCCAGGGGGAACGTGAACGGCAGCACCAGGGCGGCCGAGGTGAGCACGGCGAGGACCCGGCGGGCCCACACGTAGTGCGCGGGCCGCCTGAGGTACAGCCAGACCAGGAAGGCCAGCGTGGCCGGGAAGTGGACGGTCGCGTAGTAGGTGTTCGCGAGGTGGACCAGGGCGTCGCCGTGCAGCAGTGCGGACTGCACGGAGGTCTCGTGGGGCAGGTGCGCCGCTCGTTCGAGATCCCATACGCGGCGGGCGTCGCGGAAGGCGTCCCCGGTGTGGCCGGTGGCCAGCTGCCGGCCGAGCTTGTAGACGAGGAAGAGTCCCGCGACCAGCAGAAACTCACGTATGAGAGCCGGACGCGCGGTAGCGTCCGGCCCCGCTTCTGCCGCTGCGGGCTCGGTTCGGGCAGTCATCCCCCGGCCCCTTCGCTGACGGTGGTGCGTGCGGTGGTGCGCTCGCGTCCGGGCCGCGCCCGGAAACTCATCGATACGTCCGCGTACCGATACGCCAGTGTACCGATACGATTCAGTACCGGTACACTGCCGTATCGATTGATGTGCGCCACACTGGAGACGCGGCCTGGAGACCGGCTCGAGCCCCGCTCCAGGGCGCCGCACACGCTGAGGACGGGCCGCACACGAGTGAGGGGAAACACCGCATGACGTCGCAGGCCGCGGACGGACCGGAGACGGTCGCCGCCTCGCGCCGCTCCAAGATCACGCCGGAGCGTGAGCGGGAGTTCTTCGACGCCGTGCTGGAGCAGATCCGCGAGTGCGGATACGACTCCGTCACCATGGAGGGGGTCGCCGCCAGCACCCGGTGCAGCAAGTCCACGCTGTACCGGCAGTGGAGGAACAAGCCGCAGTTCGTCGCGGCCGCGCTGCGCGCCAGCCGCAAGGTGCGGTTCGCCGGCATCGACACCGGATCGCTCGCGGAGGACCTGCGGCAGGCCGCCCGGGCGGCCGGCGACTGGTCCAACAAGGACGCGACGCTCATGCAGGCCCTCGGGCACGCGGTCACGGCCGACCACGAACTGGCCCAGGCGCTGCGCGAGGCGCTCGTGCTGCCCGAGATCGCGGCGCTCCAGGCGATGCTCGACCGGGGCGTGGAGCGGGACGAGGTGGCGGCGGGCCACCCCGCGCTGGAGTACGTACCCGCCATGATGTTCGGTGTCCTGCGCGTCCGGCCCGTGCTCAGCGGCCAGTACGCCGACGCCGACTACCTCGTCCGCTTCGTGGAGGCCACCGTGCTGCCCGCGCTCGGACTGACCCAGGACCCAGGCCGCCGTTCACGGGATGACTGAACGGTGACCTGATCGCGCCGCACCGTGGGGACGGGGGCGGCGCGCACCCCCGGCCGGGTGGGGTTCCCCTTGAGCGGAGGGGCGCCCCGCCCGGCCGGCTCACAGCGCCGGCAGGCGTCAGACGTCCTGGCCCGCGCCGTCGGCCGATGAGGCCTTGATGCCCTTCAGGATCTCGTCGATGACGGACACCTTCTGGCCGACGTCCACGCCGAAGCGCACCACCACGATCTGCTGGGCGTTGCCGGGGGAGGGGAAGGCGACCGACTCCACGTAGCCGTCGGCGCCCTTGCTCGTGACCGCCTTCCAGCGCACCCGGTAGCCCTTCTGCCCGGCCACCGTCACCGCCCTGGACGCCAGCACCTTATGCGAGGTGACGGCGCCGTAGGTGGCACCGCCGTACGACTGCTCGGCGTTGGCCGCGATGTCCGCCTTGGCGACCTCCTCGGCCGTCTCGCCCTTGTCCTTCAGCAGCGCTGCCGGAGCCGTGTAGGCGCCGCCCGGGGTGCACGTCTTGTCGCTGTCGCCCGGGCACTTGTAGGCGCCGCCGGAGGTGATCTGCGCGCCGGCCCTGAACGTCTGCCCGGTCCAGCCCTCGGGCACGTGCAGGCTGATGCCGTCGGCCGGGTCCTGCACCGTGCCGCCGCCCTGGACCTTCGGCGCCTGGGACGGACCGGGCGAGGCCGAGCCACCACCAGTCCCGCCGGAGTCACCGGGCCCACCGGATCCACCAGTCCCGCCGGAGTCACCGGGCCCGCCGGATCCGCCCGTCCCGCCGGGCCCGCCGAAGGGGCCGCCGCGGCCGCCGTCCTGGCCCTGCCCCTGCGAACCGGCGCGGTTGCCGCCGCCCCCGTCGTCCTTGGCGAGGGCGTACACGCCGACGCCTATGCTCACCAGCACCGCGGCCGCCACCGCTACGGCGATGCCGGTGCGCAGACCGCGCCGCGAACCGGCCGCGGGCGGCTGGGGAAAGCCCCCGTACCCCGGATGGGGGCCGTACCCGCCCGGGACCGTGGGCGCCGCACCGGCCGGCATGCCGTAGCCGCCGGGAGCCATGGGCGCCGCACCGGGGGGCACGCCGTATCCACCCGGAGCGGAGGGTGCCGCACCGGCCGGCGGTGCCGGGTGTGCCGGCGGTGCCGGCTGCCCCGGCTGCGGGGTGCCGGGACCCGGATGCGTCGGGGGACCCCACGCGGCGGCCGTCCCGGCGGGGCGGGTCCGGTCCGTCCAGGCTTCGCCGTCCCACCAGCGCTCGGTGGGCGGACCGTCATTCGTCTGCCCGGGGTCGGGGTACCACCCGGGAGGAGTCACCTGCGTCATGCCCCCACCGTATGAGGCGCCGGTGAAAGTGGGATGAGAGGATCCCCCGCGATTCCGGCGAACCCGCCCGCTTCGCCACGCAATCTCCCCCGGTGTCCGCTACGGCGGTGCTACGGCGTGCTGTTCGGGGGCTCCACCACCAGGCGTTCCGGTGCGCGCTGCGGGGGAGGGGGCAGCTGGAGACCGGTGGAGCCCGGCGTCAGGGAGCCCAGGACGCGGGCGTGCCGGGCGCCGGTGCTGCGTGGGTCGGTGCCCGGCAGGCCGTGGGCGGTCAGAAAGCCGAGGACCGCGAAGGCGTACGCCTCCTTCGCCGCGGCCGGCAGCCCCAGCTCGTCCGAGGCCCGCAGCGGGATCCCGGCGAGAAGCCGCCCGAGCCTTCCGGCCAGCACCGGGTTGCGCATGCCCCCACCGGACGCGATCACCTCGGTGGCGCCGACGGACCGTACCGCGCCGGCGACGGTCCGGGCCGTCAGTTCGGTGAGCGTCGCCAGCGCGTCCTCGGGGCGGACCCCGTCGAGCATCCCCGACGCCCGCAGATACCCGGCGTGGAACAGCTCCTTGCCGGTCGTCTTCGGCGTCGGCAGCGCGTAGTACGGCTCCGCGAGCAACCGCTCCAGCAACCCGCGGTCCACCCGGCCCCGCCCGGCCAGCGCGCCGTCGGCGTCGTACGCCAGCCGCCCGCCGCTGAACTCGCGCACCGCGGCGTCCAGCAGCGCACAGCCCGGCCCGGTGTCGAAGGCCGTCCCGTCGGGGGCGGTCAGATTGGCGATGCCGCCGATGTTCAGGGCCACCGGCCTGCCGGGCCGGCCCCGCAGCCACAGCAGGTCGAACAGGCTCACCAGCGGCGCGCCCTGGCCGCCCGCCGCGACGTCCCGGGCCCGGAAGTCGGCGACCACCGGCAGCCCGGTCGCCTCCGCGATCCAGGCCGGCTGCCCGAGCTGCAGCGTGCCGTGCACCCGGCCGTCGGCCACCCAGTGGAACACCGTCTGCCCGTGCGAGGCCACCAACTCGGCATCTCCACCGCACAGTTCACGATCGGCCCGGACCGCCGCGGCCGCGAACGCCCGTCCGATGCAGGTGTCCAGCCGGCACACCTCGGCGAGCGGCAGCGAGGCCGGGGGCAGCGCGGCCGCGAGGGCGGCCCGCAGACCGTCGTCGTACGGCGTGCTCAGCATCCCCAGCGGCCGCAGCACCAGCGTGCCGCCCTCGAACCGCAGGCCGGCCGCCGCGGCGTCGACCGCGTCGTACGACGTGCCCGACATCAGCCCGATCACCAGCATGGGTCAACTCCCGTTCCCGGAGGTCCGCTTCAGAAGGGCGACGGCGCTCACCGCGCAGGCCGCCGCCGCGTAGAGGGCGGGCACGTCCGGGTTCCCGGTGCGCCGCACCGCCTCCGTGATGATCAGGCCCGCGCAGCCGGAGAACAGCGCGTTCGACAAGGCGTAGGCGAGCCCGAGTCCGGTCCAGCGCACCCGGGTGGGGAACATCTCGGCGAGCAGCGCGGGTCCGGGCCCGGCCATCAGCCCCACGATCGCGCCCGCGGCGCACAGCGCCCACGCCTTCACCGCGCTCGACGCGTCCGGATCCCGCAGCAGACCGAGCAGGGGCAGCGCCGTCGCCACCACCAGCACGGCCCCCGCGAGCAGCACGGGCCGCCGCCCGACCCGGTCGCTCAGCAGCCCCGCCGGGAGGATCGCCACCGCGAACCCGGCGTTCGCGGGCAGCGCCGCGAGCAGTGCGTGCCGGACGTCCGTGTGCAGGGTGAGCTGCAGATACGACGGAAGCACCACCAGAAAGGTGTAGCCGGCCGCGGACCAGCCCATCACCCGCGCCGCCGCCAGCACGAGCGCCCCGCACCCGAGCCGCACCACCCCCTCCCGCTCCGGCCCGGGAGCCACGGCCGGCGGCGACGGCGGATCCGCGGCGCCGGCCGCGGACCGCGCCGACGGGGGATCCGCCGCGCGGGCCGCGGACCGCGCCGACGGAGGATCCGCCGCGCGAGCCACGGACCGCGCCGACGGAGGATCCGCCGCGCGAGCCACGGACGGCGACGCCTCCGGATCCGTGACGCCGGCCGCGAACGGGCACGCCTCCGGATCCGTCCCGCCGGCCGCGAACGACGGCGACTCCGCCAGGCCCGTCCGCAGCCACAGCGCCACCAGTCCCAGGGGCAGCGCCAGCAGGAAGGGCAACCGCCAACCCCAGGAGGCCAGTTGGGCATCGGTGAGGGACGTCGCCGTCACCGCCGTCACCCCGGCCCCGCCGAGCAGGCCCAGCGCCACCGTGAAGGACTGCCACGCGCCGTACAGCCCGCGCCGGCCCGGCGGTGCCAACTCCGTCAGCAGCGCCACCGCCCCGCCGAACTCCCCACCCGCCGCGAGCCCCTGGACGGCCCGCAGCAACGTCAGCAGCCAGGGCGCGAGGGCCCCCACGGTGTCGTACGTCGGCAGCACGCCGATCAGCGCGGTCGCGCCCGACATCAGCGAGACCACCCCGATCAGCACCGGCCGCCGCCCCCACCGGTCGCCCAGCCTGCCGAACACCACCGCACCGACCGGCCGGAAGAAGAACGCCAGGGCGAACGAGGCGTACGTGCGCACCAGCGCCGCCGCCGCGCCGCAGCCCGCCGGGGCGAAGAACCGCTCCGCCAGCACCGTCGCCAGAAAGCCGTAGACGCCGAACTCGTACCACTCGACGAGGTTGCCCACCGACCCCGCCGCCACCGCGCGCACCCCCGGACCCCGCGTCACCTCGCGGCTGCCGGTAACCGGCCTCGTTTTAGACACCGTTGACGCTCCGTCCGCTGCTGGCCCGCTGGTCGGGGCGGGTGCGCGTCGCCCCGCCGCACCCACTTTCACCCGGCGGGGCAACAGGTGCCCCGACCGGCCACCACACATCCCACCGGACGGCTACGCTCGTGGTCTGTACGTCATTCGGGCGACCTGGGGAGGTAACGGGATGACGGAGGGACGGCCGGCGGCGGCCGCCTCGGCTTCTCTGTGGGAGCGGGACGCGGAGATCGCCACCGTCGTGCAGGCGCTCGACGTCCTGTGCGCCGACCAGTCCTCCGCGGGCAGCCTGCTCGTCTTCCGCGGCGAAGCCGGACTCGGCAAGACGGCGCTGCTGCACGAGACACGCCGTATCGCCGAACGCCGCGGCTGCACGGTCTGGTCCGCCCGCGGCGCGGAGACCCTCAGATCCGTGCCGTTCAACGTGGTCCGGCAGCTGCTCCAGCCCGCGCTGCTGTCCCTGCTGCCCGAAGAGGCCCGCGAATACCTCGGCGACTGGTACGACATCGCGGGTCCCGCCCTCGGCATAGTCGACCCCCAGGAGGGCAGCCCGGACCCGCAGTACGTGTGCGACGGACTCGTCGCGGCGGTGCGCCGGCTCGCCCGCCGCGAGTGGCCGCTCGTCCTGCTCGTCGACGACGCGCACTGGGCCGACCAGGAGACACTGCGCTGGCTCGCCGCGTTCGCCGAACGCCTGCAGGACCTGTCGGTGCTCGTCGTGGTGGCCCGCAGGCCCGGCGAGGTCGGCGGGGAGAGCGCCCGCCATCTGGACGCGGTGGCCGCGGCGGCGGACCGCCCGGTCAACAACCTCAGCGCCCTGACGCCCGATGCCACCGCCGGGATCACCCGGGCCACCGTCGGCCGGCACGCCGACGACGCCTTCTGCCGCGAGGTCTGGGCGGTCACCGCCGGGAACCCCTACGACGCCGTCGAACTCCTCGCCAAGGTGCAGGACAGCGAGCTGCAGCCGGTCGAGGCCCAGGCCGCGGAACTGCGCGGCCTGAACCGTGCCGCGCGCGGCGGCGGACTGGTCGCCCGGCTCAAGGGGCTCGGCCTGGAGGCCACCCGGTTCGCCTGGGCGGCCGCCATCCTCGGCACCAACATCACCGTCGACATGGTCGCCCGCCTCGCCACCATGGACGACGACCTCGCCCGGCACTGCGCCGAACGGCTCTGCGGCTCCCGCATCCTCACCGAGCCGGACCCGGCCTCCGGTGCCGAACACGAGGACGGCGAGCTGGAGTTCGTCCATCCGCTGATCGCCACCGCCGTCTACAACTCCATCCCGCCCGGCGTGTGCACCGCCATGCACGGGGTCGCCGCGCAGATCATCACCGAGCTGGGCCGCGGCGCCGCCGAGGCCGCCCGGCACCTGCTCAAGGTGCACCCGGACGACGACGAGGAACTCGTCGAGCAGCTGCGCGAGGCCGCCCGTGAACACCTCGCCGTCGGTGCGCCGGACGCCGCCCGCCGCTGCCTGGAACGCGCCCTCGAAGAACCGCCCCGGCCCGCCGTCCACGCGCAGGTCCTGTACGAACTGGGCTGTGCCACCCTGCTGACCGCGCCCGCCGTCACCATCGACCACCTGCAGAGCGCCCTCGGCATGCCCGGGCTGGACGGCGACGACCGTGTGAACGCCGTCGTCCGGCTCTCCCAGGCCCTGCTCCACAACGACCAGACGGAGGAGGCCGTCCGCACCGTCGAGTCGGAGGCCGCCCGGCACGACGCGGGCCCGGTCCGCATGCGGCTGCAGGCCTTCCAGTACATGCTGGAGGGCATCCACGGGGACACCGTGACCACGGCCCGTCCTCTCGGCCTCTCCGAACTCGCTCGCACCTGCGTCGGCCGCGACAACGCCGAACGCGCCCTGCTGATCCTGCGC
Source organism: Streptomyces sp. NPDC048514 (assembly GCF_043199955.1). NCBI lineage: Bacteria > Bacillati > Actinomycetota > Actinomycetes > Kitasatosporales > Streptomycetaceae > Streptomyces > Streptomyces sp. NPDC048514. The sequence continues at coordinate 541,239 of NZ_JBICWT010000002.1, read as the reverse complement.
GGCTTCGAGGCGATGACCCATGGCGAGAACGCCGCCGAGGTCATCGAGCTGTGCGACCGGGCCCTGGTCAACGGCCGTCTCGCGCCGGGCCTCGGCTGGACCGACCCCGAGTGGGGCGTGGAACTGCTGATGATGCTGGGCAGTTCCTACGCCTACGCCGACCGGCTCGACCGTGCCGAGAGCCTCTTCGCCGAGGCCCGCCGCGTCTATACCGGCGCCGGCTGGCGCGGCGGCCATCTCTCCCTCGCCAACGCCTTCCTCGGCCTCGCCTACCGCAGACAGGGCCGCCTGAAGGACGCCGAGGCGACCCTGCGCGAGGGCCTGGCCCTCGCGGAGCGCGTCGGCCGCCGCCTGCCCCTGTACTGGTCCTCCACCTGCGGACTCGTCGACACGCTGCTGGCCCGCGGCCGGGTCGAAGAGGCGTGGGCGATCGCCCGGCAGTACGGGTTCGCGCCGCCGTACCCGTCGACGATCGTGCTGCCCGACATCCGCTCCGTGCGCGGCCGGCTGCTGCTCGCCGTCGGCCGCACCGAGGAGGGCATCGACGAACTCGAGGCCGCCGAGAAGACCGCCGTCTCCCGTGGCGGCCACAACCCCGTCCTCGCACCCTGGTCCATCGACCTCGCCAAGGCCCTCGCCGGCCGGGACCCGGCCCGCGCCGCCCAGCTCGCCGCCGACGCCCGCCGGCAGGCCGAGCGCTTCGGCACGGACACCGCCATCGGCGAGGCTCTGCGCTGCGCCGCCGCCCTGGAGACCGGACAGCGCGCGGTCGCACTCCACGCCCAGGCCGTCACCTACCTGGAGGCCTCGCCCTGCCAGTACGAACACGCGGCGGCCCGGGTCGGCTACGGCATCGCCGCCGGCTCGGCGGCGGAAGTCAACAGGGGCCTGGACCTCGCCCGCGCCTGCGGAGCCGACGGCTTGGTGGCGCAGGCCCGGGAGGCCCTGCAGACGGGACGGGCACGCTAGCCCGCCCGCGGCCCGGCGCCCGGCCTGCCGAGGACCTGTGCCTTTCGGCACCCGCCGGCCACCGGAAGGCAGCCCCCGGGCCACCGCAAGGCAGCCCGCCGGTCACCGCAAGGCAGCCCGCCGGTCACCGGAAGCTGACCGCCGGTCACCGGAAGGCAGCCCGCCGACGGCCGCGCCCCTACGGCGCCGGTGCGAACACCACCCACACCTGCCCGGTGGCGAAGCTCAGCGGGCTGCCGTCGGCCGCCGTGAACGTCGTACCGCCCCCCGCGGCTGGCCGCGACCAGGTGGCCGCGAAGGCACGTCCGTCGCGCAGCACCTGCGCCTTCCCGGACCCGACCGTCTCGGTGTAGGGGGTGCGACTGCCGAGCACGTCGTGGTACTCGGAGTCGCGGACCCGCACGTACTGCACGACGACCGTGGCCGCCGCCACCCGCGCGCCCCGCGCCGTCACCGTGGGAGTGCCGTCCATCGCGACCAGCCAGCTCCCGGGCCCGGGGGACCAGGTGAAGGTGAAGCGGGCCGCCGGGTAGCGCACCGTGCGTGACGCCGTGGGCGTGCCGCCGGCGGGCGCCGGGCCGTAGCGGAAGCCGGTCGTCAGCGCGCCGCCGCCCGGGGCGGTGGGCAGCAGCTCGGCGGGGCGCAGGTACAGGTTGTGCGGGGCGGCCCGCCCGGTGTCCCGGTAGTAGGCGTCCGGGGCCGCGTCGGGCGGTTCGGCCCGCAGCGGCGCCCGGCCGATCAGCGGCAGCAGGGCGTGCCGGGCGCCGGAGAAGGCCAGGGTGGGCCGGTCGAACTGGCGCAGCAGCTCCAGGTCCGACTCGCGTGCGCTGCGCACCGGCCCGACGGTCTTCGGCAGCCGCGTCGCGTACACCGCCATCAGCCGGCTCAGGCCGCCCTCCACCTGCTCGGCGTACACGACGTCGGCCTCCTCGAGGCCGGACTGCGGGCGGGCCGCGGGCAGGTTGTCGATCTTCACGGCGAGCGGTGCGCCGGCCGCCGCGAGCGAGTGGCCCGGTGCCGGGGTACGGTCCGGGGCGCGGTCGCCGTCCCGGCCGTGGCCGGTACAGCCGGCCGTGAGGGACACCGTCAGCGCGGCGGCCAGAAGAGCCGCCGCGCATGTCCCGCGCCGCGAGCGCGTCCCGTGTCCCATGCCCACCGCCGCCACCCCGTCCGTGTGGTCCGATTGTGCGCTCATCGGGTCCCGCCGGCCATACACGCCGGCCACGGACGTGCGCAGCGGGGGCATCCGGCGCGGCGCGACCGGACGGGTTCGGCGCACCGGCGCACGGGTACCCGGCCGCCATCGCACACAGGACGCAGACACTGCGCACCGGATGCGCCAGGGCGGACCGGCGCGCAGGTGAGGCAAGGGAGCGCGACCCCATGAAGGCAGTGACCTGGCATGGCAGGCGGGACGTACGGGTGGACGAGGTGCCCGACCCCAGGATCGAGGAACCCACGGACGCCGTCATCCGCATCACGTCCACCGGACTGTGCGGGTCCGACCTGCACCTGTACGAGGTGCTCACGCCGTTCATGACCCCGGGCGACATCCTCGGCCACGAGCCCATGGGCATCGTCGAGGAGGTCGGCTCCGAGGTGACGAACCTGCGGCCCGGCGACCGGGTCGTCGTGCCGTTCCAGATCGCGTGCGGGCACTGCTTCATGTGCGACACCGGGCTGCCCACCCAGTGCGAGACCACCCAGGTCACCGGCGAGGGCATGGGCGCCGCCCTGTTCGGCTACACCCGTCTGTACGGTGCCGTGCCCGGCGGCCAGGCCGAGTATCTGCGCGTTCCGCAGGCGCAGTTCGGGCCGATCAAGGTGCCCGAGGGCCCGCCCGACGACCGGTTCGTCTACCTCTCCGACGTGCTGCCCACCGCCTGGCAGGCCGTCGAGTACGCCGCGGTCCCGCCCGGCGGCACCGTCGCCGTCCTCGGTCTCGGCCCGATCGGCGACATGTCCTGCCGGATCGCCCTCGCCCGTGGTGCCGAGCGGGTGTTCGGCGTCGACCTGGTGCCCGAGCGGCTCGCCCGGGCCAACCGGCGCGGCGTGCAGACGTACGATCTGAGGGCCTTCGACGACGAGAAGGCACTGGTCAACGCGATCCGCGACGAGACCGGAGGCCGCGGCCCGGACGCCGTGATCGACGCCGTCGGCACCGAGGCGCACGGCAGCGCCGCCGCGAAGCTGGCCCAGTCGGCCACCGCGATCATGCCGCGCAAGCTCAGCGCGCCCTTCGCGGAACGCTTCAGCATCGACCGGCTCGGCGCCCTCTACATGGCCATCGACCTGGTCCGGCGCGGCGGCACGATCTCGCTCAGCGGTGTGTACGGCGGCATGGCCGACCCGATGCCGATGCTGACCCTGTTCGACAAGCAGATCCAGCTGCGCATGGGCCAGGCCAACGTGCGCCGCTGGAGCGACCAGATCATGCCCTACCTCACGAGCGAGGACCCGCTCGGCGTAGAGGACTTCGCCACGCACCGGGTGCCGCTCGCCGAGGCCCCGCACGCCTACGAGATGTTCCAGCGCAAGCAGGACGGCGCGGTCAAGGTCCTCATGCAGCCGTGAGGGTGTGAGCGGCGGGTCGGCGAGCCGGAGGCTTGGCGAGTCGGCGAGTCGGCGTGGCGGGTCGGCGAGCCGGAGGGTCGGCGAGTCGGAGGGGTCGGCGAGTCGTTGGGCTGTGGCTGTGGCTGTGGCTGTGGCTGTGGCTGTGGCTGTGGCTGTGGCTGTGGCTGTGGCTGTCGCTGTGCCTGTGGCGTGGCTGTGGGCCGGGTGCCGTGCCGGGCCGTCGGGGTGGCGGACCGGGCTGGTCAGTCCGCGGAGTCCTTCTCGCCGAGGATCTCCGCCAGGTCGTAGCGCACCGGCTCCTCCAGCTGCGCGTAGGTGCAGCTGTCCGGCACCCGGTCCGGGCGCCAGCGGCGGAACCGGGCGGTGTGCCGGAATCGCTGCCCGTTCTCCATGTGGTCGTAGGCCACCTCGGCCACCCGCTCCGGCCTCAGCGGCACCCAGGACAGGTCCTTCTTGCCCGACCAGCGGCTCGGCGCACCCGGCAGCCGGGCCGTCTCGTGAGCGGCCTCGTCCGACCAGGCCGCCCACGGGTGGCCCGCCACGTCCGCCATCCGCAGCGGTGCCAGCTCCTCCACCAGCTCGGCCCGCCGCTGCATCGAGAAGGCGGCCGACACGCCCACGTGCTGGAGCCTGCCGTGCTCGTCGTACAGCCCCAGCAGCAGTGAGCCGACCACCGAGCCGCTCTTGTGCAGGCGGTATCCGGCCACCACGACGTCCGCCGTCCGCTCGTGCTTGATCTTGAACATGGCCCGCTCGTCCTGCCGGTACCGCAGGGTGAGCGGCTTGGCGACCACCCCGTCCAGCCCGGCGCCCTCGAACTGCTCGAACCACTGCCGGGCCACGTCGATGTCGGTCGTCGCCGGCGCCACGTGCACCGGCGGTGTCGACCGGGCCAGCGCCCGCTCCAGGAGGGCCCGCCGGTCGGTCAGCGGGACGTCGACCAGGGAGTGTTCGTCCAGCGCCAGCACGTCGAAGGCGACGAACGAGGCCGGATTCCTCTCGGCCAGCATCCGCACCCGGGACTGGGCCGGATGGATGCGCTCGGTCAGCGCGTCGAAGTCCAGCCGGCCCTCGCGGGCGATCACGATCTCACCGTCCAGCACGCACCGCTCGGGCACCCGCTCCCTCAGCGCCTCGACCAGCTCGGGAAAATACCTGGTCAACGGCTTACCGGTACGGCTGCCCAGCTCGATGTCGGCCCCGTCGCGGAACACGATCGAACGGAACCCGTCCCACTTCGCCTCGTAGTGCATACCCGGCGGAATCTTCGCCACCGACTTGGCGAGCATGGGCTTCACGGGCGGCATCACCGGCAGATCCATGGTCCGATTCTGCGCGCCGGGGCCCGCCGCCGCCCGGTGTGCGAGCCGTGCGGGGTGCGCCTACCGTGGCGGCATGGGCGATGCGGTGCAACTGGAGGTCGGCGGCCGGGCCGTACGGCTGTCCAGCCCGGACAAGGTGTTCTTCCCGGAGCGCGGCTTCACCAAGCTGGACGTCGCCCGGTACTACGCCGCCGTCGCCCCCGGCATCCTGCGCGCCCTGCGCAACCGGCCCACCACCCTGGAGCGCTACCCGGACGGTGTAGGCGGCGAGTGGTTCTACCAGAAACGGGCCCCCAAGGGCATGCCCGACTGGATCCCCACCGCCCACATCACCTTCCCCAGCGGGCGCAGCGCCGACGAGATGTGCCCCACGGAACAGGCCGCCGTGGTGTGGGCGGCGCAGTACGGCACGCTCACCTTCCACCCCTGGCCGGTGCGCGCCACCGACGTCGACCACCCCGACGAACTGCGCATCGACCTGGACCCGCAGCCCGGGACCGACTACGACGACGCCGTCCGCGCCGCCCACGAACTGCGCGCGGTCCTGGACGAGTTCGGCGGGCTGCGCGGTTGGCCCAAGACCTCCGGCGGCCGGGGCCTGCACGTGTTCGTCCCCATCGAACCGCGCTGGACCTTCACCCAGGTGCGGCGCGCCGCGATCGCGGTCGGCCGGGAGATGGAACGCCGTATGCCGGACCACGTGACCATCAAGTGGTGGAAGGAGGAGCGCGGGCGCCGGATCTTCCTCGACTACAACCAGACGGCTCGCGACCGCACCATCGCCTCGGCCTACTCCGTGCGCCCCCGCCCGCAGGCCCCCGTCTCGGCCCCGCTGCGCTGGGAGGAGGTCGGGGTGGCCCACCCCGCCGACTTCGACCTCGCCACCATGCCGGCCCGCTTCGCCGAACTCGGCGACGTGCACGCCGACATGGACCACCACGCCTACTCGCTGGACGCGCTGCTGGAACTGGCCCGCCGCGACGAACACGACCACGGCCTGGGCGACCTGCCGTACCCGCCGGAGTACCCGAAGATGCCGGGCGAACCGAAGCGGGTCCAGCCCAGCCGCGCGCGCCCCGGGGCGGCGCCCTAGCTGTTCAGGGAGGGCGGCGAGCTGCCGATTCCGCAGGTACGGCGTGCCGGGCGCGCGGCTAAGCTGGCCCGCAGCCGCCGATGAGGAGTCCCGAAGTGACCGAGGCAGTGTCGCGTCCCACGCTGGAGGCCGTGGCCGCGCGGGCCGGCGTGTCCCGGGCCACCGTGTCACGGGTGGTCAACGGCGGGGACGGGGTGCGGGAGCCCTTGGCCGAGCGGGTCCGCCGAGCGGTTGCGGAACTGGGCTACGTCCCCAACCAGGCGGCGCGCAGTCTCGTCACGAAGCGGCACGACGCCGTCGCCGTCGTCATCGCCGAACCGGAGACCCGGGTCTTCGCCGACCCGTTCTTCGCCCTCCAGCTGCGCGGCATCAGCAAGGAACTGACCGCCCACGACAACCAGCTCGTGCTGCTGCTCACCGAGGGCCGCGACGACCACGCGCGCGTGGCCCGGTATCTCGCCGGCGGCCACGTCGACGGCGCCCTCGTGTTCTCCCTGCACCTCGACGACCCGCTGCCCGGCCTCATCCAGGACGCCGGAGTGCCCACCGTGTTCGGCGGGCGGCCCGGCTGGGGTGACGGCACCGGCGGCTCCCCGAGGGGGCACGCGGACGCCGTGTACGTCGACTGCGACAACCGGGGCGGCGCCCGTACGGCCGTACGCCATCTCGTTGGCCTCGGCCGCGGGCGCGTCGCGCACATCACCGGCGCGCTGGACCAGACCTCCGCGGTGGACCGGCTCGACGGGTACCGGGACGTCATGGACGGCCTGCCCGGCGGGAGCGATCCCCGGCTGGTCGTGGAGAGCGACTTCACCCCGGCCGGCGGTGAGCGCGCGATGCGCACGCTGCTCGACCGCTGCCCGGACGTGGACGGCGTGTTCGCCGCCAACGACCTCACCGCACTCGGTGCCCTGCGCGTGCTGCGCGAACGCGGCCGGCGGGTGCCCGAGGACGTGGCCGTGATCGGCTTCGACGACATGGTGCCGGTGGCCGAACAGAGCGACCCGCCGCTGACGACGGTCCGTCAGGACATCGAGGAGATGGGCCGGCTGATGGCCCGCATGCTGCTGCGGGGCACCCGGTTCGGCGGCCGCGGCGGCGAGGGGCCCGCACCGGACGCGCAGGTCGCGCCGGGCGCCGGTGTGATCCTGCCGACGACGCTGATACGCCGCGCGTCCGCGTAGCCGTCCGCGTCACGCGGGAGAAGCGTCATCGCAGCGGTGCGGGATCAGTCCTGCGGCGACTCGCTCCTGATCACCGCGAAGCGTACCCCGTAGGGGTCGGCGAGTTTCGCCATGCGGCCCACGCCCGGCACGGACGTCGGGGGCAGCCGCACCGTCCCGCCGAGCCGCTGCGCCAGGTCGGCCACGGCGTCGGCGTCCTCGACCTCGAAGTACGGCAGCCAGTACGGGCCGGCACCGGCCTCCGCCTCGGCGGGAGCGTCGGCCAGCGGCACCATTCCGCCGAACACCGCGTCGTCTGCGCCGCTCGGGTTGACACAGGTGTAGGTCCCGCCCGGGAAGGGCCCCGCCGACGTCTCGAGGCCGAGCACTTTGTGGTAGAAAGCGGCGGCCGCGGCGATGTCCGGGGTGTACAGCTCGACCCAGCACAGGGCGCCCGGTTCGTTCGCCGCCTCCACGCCCTTGGTAAGGCCCGGCTGCCAGACGCCGAACGTCACGCCCGCCCGGTCGGCGAGAACCGCCAGGCGCCCCTGGCCCATCACGTCCGTCGGCTGCCGGAGCACCCTGCCGCGGGCCTGTTCGGCCGCCTCGGCCGTGGCCCGTGCGTCCTCAGTGCGGAAGTACACCGTCCAGGCGGGCGGGCCCTGCCCGGGGTCGGTCTGCATACCGCCCGCCACGGTCCTGCCGTCGAGCTGGAAGAAGCCGTAGCCGCCGGCGTCCGGTCCCGCCGAACGGAAGCGCCAGCCGAAGAGGTCGCCGTAGAAGGAGCCGGCACCGGCGATGTCGGGCGTGGCGATGTCGATCCAGTTCGGGGCGCCGTCGGCGAAACGGGTGGTGAGCATCTTCGCCCTCCTCGGAAAGATCCCGGCCTGTGCACCGCCGAGCCCGGCCTGTGCACTGCCGAGTCTGGCCTGTGCACCGCCGAGCCCGGCCTGCGCACTGCCGAGTCTGGCACCGCCCACCGGCAACCGCCGCCGGAGCACCACGGCGCGCCCGGACCGCGCCCGCCCTCACGCCGGGTGACCGGAGGCTTTCCTTCGGTCTTCCGCTCGCCCCGCGCGCCGCCGTGCACGGGTGTGCGTCCGAGGAGCATCATCGGGGCGGCGGGAGGTCCGGCGGTCGCGTTGACCCCGCGTTGATCGAACGTTTTTCGCCGCACGGCACGATCCTGGCCATGCACTTCGACACGACCATCACCCCGGCCGACGACACCTGGCGGGCGCAGGCCCTGTGCGCGCAGACCGGGCCGGACTTCTTCTTCCCGGATCCCGGCAGCTCGGTGCGCGAGGCGAAGCGGATCTGCGCCATGTGCGAACTGCGCCCGGCCTGCCTGGACTACGCGCTGACCAACGACGAGCGTTTCGGCGTCTGGGGCGGCCTGTCCGAGAAGGAGCGCCTCGCACTCAGGCGCACCTCCTCCTGACCCCGCGGGGCCCACCCTGCACGCGGCACACCCGGCCCGGCGTCAGCCGGCGGCGCGCGCCGCCATGCGGGCCTTGCGGGCGGCCAGCTTCTCGTCGAACTTGAGGGCCTCCGCGTCCAGGCCGCCCATGAACAGACCCAGCTCCTCCTGCGCCTGGTGCCCCTCGGGGCCTAGGCCGTCGATCTCCAGGACCTTGAGGAAGCGCAGCACCGGCTGCAGTACGTCGTCGTGGTGGATGCGCAGGTTGTAGACCTCGCCGATCGCCATCTGCGCGGCGGCCCGCTCGAAACCGGGGATGCCGTGGCCGGGCATGCGGAAGTCGACCACGACGTCGCGGACCGCCTGCATGGTCAGGTCGGGGGCCAGCTCGAAGGCGGCCTTCAGCAGGTTGCGGTAGAAGACCATGTGCAGGTTCTCGTCGGTCGCGATGCGGGCCAGCATGCGGTCGCAGATCGGGTCGCCGGACTGGTGACCGGTGTTGCGGTGCGAGATCCGGGTGGCGAGTTCCTGGAACGCCACGTAGGCGATCGAGTGCAGCATCGAGTGCCGGTTGTCGGACTCGAAGCCCTCGCTCATGTGCGACATGCGGAACTGTTCCAGCTTGTCCGGGTCCACCGCGCGCGAGGTGAGCAGATAGTCCCGCATCACGATGCCGTGGCGGCCCTCCTCGGCCGTCCAGCGGTGCACCCAGGTGCCCCAGGCGCCGTCGCGGCCGAACAGCGAGGCGATCTCGTGGTGGTAGCTGGGCAGGTTGTCCTCGGTCAGCAGGTTGACCACGAGGGCGATGCGGCCGATCTCCGTCACCTTGGACTGTTCCTTGCCCCAGGCCTCGCCGTCCTCGAAGAGGCCGGGGAAGTTGCGGCCGTCGCTCCACGGCACGTACTCGTGCGGCATCCAGTCCTTGGCGACCTTCAGATGCCGGTTCAGTTCGTTCTCGACCACTTCCTCCAGCGCGTACAGCAGCCGCGCGTCGGTCCATACGGACGGGCTGCCGAGGTGAGGGGAGGTGATCGTCACGAGAACTCCAGGGGGACGCCGAGCAGGGGGAGGGGACGGTCCGGCGAGCGGTACCGGGAAACCTACGAGATCGTAGGCTACGAATCCGTAGGTTACGAAGCCGTAGGTTAAGGCCTCCGTAAAGATCGCTGATCAGGGGGCGTGGCCCGGCCTCGGCTCCGTGTCCGACACAGCCCAAGGACCGCTGGCCCCGGGGCTGTTCGAGCAGACCGTGTACCCGTTCAGGCGTACAACTCCCGCAAGCGTACCGAGAGGCAGGTCACACAGCCCTCCAGCTTCTCGAACTCGCTGATGTCCACCGTGACCACCTCGTGCCCTAGGTCGGTCAGCAGTTCCGCGGTCCGCGGGGCGCTCGCGGCCATCAGCAGCTTGCCGCCGCCGAGGAGCACCACGTGCGCGCCGGCCTCCTCGGGTACGGACAGGAAGCCCGGGAACAGCGAGGGCCGGTCCACCATCGGGATGTGCCCGATCACCGTGCCGTCCGGCAGAGCGGTCACCGCCGACTTCAGGTGCAGCACCTTGCTCACCGGTACGGCCACCACCCGCGCGCCGAGCGGCTCGAACGCGGCCCGCAGCTGCTGCACGCCGGCCGCGTTGGTCCGCCCGCCCCGGCCGACGTAGACGGTGTCGCCGACCTTCAGGACGTCACCGCCCTCCAGCGTGGCCGGCTCCCAGATCCAGTTCACCGAGCAGCCGAGGCGGGCCACCGCCTCCTCGACACCGGCGGTCTCCTCCCGCCGGGACTCGGCACCGGGCCGGGTGATCAGCGCCACGTTCTTGTACATGACGACGGTGTCCTCGACGAACACCGAGTCCGGGCAGTCGTCCGCCGGATCGACCTCGATGGTGTCCCAGCCGTGCGTGCGCAGTGCCTCGACATAGGCTTCCCACTGCTCCACGGCGAGCCCGACGTCGGCCTTCTCCCGCTCGATGTGTGTCACCAGGCCTTCGGCGAGGCGGGGGGAGGGGCGGCGGACGAGGGCCTTCTTGCTGGGCACGAGGGACCTTTCTCATCGGTCGGGGCGGTGGTGCGCTCTTTCGGTGCCGGCGGTGCGGCACCGGTCCGCCATCATGCAGGGCGGACCGGCCGGGGCCAAACACCGGCCGGCCGGGCCCGGCCGAGACGTGCGGACCTAGGCGGGGGAGCCGACGTCCCCGGACGTGATCTCCTTCAGTTCCCCCTCCTCCATCAGCAGCCAGCGGGTGATGCCGATCGACTCCAGGAACGGCAGGTCGTGACTGGCGACCAGCAGCGCGCCCTCGTACGACTCCAGGGCCGAGGTCAGCTGCCGGACGCTGGCCATGTCGAGGTTGTTGGTGGGCTCGTCGAGCAGCAGCAGCTGGGGAGCGGGCTCGGCGAGCATCAGTGCGGCCAGAGCCGCCCGGAAGCGCTCGCCCCCGGAGAGCGTGGCCGCCGTCCGGTCGGCGCGTGCGCCCCGGAACAGGAAGCGCGCGAGGCGGGCCCGGATCCGGTTGTTCGTGGCGCCCGGTGCGAACCGGGCCACGTTCTCGGCGACCGTCAGCCCGTCGTCGAGGACGTCCAGCCGCTGCGGCAGGAACCGCAGCGGGACGTGTGCCCGCGCCTCGCCCGCCACCGGCTCCAACTCCCCGGCGACGGTCCGCAGCAGTGTCGTCTTGCCGGCGCCGTTGCGGCCGACGAGCGCGATCCGCTCCGGGCCGCGCAGATCGACGACGCCGTCCACGCGCGCGCCGTAGGCCATCGCCAGGTTCTCCAGGGTGAGCACCTGCCGGCCGGGTGGCACGGCCGTCCAGGGCAGTTCGACGCGGATCTCGTCGTCGTCCCGCACCGCCTCCGCCGCCTCGTCCAGCCGTTCCCTGGCCTCGGTGAGCCGCTCCTCGTGCATGATCCGGTGCTTGCCCGCCGACTCCTGGGCGGCGCGTTTGCGGTTGCCCATGACGATCTTCGGTTCGCGTTTCTGCTCGTACATCTTCTGCCCGTACCGCTTGCGGCGGGCCAGTTTGACCTGGGCGTCGGCCAGTTCCCGCTTCTGTTTTCGCACATCGGCCTCGGCGACGCGCATCATCCGTTCGGCGGCGTCCTGTTCGACGGCGAGGGCCTCCTCGTAGGCGGTGAAGTTGCCGCCGTACCAGGCGATCTCCCCGGAGCGCAGTTCCGCGATCTGGTCGACCAGGTCGAGCAGATCCCGGTCGTGACTGACCACGAGCAGCACGCCCGACCAGGCGGCGACGGCCTGGTACAGCCGGCGGCGCGCGTACAGGTCGAGGTTGTTGGTGGGTTCGTCCAGCAGCAGGACGTCGGGACGGCGCAGCAGCAGTGCGGCGAGCCGCAGCAGCACCGACTCGCCGCCGGACACCTCGCCGACGGTGCGGTCCAGGCCGATGTGGCCGAGGCCGAGCTCGCCGAGGGTGACCAGGGCGCGTTCCTCCACGTCCCAGTCGTCGCCGACCGTCTCGAAGTGCTCCTCGGCCACGTCGCCCGCCTCGATGGCGTGCAGCGCGGCCCGCCGGTCGGCGATCCCGAGCGCCTGGTCGACGCGGAGGGCGGTGTCGAGGGTGACGTTCTGCGGGAGGTGACCGATCTCGCCGGTCACCCTGACCGTGCCGTCGGCCGGGTGGAGTTCCCCGGCCAGCAGTTTCAACAGGGTCGACTTCCCGGATCCGTTGACGCCGACGAGCCCGGTTCTGCCGGGGCCGAGGGCGAGGTCGAGGCCGTCGAGGACGGCGGTGCCGTCGGGCCAGGCGAAGGACAGGGACGTACAGGTGAGGGCAGCGGACATGAGGGCCTCGCGAGGGGGTGTGCGGTCGTGTGGACGCGTGTCGAGACACCGCGAGGCGAGGAACCGAAGGGCCTGGGCACGGGGAGGCCACGAAAAAGGGCCTGTGCCGGGAGGACGGCTCGAACGCCGAGGTCGTACGCCACGCACACCCAAGGGGTGTGGACGCGGTGTCTCAGGACCTCAGACGAGCAACGTCCTTCTCCAATCGACGGCAACAGGACCGATGTAACCGTACGAAGGGGCTGCTGGGCTGTCAACGCGATTACGGTCCCGCTTCGCCCGTGCCCCGGCGCGTACCGGGTCCGCAGCGCGGCCCCGCACCCTCACGCGCGCGCAGGGCTCAGCAGGCGTTCGCGCACGCAGGGCTCAGCACGCGTCCCGCATCAGCTCGGCCAGGCCGTCGTCCAGATCGAGCTGGAGGTGTTCGCGGCCGACGGGCACCAGTTCGCCGGCCGCCGCCAGGAACCGCCGTATCTCACCCGAACGCACATGGATGACGGCCGTGCCCTCGGGGGCGTGGAACTCCAGCACCGTGCGGTCGTACCCGTACGGCCGCACGCGCACGTCGCCATGGCCCTCGGGGCCCTGAAGTCCGGCCGTCAGCAGCTCCCGGGAGAAGGTCCAGCACACCTCGACGCCCTCCAGGGTGGCAGGCGCCGGAAAGGTCATGCGGACGGCGAACGGGTCGCACCGGTCGTAGCGCAGCGTGGCGGGGATGCTCGGCATGCGCGGTGCGGCGGCGACGAGACGGGCCTCTACGGGCTGCTCGATGACGGTGGACAACGCGTTGCTCCCTCGTGACGGCTGGACTACGTCCGAATGTGCGACACCCGGCACAGGAGGAGACGACGGATTCGGCCGATGCGTGCACACGATGTACTAGTGACCTCGGTCACCGCCTCCATGCATGGCGGAAAACCGATGACTGTGCATGCCGGGTTGCGGGCCTCTGGACGGCGTCCGGGGCATGGGCTAGCTTCGCCCGCCATGAGGCGCTTGGGGAGCACGCGACGCGGCGGACGGACGAGCAGACTGGTGGCGGCGGGGGTGGCGTGCGGCGCCGCGCTGGCCGCGCTGACGGTCCCGGCGGCCGAGGCCGGCCCGTTCGGGCGGGACGGCGCGCACCCCGGCGGCGTGCACTGGGCGGCCAAGGACACCGGTACCCCGCAGGTCCGCTTCCGCGGACTCGCCGCCGTCGACCGGCACACGGCCTGGCTGGCCGGCACGGGCGGCACCGTGCTGCGCACCACGAACGGCGGCTCCACCTGGCGAAACGTCTCTCCGCCGGGGGCCGGCGAGCTGGAGTTCCGCGATGTGCAGGCCTTCGACGCGCGGCGCGCGGTGGTCCTGGCCGTCGGCGAGGGCCAGGACTCCCGGGTGTACCGCACCGAGGACGGCGGCGTGACCTGGACGGAATCCTTCCGCAACGCCGACCCGAAGGCCTTCTACGACTGTCTGGCCTTCTTCGACCGCCGTCACGGCCTCGCCCTGAGCGACCCCGTGGACGGGAAGTTCCGCATCCTGTCCACCCGCGACGGCGGCCGCTCCTGGCGGGTGCTGCCCTCCGACGGCATGCCGCCCGCCCTGGACGGCGAGGCGGGGTTCGCCGCGAGCGGACAGTGCCTGGCGACCGCCGGATCGCGGGACGTCTGGCTGGCCACCGGCGGCGGCGCCCACGCGCGCGTACTGCACTCGGCCGATCGCGGACTGACCTGGCAGGCCACCGGTGCGCCCGTCCCGGCGGGCGATCCGGCCCGGGGTGTCTTCGCCCTCGCCTTCCGCGACCGCGCCCACGGGGTCGCGGTGGGCGGCGACTACCGGCCCGGGCGGCCCTCCCCGCAGGCCGCCGCGGTCACCGCCGACGGCGGCCGCACCTGGCGGTCCGCCACCACGCCCCCGCCCGCCTACCGCTCCGGCGCGGCCTGGCTCCCGCACAGCCGTACCGCCGCGCTCGCCGTCGGTCCGACCGGCACCGATCTGACCACCGACGGCGGCCGCACCTGGCGCACGATCGACACCGGCTCCTACGACACCGTCACCTGCACCGCCGACCTGAGCTGCTGGGCGGCCGGCGAGCAGGGCAGGGCCGCCCGGTTGGAGCGCTGAGCCCGCGCCCGGCGCGTCGCGGGCCGACGTAGGGGACCCGAAACCGGGTACCCGTTCCCCGTCGCAAAGGAAAGGAGCGATCATGCCAGCCGGTTCCAGCCCCAAGCGCGAGCGTCAGTACGAGCACATCAAGAAGAGCGCGCAGGACCGGGGCGAGAGCGCCGGACGCGCCGAGGAGATCGCCGCACGGACGGTCAACAAGGAACGCGCCCGCTCGGGCGAGTCGAAAACGGCCAGCCGCACCTCGACGCAGGACATGTCGTCGAGCAAGCGGGGTGGCCAGCGGTCGGGCAACCGGGTCGGTTCGCAGGGCCCGACGCGCGACCAGTTGTACAACGAGGCCAGGCAGCGCGGCATCGAGGGTCGTTCGCACATGAACAAGGACCAGTTGCAGCGTGCGCTGAACTCGAAGAAGAGCTGAGCCGGGAGGGAGCCGGACGGTACGGACCGGCTCCGCCGGCCGCACCGCAGCGCGAGCGCGAGCGCGAGCGCGACCAGCGGCTCCGGCAGGCCGCCGTGCGCGCCGCCGCCCGGCTCGCTCGCGGGCCGGTTCCGCGACGATCTCCGGACGGCGCACGGGCCGCCCGCGACGGAGTCCGGTCGCCTGCCCGCCGTCCGGGTGCCGGCCCCCGGCCCGTACAGTCGTGATCATCATGACGACCGTAGGTGTACCGGCGGGCTGGCCCGCTACCGAGGAAGAGGCCCGCGCCGTACAGGACGAACTGCGCGGACGGGTCGTGCTCGACGAGCCGGGACCGCCGGCCGGGACCGGCCGGGTCACCGGGGTCGACGTCGCCTACGACGACGATCTCGATCTCGTCGCCGCGGCGGCCGTCGTCCTCGACGCCGCCACGCTGGACGTGGTGGCCGAGGCCACCGCCGTCGGCCGGATATCGTTCCCGTACGTTCCCGGCCTCCTCGCCTTCCGCGAGATCCCCACCGTCCGGGCCGCCCTGGACGCCCTGCCGTGCCCGCCGGGCCTGGTGGTGTGCGACGGCTACGGCCTCGCCCACCCGCGCCGCTTCGGGCTCGCCAGCCACTTGGGCGTGCTGACGGATCTGCCGACCATCGGCGTCGCGAAGAACCCGTTCACCTTCGCCCACCCGGACCCGTCCCACGCCCGGGGCGGCAGCGCGCCGCTGCTCGCGGGGAACGAGGAGGTCGGGCGCGCGCTGCGCACCCGGGACGGTGTCAAACCGGTCTTCGTCTCGGTCGGCCACCGGGTGAGCCTGGACAACGCCGTGGCGCACACCCTGGCGCTGAGCCCCCGGTACCGGTTGCCGGAGACCACGCGCAAGGCGGACGCCCTGTGCCGCCGGGCGCTGCGCGAGGCGGCACGGGAACCGGCCGGCGGGAAGGCTCAGGACTCCACGACGCGCCAGGCGCCGACCTCCTGATACGCCGAGTCGTAGACGGCCGAACGGTCGCCGGGCCGGAGCGCGTAGTGGTGCAGGTTGCCACCCCAGTACCGCAGGATGCGACCCAGCTCGCCCGCCGGGTCCTCCGCCATCGCACCCTCGTCCACGGTCACTTCGAGCACGAACTTCACGTCTGCTCCGCCTCCTTGGGCTCTTCCGCCGGGGCCTCATCGTCTCATCCGGCGGCCGGCCGGCGCCCCGGGCCGGTACCCGCGCGCGACGGACGCGCCGGCCGGCGGGACGTCACCCGTGGCGGGGGCGAGGTGGTGGGGGCGAGCCGGACAGCGGGCGCGGGTGCCGGGCGGCCGCCCGGCGGTGCGCTAGTGGGTCGCCGCCACCCGGAAGGTGATGCCGGCGGCGCGCAGCCGCTCGGTCAGGGCGTCGCCCATCGCCTGTGCCGTGGTGACCTGCCCGGCCGTCGGCGGCAGGTCGTCGAAGGCCAGGCCCAGGGCCGCCTCGGCGAACATCTTCGCCGTCTCGTCGTAACCCGGGTCGCCGCCCGCGACCTCGGTGAACACGCGCCGTCCGCCGCCCTCGCCGACGAAGCGCACCGCGAACCAGCTGTTCGCGCGCTTCTCCGCGCTGGGCCCGTCCCCCGGCTTGAGCCGGTCCGACAGCCAGCGCCGCGCGGGCGGCAGCTGGGCTGCGGCCACCGCCGTGCCGACGGCCGCGACCGAGCCGAGGGCGACCGGGAGACGCTTCACCGCGGCGTAGTGGCGATAGCGGAAGTCGGGACCGTACCGCTCCAGGGCCTTCGCCGAACGGCGCACGATCTGCGGATCGATGGTCGGCAACGGCAGCGCCCACGCGCCGACCTCCCCGGCGAACCTCGGAACGCCCGTCGGCGCGGCCACCTTGCGTCCCACGAGCCGCGGCTCGTGCCGCCCCCGTTCGCGCGCCGCGGCGAACATCCGCCGGCCGCGGGCCGCCTGGTTCAGCGCCGAGGCGAGGGTGCCGCCGGAGAAGGCGGCGTCGGCGCTCACGTATCCGTCCACGGTCAGCGGCACACCCTCCGGCAACTGCCGCACCGTGAAGTACACGCCGAGATCGTGCGGAACCGAGTCGAAACCGCAGGCGTGCACCAGCCGGGCGCCCGTCTCACGCGCGCGTGCGTCGTGCCGGACGTACATCAGGTCCACGAACTCCGGTTCACCGGTGAGATCCAGATAGTCCGCGCCGGTGTCCGCGCAGGCGGCGACCAGTTCCTCGCCGTAGCGCACGTACGGTCCCACGGTCGTGGCGACCACGCGCGCGCTCTCGGCGAGGGCGCGCAGGGAGGCCGGTTCGCCCACGTCGGCTCGCAGGACGCCGATGTCCGTGCCGCCGGGCAGCCGCTCGCGCAGCCGCTCCAGCCGGCGTCCGTCGCGGCCGGCGAGCGCCCAGCGCAGGTCCTTCGGCGCGTGCGCGGCGAGATACTCCGCGGTGAGCGTGCCGACGAACCCCGTCGCTCCGAAGAGCACGACGTCATAGGGACGGTCTGTCCTTTTTGGCCTGTTCATGACACCCCTTGGTCGTTCAGCCCGCGCCACTGTCGGTGGCCGAGGCTAGCGTGAAGTGTGCGCAGTCCCACGAGCAGCCCGCAGGCGGCGGTGACCGCAGCGACCCGCCGGGCGTCACGGTCGAGCCCGGCGCCGACGCGCTGTCCGCGAGGACCGGAAGCCGCCGCCCGGCCGGTGCCGACGCGCTGCCCGCGGGGGCCGCGGGGGCCGGAAGCCGCCGCCCGTGCGGCGCCGGGCCGGGGCCCCGGGGGCCGGGGCTGCCCGACGGCGCGCTTTCTCACTCTCCCGGGTGACAGCGGCCGCGTCGGGCACTTGGCTAAGCGCTTGCTCGTTCAGGTCTTGTGTCCGGTGGAACGTGTTCTTAGCATCACCGGTGTTACATCAGTTGTGTCATACGCACTCTGGGGGCTGGACGCATGACGACGGCAGGGAAGCCGACCAGGCCGGGCACCGGCCCGCTCTCCGGCGTGCGCGTGGTGGAGCTGGCCGGTATCGGGCCGGGCCCGTTCGCCGCGATGCTGCTGGCCGACCTGGGCGCGGACGTGGTCCGGGTGGACCGGCCGGGCGGTCCGGGCCTCGCGATCGACCCCGCGTACGACGTGACGAACCGCAACAAACGCTCGGTCGTGATCGACCTGAAGGCACCGGACGGCCCCGCCCGTGTCCTGGACCTCGCCGAGCGGGCCGACATCCTCGTCGAGGGCTACCGCCCGGGCGTCGCCGAGCGGCTCGGCGTCGGCCCCGAGGAGTGCCACGCCCGCAACCCGCGCCTGGTCTACGGCCGGATGACCGGCTGGGGCCAGGACGGCCCGCTCGCCCCCCGCGCCGGCCACGACGTGGCCTACATCGCGCTCACCGGCACCCTCGGCATGATCGGCGGCCCGGACGAGCCCCCGGCCGTCCCCGCCAACCTGCTCGGCGACTACGCGGGCGGCTCCCTGTACCTGGTCGTCGGCGTTCTCGCGGCCCTCCACCACGCCCGGGCGACCGGCACCGGCCAGGTCGTCGACGCCGCCATCGTCGACGGCACGGCCCATCTGTCGGCGATGATCCACGGCATGCTGGCCGCGGGCGGCTGGCAGGACAGGCGCGGCGCCAACCTCCTCGACGGCGGCTGCCCCTACTACGGCACCTACGAGACCGCCGACGGCCGGTACATGGCGGTGGGAGCCCTGGAAGGGCGGTTCTACGAGGAGTTCCTGCACCTGCTCGGCCTCGACGACCTGGCCGGTGCCCGCAGGGACTGGACCCGCTGGGGCGAGCTGCGCGAGCGGATCGCGTCCCGCTTCGCATCCCGTACGCGCGACGAGTGGACGGCCGTGTTCGAGGGCTCCGACGCGTGCGTGGCCCCGGTCCTGTCCCTGAGCGAGGCTCCGCACCACCCGCACCTGGCCGCCCGCGGCACCTTCACCGACCACGCCGGCATCACCCAGCCCGCGCCCGCTCCCCGCTTCTCCGCGACCCCCACCACCGTCCGCACCGGCCCCGCCCGGCCCGGCGCGGACACCGAGGCGGTGGCGCGGGACTGGGGAATACCGGAACGTGTGGACGACGACCCGGTCGCCGACCACCACTGACCCGGCCCACCCGCTCGGCCCACCCTCCCGAAAGGCACACCAGTGAGCACCGAAGCGTACGTGTACGACGCGATCCGCACCCCGCGCGGCCGCGGCAAGGCGAACGGCGCCCTGCACGGCACGAAGCCCATCGACCTGGTCGTCGGTCTCATCCACGAGATCCGCGCCCGCTTCCCCGGCCTCGACCCGGCCGCGATCGACGACATCGTGCTCGGCGTCGTCGGGCCGGTCGGCGACCAGGGCTCCGACATCGCCCGGATCGCCGCGATCGCCGCCGGACTGCCGGACACGGTGGCGGGTGTACAGGAGAACCGCTTCTGTGCCTCCGGTCTCGAGGCCGTCAACCTGGCCGCGGCCAAGGTCCGTGCGGGCTGGGAGGACCTGGTCCTGGCAGGTGGCGTCGAGTCCATGTCCCGCGTCCCGATGGCCTCCGACGGCGGCGCCTGGTTCAACGACCCCATGACCAACCTCGAGGTCAACTTCGTGCCGCAGGGCATCGGCGCCGACCTCATCGCCACCATCGAGGGCTTCTCCCGCCGGGACGTCGACGAGTACGCGGCCCTGTCGCAGGAGCGCGCCGCCAACGCCATGAAGGACAGCCGCTTCGAGCGCTCGGTCGTCCCCGTCAAGGACCGCGCCGGCCTGGTCGTCCTCGACCACGACGAGCACCCGCGCCCCGGCACCACCGCCGACTCCCTCGCGAAGCTCAAGCCGTCGTTCGCGGACATCGGCGAGCTGGGCGGCTTCGACGCCGTGGCGCTGCAGAAGTACCACTGGGTGGAGAAGATCGACCACGTCCACCACGCGGGCAACTCCTCCGGCATCGTGGACGGCGCCTCGCTCGTCGCGATCGGCTCCAAGGAGGTCGGCGAGCGCTACGGCCTCACCCCGCGCGCGCGGATCGTCTCCGCGGCCGTCTCCGGTTCCGAGCCGACCATCATGCTCACCGGGCCCGCCCCGGCCACCCGCAAGGCCCTCGCCAAGGCCGGCCTCACCATCGACGACATCGACCTGGTCGAGATCAACGAGGCGTTCGCGGCGGTCGTGCTGCGCTTCGTGAAGGACATGGGCCTGTCCCTGGACAAGGTCAACGTCAACGGCGGGGCCATCGCCCTCGGCCACCCGCTCGGCGCGACCGGCGCCATGATCCTGGGCACCCTCGTCGACGAACTCGAGCGCCAGGACAAGCGGTACGGCCTGGCCACACTGTGCGTGGGCGGCGGCATGGGCATCGCCACGATCATCGAGCGCATCTGAACTCCCAGCGGTATCAAGCGACTTCAACGGAGACGACTGTCATGACCGAGAGCACCACCATCCGCTGGGAGCAGGACGACACCGGTGTCGTCACCCTCGTCCTGGACGACCCGAACCAGTCCGCGAACACGATGAACCAGGCGTTCCGCGACTCCCTCGCCGCGATCACCGACCGGCTGGAGGCCGAGCGGGACTCCATCCGCGGCGTCGTCTTCACCTCGGCGAAGAAGACCTTCTTCGCGGGCGGCGACCTGCGCGACCTGATCCGGGTCACGCCCGAGACCGCGCGGGAGCTGTTCGACGGCGGCCTCGCCATCAAGCGGAACCTGCGCCGCATCGAGACCCTGGGCAAGCCGGTCGTCGCCGCGATCAACGGCGCGGCCCTCGGCGGCGGTTTCGAACTGGCCCTCGCCTGCCACCACCGGGTGGCCCTCGACACCTCCGGCACCAAGATCGGCTGCCCCGAGGTCACCCTCGGCCTGCTCCCCGGCGGCGGCGGAGTCGTCCGTACGGTACGGCTGCTGGGCATCGCGGACGCGCTGCTGAAGGTGCTGCTCCAGGGGCAGCAGTACAACGCGCGCCGGGCCCAGGAGAACGGCCTCGTGCACGAGGTCGCCGGCACGCAGGAGGAACTGCTGGCCAAGGCCCGCGCGTTCATCGACGCCAACCCCGAGTCCCAGCAGCCCTGGGACAAGCCCGGCTACCGGATCCCCGGCGGCACCCCGGCCAACCCGAAGTTCGCCGCCAACCTGCCCGCCTTCCCGGCCACCCTGCGCAAGCAGACGGGCGGCGCGCCCTACCCGGCCCCCCGCAACATCCTCGCCGCCGCCGTCGAGGGCTCCCAGGTCGACTTCGAGACCGCCCAGGTCATCGAGGCCCGCTACTTCGTGGAGCTGGCCGCCGGGCAGACCTCGAAGAACATGATCCAGGCGTTCTTCTTCGACCTCCAGGCGGTCAACTCCGGCGCCAACCGCCCGAAGGGCGTCGAGCCGCGCAAGGTCCGCAGGGCAGCCGTCCTCGGAGCCGGGATGATGGGCGCCGGCATCGCCTACTCGTGCGCTCGCGCGGGCATCGAGGTCGTCCTGAAGGACGTCTCCCTGGAGGCGGCCCTCAGGGGCAAGGCGTACTCCGAGAAGCTGTGCGCCAAGGCCGTGGCCAAGGGCCGTACCAGCCAGGAGAAGGCCGACGAGCTGCTCGCCCGCATCACACCCACCGCCGAGGCGGCCGACCTCGCGGGCTGCGACGCCGTCATCGAGGCCGTCTTCGAGGACACGACCCTGAAGCACAAGGTGTTCCAGGAGATCGAGTCGGTTCTCGCGCCGGACGCGCTGCTCTGCTCCAACACCTCCACGCTCCCCATCACGACGCTCGCCGAGGGCGTGGAGCGCCAGGCGGACTTCATCGGGCTGCACTTCTTCTCGCCGGTCGACAAGATGCCGCTGGTGGAGATCATCAAGGGTGAGCGGACCGGCGACGAGGCCCTCGCCCGGGCCTTCGACCTGGTCCGGCAGATCAACAAGACGCCGATCGTCGTGAACGACTCGCGCGGCTTCTTCACCTCCCGGGTGATCGGCCACTTCATCAACGAGGGCGTCGCCATGGTCGGCGAGGGCATCGAGCCCGCCTCCGTCGAGCAGGCCGCGGCCCAGGCCGGTTACCCCGCCAAGGTGCTCTCCCTGATGGACGAGCTGACCCTGACCCTGCCGCGCAAGATCCGCAACGAGACCAGGCGGTCCGTCGAGGAGGCGGGCGGCACCTGGGCCGCGCACCCGGCCGAGGCCGTCATCGACCGCATGGTCGACGAGTTCGGCCGCACCGGCCGCAGCGGCGGCGCCGGCTTCTACGACTACGCGGAGGACGGCAAGCGCGCGGGGCTCTGGCCGGGGCTGCGGGAGCACTTCACCGAGCCCGGCCGCGAGATCCCGTTCCGGGACATGCAGGAGCGCATGCTCTTCGCCGAGGCGCTCGACACCGTGCGCCTGCTGGAGGAGGGCGTCCTCACCTCCGTCGCCGACGCCAACATCGGCTCGATCTTCGGCATCGGGTTCCCCGGCTGGACCGGCGGCGTGCTCCAGTACATCAACGGCTACGAGGGCGGACTGCCCGGATTCGCGGCACGCGCGCGGGAGCTCGCCGAGAGCTACGGCGAGCGTTTCACCCCGCCCGCGCTCCTCGTGGACAAGGCGGAGAAGGGGGAGACCTTCGGCGACTCGGTCCGATCCTGATCCGCTGAGCCACCGGCCCGGCGGCTCGTCCGTGTTCCGAGCCGCTGAGCCGCCAGCCCGGCGGCTCGGTCCGGTGCGGTCCTGTGCCGGTGGGCCACCGGCCCGGCGGCTCAGTCCGGTTCTGAGCCGCCGAGCCACTCGCTCAGCTCTTCCCGCAGCGACCGCTGGAACGTGGTCAGCAGTGCCTGCACCACCAGAGGATGCATGTGCGCCGACAGGGACTTCACATCCCGGGCGTCACGCTCCGCCACCTCGCCGCGGAAGAGCTGGGAGAGTTCGTGAGCCGCGGCGCGCGAGTGCTCGACGAGCACCTTGCGCGCGGCGAGGATCGCCTCCTGGGACAGCGGTACGTCGAGGAGCCGGACGCCGAGCCTGAGCAGCCCGGCGTCCACGCGGAAGGTGTCGCCGTCGCCCGGTGCGACGGCGTTCATCGCCGTCAGCCGCTCCACGTCCTCCTCGCTCAGCGGCCGGCCCGCCCGCCGCTCCAGGTCCCGGCGCGAGACCGTCTCCGCCGCGTCCGGCGCCCAGGAGGCGATCACCGCGCGGTGGATGGCCAGATCGTGCGGGGTGAGGTCCGGCGGCAGCTGCCGCAGGTAGCGCTCGATCGCCGCCAGAGTCATGCCCTGCCGCTGCAGCTCCTCGATGAGGGCCAGCCGCGCCTCGTGCCGGGGGCCGTAGCGACCCACCCGGCGCGGGCCGATCACCGGCGGCGGGAGCAGGCCCCTGCTGCCGTAGAAGCGGACGGTGCGGACCGTGACGCCGGCCCGGGCGGCCAGCTCGTCGATGGTGAGGCTGGGCTCCTCGGCATCGGTCGTCATGTGCAGCAGTATCGCTGTTACACCAATACTGTGAAACCTCGCGGAAACTCGTGTGTACTTCGGGCGGAACATGTGAGAAGTCACGCTCTGTGACGTAGGCCACCGCATACCGGCGATCTCTCTGGGAAGCTGCTGCCTTGGTCTGTACCGCGACACTCAGGGTGGTGCGGGCCAGGACCTGCACGAACCCCGGGCCCACGAGGCCCGGGCGCACCAGGAAGTGGTACCACCCGTGAGCAGCAAGGAAGCCGTGGAAACGGCACAGACCGCCGCCCATCCCGAGGTGGACCGGACGCCCGTGGACGCGGGCGACGCCGGTTACAGCAAGGACCTCAAGGCCCGGCACGTCAACATGATCGCCATCGGCGGCGCCATCGGCACCGGCCTGTTCCTCGGCGCCGGCGGCCGCCTGCACAACGCGGGGCCGGCGCTCGCCCTGGCCTACCTGGTCTGCGGCGTGTTCGCCTTCTTCGTCGTCCGTGCCCTCGGCGAGCTGGTCCTGTACCGGCCGTCCTCCGGCTCCTTCGTGAGCTACGCGCGCGAGTTCCTCGGCGAGAAGGGCGCCTACGTCGCCGGCTGGATGTACTTCCTGAACTGGTCGACCACCGGCATCGCCGACATCACCGCGATCGCGCTGTACACGCACTACTGGAGCCTGTTCACCTCCGTCCCCCAGTGGGTGCTGGCCCTGATCGCCCTCGCGGTGGTCCTCGCCGTGAACCTGATCTCGGTGAAGATCTTCGGCGAGATGGAGTTCTGGTTCGCGATCATCAAGGTCGCCACGCTGGTGAGCTTCATGCTCGTCGGCATCTTCCTGCTGGCCACCCAGCACGACGTCGACGGCACCAAGCCCGGTCTGAGCGTCATCACCGACCACGGCGGCGTCTTCCCGCACGGCCTGATGCCGGTCGTCCTCGTCATGCAGGGCGTGATCTTCGCCTACGCCGCCCTGGAGCTGGTCGGCGTCGCCGCCGGCGAGACCGCCGAGCCGGAGAAGGTCGTCCCGCGCGCGGTGAACTCGATCATGTGGCGCGTCGGCGTGTTCTACGTCGGCTCCGTCGTGCTGCTCGCCCTGCTGCTGCCCGGCGCGGTGTACTCCGCCGACCAGAGCCCGTTCGTCACCGTCCTGTCG
Source organism: Streptomyces sp. NPDC048514 (assembly GCF_043199955.1). Taxonomy (NCBI): domain Bacteria; kingdom Bacillati; phylum Actinomycetota; class Actinomycetes; order Kitasatosporales; family Streptomycetaceae; genus Streptomyces; species Streptomyces sp. NPDC048514. Next base: position 516,869 of record NZ_JBICWT010000002.1, on the reverse strand, counting down.
AAGATCGGCATCCCGGCGGCCGGCGACGTGATGAACCTGGTCGTCCTGACCGCCGCCATGTCCTCGCTCAACTCCGGCCTGTACTCCACCGGCCGCATCCTGCGCTCCATGGCCATGGCCGGCTCCGCGCCTAAGTTCACCGCCCGCATGAACCGCAGCCAGGTCCCCTACGGCGGCATCCTGCTGACCTGCGCGGTCTGCGTGCTCGGCGTCGGCCTGAACTTCCTGGTGCCGAGCCAGGCCTTCGAGATCGTGCTGAACGTCGCCTCCCTCGGCATCATCAGCACCTGGGTGATCATCATGGTCTGCCACCTGGTCTTCGTCCGCCGTGCCCGCGCGGGCCTGGTGGCCCGGCCGCACTTCCAGCTGAAGTTCAGCCCGGCCACCGAGATCGCCACGATCGCCTTCCTGATGGTCTGCCTCGGCATGATGTGGAACGACCCCGAGGTCGGCCGCAAGACCCTGCTGCTCATCCCCGTGATCGCCGTCATGCTGGTCGCCGGCTGGTTCGGCGTCCGCCGCCGGGTGTCGCAGAACTCCGCAGAGCGGCTGACCGGGTCCTCGAAGTAGCACCCGGGAAAACCCTGTGCCACGGTCCGTGGCACCGCCTACGGTGGCGTCATGTCGGAGATCTTGTGTGTCCGGGCTGACGCCACCGTTCCGTGTCCGCGCGTGGTCACGGCGGAGGGCGGCCGATGACCCGGCGGGCCGATGTCCTGGTGCTGGGCGGAGCGGGCGTGGACACGATCATCCAGGTCCCCGAGCTGCCCCTGCCGTACGCCGACAGCTACATGATCGACTCCGGGATCCGCACCAGGGCCGGCCAGACCGGCGATTTCGTCGCTCTCGGCCTTGCCGCCCTCGGCCTGGACGTCCACCACCTCGACCTGCTCGGTGACGACCCCGAGGGGGATCTCGTCCGCGCCCTTCACCGCGAGCACGGCATCGCCCTCACCGCGCTCCCGCAGCCCGCCGGGACCAGGCGGGCGGTGAACCTGGTCGGCCCGGACGGCCGCCGCCTGTCCCTGTACGACACCAGCCGCGCCCGCGCCGGCGACCGCTTCCCCGAGTCCACCGTGCGCGCCCTGGCCGCCGCCGTCGGACATGTGCACGTGACCATCACCCAGCCGTGCGCCGAGGCCCTCCCGGTTCTGCGCCGGACGGGCGTGCCGCTCTCCACCGACCTGCACGACTGGGACGGCGAGAACCCGTACCACGAGCCGTTCGCGTACGCGGCCGACGTCGTCTTCCTGTCGGCCGCCGCCCTGACCGACCCCGAGCGGACCATGCGGCGCATCGCCGAGCGCGGCCGCGCCGGCACCGTCGTCGCCACGGCCGGTGCACACGGGGCGTACCTGCTCGCCGGCGGCGAGCTGACCCGGATACCGGCGGCGCCCCCGCCCGCGCCGGTGGTCGACTCCAACGGCGCGGGCGACGCCTTCGCCGCCGCGTTCCTCTACGGCCGGCTCAGCGGCGAGCCGCCCGAGGTGTGCGCCCGCTACGGCGCGGTCGCGGGCGCCCACGCGTGCACCGTCCCGGCCTCCCGCACTCAGGCGGTGGGCCGGGACGAGCTGCTGGGGCGAGCGGCCGAGCCGAGCCCCTGAGGCGGGCGCCGCGGACGCCGGTGGCCATAACGGCGTCGGTGGCCCTGGCCGCCGAGGGACCTCAGTGGCCGTGGACGTCGTTCGTGGCCTCGATCCTCTTCCACGACTTCGGCTGCGCGACCACCTCGGCCGACTTCACCAGGGACCGGGCGGCGGCCGCGGCCGGCTTCGACGGCTGGAAGAGCCAGGTGTCGAACAGCCCGGACAGCCTCTTGCCGGACACCTGTTCGGCGTACCGCTGGAAGTCGGCCACCGAGGCGTTGCCGTACGCGTGCTTCTCCGGCCAGCCCTTCAGGATCGCGAAGAAGGCGCGGTCACCGATCTCGTTGCGCAGGGCCTGGATGGCGGCCGCGCCCCGGTCGTAGACCGCGGCGTCGAACTGGCCGTCCGCGCCGGGATCGCCGGGTGCGACCTTCCAGAACGCGTCCTCGGCCGGGTGTGAGGCGTACACGTAGTCGGCGAGTTCCTGGGCGGTTCCCTCGCCCTCGTGCTCGGACCACAGCCACTGCGCGTAGCGAGCGAAGCCCTCGTTGATCCAGATGTCCTTCCAGCGCTTCAGCGACACGTCGTCGCCGTACCACTGGTGGGCCAGCTCGTGCACGACCACCGAGGTGTTGGAGCCGCTCGCGAACTGCTTCGGGCTGTAGTAGACCCGGGTCTGGGTCTCCAGCGCGTAGCCGGTGGTGGTGTTCGGCACGTAACCGCCGGCCGAGGCGAACGGATACGGCCCGAAGTAGCCGCTCAGCCAGTCGACCAGCTCACCGGTGCGCTCTACGCTCGCCCGCGCGGCACCGTCGTTCCCGCCGAGGTCCCTGCTGTAGGCGTTGACGACGGGCACACCACCGTCGGAGGTGCCGGTGGTGATGTCGAACCGGCCGAGGGCGAGCGTGGTCAGATAGGTCGCCTGCGGTTTGTCCTGCCGCCAGTTGTAGCGGGTCCAGCCGAGCTTCGAGCTGGTGGACTGCAGAGTGCCGTTGGAGATGGCCTGGGTGCCGTCCGGGACGGCCACCGACACGTCGTAGGTGGCCTTGTCGCTCGGGTGGTCGTTGCTCGGGTACCACCACCAGGCGGCCTCGGGTTCGTCGGCCGCGACGGCGCCGTCCGGCGTGCGGTGCCAGGTGGTGAAGCCGTAGGCGCTCTTCGTCGACGGCACCCCGCTGTAGCGGACCACCACCGTGATCGGCGTGCCGGCGGCGATCGGCTGCTTCGGGGTGACGACCAGTTCGTGCTGGCCGGAGGTGGTGAACGCCGCCTTGGCGCCGTTGACCCGCACCTCGCCGACGTCCAGCAGGAAGTCCAGGTCGAAACTGGACAGGTCCTCGGTGGTCTTCGCCAGGATGGTCGCCGTGCCCTGCAACTCGTCCGTCTTCGGCTGGTACTGCAGCCTCAGGTCGTAGTGCGACACGTCGTAGCCGCCGTTGCCGTAGTACGGGTAGTAGGGGTCGCCGATCCCCGGTGCGCCGGGGGACCAGCTCGCGGCCGATGCCGGGATCGCCAGCAGGAGGGAGGCCGCCGCCAGTGCCCCCGGCGCGATGATTCTGCGGTGCACGTCAGCTCCAAGTCGTCGGGACAGGAAGTCTGTTCGGAGCCTATTCAGACCCGGTGGCCCCTGGCCTGTCCATGACCGCTCCTGTCACACGATCGCCATTCAGCCGTCACGAGCGCTCGCGTCACCCAGCTGCCCTCTTTTGCCCGGGAGTTGACCGGAGTACCGTCCGCGCATGCCGACACGCACGCGCTTCACGACCTGGAGGACGCTCGCGACAGCGGCCGTCGCCGTCCTGACGGCGGCCCTCCTCACCCCGGCCGCCGCCCACGCCGCCTCCCCGCGCGAGAGCCGGCCCGTCTACTCCTACGCCGGCGCCGTCCGTGAGTCCGTGTGGGTGGACACGGGCCTCGACGGCGACGGCGACGGGAGGACCGACCGGGTCGCCGCCGACATCGTCCGGCCCGCCGAACCGGCCCGGCAGGGCCGCAAGGTGCCGGTCATCATGGACGCCAGCCCGTACTACTCCTGCTGCGGGCGCGGCAACGAGAGCCAGCTGAAGACGTACGACGCGAGCGGCCATGTCGTGCAGATGCCGCTGTTCTACGACAACTACTTCGTGCCCCGCGGCTACGCCTTCGTCGGTGTCGACCTCACGGGCACCAGCCGCTCGGACGGCTGTGTCGACGTCGGCGGGCGCTCGGAGATCCGCTCAGCGAAGGCCGTCGTCGACTGGCTGAACGGCCGGGCCAGGGCGTACACCGGCCGCACCGGCGGCACACCGGTCACGGCCGGCTGGACCAACGGCCGGACCGGCATGATCGGCAAGAGCTGGGACGGCACGATCGCCAACGGCGTCGCCGCCACCGGGGTCAGAGGCCTGAGGACCATCGTCCCGATCAGCGCCATCTCCTCCTGGTACGACTACTACTTCGCGCAGGGCGCCCCGCTCTACGACGGCGGCCCCGACGAACTGGCCGGCTACGTCGAGAGCGACGACGCGCGGGCCCGCTGCGCGGCCGTGCACAAGAGACTCGCCGACGGCAGCCCACGCAGCGGCGACTGGACCCCGCTGTGGACCGAACGGGACTACGTCAAGGACGCGGCCGAGGTGCGCGCCAGCGTGTTCGTCGTGCACGGCATGCAGGACCTCAACGTCCGTACGAAGAACTTCGGCCAGTGGTGGGACGCCCTCGCCCGGCACGGCGTCGAGCGGAAGATCTGGCTGTCCCAGACCGGGCACGTCGACCCCTTCGACTACCGGCGCGGCGCCTGGGTCGACACCCTGCACCGCTGGTTCGACCACGAACTGCTCGGCTACGACAACGGCATCGACCGCGAGCCGACGGCCGACGTGGAACGCCACCCCGGCCAATGGGTGACCTCCCGGACCTGGCCCCCGCCGGGCACTCGCGCCACCACCCTGCACCCCGCCCCCGGCACCCGGGCCGGTGTCGGCACGCTCGGCCTGCGGCCGGCCGCCGGCACCGAGATCCTCACCGACGACCCGAAGCTCGGCGAGACCGACTGGGCGGCCCACCTCACCACGTCCACACCCGAGAAGGCCGGTTTCCTTACGGCACCCCTCACCCGCGACCTGCGCCTGTCCGGTTCCTCCAGAGTGACCGTCACCGCCACCCCGAGCACGGCCTCGGCGCACCTGACCGCCGTCCTGGTGGACCTGGGCCCCGCCACCATCCGCGACTACGCCGACGGCGGCGAGGGCATCACCACGCTCACCGACCGCACCTGCTGGGGCGAGAGCACGGCGGGCGACAGCGCCTGTTTCAAGGAGACCGAGGCCAGGACGGCCGCCGTCGAGCACACGGTGTTCAGTCGTGGCTGGGCCGACCTCGGCCACCACGCCTCCCTCGGCAAGGGCGTCCCGCTCATCCCCGGCAGGGCGTACACGATGACCCTCGACCTCGCGGCCACCGACCACGTCGTGCCCAAGGGACACCGACTGGCCCTGATCGTCGCCGGCACGGACAAGGACCTCATCGATCCGCCGTCCACCCGGCCGACGCTCCGGCTGGCCCTGTCCGGTACGGGCGCGCGGCTCCCCCTGGTCGGCGGCGCGGCGGCATTCGCCCGAGCCACCTCCGGCAGCACCTCCGGGCTTCCCGCCCCGGCGGTCCTCGACGGCCTGCGCACCCACCACGCTCCGGGCCACGTCCCGGCGGGCTGACACGAGCCGAGCCGGCCGGTGCGAGCCGGCGCCGGCCCGGGCGGGGGCGATGTGTGCTGACGCCGACCCGGGCGGGGGCGATGTGTGCTGACGCCGGGCGGGCCGCCCCGCCCGGGCCCCGCCGGCACGCATCGGCACCACACCGGACCTGCAACAGCACCTCGGGAGTCCGGGGGACGGGGACGGATCAGGCGGCCGGAGCCACCAGTCCGGCCGCCTCCCGGGCGCAGCCCCACGCCACCGTGATCCCGGCCCCGCCGTGGCCGTAGTTGTGCACGAGCGCCCGTCCGTCCGGCAGGGTCTCCCGCTCCAGCCGTACCGCGTCGCGGGCCGGCCGCAGTCCCACCCGGTGGGCGAGCACCCGCGCACCGGCGATCTCCGGCCGGACCGCCGCGCAGCGGGCGACGATCGCAGCGGCGGTGTCCGGGTCCGGCTCCAGGGACCAGTCGTCCTCGTCCGCCGTCCCGCCGAGGAGGAGTCCGCCCGGCTGCGGGATGAAGTACGTGGAGGCCGCCGAGGAGTGGTCGACGGAGGTGAACCAGGTGCTGACGCCCGGGTTCGCCACGACGACCAGTTGCCCGCGCACCGGACGCACAGCGGGGTCCGGCACCAGCGAACGGGCCCCGAGACCGGTGCAGTTGACCACCACCGGGGCGGGCACCGCGGTCAGGTCGGTCACTTCCCGCTCCTGCACCGTCCCGCCCGCCTTCGCCAGCCGCTCGCGAAGCCACGCCAGGTGCACCGGCATGTCGATCACGGGCAGCCGGGCGGCCAGTCCGCCGTCCACCCCGCGCAGCCCCGCAACCCGGCCCGCCCACTCGCCCAGCTCGTCCGGCCGGGCCCCCCGGTGCACGCCGTCGAGCAGGCGGACGCCCGTCTCGCGCGGGCGCGCGGCCAGTTCCCCGTACACCGCGAGCGATTCCAGCGCCCAGGCACCGGCCAGCGGCTCCGGTTCGATGCGATACGGCCACCACAGGCCACCCGCGACCGCCGAGGTCGTACGCCCGGTGGGCTCCCGCGCCCACACCCGGACCCGCCGCCCGGACTCGGCCAGCACGCCCGGCGATCCCGGCCCCGACCACGATCACTTCGTCACTCGGCTCGCTGTCCACGCGAGGACGATAGGTCCTGTCCGGCCGAAACCGACATGGCCCGTCCGGCCGAAACCGGCATGGCCTGTCCGGCCGAAACCGGCATGGCCTGTCCGGCCCGGCGAACAGTCGGCCGGATCCCGGCCGGTCCGGGCCGGGCGCGTCCCACGGCGCGTTCCGTGCCGCGTCCGCTGCCGCGTCCGACCGCGCGTGGGATGCACGGATCCCCGGCGGACTAGGATCGCGTTCTGATGACTGCCACCCTCGTCGCCAAGAACCTCGCCGCCGGGCACGGCGACCGCTCCCTCTTCTCGGGTCTCGACCTCGTCGTCGCCCCCGGTGACGTGATCGGACTGGTCGGTGCCAACGGCGCGGGCAAATCCACCTTGCTGCGCCTGCTCGCCGGGCTGACCGCACCCGAGCAGGGCGAGCTGCGGCTGTCCCCGCCGGCCGCGACCGTCGGGCACCTGCCGCAGGAGCCCGAGCGCCGGCCGGCGGAGAGCGTCCGGGCGTTCCTGGCCCGCCGCACCGCAGTCGCCGAGGCGCAGCGCGTGCTGGACGAGACCACGCAGGCGCTGGTCGACGGGGCGCCCGGAGCCGACGACGCCTATGCGGTCGCGCTGGAACGCTGGCTCGGACTCGGTGGCGCCGACCTGGAGGAGCGCGCGGAGGAGGTCGCCGACTCGCTCGGCCTCGCCGTGGACCTCGACCAGCCCATGACCTCCCTGTCCGGCGGCCAGGCGGCCCGCGCCGGCCTCGCCTCCCTCCTGCTCTCCCGGTACGACGTCTTCCTGCTCGACGAGCCGACCAACGACCTCGACCTGGACGGCCTGGAACGCCTGGAACGGTTCGTCACCGGCCTGCGCGCGGGCACGGTCGTCGTCAGCCACGACCGCGAGTTCCTCACCCGCACCGTCACCAAGGTCCTCGAACTGGACCGCGCCCAGGGACAGATCAATCTGTACGGCGGCGGCTACGAGGCCTATCTCGAGGAACGCGAGGTGGCCCGCCGGCACGCCCGTGACGACTACGACGAGTACGCCGACAAGAAGTCCGCCCTGCAGGACCGCGCCCAGATGCAGCGGACCTGGATGGACAAGGGCGTGAAGAACGCCCGGCGCAAGGCCGGCAACGACAACGACAAGATCGGCCGCAAGTTCCGCAGCGAGGCCAGCGAGAAGCAGGCCGCCAAGGCCCGGCAGACGCAGCGCATGATCGAGCGCCTGGAGGTGGTCGAGGAACCCCGCAAGGAGTGGGAGCTGCGCATGGAGATCGCGGCCGCCCCGCGCTCGGGCGCCGTGGTCGCGACCCTGCGGGAGGCCGAGATCCGCCGCGGCGACTTCACCTTCGGCCCGGTGTCGCTGCAGATCGACTGGGCGGACCGGGTCGCGGTCACCGGGGCCAACGGCGCAGGCAAGTCGACGTTGCTCGGTGCGCTGCTGGGCCGCATTCCGCTCGACTCCGGCCACGCGGCGCTCGGCTCGGGCGTCCTGGTCGGCGAGGTCGACCAGGCCCGGGGGTTCTTCCACGGCCCCGAGACCCTGTTCGACGCGTTCCGCGCGGCCGTCCCCGACACCGAACCCGTCGAGATCCGCACCCTGCTCGCCAAGTTCGGCCTGAAATCGGACCACGTGCTGCGTCCGGCCGCGACCCTCTCGCCGGGCGAGCGCACCCGTGCGGCGCTCGCGCTGCTCCAGGGCCGGGGCGTGAACCTCCTCGTCCTGGACGAGCCGACGAACCACCTCGACCTGCCGGCCATCGAGCAGCTGGAATCGGCCCTCGACGCCTACGAGGGCACGCTGCTCCTGGTCACCCACGACCGGCGCATGCTGGACGCGGTCCGGGTGACCCGGCGCCTGGAGGTGGCCGACGGCAAGGTGACCGAGCGCTAGGTGGGGTGGACCGGCGCGCCGCCGGCCCACCCAGCCCACGGGATCAGGGGTTCGCGAGCAGCGTCGCTGCGGCTGCACGGGCATGGCGGGCCGGGGCCGGATCGCCGCTGACGGCCGCGGTCACGATGGCTCCTTCGGCGAGCAGGCACACCGGTTCGGCCGCCGGCGTCCCGGCCGCGTGGACCCATGCGGCTATCTGGCCGTGGAACGCCCGCTTGTGCGACCGGACCTCGGCCAGGACCGCCTCCGACGAGGAACCGAGCTCGCCGTAGGCGTTGATCCACGCGCAGCCCCGGAAGCCGGGCCGCGCGAACCACTCGCCGAGCCAGTCGAAGACCGCGAGCACCCGCCCCCGAGGATCCGGGACCCGGTCCACGTACGCGGCCAGCTCTCCTCTCCAGCGCCGGTCGCGGCGCCGGAGCACCGCCACGACCAGGTCCTCCTTCGCCGCGAAGAATCGGTAGATCCGCTTCAGCGGCAGACCGGACGCCGTGCGCACCTCGTCCATTCCGACCGCCTGGACGCCTCGTTCGTAGAAGAGCCGCTCCGCCGCGTCGAGCAGCGCCTCGCGGTCCAGGCGGTTCCGCTCCTCGGTGATCGGGGCTGGCATCCGGGCTCCTTGAGTTGAGAACGACCGTTCCCTAAGCTAGTCGACGGCAGTAGAGAACGCACGTTCTCGATGTGAGGAGGCCGCCGTGCCCGAAGATCGCCCGCCCTTCCCGCCGTTCACGCGGGAGACAGCAGTGCAGAAGGTCCAGGCCGCCGAGGACGCGTGGAACACCCGTGACCCCGAGCGGGTGGCCCTGGCCTACACGCCGGACTCGGTCTGGCGGAACCGCGACACCTTCCTCCGCGGACGCGAGGAGATCGTCGCGTTCCTGACGCGGAAGTGGGAGCGCGAACTGGACTACGCGCTGCGCAAGAGCCTGTGGTCGTTCCACGACGACCGGATCGCCGTCCGATTCCAGTACGAGTGCCACGACGCGGACGGCCGGTGGTGGCGCAGTTACGGCAACGAGCTGTGGGAGTTCGACGAGCACGGTCTGATGACACGCCGCGAGGCGAGTATCGACGACGTCGAGATCACCGAAGCCGACCGGCGCATCCACGGCCCGCGCCCCGCGGACGAACACGGCCTCGACATCCCGCTCCGGTAGCCCCGACGGCGGCGCGGCCCGGCGGCCGGAGCCGCCGGGCAAGCCGGTAGACGGGGGAGCGGCGAGATGGCGAGGGGCCGGGGGTGGCTGCCCCGGCCCCGGCGTCGAAACGGCGAGGGGGCCGGGGGTGGTTGCTCCGGCCCCGGCGTCGAAACGGCGAGGGGGCCGGAGGTGGCTGCTCCGGCCCCGGCGTCGAAACGGCGAGGGGGCCGGAGGCGGTTGCTCCGGCCCCTCTCGTCAGCGCTTCTTCGGGTCCAGCAGGCCCGCCCGCCGCAGCGCGTCGGCCATCGCACTGTTGGCCGGGGCCGGCGCCTGCCGTCCGCCCCGGTCGCCGCCGGCGCGGCCCTGCCGCTGACCCTGACCGGCCTGACGCTGGGCCTGGCCGCCCTGGCCGCCCTGGCCGCCCTGGCCGCCCTGGCCGCCTTGGCCGCCCTGGCCTCCTTCGCCGCCCTGCCGAGGGGCCTGCCCGCCCTGACGCCGGCCCTGGCCGGCCTGCCGCTGCTGGGGCGGCCGGGCACCGCCGCGCTGCGGCCGGCCGCCGCCCTGCCCCTGCGGGGCCGCCTCGTCGTCCAGGCGCAGGGTCAGCGCGATCCGCTTGCGCGGGATGTCCACGTCGAGCACCTTCACCTTGACGATGTCACCCGGCTTGGCGACGTCCCGCGGGTCCTTGACGAACGTCTTCGACATCGCCGAGACGTGCACCAGACCGTCCTGGTGGACGCCGATGTCCACGAACGCGCCGAACGCCGCCACATTCGTGACCACTCCCTCCAGGATCATCCCGGCGGACAGGTCGGAGATCTTCTCCACACCCTCCTTGAAGGTGGCCGTCTTGAAGGCGGGACGCGGGTCGCGGCCCGGCTTCTCCAGCTCCTTGAGGATGTCGGTGACGGTCGGCAGGCCGAAGGTGTCGTCGACGAAGTCGGCGGGGCGCAGCGAGCGCAGCACCCCGGTGTTGCCGACCAGGGAGGCCACCTCCTGGCCGGTGGTCTTCACCATCCGGCGGACCACCGGATAGGCCTCCGGGTGCACGCTCGAGGCGTCCAGCGGGTCCGCGCCGCCGCGGATGCGCAGGAAGCCCGCGCACTGCTCGTACGCCTTCGGGCCGAGCCGGGCGACCTTCTTCAGCTCCGAGCGGGAGGTGAACGGCCCGTTCGTGTCCCGGTGCGCGACGATGTTCTCGGCGAGGCCCGCGGAGATGCCGGACACCCGCGACAGCAGCGGCACGGACGCGGTGTTGACGTCCACGCCGACGCCGTTCACACAGTCCTCGACGACCGCGTCCAGCGAACGGGACAGCTTCACCTCGGACAGATCGTGCTGGTACTGGCCGACACCGATCGACTTCGGGTCGATCTTCACCAGCTCGGCCAGCGGATCCTGCAACCGCCGGGCGATGGAGACCGCGCCGCGCAGCGAGACGTCCATGCCGGGCAGCTCCTGCGAGGCGTACTGCGACGCCGAGTACACGGACGCGCCGGCCTCGGACACCATCACCTTGGTGAGCTTCAGCTCAGGGTGCTTGTCGATGAGCTCACCGGCGAGCTTGTCGGTCTCGCGGGACGCCGTGCCGTTGCCGATCGCGACCAGGTCGACCGCGTGCCGCTCGGCGAGCCGCGCCAGCTTGGCGATCGACTCGTCCCACTTGTTGGCCGGGACGTGGGGGTGGATCACGTCCGTGGCGACGACCTTGCCGGTGCCGTCCACCACCGCGACCTTCACCCCCGTGCGGAAACCGGGGTCCAGGCCCAGCGTGGCGCGCGTGCCGGCCGGCGCGGCCAGCAGCAGGTCGCGCAGGTTCGCCGCGAAGACGTTCACCGCCTCGTCCTCGGCCGCCGTCCGCAGCCGCAGCCGCAGGTCGATGCCGAGATGGACGAGGATGCGGGTGCGCCACGCCCAGCGGACCGTGTCCGTCAGCCATTTGTCCCCGGGGCGGCCCCGGTCGGCGATCCCGAAGCGGTGGGCGATGATCGCCTCGTACGAGGACGCCGCCTGCGGCGGGTCGGACGGCTCCTCCGGCTCCAGGACGAGGTCCAGGACCTCCTCCTTCTCCCCGCGCAGCATCGCCAGGATCCGGTGCGAGGGCAGCTCGGTGAAGGGCTCGGCGAAGTCGAAGTAGTCGGCGAACTTGGCGCCCGCCTCCTCCTTGCCCTCGCGCACCTTGGCGGCCAGCCGCCCGCGCACCCACATGCGCTCGCGCACCTCGCCGATCAGGTCGGCGTCCTCCGAGAAACGCTCGGTCAGGATGGCCCGCGCCCCGTCCAGCGCGGCCTGCGGGTCGGCGACTCCCTTGTCCGCGTCGACGAACGCGGCGGCGGCCGCCGACGGTTCGACGGAGGGGTCGGCCAGCAGGCCTTCCGCGAGCGGCTCCAGGCCGGCCTCGCGCGCGATCTGCGCCTTGGTGCGCCGCTTGGGCTTGTAGGGAAGGTAGACGTCCTCCAGCCGCGCCTTCGTCTCGGCGCCGCGGATCCGCGCCTCGAGTTCCGCGGTGAGCTTGCCCTGCTCACGAACCGACTCCAGGATCGCGGACCGCCGCTCCTCCAGCTCCCGCAGATAGCGCAGCCGCTCCTCGAGCGTGCGCAGCTGCGCATCGTCGAGCATCTCGGTCGCTTCCTTGCGGTAGCGGGCGATGAAGGGCACCGTCGAACCGCCGTCGAGCAGTTCGACCGCGGCCTTCACCTGCCGCTCCCGTACGCCGAGTTCCTCGGCGATCCTGCCTTCGATGGATCCTGCTTCGATGGACCCGGGTGTCGTCACGATCCCGTACCGCCTTCTCCACTGAGGTTGCGCGGCAATTGTGGCAGGTGGCGCCGACAATCGGGGATCAGGGCGGCACGCGGCGGGCCGCCGGGCCGGAACCTCAGGCCCGGCTCCCGCGGGCGGAGGAGGAAGCTCCGCCGAACAGCCGGGCGACCGCCCGGAAAGGCAGCGTGACCACCGTGGCGATGGCCCCGCCGATCTGCCGCAGTACGTCAGCGATGGCGCGGAACACGAATTGCTCTCCTTTCCGCCTGATCCCGGTGACCAGACGGGGACCGGGTACCTCCGCACAGCGCGCTGGAACCCGCGACGGCGGAAAAGGTGGGAAACCCGTCGTTGCGGCCATCGCGGAACCCGCCGAGAAGGACCGGACAGGATCGCCGGCGACGACCACGCCCAGGTTGTCCAGCTCGCCACGGAGTGCGATCCGCAGCCGCCCTACGACGCCGGCTCGCCGGGGAAGGCACCCGCGCACGTCGTCGCGGAACTCCGCGGGCGCAGCCGCTTCATTCTGTCGTAGCCACGCTCCAGGTGAAGCGGGGCTGCCGGCGCTCCAGGAAGGCGGCGACCCCCTCCGCGGTGTCGCCGCCCGTGCGCGCCTGCTCCGCCCAGTGCCCGTCCCGGTCGCTCCGGCCGTTGGCGAACTCCTTCGCCGCTGCCTGGGTGAGCTGCGAGCGGGACGCCAGGACCCGGGCCAACCCGGCGACCCGCTTGTCCAGTTCGCCTTCCGGCAGTACCTCGTCCACCAGCCCGGTGCGCAGCGCCCGCCCGGCGTCGATCAACTCGGCCGTGAACAGCAGGTACTTGGCGGCGGCCGGCCCCACCAGCGACACCAGCCGCCGGGTCGAGGACGCGGGGTAGACGATGCCCAGGCGCGCCGGCGTCACCCCGAACAGCGCGCCCTCCTCGGCCAGCCGCAGATCGCAGGCCGCGGCGAGCTGCGCCCCGCCGCCCACGCAGTGCCCGCGCACCGCGGCGAGGGTCGGCTTCGGGAACCCGGCCAGCGCCTCCTCGGCCGCCACCGCGAGCCCCTGCGCCTCCTGCGGGGCCCCCTGGAGCGTGCTGATGTCCGCGCCCGCACAGAAGGTCCCGCCCTCCCCGGTCAGCACCAGCACCCGGACGTCCGGGTCGCGCGCGAACCGGTCCAGCAGCGGTGGCAGCGCTCGCCACATCGCGGCCGTCATGGCGTTGCGCTTGGCCGGGTGGCGGATGACCACGGTGGCGACGGAGTCGGCGACCTGGTGCGACAGCTGGGGCTCCATGATCCGGATCGTAGCCGCAGCCCCGCCCCCGTTCGGCCCCGGCCCGGCTCGCCCCCCGCCCCGGCCCCCCCACCCCGGTTCGGCCCTGCCCGGGCGCCTGCCGCCGGCTCCCCGGCTCGCGGTGGCACACCGGCAGGTCAAACACCTACAAGCCGAAGAGTTCGCGAACCGGCGTCCGGGAGGCAGGAACAGTCCCACACGTGCCGATGTCATACGCAGTCGATCAGAAACCGCTCGATACCCGCTGACTTCTGTTCAGTCCGACGGAACACGGTGGATCGTTACCAACACTCGACGTGTGGTGACAATCGAGCGCGAGGGTGGCGACCGGACGATGGATGACCACGGGCGCGGGGACGGCCCGGGCCCGGCGGGGGCCCCCGAGCGGCCGCCCGGTCCACTGCCGTACGAAGGGGTCTGGCGGTTCACCGCGCCCGCCGTGGACGCCTCGGTTCCGCAGGCGCGCCGCGCGGTGCGCGACCTGCTGCTGCGTCAGGGCGTGCCGGTCGGGGAAGACCTGGTCCACGGCCTGCTGCTGATCGTCTCCGAACTGGTCACCAACGCGGTACGGCACGCGGCGCTGCTGTCGCCGATGCTGGCCGTGGAGGTGGCCGTCGGAGCCGAATGGGTACGGGTGTCCGTGGAGGACAACCACCCCTATCGCCCGACCGCCCTGGAGGCCGACCACGGCCAGACGGGCGGCCGGGGACTGCTCCTGGTCCGCGAGGTCGCCCGGGAGGCGGGCGGGGTGATCGACATGGAGCACACGGCGAGCGGCGGCAAGGTGATCTGGGCCGCCCTGCCGCTCGAGCCCGCCCTCCTCACGTAGCGACGCGCGGCGGCCTACCAGCCGGCCGACGGGCCCGTCAGCTCCCTGACCGCCGGACGGGCCGCGTCCAGGACGGTCATGAACCAGGCCGAGAACGGGTCCCGGGCGTGCCGCTCCGCCAGCTCGGCCGCCGTGACGAAGGCGGTCGAGCCGACCTCCTCCTCGTCGGGCGCGAGCGGAGCCTGCACCAGGCCGACGAACAGGTGGTTGTACTCCTGCTCCACCAGGCCCGAGGCCGGGTCCGGGTGGTTGTAGCGGACCGTGCCCGCCTCCGCCAGCAGTGACGGGGACACGCCCAGCTCCTCGAAGGTGCGCCGGGCCGCCGCCGCGAAGGGTGCCTCGCCCGGGTAGGGGTGGCCGCAGCAGGTGTTGGACCACACACCGGGGGAGTGGTACTTGCCGAGCGCCCGCTGCTGGAGAAGCAGCCGGCCCTGCTCGTCGAAGAGGAACACCGAGAACGCGCGATGCAGCTGTCCCGGCGGCTGGTGGGCGGCGAGCTTCTCCGCCGTTCCGGTCGTCACGCCCTTCTCGTCGACCAGTTCCAGCAGAATCGCCTCTTCGGTGCCCTTCGACGAGCTGTGCGTCGCGGTGGCAGGTGTGATCGGCATACCCATCCTTCGCCTCGGTCTTCGCCCCCCAAGTCTGCCGTACGAATCCGGCACTCCCGGCACTTCCCGGCACGTCCGCGCGCGGCGCGGCACCGGAAGCGGGATCCGGTGGATCACCGTGCCCGCGGCTCGCGGTCCGGAACCGCCCAGGAGGCCCGAACGGCAGTACGCACGGTCAGTGGCACAGCCGGGCCTCGTGCTCGGCGTGGCCGCCCGGCTCCAGCTGGAAGGTGCAGTGCTCCACGTCGAAGTGGTCGCCCAGGCAGCCCTGCAGTTCGTGCAGCATCTTCTCGTGGCCGATGGCGTTCAGCGCCTCGGAGCTGACCACGACGTGAGCGGAGAGCACGGGCATGCCCGAGGTGATCGTCCAGGCGTGCAGATCGTGCACGTCCTCCACGCCGTCCAGCGCCAGGATGTGCGCCCGGACCTCCGCCATGTCGACGTTCTTGGGGGCCGCCTCCAGCAGCACGTCCAGCGTCTCGCGCAGCAGCTTCCACGTCCTCGGCACGATCATCAGGCCGATCACCAGCGAGGCGACGGGGTCGGCCGCCTGCCAGCCGGTGGTGAGGATCACGGTCGCGGAGATCAGCACCGCCACCGAGCCGAGCGCGTCGGCGGCCACCTCGAGGAAGGCGCCGCGCACGTTCAGGCTCTCCTTCTGCCCGCGCATCAGCAGGGTGAGCGAGATCGTGTTGGCGACCAGGCCGACCAGGCCGAACACGATCATCTGGCCGCCCCGGGTGTCCGCGGGCGTGACGAACCGCTCGATGGCCTCGAAGAGGACGTACCCGCCGACGCCGAGCAGCAGCAGGCAGTTGGCCAGTGCGGCCAGGATCTCGGCGCGGGCGTAGCCGAAGGTGCGGTTGGTGCTCGCCGGGCGGTTCGCGAAGTGGATCGCCAGCAGCGCCATGGCGAGGCCCACCGCGTCGGTCGCCATGTGCGCCGCGTCCGCGATCAGCGCGAGCGAGTCCGCGACCAGACCGCCGATGATCTCGACCACCATGACCGTGAGCGTGATGCCCAGCGCGATGCGCAGCCGGCCCTGGTACGCGGCCGCGGCCGTACCCGTGGGCGGCGCGTGCGAGTGCGCGTGCCCGTGGTCGTGCCCTGCCCCCATGACCTACCGCCCTTCCGTGTGCCGTCAGGCAGCCAGTCAACTACGGGCGGGGGGTATCGGGCAACGCGGCACTGAACACCGTTGTCATGTGCCCTGACCTGCGGAAACGTTACGCAGGTCAGGGCGGTGACGCGCGCCCCGCGCCCGGCGCCCCCGCGCCCGGCGCCCCCGCGCCCGGCGCCCCGCGCCCGCCGCCGCCTGTCGTGGGCCCTGCGGGCCGCGACCAGGTCGCCGTCGTTCCACCGGGCCACGGAGCGCCCGTGTGCCGCGCGAAGCCCTGCGCCCAGCGAAGCCCTGCGCCCAGCGAAGCCCTGCGCCCAGCGAAGCCCTGCGCCGCGCGAAGCCTTGTGCCGCGAACCCCGTGCGCCCCGCCAAGCCCGTGCGCTCCCACGGTTCATGCGCCGGCCCCCCACGGCCCGTACGCCCCGCCGCGCCCGTGTGCCCCATGACGTCCGTGCGCGGCCCGGGCCCGAGGGGTGTCCCGGATGCCCGGGTCTGCTCCGTGGGTTTGTGGGCCGGGCCCCGGATCACCGATGATGATCGCGGCAAAGGCCGGGGCAGCCCCCGTGGACCGGGCCGTGAACGGGCGGTGAACACGGGCTCCGCACCATCCGATAGCCTTCGCCGACATGCCGCCCGGGTGCCGCAGGCAGGGCGCCCCACCACGCACGAAGACCGGCGCCCGCGCGCCGGCACCCAGGGAGTGAGTTCGGTTGCCGACCGCCATCGTCACCGGTCTGCCGGTCCCCGGATCGTCGCTCGAGAGCGATCTGCGGACGCTCGGCTTCGACGTGCAGGTGGCAGCGGGCGCCGCCGAGGCCGAGACCCTGGTCGCCGCCACGCCCGCCGCGGACCGCGTGGCCCTGGTCGACGCCCGCTTCGTCGGCCACCTGCACACCCTGCGCCTCGGCCTGACCGACCCCCGCTTCCCGCTCGCCGCGGTCCCCGGCGCCGTCACCGCCCAGCCGGCCGCCCGGCAGGCGCTGACCCGGGCCCTGGCCCGCGAGACGTCGGCGAGCGGCGGCACGGCACTCGCCGTGGACAGCCTCGCCGACCGCATCGCCACCGCGCTCGACGTCGACGTCGACGGCGGCGCGGTGCACCGGCCCGAGCTGGGCAGCCTGGTCGCCGCCGTCCCCGCCGACCCGCAGGCCCGCAACGAGGCCCGGCAGTCCGTCGCCGCCGTCGACGACGAGGCGGTACGCCTGAAGTCGGCCGTGAAGTCCCGCGACGGGTTCTTCACGACGTTCTTCATCAGCCCGTACTCGCGCTACCTCGCCCGCTGGTGCGCCCGCCGTGGCCTGACCCCGAACCAGGTCACCACGGCTTCGCTACTCACCGCCCTGATAGCGGCGGGCTGCGCGGCCACCGGCACCCGGGGCGGGTTCGTCGCGGCCGGCGCCCTGCTGATCGCGTCGTTCGTGCTCGACTGCACCGACGGCCAGCTCGCCCGCTACGCCCTGAAGTACTCCACGCTCGGCGCCTGGCTCGACGCCACCTTCGACCGGGCCAAGGAGTACGCCTACTACGCCGGCCTCGCCCTCGGCGCGGCCCGCGGCGGCGACGACGTCTGGGCCCTGGCGCTCGCCGCGATGATCCTGCAGAGCTGCCGGCACGTGGTGGACTTCTCGTTCAACGAGGCCAATCACGACGCCGCAGCCAACACCAGCCCCACCGCCGCCCTCTCCGACAGGCTCGACAGCGTCGGCTGGACGGTCTGGGTACGCCGCATGATCGTGCTGCCGATCGGCGAGCGCTGGGCGCTGATCGCGATCCTGACCGCCGCCACGACCCCGCGCGTCACCTTCTACGTGCTCCTCGTCGGCTGCGCTCTCGCCGCGGCCTACACCACGGCCGGCCGTGTGCTGCGCTCGGTGACCCGCAAGGCCCGGCGTACCGACCGCGCGGCCCGGGCCCTGGCCGACCTCGCCGACTCGGGCCCGCTCGCCGAGGCCGTCGGGCGGGTGGCCGGGAGGGGGCTGCCCGGCCTCGCCGTGCCGGCCGTGGCACTGCTGGGCGGCACCGCCGTCGTGGCCGGCTCGGCCCTGACCGGCTTCGGCGGCTACCTGCCGGTCCTCGGCGCCCTCGTGTACGTCGTCACCTCGGCCCTGGCCGTCGCCCGCCCGCTCAAGGGCGCCCTCGACTGGCTCGTACCCCCGATCTTCCGGGCCGCCGAGTACGGCACCGTCCTCGCGCTGGCCGGCAAAGCCGGGGTGAACGGTGCCCTCCCTGCGGCTTTCGGCCTGGTGGCCGCCGTCGCCTACCATCACTACGACACGGTGTACCGCATCCGCGGCGACGCCGGAGCGCCGCCAGCCTGGCTGGTGCGCGCGGTCGGAGGGCACGAGGGGCGGACACTGCTGATCGCAGTTCTCGCCGCGGTGCTCACCGCTTCTCAGTTCAAGGTCGCGCTCACGGTGCTCGCCGTGGCCGTCGCCGTGCTGGTGCTCGTCGAGAGCATCCGCTTCTGGGTGTCCGCTGGGGCGCCCGCCGTACACGATGAAGGAGAAACCGCATGATCGGCCTCGTGCTGGCGGCCGGCGCCGGGCGGCGTCTGCGCCCCTACACCGACACCCTGCCCAAGGCTCTGGTGCCGGTCGGACCCGAGGGCGCGCAGGACTCGCTCACGGTTCTCGACCTGACCCTGGGCAACTTCGCCGAGGTGGGTCTGACCGAGGTCGCGGTCATCGTCGGTTACCGCAAGGAGGCCGTGTACGAGCGCCGGGCGGCCCTGGAGCAGAAGTACGGCCTGAAGATCACGCTGATCGACAACGACAAGGCCGAGGAGTGGAACAACGCCTACTCCCTGTGGTGCGGCCGTGACGCGCTGAAGGACGGCGTCATCCTCGCCAACGGCGACACCGTGCACCCGGTGTCGGTCGAGCAGACGCTGCTCGCCGCGCGGGGCGAGGGCAAGCGGATCATCCTCGCGCTGGACACCGTGAAGTCCCTGGCCGACGAGGAGATGAAGGTCGTCGTCGACCCGGACAAGGGCGTTCAGAAGATCACCAAGCTGATGGACCCGGCCGAGGCGACGGGCGAGTACATCGGCGTCACGCTGATCGAGGGCGACGCGGCCGAGGAGCTGGCCGACGCGCTGCGGGCGACCTTCGAGCGGGACCCCCAGCTGTACTACGAGGACGGTTACCAGGAGCTGGTGAACCGGGGCTTCAAGATCGATGTTGCGCCGATCGGCGACGTCACGTGGGTCGAGATCGACAACCACGACGACCTCGCGCGCGGCCGGGAGATCGCATGCCAGTACTGACCCGGCTCATCCCTTCGCCCGTCGTCGTGGACATCCGCCCGGGTGCCCTCGACGACCTGGGATGCGTCCTCGCCGACGAGCGGATCGCGCAGTCCGGCCGGCTCGCGGTCGCCGTCAGCGGCGGCTCGGGCGCCAGGCTGCGCGAGCGCATCGCGCCCTCGCTGCCCGGAGCCACCTGGTACGAGGTGGGCGGCGGCACCCTGGACGACGCCATCCGGCTGGCCGGCGACATGAAGTCCGGCCGCTACGACGCGGTCGTGGGCCTCGGCGGCGGGAAGATCATCGACTGCGCCAAGTTCGCGGCGGCCCGCGTCGGCCTGCCGCTGGTCGCCGTCCCGACCAACCTCGCCCACGACGGCCTGTGCTCCCCGGTCGCCACGCTCGACAACGACGCGGGCCGCGGCTCCTACGGCGTGCCCAACCCGATCGCGGTCGTCATCGACCTGGACGTGATCCGCGAGGCCCCGGCGCGCTTCGTGCGGGCCGGCATCGGCGACGCGATCTCCAACATCAACGCGATCGCGGACTGGGAGCTGGCGAACCGCGTCAACGGCGAGAAGATCGACGGTCTGGCCGCGGCGATGGCCCGGCAGGCCGGCGAGGCCGTGCTCCGGCACCCGGGCGGGATCGGCGACAACGAGTTCCTCCAGGTGCTGGCCGAGGCGCTGGTGCTCAGCGGCATCGCGATGTCGGTGTCCGGTGACTCCCGCCCCTCCTCCGGTTCCTGCCACGAGATCAACCACGCCTTCGACCTGCTGTTCCCCAAGCGGGCGGCCGCCCACGGCGAGCAGTGCGGCCTGGGCGCGGCCTTCGCGATGTATCTGCGCGGCGCCCACGAGGAGTCGGCGTACACGGCCGAGGTGCTGCGCCGGCACGGGCTTCCGGTGCTGCCCGAGGAGATCGGCTTCACCGTGGACGAGTTCGTCCGCGCCGTGGAGTTCGCCCCGGAGACCAGGCCCGGCCGCTACACGATCCTCGAGCACCTCGACCTCAAGCCGAACCAGATCAAGGACATCTACGCCGACTATGTCAAGGCCATCGGTAGCTGAACTCCGTCCGGTCGTCCACCCCGCCGGGGTGAAGGACCGGCGCAGCGGTGAGCACTGGGCGGGACGCCTCTACATGCGCGAGGTGTCCCTGCGCGTCGACCGCTACCTGGTCGACACCAGGGTCACGCCCAACCAGCTCACGTACCTGATGACCGTGTGCGGCGTGCTCGCGGCCCCGGCCCTGCTGGTGCCCGGGGTCTGGGGCGCCGTCCTCGGTGTGGTCGCCACCCAGCTGTACCTGCTGCTGGACTGCGTCGACGGCGAGATCGCCCGCTGGCGGAAGCAGTACTCGCTCGCCGGTGTCTACCTGGACCGCGTGGGCGCCTATCTGACCGACGCGGCCGTGCTGGTCGGCCTCGGCCTGCGCGCGGCCGACCTGTGGGGCGGCGGCCGTATCGACTGGCTGTGGGCCTTCCTCGGCACCCTCGCCGCGCTCGGCGCCATCCTGATCAAGGCCGAGACCGACCTCGTCGGGGTCGCCCGCCACCAGACCGGCAAGCCGCCGGTGCAGGAGGCGGCCGCCGAGCCGCGTTCCTCGGGCATGGCGCTGGCCCGCCGGGCCGCCGCCGCGCTGAAGTTCCACCGGCTCATCCTCGGCATCGAGGCCTCGCTGCTGATCGTGCTCCTCGCGATCGTGGACCAGATCCGCGGGGACCTCTTCTTCACCCGCCTGGGCACCGCCGTCCTGGCCGGCATCGCCCTGCTGCAGACCCTGCTGCACCTGGTGTCCATCCTCGCCTCCAGCAGGCTGCGATGAGCGCGCCCCTGCGCGTCGGCGCCGTCGTGATCACCATGGGCAACCGGCCCGAGGAGCTGCGGGCCCTGCTCGACTCCGTCGCCAAGCAGGACGGCGAGCGGGTCGAGGTGGTCGTCGTCGGCAACGGCTCGCCCGTCCCGGACGTCCCCGAGGGCGTGCGGACCATCGAGCTGCCCGAGAACCTGGGCATCCCCGGCGGCCGCAACGTCGGCATAGAGGCCTTCGGCCCCGGCGGCCGTGATGTCGACATATTGCTCTTCCTCGACGACGACGGCCTGCTCGCCCGGCACGACACCGCCGAGCTGTGCCGCGAGGCCTTCGCGGCCGACCCGAAGCTCGGCATCATCAGCTTCCGCATCGCCGACCCCGAGACCGGCGAGACCCAGCGCCGGCACGTGCCCCGGCTGCGCGCCTCCGACCCGATGCGCTCCTCCCGGGTCACCACCTTCCTCGGCGGCGCCAACGCCGTCCGCACCCGCGTCTTCGCCGAAGTCGGCGCACTGCCGGACGCATTTTTCTACGCCCACGAGGAAACCGACCTGGCATGGCGGGCCCTCGACGCGGGCTGGATGATCGACTACCGGTCCGACATGGTGCTGTACCACCCCACGACCGCCCCTTCGCGGCACGCGGTCTACCACCGCATGGTCGCCCGCAACCGCGTGTGGCTGGCCCGCCGCAACCTCCCCGCCCTCCTGATCCCGGTCTATCTCGGGGTCTGGATGCTGCTCACCCTGCTCCGCCGCCCCTCCCGGCCGGCCCTGAAGGCCTGGTTCGGCGGCTTCAGGGAGGGCTGGGCGAACGAGTGCGGCCCCCGCCGCCCGATGCGCTGGCGCACGGTGTGGCGGCTCACCCGGCTGGGCCGGCCTCCGGTGATCTGACAAGCTCGACCTGAGAGAGGTCGCAGACCGCCGAACGACTCGTGAACGCGCGCTCGCCGCTGCGGCGGCGCCGAAGCAGACGAACCCGAAGACGAAAGTATCCACCTGTGAGTGAGACCACGCACGACGGTACGGTCGCGGTGACCGCCGCCCCGTCGCCCGACGGGGGACTGACGGCGGCCGATCTCGCCGCCAAGTACGGGCTCTCCGTGAGCGGCGCCCGGCCCTCGCTCGGGGCGTACGTCCGTCAGCTGTGGGGACGGCGCCACTTCATCCTCGCCTTCTCCCAGGCGAAGCTGACGGCGCAGTACAGCCAGGCCAAGCTCGGCCAGCTCTGGCAGGTGGCCACGCCGCTGCTGAACGCGGCCGTGTACTACCTCATCTTCGGCCTGATCCTGCACGCCAGCCGCGGCATGTCACAGGACGTGTACATTCCGTTCCTGGTCACGGGCGTCTTCGTGTTCACCTTCACGCAGAGCTCGATCATGTCGGGCGTCCGCGCGATCTCCGGCAACCTCGGCCTGGTGCGCGCCCTGCACTTCCCGCGCGCCTCGCTGCCCGTCTCCTTCTCGCTGCAGCAGCTCCAGCAGCTGCTGTTCTCCATGATCGTGCTGTTCCTGGTGGTGATCGGGTTCGGCAGCTATCCGGGCATGTCCTGGCTGCTGATCCTGCCCGTGCTGGCGCTGCAGTTCCTGTTCAACACCGGGCTCGCGCTGATCCTGGCGCGCCTGGGCGCCAAGACGCCGGACCTGGCGCAGCTGATGCCCTTCCTCCTGCGCACGTGGATGTACGCCTCCGGCGTCATGTTCTCGATCGGCAACATGCTGGAGGGGCGCCCCGAGTGGATCGTCCGGGTGCTCCAGGTCAACCCGGCCGCGGTCTACATGGACCTGATGCGGTTCGCGCTGATCGACGGATACGGTGCCTCGAACCTGCCGCCGCACGTGTGGGCCATCGCCCTGTTCTGGGCGGTCGCCGTCTTCGCGGGCGGCTTCGTGTACTTCTGGAAGGCGGAGGAGCGGTACGGCCGTGGCTGAGCAGAGCAACCAGGACCGGCGCCCGACGGTCATCGCGGACGAACTGCACATCGTCTACCGGGTGAACGGCGCCAAGACCGGCAAGGGCAGCGCGACGGCCGCCCTCAGCCGGATCCTGAAGCGCGGCGAACAGCGCGGGGTGCGCAAGGTGCACGCCGTGCGCGGCGTCTCCTTCGTGGCCTACCGCGGCGAGGCAATCGGGCTGATCGGCTCCAACGGCTCCGGCAAGTCCACCCTGCTGCGGGCCATCGCCGGGCTGCTGCCCGCGGAGAAGGGCAAGGTGTACACCGACGGCCAGCCGTCCCTGCTGGGTGTGAACGCGGCCCTGATGAACGACCTCACCGGCGAGCGCAACGTCATCCTGGGCGGTCTCGCCATGGGGATGTCCCGGGAGCAGATCAAGGAGCGTTACGAGGACATCGTCGACTTTTCCGGCATTAATGAAAAGGGCGATTTCATCACACTTCCGATGCGCACCTACTCCTCGGGTATGGCGGCACGCCTGCGGTTCTCCATCGCCGCGGCCAAGGACCACGACGTCCTCATGATCGACGAGGCGCTGGCCACGGGCGACCGCAAGTTCCAGAAGCGCTCGGAGGAGCGCATCCGCGAACTGCGCAAGGAGGCCGGAACCGTTTTTCTGGTCAGTCACAACAACAAGTCGATCCGCGACACCTGCAACCGTGTGCTCTGGCTCGAGCGCGGCGAACTGCGCATGGACGGGCCGACGGACGAGGTCCTGAAGGAATACGAGAAGTTCACGGGCAAGTAGCCCATTTCGGCCAGGGCCCCGCCGGAAACCGTCCGGCGGGGCCCTGCGTCTGCAAAGGAAACGTCAACTCCTGCTGCTGTAAGGAATCTTGAAGCCAATCGGTGTGTTGTTGTGATGTGCAGGACACCCCGACGGTCCTTGCTGCGTTGTACAACGTAAGCTGTACCGGTGCCGGAAAGCGGCAAGTGGGGCGATAATGCGCGACACCCTCCATCGGGGGCGGCCCCACGCAATGCCGGGCGGCGTGTCCGAAATAGTGTGTATTGGGTCGGCAGTGTAGAACGGGAGATGTGACGGCAATGGCGACGGAAACTCCCCAGCTCAACGCAGCGTGTGCCGTCCACGCCCCGGGCAGCGCCCGATGACGGCCGCCGGCGCGGCGCCGGACCCCGAACGCGCCACACTCGACAAGGCCACGAGCGAGAACTTCCCCGTCGCCCCTTTCTTTCTGCCCCGGGCCTGGCGCGACGACCTCATGGCCGTCTACGGTTTCGCCCGCCTCGTGGACGACATCGGCGACGGCGACCTCGCCCCCGGCGGTGCCGACGCCCGCCTGCTCGGCGTGTCGGCCGCCGAGGCCGAAGACAGCCTGGTCCTCCTCGACGCCCTCGAGTCGGACCTGCGCCGCGTCTTCGACGGCACCCCGCACCACCCCCTGCTGCGCCGTCTGCAGCCCACCGTCCGCCGCCGCCGCCTCACTCCCGGGCCGTTCCACGGCCTGATCGCCGCCAACCGCCAGGACCAGCTCGTCACCCGGTACGAGACCTACGACGACCTCGTCGCCTACTGCGAACTGTCCGCCAACCCCGTCGGCCGCCTCGTCCTCGCCGTCACCGGTACCTCGACCCCGGAGCGGATCCGGCTGTCCGACGCCGTCTGCACCGGCCTGCAGATCGTGGAACACCTCCAGGACGTCGCCGAGGACCTTCGCCGCGACCGCATCTATCTGCCGGCAGAGGACATGAAGCGCTTCCACGTCCAGGAAACGGACCTCACCGCGAAAACCACGGGCGCATCGGTGCGCGCCCTGGTTGCATACGAGGCGCAACGCGCCCGCGATCTGCTGAATGAAGGCGCCCCCCTGGTGGGTAGCGTCCACGGCAGGCTGAAGCTGCTGCTCGCGGGGTTCGTGGCGGGGGGGAGGGCGGCGATCCGGGCGATCGCCGCCGCCGACTACGACGTACTTCCCGGCCCGCCCAGACCCGGCAAGGTCCAGTTGCTGCGTGAGGCGGGCGTGATCCTGCGAGGAGAGGGGTGATCCGGACCGTGGATTCTCCGCCGCACGTGTCCGCACCGGTACTCGCCGCCTACAGCTACTGCGAGGCCGTCACCGGGCAGCAGGCCCGCAACTTCGCCTACGGCATCCGGTTGCTGCCGTCGGCCAAGCGCCGCGCCATGTCGGCGCTGTACGCGTTCTCCCGGCGCGTGGACGACATCGGCGACGGCGACCTGGCCGACGACGTCAAGCTGGCGCGGCTGGCCGACACCCGGGCGCTGCTCGCCCGGATCCGGGAGGACGAGGTCGAGGAGGACGACACGGACCCGGTGGCCGTCGCCCTCACCCATGCAGCACGCGCTTTCCCGATCCCGCTCGGCGGCCTGGACGAGCTGATCGACGGCGTCCAGATGGACGTACGCCCAGAGGCCTACGAGACCTGGGACGACCTGAAGGTCTACTGCCGGTGTGTCGCCGGTGCCATCGGCCGCCTCTCGCTCGGCGTGTTCGGCACCGAACCCGGCGCGCGCGGCGCCGAGCGGGCACCCGAGTACGCCGACACGCTCGGTCTCGCGCTGCAGCTGACCAACATCCTGCGGGACGTCCGCGAGGACGCCCAGGGCGGCCGTACGTACCTGCCCGCCGACGACCTCGCCAAGTTCGGCTGCTCGGCCGGGTTCGACCGGCCGGTCCCGCCGGAGGGTTCCGACTTCGCCGGCCTCGTGCACTTCGAAGTTCGCCGGGCCCGCGCCCTCTTCGCCGAGGGCTACCGGCTGCTGCCCATGCTCGACCGGCGCAGCGGCGCCTGCGTGGCCGCCATGGCCGGCATCTACCGCCGGCTGCTGGACCGCATCGAGCGCGACCCGGAGGCGGTGCTGCGCGGCCGGGTCTCGCTGCCCGGACGCGAGAAGGCCTACGTCGCCGTGCGCGGTCTGTCCGGCCTGGACACCCGGCATGTCTCCCGGCGGCCCGTCAGGAGGCGCGCTTGATGGGCCCGTCCGAACCGGCCGGCGCGCGCCGGGCAACCCTTCGCTGCGGCGTGGCGTCCCTGACTGCGACAGCCGGGCGTGCACCGTTCAACCAGCACGTCCGGCATGCAGGGAAGGACGCACGATGAGCGACGGCGCGCGCCCCGCGCAGGCGCAGGACGGCACCCCGCCGGCGACCGGGCGCAGTGCCGTGGTGGTCGGCGGTGGCCTCGCCGGCATCACCGCGGCGCTCGCACTGGCCGACGCGGGAGTCCGGGTGACCCTGCTCGAAGGCAGGCCCAGGCTGGGCGGCCTCGCCTTCTCCTTCCAGCGCGGCGACCTGACCGTCGACAACGGCCAGCACGTGTACCTGCGCTGCTGCACCGCCTACCGCTGGTTCCTCGACCGGATCGAGGGCGCGGCGCTGGCACCGCTGCAGGACCGCCTGGACGTGCCCGTCGTGGACGCCGCCAAGCCCCCGGGCAGGCGGCTCGGCAGGCTGCGGCGCGACCCGCTGCCCGTCCCCCTCCACCTGGGGCGCAGCCTGGCCGGCTATCCGCACCTCTCGCTCGCCGAGCGTGCCGCGGTCGGGCGGGCCGCGCTCGCGCTCAAGGCACTCGACCTCACCGATCCGGCCCTGGACGCACAGGACTTCGGCAGCTGGCTGGCCGCACACGGCCAGTCGGCGCGCGCCGTCGAGGCCCTATGGGACCTGGTCGGGGTCGCCACCCTCAACGCGGTCGCGGGCGACGCCTCGCTGGGGCTCGCCGCGATGGTGTTCAAGACCGGTCTGCTGTCCGACCCGGGAGCGGCCGACATCGGCTGGGCCCACGTCCCGCTGGGCGAACTGCACGACCGGCTGGCCCGCAAGGCGCTCGACTCCGCGGGCGTGCGTACCGAGGTCCGTACACGCGTCACCTCCGTCTCTGTGAACGAGAACGGCGGCTGGAGCGTTCAGGTTCCCGGCGAACGTCTTCAGGCCGACGTCGTCGTCCTCGCCGTACCGCAGCGCGAGACCCACGATCTGCTGCCGCCCGGCGCCCTGGACGCCCCCGAGAGGCTGCTGGAGATCGGCGTGGCGCCGATCCTCAACGTCCACGTCGTCTACGACCGCAAGGTGCTCGCGAAACCGTTCTTCGCGGCCCTCGGCAGCCCCGTGCAGTGGGTCTTCGACCGCACCGACGCCTCCGGGCTGTCGAGAGGCGGCCCCGGAGGGCCGCCGGCCGAGGGCGGCGGCGGGCGACGGGCGGGGCAGTACCTCGCTCTGTCCCAGTCGGCCGCCCAGGACGAGATCGACACGCCGGTCGCCGACCTGCGCGAGCGCTACCTCCCCGAGTTGGAACGACTGATCCCCGGTACCCGCGCCGCCGTGGTCGAGGACTTCTTCGTGACCAGGGAGCGCACGGCCACGTTCGCCCCCACCCCCGGCGTCGGGCGGCTGCGGCCCGGCGCCCGCACCAAGGCCCCCGGCCTGTACCTGGCCGGAGCGTGGACCGCCACCGGGTGGCCCGCGACCATGGAGAGTGCGGTCCGCAGTGGAGTGAGCGCGGCCGACGCCGCGCTGAGCGCCCTGGGCCGGCCCCGCCCGAGCCGTCTCTTCGCGTTCGAGGAGGCGGCCTGATGCTCGATCAGCGCGCGGCGGGCCCCCGCACCACCGGTACCGCAACAAGAGGAGAGACTGTGCCCACTGTGCCCCCGGCCTCGACGCCCGCTCCACGGGCCGCGGTGGACGTGACCGCGCTGCTGGAGCGCGGCCGGACCCTGTCCACACCGGTGCTGCGTGCGGCCGTCGACCGCCTGGCGCCTCCCATGGACACCGTCGCCGCCTACCACTTCGGCTGGATCGACGCCGCCGGCAACCCGGCCGACGGCGACGGGGGCAAGGCCGTGCGCCCCGCGCTCGCCGTCCTCTCCGCCGAGGTCACCGGCGCCAGGCCCGAGGTGGGCATCCCCGGTGCCGTCGCCGTCGAACTCGTCCACAACTTCTCGCTGCTGCACGACGACCTGATGGACGGCGACGAGCAGCGCCGGCACCGCGACACGGTCTGGAAGGTGCACGGCCCCGCCCAGGCCATCCTGGTCGGCGACGCCCTGTTCGCGCTCGCCAACGAGATCCTGCTGGAGATCGGCACCGTCGAGGCCGGCCGTGCCACCCGCCGGCTGACCGCCGCCACCCGCGCGCTGATCGACGGCCAGGCCCAGGACATCTCCTACGAGCACCGCGACCGCGTCAGCGTCGAGGAGTGCCTGGAGATGGAGGGCAACAAGACCGGCGCGCTGCTCGCCGCCTCCAGCTCCATCGGCGCCGTCCTCGGCGGCGCCGGCGACCGCACCGCCGACGCCCTGGAGAAGTACGGCTACCACCTGGGCCTCGCCTTCCAGGCCGTGGACGACCTCCTCGGCATCTGGGGCGACCCCGGCGCCACCGGCAAGCAGACCTGGAGCGACCTGCGCCAGCGTAAGAAGTCCCTGCCGGTGGTGGCCGCGCTCGCCGCGGGCGGCTCCGCCTCCGAGCGGCTCGGCGAGATCCTCGCCGCCGATGCGAAGAGCAGCGACTTCGCGAGCTTCTCCGAGGAGGAGTTCGCCGCCCGTGCCGCCCTCATCGACGAGGCCGGCGGCCGCGAGTGGACGGCCGGGGAAGCCCGCCGCCAGTACGCCATCGCCCTCGAAGCCCTCGACGCCGTCGACATGCCCGACCGGGTGCGGGCCTCCTTCACCGCGCTCGCCGACTTCGTCGTCGTACGAAAGAGATGATCACTATCGGCTCGACACACCTCGCGTAGTCGCCGGCCGGTGCCTGTCCCGCGCTCTCGGTTTCCGTCCGGGCAGCCGAGGGCCCAGGGACGCAGGACACCGGCCGACGGCGGACCCACAGCAGCACGACTCGCACGACTGCACGAAGGGGAAGCCATGACAGCGACGACCGACGGAAGCACCGGGGCGACCTTGCCGCCTCGCGCAGCCGCGGCCAGCGACACCACCCTCATCACCCCCGAGGCGACCGGGGTACAAGAAGCCGCCGCTCGCGCCGCCAGGCGCGCCACCGACCACCTGCTCGCCCTGCAGGACGCCCAGGGCTGGTGGAAGGGCGACCTGGAGACGAACGTCACCATGGACGCCGAGGACCTGCTGCTCCGCCAGTTCCTGGGCATCCTCGAGCCGTCGACCACCGAGGCCGCCGCCAAGTTCATCCGCGGCGAGCAGCGCGCCGACGGCACCTGGGCCACTTTCTACGGCGGGCCCGGCGACCTGTCCGCCACCGTCGAGGCGTACGTCGCCCTGCGCCTGGCCGGCGACGCGCCGGACGACCCGCACATGGCGCGGGCCTCGGCCTGGGTCCGCGAGCGCGGGGGCATCGCCGCCGCCCGGGTCTTCACCCGGATCTGGCTCGCCCTGTTCGGCTGGTGGAAGTGGGAGGACCTGCCCGAACTCCCGCCGGAGCTGATCTGGTTCCCCACCTGGATGCCGCTCAACATCTACGACTTCGGGTGCTGGGCCCGGCAGACCATCGTGCCGCTCACCATCGTCTCGGCCAAGCGCCCGGTCCGCCCGGCGCCCTTCCCGCTGGACGAGCTGCACACCGATCCGGCCCGGCCCAACCCGGTCAAACCGCTGGCCCCCGTGGCCAGTTGGGACGGCGCCTTCCAGCGTCTGGACAAGGCGCTGCACCGGCTGCGCAAGGTCGCGCCGCGCAGACTCCGCAAGGCCGCGATGAACTCCGCGGCCCGCTGGATCATCGAACGGCAGGAGAACGACGGCTGCTGGGGCGGCATCCAGCCCCCGGCCGTGTACTCGGTGATCGCCCTGTACCTGCTCGGCTACGACCTCGAGCATCCGGTGATGCGCGAGGGCCTCGCCTCGCTGGACCGTTTCGCCATCTGGCGTGAGGACGGCTCCCGGATGATCGAGGCCTGTCAGTCCCCGGTCTGGGACACCTGCCTCGCCACCATCGCACTCGTCGACGCCGGCCTGCCCGCCGACCATCCGCAACTGGTCAAGGCGGCCGACTGGATGCTGGGCGAGGAGATCGTCCGCCCCGGCGACTGGGCCGTGAAGCGGCCCGGACTCCCGCCCGGCGGCTGGGCGTTCGAGTTCCACAACGACAACTACCCGGACATCGACGACACCGCCGAGGTCGCCCTCGCGCTGCGCCGGGTCAGGCACCACGACCCCGAACGCGTCGACCGGTCCATCGGCCGGGCGGTGCGCTGGAACCTGGGGATGCAGTCGAAGAACGGCGCCTGGGGCGCCTTCGACGTCGACAACACCAGCCCGTTCCCCAACCGGCTGCCGTTCTGCGACTTCGGCGAGGTCATCGACCCGCCGTCCGCGGACGTCACCGCGCACGTGGTCGAGATGCTCGCCGCCGAGGGCCTCGCCCACCACCCGCGCACCCGGCGCGGCATCGACTGGCTGCTCGCCGAACAGGAGCCGGACGGTTCGTGGTTCGGCCGCTGGGGGGTCAACTACATCTACGGCACGGGCTCGGTGGTGCCCGCGCTCACCGCGGCCGGCCTGCCCGGCTCCCACCCGGCGATCCGGCGCGCGGTGACCTGGCTGGAGAGCGTGCAGAACGACGACGGCGGCTGGGGCGAGGACCTGCGCTCCTACCGGCACGTCAAGGAGTGGAGCGGCCGCGGCGCCTCCACCGCCTCGCAGACCGCGTGGGCGCTGATGTCGCTGCTCGCGGCGGGGGAGGCGGGGTCCAGGGCCGTCGAGCGCGGGATCCGGTGGCTGGCCGAGACCCAGCGCCCGGACGGCTCCTGGGACGAGCCGTACTTCACCGGCACCGGCTTCCCCTGGGACTTCTCCATCAACTACCACCTGTACCGGCAGGTGTTCCCGCTCACCGCGCTCGGCCGGTACCTGCACGGCGACCCGTTCGAGCGCAAGCTGCTCGCCAGGGCCGAGAAGGTTCCCGCGAAGGCCGAGAGGAGCTGACTTGAGCAAGCGGCCCGTTCCGGCCCCGCTGCTGATCGCCTGCGCGCTCGGCATCGAGCACCTCGCCCTGCGTACCGGCGACCGCGGCGGTGCCGGCGGGCCGTACACCGTCGTCCGCACGGGAATGGGTCCCCGGGCGGCGGAACGCTCCATCACGGGCCGGCTGGCGGCCCCGGCGTTCGCCGGAGCCGCCGTCCTGGCCACCGGCTTCTGTGCCGGACTCGCCCCCGGGATGCACCCCGGCGACCTGGTCGTCGCCGAGGAGACCCGGGACCCGCGCGGGACCGTCCCGTGCGTGGCTTCCGATCTGCTGGTCAAGGAACTCACCCGCGTCCTGCCCGGACGCACCGTCCACACCGGCCCGCTCACCGGCTCCGACCATGTGGTCCGGGGCGTGGAGCGGTCCGATCTGCGGGCGACCGGCGCGATCGCGGTCGACATGGAGTCGGCGGCCACGCTCCTGGCCGCCGTCCGCGCGGGCGTTCGCACGGTTGCGGCCGTACGGGTGGTGGTGGACGCTCCTGAACATGAGCTCGTCCGGATCGGCACGGTACGCGGTGGAATATCAGCCTTCCGTGTCCTTCGTTCCGTTCTTCCCGCATTTTTCGAATGGCACCGATCTTTGTTGCTCCCCCGGAGGTGAGCCAGATGGCCATGCCGTTGCGTCAGTCCGTCAAGGTCGCTACTTATTTGGCCGAACAGAAGCTCCGCAAGCGGGACAAGTTCCCGCTCATCGTCGAGCTGGAGCCGCTGTTCGCCTGCAACCTCAAGTGCGAGGGCTGCGGCAAGATCCAGCATCCGGCCGGTGTGCTCAAGCAGCGCATGCCGGTCGCCCAGGCCGTGGGAGCGGTGCTGGAGTCCGGTGCGCCGATGGTGTCCATCGCCGGTGGCGAACCGTTGATGCACCCACAGATCGACGAGATCGTGCGCCAGCTGGTGGCGAAGCGGAAGTTCGTCTTCCTGTGCACCAACGCGATGCTGCTGCGCAAGAAGATCGACAAGTTCACGCCCTCGCCCTACTTCGCCTTCGCCGTGCACATCGACGGACTGCGCGAGCGGCACGACGAGTCCGTGGCGAAGGAGGGTGTGTTCGACGAGGCGGTGGAGGCGATCAAGGAGGCCCAGCGGCGCGGCTTCCGGGTGACCACCAACTCCACCTTCTTCAACACCGACACCCCGCAGACCGTCATCGAGGTGCTCAACTTCCTCAACGACGACCTCAAGGTCGACGAGATGATGATCTCGCCCGCCTACGCCTACGAGAAGGCGCCCGACCAGGAGCACTTCCTGGGCGTCGAGCAGACCCGCGAGCTGTTCAAGAAGGCCTTCGCCGGCGGCAACCGCAGGAAGTGGCGACTCAACCACTCCCCGCTCTTCCTGGACTTCCTCGAGGGCAAGGTCGACTTCCCGTGCACGGCATGGGCGATCCCGAACTACTCCCTCTTCGGCTGGCAGCGCCCCTGCTACCTGATGAGCGACGGATATGTGCCGACCTACCGCGAGCTGGTCGAGGACACCGACTGGGACAAGTACGGCCGCGGCAAGGACCCGCGCTGCGACAACTGCATGGCGCACTGCGGCTACGAGCCCACCGCCGTCCTCGCCACCATGGGCTCACTGAAGGAGTCGCTGCGGGCGTTGCGCGAGACCGTCTCGGGAAACCGCGACTGACGCCATGACCGCCGTCCCCTCGGGCGTTCCCGAGGTACCGGCCCGTCCCGTCGCGCCGCGCCGTCGGCCGCGGCGGATCGGCGGCGGGCCGGTGGCGGTCGGGGGCGGACCCCGGCGTCGGTGCGGCCGATGTGGGAGGCGTCCCTCTTCGAGGAGCACGACTTCCGGGACATCGAGATCTCGGTGGAGCACAACGACCCGGTCGTGCTGCGTCGCCCCGGGCCACGGCAGGGGTCAGATCCTCGTCAGGGGCGACGTCGTCAGGACCGTCCCCGGGTCCGAGATCGTGGAGGCCCTCATCGAGGAGGCCATGAAGCTCGCCGAGCCGAGGCGCCCGGCAGAACAGTCGAGTTGAGGCAGGGAACGGACCTAGAGGGGGCCCGAGCGTGACCATTCTGGAGACGATCCGCGGACCACGCGACCTGAAGGCGCTGTCCGAGGCGGAACTCGTGGAACTGTCCGCCGAGATACGTGAGTTCCTGGTGCACGCCGTGGCGAGGACCGGCGGTCACCTCGGACCCAACCTGGGAGTGGTGGAACTGTCCGTCGCGCTCCACCGGGTCTTCGAGTCGCCGGTCGACCGCATCCTGTGGGACACCGGCCACCAGAGCTACGTGCACAAGCTGCTGACGGGCCGTCAGGACTTTTCCAAGCTGCGCTCCAAAGGCGGTCTGTCCGGCTACCCCTCGCGCGAGGAGTCCGAGCACGACGTCATCGAGAACAGCCACGCCTCCACCGCGCTCGGCTGGGCCGACGGCCTCGCCAAGGCCCACCAGGTGCAGGGGGAGAAGGGCCACGTCGTCGCGGTCATCGGCGACGGCGCGCTGACCGGCGGCATGGCCTGGGAGGCGCTCAACAACATCGCGGCCGCCAAGGACCGGCCGCTGATCATCGTCGTCAACGACAACGAGCGGTCGTACTCCCCGACCATCGGCGGCCTGGCGAACCACCTGGCCACCCTGCGCACGACGGACGGCTACGAGAAGGTCCTGGCCTGGGGCAAGGACCTGCTGCTGCGGACCCCGGTCGTCGGCTCCACGCTCTACGAGTCCCTGCACGGCGCGAAGAAGGGCTTCAAGGACGCCTTCGCCCCGCAGGGCATGTTCGAGGACCTGGGCCTGAAATACGTCGG
The DNA here is from genome assembly GCF_043199955.1 of Streptomyces sp. NPDC048514. Classification (NCBI taxonomy): domain Bacteria; kingdom Bacillati; phylum Actinomycetota; class Actinomycetes; order Kitasatosporales; family Streptomycetaceae; genus Streptomyces; species Streptomyces sp. NPDC048514. The sequence goes on along the minus strand of NZ_JBICWT010000002.1, from coordinate 483,183 downwards.
CCCGATCGACGGCCATGACATCGGCGCCGTCGAGTCCGCGCTGCGCCGGGCGAAACGGTTCCACGGCCCGGTCCTCGTCCACTGCCTCACGGAGAAGGGCCGCGGCTACGAGCCCGCCCTCGCCCACGAGGAGGACCACTTCCACACCGTGGGCGTGATGGACCCGCTCACCTGCGCCCCCCTCGTACCCTCCGGCGGGCCGTCCTGGACCTCGGTGTTCGGTGACGAGATGGTGCGCATCGGGGAGGAACGACAGGACGTCGTCGCGATCACGGCGGCCATGCTGCACCCCGTGGGTCTGGGCGGATTCGCCGAACGTTTCCCCGACCGGGTGTGGGACGTGGGCATCGCCGAGCAGCACGCGGCCGTCTCCGCGGCCGGCCTCGCGACCGGCGGCCTGCACCCGGTCGTCGCCGTCTACGCCACCTTCCTCAACCGCGCCTTCGACCAGTTGCTGATGGACGTGGCCCTGCACCGCTGCGGGGTGACCTTCGTGCTGGACCGGGCGGGCGTCACCGGAGTGGACGGCGCGTCGCACAACGGCATGTGGGACATGTCGCTCCTCCAGGTGGTGCCGGGCCTGCGGATCGCCGCCCCGCGCGACGACGCCCAGCTGCGCGCCCAGCTGCGTGAGGCCGTCGCCGTGGACGACGCGCCCACCATGGTCCGCTTCCCGAAGGAGTCCGTCGGCCCGCGGATCCCGGCCGTCGACCGCGTGGGCGGTATGGACGTCCTCCATCGCGCCGGGAACCCAGAGGTGCTCCTGGTGGCCGTCGGCGCGATGGCACCGGTGTGCCTGCAGGCCGCCGAGCTGCTGCAGGCCCGCGGGATCGACTGCACGGTGGTCGACCCGCGCTGGGTCAAGCCCGTCGACCCCGCCCTGCCGGGCCTGGCGGCCGAACACCGGCTGGTGGCCGTGGTGGAGGACAACAGCCGTGCCGCGGGCGTCGGTTCGGCCGTCGCGCTGGCCCTCGGTGACGCCGACGTGGACGTGCCGGTACGGCGGTTCGGCATCCCGGAGCAGTTCCTCGCGCACGCCAAGCGCGGCGAGGTACTGGCCGACATCGGCCTCACGCCCGTCGAGATCGCCGGGCGGATCAGCGCCAGCCTGGCCGTCAGGGACGCGGACGGCACAGCCAAGGAGAACGCATGACCACCGAGTTCGACCTCGGCGCCCTGCTCGCCGAGCGCGGAGCCGAGCGCTACGAGCTGCACACGAAGTACCTCAACGCGCAACTCCCGCGCATGCTGCACACCATCGGCTTCGACAAGGTCTACGAGCACGCGGAGGGCGCCCACTTCTTCGACGCGGAGGGCAACGACCACCTGGACATGCTCGCCGGGTTCGGGGTGATGGGCCTGGGCCGCCATCACCCGGTCGTCCGCAGGGCGCTGCACGACGTCCTCGACCTCGGCCTCGCCGACCTCACCCGGTTCGACTGCCAGCCGCTGCCGGGCCTGCTCGCGGAACGGCTGCTCGCCCACAGCCCGCACCTGGACCGGGTGTTCTTCGGAAACAGCGGCACCGAGGCCGTCGAGACGGCCCTGAAGTTCGCCCGGTACGCCACCGGCAGGCCGCGCGTCCTCTACTGCGACCACGCCTTCCACGGCCTGACCACCGGCTCGCTCTCGGTCAACGGCGAGGACGGCTTCCGCGACGGGTTCGCCCCGCTGCTGCCCGACACCGCCGTCCCCCTCGGCGATCTCGACGCCCTTGCGAGGGAGCTGAGGAAGGGTGACGTCGCCGCCCTGATCGTCGAGCCGATCCAGGGCAAGGGCGTGTACGAGGCCCCGCCCGGCTATCTGCGCGCCGCCCAGGAGCTGCTGCACCGCCACAAGGCGCTGCTCATCGCCGACGAGGTGCAGACCGGACTCGGCCGGACCGGCGACTTCTACGCCTACCAGCACGAGGACGGAGTGGAACCGGACCTGGTGTGTGTGGCCAAGGCCCTGTCCGGCGGCTACGTCCCGGTCGGCGCCACCCTCGGCAAGGACTGGATCTTCAAGAAGGTCTACTCGTCCATGGACCGGGTCCTGGTCCACTCGGCCAGCTTCGGTTCCAACGCCCAGGCGATGGCCTGCGGCCTCGCCGTGCTGTCGGTCATGGAGAACGAGCAGATCGTCGCCGGGGTGCGCAGGACCGGCGACCTGCTGAAGTCACGGCTGACGGCGCTGATCGACAAGTACGAACTGCTCGCCGACGTCCGCGGCCGGGGCCTGATGATCGGCATCGAGTTCGGCAGGCCGTCGTCGCTGGGGCTGCGCAGCCGCTGGACCATGCTCCAGGCCGCGCGCAAGGGACTGTTCGCGCAGATGGTGGTCGTACCCCTGCTCCAGCGGCACCGGATCCTCACCCAGGTCTCCGGCGACCACCTGGAGGTGATCAAGCTCATCCCGCCGCTGATCATCGACGAGTCCGACGTGGACCGGTTCGTGGAGGCCTTCACCGCCGTGATGGACGACGCGCACAGCGGCGGCGGCCTGATGTGGGACTTCGGCAAGACGCTGATCAAGCAGGCGGTGGCGGGCCGCTGACACCGCTTCGCCGGCCGGGCGGGCGGTGCCGGGCCGCCGACCGCTCGACCGCGACCGCTCGACCGCGACCGCTCGACCGGCGACCGCTTGACCGCGACCGCTCGACCGGCGACCGCTTGACCGCGACCGCTCGACCGCGACCGCTCGACCGGCGGCCGGCCGGCCCGGGACGGCGGCACCGTCACCGAGACGGTGACAGTGAGCGCGTGGCGGCGCCGGCATCTTTGCCTCTGAGGCAACTAAATTGCCTCATGGGCAAGTCTCCGGCTCAATGGAGGCATGAACACTCCCGAGGAGCCGGGGCCCGGAGCCGAGCTGCCCGCGGTGGCCCCGCGACTGCGCGCGCTGCGAAGGCGTGCCGGTCTCACCCTGGAGGCCGCGGCCCGGGCCGCGGGCCTTTCCCCGGCCCACCTCTCCCGGCTGGAGACCGGGCACCGCCAGCCCTCGCTGCCGATGCTCCTCGCGCTCGCCTGCATCTACGGTACGACGGTCTCCGACCTGCTGGGGGAGGCGGCCGCCGACCGGGACGCGATCCTGCGGTCCGCCGACATGGAGCCGACCCGGGCGGGCGGCTGGACCTATGTGCGGGCCGGGGCGCCGGGCCGTGGCATGCAGGCCCTCCGGGTGCGCGTGCCGTACGGCTCGCAGGGCGACATCGTGCGCGTCCACCCCGGCGAGGAATGGCTCTACGTCCTCCAGGGGCGCCTGCGCCTGCGCCTCGGCGACACCGCGCACCTGCTCGCGCCCGGCGACAGCGCGCACTTCGACTCGCTCACCCCGCACCGCCTCGCCGCCGAGGACCACGACGGCGTGGAGCTGCTGTTCGTCCACACCCTGCTGCAGAGCCCCACGGCCACGCTGTGCCTGGGCCCGTCGACCGGAGAGCTGCCATGAGCAACTACGAGGAGAAGTTCCCCCGATCCCTGTGGATCCGGCTCCTCATCTACATCGCGCTCGGCCATGTGCTGGCCGCGTTCCTCTACCTGCTGTTCGCGGTGGGCGCCAAGGGCTGAGCGGGCGGTGGCCGGCCGGGCCCGTGCCGCCCGGCCGGGCGGCACGGGAGCGCCGCTTCTCCGCCCGGTCTCAGTCCAGCAGTCGCTCGCGGAGCCGGTCCCGGGTCTCGGGGGAGAGGCCGAGCCCCTGCTCCAGATAGGGGTCGAATCCGCCCCAGGTCTGCTCGATGCTCTCGAAGGCCGCCTCGAGATACTCGGCGCGGGCGTCGAAGAGCGGGCTGAGCAGCTCCATCACCTCGGGGGTGTAGGCGGTGGTGGGGCTGCCGTTGCGACGGACCTTGTAGCGGCGGTGCTTGGCGTTGGACTCCAGGTAATCGGTGACGATCGCGTCGCGTTCCACACCGACGGCGAGCAGCGTGACGGCTATGGAGATGCCCGCGCGGTCCTTGCCCGCCGCGCAGTGCATCAGCGCGGGCACACTGTCCTCGGCGAGCGCGTGCAGCACCCGGGAGTGCTCGGCGGTGCGCTCCTTGACGATCATCCGGTACGACGTGGTCATCCGGGCCGCGGCCCTGCCGTCGTCCAGGATCGCGCGCAGCTGGTCGAGGTCGCCGTCGCGGACCATCTTCCAGAACTCGGCGCCGTCCGCCGGGTCGCTCAGCGGCAGGTTCACGTTCCGCACGCCGGACAGCTCGACGTCCGGGCCTTCCAGCTTCTGGTCGGCCGCGTTGCGGAAGTCGAAGATCGTGTGCAGCCCCAGGGAGGAGAGGAAGGCCGCGTCCTCGCCCGTCGCGTGCGCGAGGTGCCCGCTGCGGAACAGCACTCCGTGTCGCACTCGCCGCCCGTCCACGGTGGGCAGTCCGCCCACGTCACGGAAATTGCGCACTCCGGCCAGTTCCGGCTCGGTCGACGGGACCTGCTGCGTCACGGGGGCTCCTCCCGACGGGTCCCCGTCGGCGTGACTCGCCGACGGGCGCTCCGTCGACCATACGACATTGCTTTCCTCGGGCAATGAGTTGTCCACAGGCATTGTCACCAGGGGCTCCCGAGCCTGATGATGTTCGAACTTGAGTGGATCTGTTGACACCTGTGAGGTCTCGATGGTGGACATCGCCGAAGACGGTCGCACATGGCTCCTCTCGGGGCCCACCAGCGGCTATGCCCTGCACCTCACCGGGGCCGACGAGCTGCTCCACCTCCACTGGGGGCCACGGATCGCGCTCGCCGACGCCGAGGCGCTGGCCGCCGGCCCGCTGCCCGGCCACCGGCCCTTCGAGTCCCCGCTGGACGGCCGCGAGGAGTACCCCGTCGAGGGCGGCCCGCGCTTCGTCCGCCCCGCCCTTTCCGTGCGCACGGACGAGCGCCGTGGCACGGAGTGGCGCTTCGAGGGGTACGACTCGGAGGGCGGCGGGCTGCGGCTGCGCTTCGCCGACGACGGGCTGGCGATCAGCCTGCACTACCGGATGCGCGGGGACGTCGTGGAGCGCTGGGTGAGCGTGGACAACGGCGGGCACACGCGCGTGGAGTTGCTGCGGGCCGACGCCGCCACGTGGACCCTGCCCGACCGCGAGGGCTGGCGGCTGTCCCAGCTGCACGGCCGCTGGGCCGCCGAGTCCCGGCTCACCACCGCCCCCCTCACCTACGGCGACAAGGTCATCGGCAGCCGCCGCGGCCACACCGGCCACCAGCACCTGCCCTGGGTCGCCCTCGACACCGAGGCCACCGAGGAGCGCGGCGAGGTCTACGGCTGCGCGCTCGCCTGGTCCGGCTCCTGGCGCATCTCCGTGGCCCAACTCCCGGACGCGCGCGTGCAGATCACGGGAGGCGCCGGGTACGACGACTCGGGCCTGCTGCTCCTGGCGCCAGGGGAGTCGTACACCACCCCCGTCTTCGCGGGGCTGTGGAGCGACGGCGGCTTCGGGGGCGCGAGCCGGGCCTGGCACGCCTATCAGCGCGCGCACATCGTCCCGGACGCCGAGCGGGACCGGCCCGTCCTCTTCAACTCCTGGGAGGCGACGAACTTCGACATATCCGAGGAGCAGCAGGCGGCGCTGGCCCGCCGCGCCGCCGGGATCGGCGTCGAGCTGTTCGTCGTGGACGACGGCTGGTTCGGCGCCCGTACCGGCGACCGCGCCGGGCTCGGCGACTGGACCCCCAACCCCGACCGCTTCCCGCACGGCCTCGCACCCCTCGCCGACCGGGTGCGCGCCCTCGGCATGCGATTCGGCATCTGGGTCGAGCCCGAGATGGTCAACCCGGACAGCGACCTGTACCGCGCCCACCCCGACTGGGTCCAGTACCAACCGGGACGGAAGCGGACGGAATTCCGCAATCAGCTCGTCCTCAATCTCGCGCGCCCGGACGTCCAGGAGTATCTGTGGGGGCGACTGGACACCCTGCTCTCCAGCACCCCGGTCGACTACGTGAAATGGGACTTCAACCGCTGCTTCACCGACGCGGGCTGGCCGGGCGAGCCGTACCCCCAGCGGCTGTGGATCGACCACGTCCACGCCCTGTACGCCCTGCTGGACCGGTTGCGCGCCGCGCACCCCGAGGTCGCCTTCGAGTCCTGCTCGGGCGGCGGCGGCCGGATCGACCTCGGGGTGATGAGCCGCACCGATCAGGTGTGGACGTCCGACAACACCGATCCGCTGGACCGGCTCGCCATCCAGCACGGCTTCACCCAGATCCACCCCGCCCAGGTCATGGCCGCCTGGGTCACCGACAGCCCGAACACCCAGCTCAACGGCAGGGTCAGCTCGTTGCGATTCCGCTTCGTCAGCGCCATGGCCGGCGTCCTCGGCGTCGGTGGCGACCTCACGCGCTGGAGCGAGGAGGAGCTGACCGAGGCCCGGCGGTGGGTGGAGCTGTACAAGGAGATCCGCCCGGTCGTCCAGCGCGGCGAGCTGTTCCGGCTGCGGCCCCCGGCGGGCGGCTCGAGCGCCGTCCAGTACTCCCTCGGGGACGACGTGGTCGTCCTCGCATGGCTGCAGGCCCAGAGCTACGGCGAACCGGTGCCGGCGGTCCGGCTGCGCGGACTCGACCCCACCGCATCGTATGAATGCCGCGAAACGGGCGAAGTGCTGAGCGGGGCGGTCCTGCTGCACCACGGACTGCGCACCGGTCTGCGGGGTGATCTGGATGCGACGGTTCTCCGATTGAGTCGCATCTAGGTGTTCTGCCCGAATTTGTAGAGCTGGTCATGACTAGATACGGCTGGACATGAAATGAGGGTGTGTGGCGAGGTGGCGCGTGAGGAGCGTCATATCGGTGACCGAGCGTCGCGGATCACGTCCACGTAATTCCGATAAGGAAAAGGGAACTTACCGGAATGCGGGCTCGGTAATTCACGGAGGGTGACGGGGGATTCGGGTCCTCGATCTTCCGGAACGCGAACCCCGGGAATCGGCTGCTTGTTTCCGTACGTCCCGCTCGCTTACGTTCGCCCCCATCCGGACGGAACGCCGAATCCTGCCGCCGCCCGGAATTCCCACACACTTGACCCGTGTCCGGCAGGAGCGGGGGACCCACCAGGTACGACTGCCTGTCCGGTCTCCGCGACAGGCTAGGGGTGAAGCCGTGCACCGCGCGGCCGGGCAACTCCAGCCCGAACCCGACAGCTGACCTCGCAGGCGCCGGAGAGGAATGCGCCATGCCCGCGAAGGGTAAGCACCGACGTCCCAAGACCCCGCGTCTTTCCCGCTCCGTCGCCGTCGCCGGAACCGGTGGCGCCGCACTGGCCCTCCCGCTCTTCGGAGCCGTCGGGGCGCACGCCGCCACTCCGGCACACTCCGTCTCCACGAAGCCCGCGCAGTCCGTTCCGGCCACGGCGAAGAAGTCCGCGCCGCAGCAGGATCCGGCCGTGCACGCCTACACGGTGAAGGCCGGCGACTGCCTCTCGGCGATCGCCGAGAGGCAGCACGTCGGCGGCGGCTGGCACCGGCTCTACGACGACAACCGGCAGGCCGTCGGCGCCGACCCGTCGCTGATCCACCCCGGCCTGAAGCTCACGGTCGGCGGGAAGGCCGCGCAGCACAGCCCCGGGCCGGCCGCCCCGCAGCACGCCTCGGCCGCCCCGGGGCGTGTATCGGCCGCCCCGCAGCCCGCGTCGGCCAAGGCGCAGTCCCCGGCCTCCGCGAAGACCCCCCAGGCGCAGGCGGCCCCGGCTGTCGAGCCGGCCGGCTCCACCGCTCCCGCCACCGCCACCGGCTACACCCTCCCGGTGACCGGCGCCACCGTCGGCACGGGCTATCACGTGGCCGGCAGCATGTGGTCCAGCGGATACCACACCGGCGTCGACTTCGTCGTCCCGGCGGGCACCCCGCTCAAGGCCGTCGCCGCGGGCACGGTCGTCTCCGCCGGCTGGGGCGGCGCCTACGGCAACCAGGTCGTCATCAAGCTCGACGACGGCCTCTACGCCCAGTACGCGCACCTCTCGCAGCTCTCCGTCTCGGCCGGCCAGACCGTGACCGCGGGCACGCAGGTCGGTCTGTCGGGCGCCACCGGCAACGTGACCGGCCCGCACCTGCACTTCGAGATCCGCACCACCGCGGACTACGGCTCCGACCTCGACCCGGTCGACTACCTGCGCCGGCACGGCGTCGCCGTCGGCTGAGGACCACCGCACCCCGAACCACCCGCCTGACACGCCTCCGAAGGCCGGACTCCGATCCCCGGGTCCGGCCTTCGGTGTGTCCGCACGACGATCACACGACGACGAATCACACGCTCAACATCGCCGCCGACAGGTCTATTCCTGGCTTGGCAACTTATTTAAGGGTGTCTCATCTCACCGGCCGTCAACCCCTGCCTACGGTCGCGTAGGTCACATCAAGAGGTGAATCATGGTCCGATGTGGCAGACGATTCGAAGAGTGACAACAGATCAGTGATCGGGTCGTACGTGGCGGTGGGGGACAGCTTCACCGAGGGCGTCGGCGACCCCGGACCCGACGGGGCGTTCGTCGGCTGGGCCGACCGGTTCGCCGTGCTTCTCGCCGACCGGCGTCCCGAGGGTGACTTCCAGTACACCAACCTCGCCGTACGCGGAAAGTTGCTGGACCAGATCGTGGCCGACCAGGTCCCCCGGGCCGCCGAACTGGCCCCGGACCTGGTCTCTTTCTGCGCCGGCGGCAACGACATCATCCGCCCCGGCACCGACCCGGACGAGGTGGCCGAGCGGTTCGAGCGGGCCTTGGCCCGGCTGGCCGGGGCCGCGGGCACGGTGCTGGTGACGACCGGCTTCGACACCCGGGGCGTCCCCTTGCTCAAGCACCTGCGGGGCAAGATCGCCACGTACAACGGGCATGTGCGCGCGATCGCCGACCGGTACGGCTGTCCCGTGCTCGACCTGTGGTCCCTCAAGTCCGTGCAGGACCGCAGGGCCTGGGACAGCGACCGGCTCCACCTCTCGCCCGAGGGGCACACGCGCGTGGCGCTGCGGGCCGGGCAGGCGCTCGACCTCGAGGTCCCGGCCGACCCGGAGCAGTCGTGGCCGCCGCTGCCGCCGCGGGGCACCCTGGAGGTCCGGCGCGACGACGTCCAGTGGGCCCGCGAGTTCCTCGTCCCGTGGATCGGGCGACGGCTGCGCGGCGAGTCCTCCGGTGACCATGTGACCGCGAAGGGCACCCTGTCGCCCGACGACATCAAGATGAGGATCGCCTCCGTGGCCTGACCTCGCCGACCGTGCCCCCGCACGCCCTCGCGGCCAGGGGGCACGCCGGCCACGGGCCGCACCCGGCCGGCGCCGGGCGCCCGTCCCCGGCGAGCAGGGGACCGCCCGGGGGGACTGCGCGGCCCTCACGGCCTCATCTCCGTCCGGGACGCTCGCCTCTCCCGATCCGCAGGGGCGCGCTCGCCGCTCCCTCTCCGTCCGGGGCGCTCACCGCTCCCGGCGCGTACGGGGCGCCTACGCGGCGCTCACCGCTCCCGCTCGGTCAACGCCTTCCGGTCCAGACCCAGTTCACGGGCCAGGGCTTCGTCCACCCAGTCCTGGGCCCGGGCCCTCGGCACCCCGCCCGGATACGACGTCAGCTGTACGGCCAGCCCGTCCAGCAGCGCGGTCAGCCGGAGTGCCGTACCGGCCGGGTCGGCGCACCCGAACTCGCCCGCCGCCACGCCCTCGGCGATGACCTCGGTGAGCGCGGCCTTCCACTGCCTGTCCAGGTTCCGGGTGACCTCCCGCAGGGCGGGGTCGCGCAAGGACACGGCCCAGCCCTCGATCCACAGCCGCCAGCCCTTGGCCTGACCCGTGGGGGCGTACCAGCGCACCGCCGCCCGCAGCCGGCGCAACGCGGACGTGCGGCGCCCCAGCAGCTTGCGCAGATGTGCGAGATCGTCCTGTGCCGCGTAGGTGAACGCGGCGGCGACCAGCTTCTCCTTGGTCGAGAAGTGGTACAGCACAAGCGCGTTGCTCACGCCGAGCACCGCGGCCACGTCGGCGATCCTGACCGCCGCCACGCCCCGCGCCTCGATCTGCTGGATGGCGGCCCGCAACAGCTCCTCCTGCCGCTCGGCCACGCTCAACCGCACTCTCGCCACGCGGTCACCCTAGTCCGTGGCCGAGGGCGGCACCGAATCGGAAAGCCGGCCGTGCGGAGCGGACGGGTCCCTCACCGGTACCACCCGAAGCGTTCCGTGATCACCGGCAGCCGGTCGGCAACCAGCGCGTGGGCGGCCGCTCGTGCCGTCGTGCCGTCCGCTTCCGCGCGGTCGAGCATCAGGTCGATCAGCGCGCGCATCGAACGCCGGATGTGGGCGAACGCCTCGTCGGCGTCGGCACCGACGTCGCCGAACAGGGTCCACCACCACCAGGCGTTCGTCCCGGAGTTGACCACCACGTCCGGCAGCACCGTCACCCCGCGCGCGGCCAGCAGCGCCTCCGCCTCGGGCAGTACGGGCATGTTGGCGGCCTCGACGATCAAGCGGGCGGCGATCCGTGCCTGTTCGGCGGTGCCGATCGCGTACGACACGGCCGCCGGCACCAGCACCTCGGCATCGGCGGACAGCCAGGCCTCGCCCGGCAGTTCGCGGTCCCCGGAGCGCAGCACGCGCCGGTCGACGGTGCCGTGGGAGTCCCGCGCCGCCAGCAGCGCCTCGACGTCGAGGCCCGCCGGATTGGCGATCGTGCCCTTGACGTCGGCGACGGCCACCACGATCAGGCCCTCGTGCGCCAGGAAGCGCGCGGTGGCCCCGCCCATCGTGCCCAGCCCCTGCACCGCGACCCGGGTGCCCGGGTACGGCACCGACGCCCGGTCCAGGGCCGCGAGCACCGCCTCGGCGACTCCGCAGCCGCCGGCCAGCTCGTCCAGGCCGATGCCGTCCACCTCGACTGCGAAGGCGGCCGCGAGCCGCTCGCGGGCCGCCTTCTCGTCGTCCAGCAGCGGATACACCGCCTGGATGGAGGAGACCAGGCCCGCTTCGGCCGCGGCGCGGTCCACCAGGTCCTGACTCAGCCCCAGGTCCTCGCCGGTGGTCCAGCAGCTCTCGATGTACGGCCGCACGGCACGCAGATAGCGCACCAGCAGCCCGTAGGCCTCCGGGGCCCGCGGGTCGCAGTCGATTCCGCCCTTGGCGCCGCCCAGCGGGATGTACCGCCCCTCGGCGTTGTAGTGCAGGGCTTCCTTCATGGTCATGCCGCGGGCCAGCCCCGCCACCTCCTCCAGCGTGCAGCCGGGGCGCATCCGCAGCCCGCCACTGGCCACGCCCCGCACCAGCCGGTCCACGACCAGGAAACCCTGGTGGCCGGTGACGTGGTCGGTCCAGACGAGCGACATCAGGGGTGCGGGGGCGGTCATGGGGCCTCCTCGGGGACGGGGATCAGAGTAGGGCGGCCCGGCCGCGGCCCGGTGACCGGCGGCCCGCAGGCCGCGAGGGAGGCCGCGGTGAGGGTCGCCGCGGCACCACGTCCCTGCTTTCCCGCATCTCTGCATTACTGAACCGCGAATCAGTATACGGAGTCGCTCCCCGCCGGTCGGCGTGCTGGGCGGGTCTTCGGCGGCGTGCGCCGGAACCGGAGGTGGGACCGGTGGTCCCGGGCTGTCGGAGGGGCCGACCATAATGGAGGACCTCACCCACTCCACCTGGAGGTACCGTGACCGGTCCGCGTCCCTCGAGCTCCGGCCTCCGCGCGCTGCGGCCCGCGGCCTTCGGCGCGGACCCGGACGGTGAGCGCATGGCGCGCATCCGCCGCTCCCCGCACTTCAAGGACGGTGTCTTCCAGAACCCGGGCGGGACCGCGCGCACCCGGCCCTCCGGTTCCACGCTGGAGCTGGCCAAGGTGTTCCTGGACAAGGACACCAGGCCCCTGCGCGCCCCGAAGGGCACCATCCCGGTGCATCCCACGACCTTCGCCGACCTGGCCGAGCCACCCGCCACGGGACTGCGGCTGACCTGGATGGGACATTCCAGCGTGCTCGCGGAGATCGACGGTCACCGGGTCCTGTTCGACCCTGTGTGGGGCCAGCGCTGCTCCCCGTTCCCCTTCGCCGGGCCGAAGCGGCTGCACCCGGTGCCCCTGCCGATCGCCGCGCTCGGCGAGGTCGACGTGGTCGTGATCTCGCACGACCACTACGACCATCTCGACCTGCCCAGCATCAAGGCCCTGGCGGGCACCGACACCGTGTTCGCCGTGCCGCTCGGCGTCGGCGCCCATCTCGAACGCTGGGGCGTGTCCCCGGACCGGCTCCGCGAGCTGGACTGGCACGAGAGCGCGAAGGTCGGCGGGCTCACCCTCACGGCGACTCCCGCCCGCCACTTCTGCGGCCGCGGACTGCGCAACACCCAGCACACCCTCTGGGCGTCCTGGGTCGTCGCCGGCGAGGAGCACCGGATCTACCACAGCGGCGACACCGGCTACTTCGAGGGGTTCAAGGACATCGGAGCAGCGCACGGCCCGTTCGACGCCACGATGGTCCAGATCGGGGCGTACAGCGAGTTCTGGTCCGACATCCACATGACGCCCGAGGAAGGCCTGCGCGCCCACCTCGACCTGCAGGGCGGTGCGGCGCACGGCGCGCTGCTGCCGATCCACTGGGGCACCTTCAACCTCGCCCCGCACCCCTGGGCCGAACCGGGGGAGTGGACCAAGGAGGCGGCGGAGGAGGCCGGCCAGGCCGTCGCCCTGCCCCGGCCCGGCGAGCCCTTCGAGCCGGCCGGCAAGCTCCCGGCCGAGGCGTGGTGGCGAGGCGTGTCGGGGGACGTCCGGCGCACCTGGCGCTCCGTCGGGGCGTTCGTCGCCGAGCCGCCCAAGCGCGGCTGAGCGGGGCGGCCGGCCCGACGGGCCGGCCGCCCGGTGAACACGGCCGACGAGCCGGGCACTCGGTGAAACGCCGGATGAGCCGGTCACCCGGTGAAACGCCGGATGAGCCGGTCACCCGGTGACGCCCGACGAGCGAGGCGCCCCGGGGAACTAGGGCGCCCGGCGGCAGGTGAGGCGCTCGTTCGGGGAGAGCGCCCCTCGGTGAGGGCGTCCTTCGGGCCAAGGCTGACACTCTGCGTGACATCGTCGCGGTCGGTCTCGGGGGCCCGGACGGGGTGTGCGCCGCGCAGGCGCGAGGAGACCACCGTCGGAAACGTCCGGCGGTGAAGGGCGGCCGATCCCGGCTCGCCGAACGCCGCGCCAAGGCGGTGACCGTTTTTGACCAGGTCTTATCGATCGCTTTCGAGATAGCGGGGAAACCTCAACCCGGTTATCGGTCTTTCGTACGAGGCGTCATACCAGAGCGGGACGCTGCGCGTAGGAGTTTGTCAACTGCCCACCGCACATGATGTGCAGGCAACTACTGTGAGTGTCCGTCGGACGTCGTGAGGCCGGGCACACCGGTCCCGTCGGCCGGCATCGCGAGGGCGCGTGCCCGCATCGACGCATGCCCGCACCGCGCGAGGAAACAGGCCCGACGGACCAGTACGAGGACGCAGATGTCTCATCTCCGAGCACCGGCCACCCGCGCCGACCGTCGCGAGAGCGGCCGGCACGGGCGACCGGTCGCCCGACCCGCTCCCGCACTGCCCGAAACGCACATACGGCCCCAGCTCATGCGGCTCGCGGTACTGCCGCCCCTCGCCGTCGCGCTCAGCGCCACCGCCGCCGTGCTGTTCAGCATCCGCTCCACGGGCGCGCGCACCGGCCCCGCCCTGTGGGCCGTCCTCACCGGAGCGGTCACCGTGGCGGTCGCGGGCATCCTGATCGCCGCCGTGGCCGCCGACCGAGCGGCCCGCTCGGTCACCGACCGGGTCGCGGCGCTGCGCCGCACCGCCGCGCGCGGGGAAGCCGATCTGCACGCCCTGGTCGACGCGCTGCGCCAGGGCGAAACCCCGCCCCAGCGCACCACGCGCCGGCGGCCGCCCGAGGAGACCGACGACTTCGAACTGCTCGCCGCCGACCTGGCCCGCGCGCACGACGGCGCCGTCACCGCCGTCGTGCGGGCGGCCCAGCTCTCCAGCCAGACGAGCAGCGAGCAGAAGCTCGAGGTCTTCGTCAACCTCGCACGCCGGCTCCAGTCCCTGGTCCACCGTGAGATCTCGATCCTCGACGACCTGGAGAACGAGATCGAGGACCCGGACCTGCTCAAGGGTCTGTTCCACGTGGACCACCTGGCCACCCGGATCCGGCGGCACGCCGAGAACCTCGCCGTGCTCGGCGGCGCCGTCTCCCGGCGCCAGTGGAGCAATCCGGTGAACATGACCGAGGTGCTGCGCTCCGCCATCGCCGAGGTCGAGCAGTACTCCCGGGTCAAACTGGTGCCGCCGATCGACGGCGAACTGCGCGGGCACGCCGTCGCCGACGTCATCCACCTCCTCGCCGAACTCATCGAGAACGCAACGGTGTTCTCCGCGCCGCAGACCCAGGTGCTGCTCCGCGCCAATCTCGTCACCTCCGGCCTGGCCGTGGAGGTCGAGGACCGCGGACTCGGCATGCCCGTCGGCGAACAGCACCGGATGAACGCACTGCTCGCCGATCCCGACCAGGTCAACGTCGCCAGCTTGCTGGCCGACGGCCGTATCGGCCTCTACGTCGTCTCCCAGCTCGCCCGCCGCCACGGCATCACGGTGCGGCTGCAGACCAACATCTACGGCGGTGTGCAGGCCGTACTCGTCGTCCCCGAGGCACTGCTGGGAGCGGCGGCCGGAATCTCCGGTACCCCGGTCGAGGCCGGTGCCGCACAGCCGCGGAACCCCGCGGACACCGGTGCGGTACAGCAGCCGCAGCCGATCCGGGTACCCGTGTCGCCGGGCGGGCGGAACCCAGTGGGACAGCAGCCGGCCGGACTGCCTGCCGAGGCCGGGTCCGGCACCGGGTTCCCGGCCGGCTCGGCGGCCGCACCCGAACCGGCGGCCGCACCCGAACCGGCGGCCGCACCCGAACCGGCGGCCGCACCCGAACCGGGGGCCGCGCCCGAACCGGTGGTCGCCCCCGAACCGGCGGCCGCGCCCGGGTTCGAGCCGGGACCCGGGTCCCAGGTGGTGAACGGGGCCGGTGCCGGGCCGGCCGGGCCCGCACCGGGCACCGGACGGCGACGGCACGCGCAGCGCGGGACCGGGCGGCGTGGCGCGGAGAGCGGGACCGGGCGGCGGAACGCCGAGACCAGGCCCACCCGCCGCGGTGCCGAGGGCGACGGCGGGCGGAACGGACTCGCGCCCGCCCCACTCCCGGTGCGGGGCGCCCAGGACGCGCGGCCGACCCCCGCCGAGGCCGTGCCCGGCATCAGCGCCGTGGACCGGCCGGCGGTGGAGGCGCACGCGGGCGTTCTGCCCAGCCCGCGCGGCAGCGTGCGCGGCACCATGGACAAGCCCCAACTGCCGCGCCGGCGCGCCCAGGAACACATCGTGCCCCAGTTGCGCGGGGGCCCCGCCCCCCGCCAGGACAGCGACACCGTCGCGGGCCACGATCCCGGGCTGATGGCCGCCTTCCAGCGTGGCATCGGACTCGCCGAGGCCCAGCAGCACCTGGAACCGGCGCCCGGGGAGCCGGCGTCCGGTGAGTCGCCGGGCGGGCAGCCGGCGTACGGGGAACAGGCCTACGGGGAACCGGCGCCCGGGGAGCCGCCCTTCACGCCGTCGACCTTCGCAGACTCGGCCCTCGCAGAGTCCGCCTTCGGAGACTCGGACTGCGGGAAGCCGGCGGGCACACAGCCGGCGTACGGGCAGCCGGCCCACCGGGACTCGCAGCACATGGGCTCCGCCCACGCAGATGCTCAACACACGGGCTCGGCCCACACGGACCCTGGCCATATGGGCTCGGCCCGCACGGACCCTGGCCATATGGGCTCGGCCCGCACGGACGCTCTCCACACCGGCTCTTCCCACGCCGACGCCGCCCACTTGGACTCCGGACACACAGGCTCCCCCCACCTCGACGCCGTCCACACGCGCTCCGCCCACGCGGACCCCGCGCACATGGGGTCGAACCCCATGGCCCCAACCCCGATAGTCCAGGCGCGCGACCACGCGCCCGTGTCCGACAGCACCCGTGGCAACGGCCGGAGCGACGGGAGCGCCCCGGCCGGCTGACCGCCTCAGCCCGCACGGGCCCCCCACCCGTACGTCCCCCCATCCAAGCGCTCCCGCAGAATTTCGTACCCCAAGGAGTCGATCCACCATGGCGAGCGATGCGCCGACCGCCCACGCATCCGACCTCGACTGGCTGCTGAGCGGCCTCGTGCAGCGCGTACCGCACACCAGCAGCGCGGTGCTCCTGTCCTGCGACGGACTCGTGAAGTCCGTGCACGGCCTCGACCCCGACAGCGCCGACCACATGGCGGCCCTGGCCTCCGGGCTGTACTCGCTCGGCCGCAGCGCGGGCGTCCGGTTCAGCGACGGCGGAGAGGTCCGGCAGGTGGTCGTCGAGCTCGACTCCACGCTGCTGTTCGTCACCACGGCCGGCTCCGGCACCTGCCTGGCCGTGCTGGCCGGCCGCGAGGCCGACGCCGCCGTCCTCGGCTACGAGATGGCGATGCTGGTCAAGAGCGTCCGGCCCTACCTGATGACCGCGCCCCGGCAGCATGCCGTCGACTCCACGGCGACGAGGCCTTGAGGGTGGCCGCAGCCGGCGACGGACCCTGGCTGGATGACGCGGCCGGACGGCTGGTGCGCCCGTTCACGGTCAGCAACGGCCGCACCGAACCGAGCATCGCCCTCGACCTGATGTCGCAGGTGATGGCTACCGGGGTGACCCCGCTCGGCTACCTCGGACCCGAGCACGCACAGGCACTCGACCTGTGCCGCGCACCCGTCTCGGTCGCCGAGATCGCCGCCCAGCTGAAGCTGCCCGCGGTGGTCACCAAGGTGCTGCTCTCGGACCTGGTCGACTGCGAAGCGCTCACCACCAGGCCGCCCGCGTTCCACCACACACCCACAGACCGGTCTCTGCTGGAGGCAGTGCTCGATGGACTACGACGACAGCTCTGACCCGTTCCCCACCGCGCTCAAGATCCTCGTGGCGGGCGGGTTCGGAGTCGGCAAGACGACCTTCGTGGGCGCGGTCAGCGAGATCGCGCCGCTCAGCACGGAGGAGCTGCTCACCACCGTCAGCGTCGCCACGGACAACCTCGACGGCATCGAGAACAAGATGGAGACCACGGTCGCCATGGACTTCGGCCGGATCACCCTCGATCCGGAGCACGTGCTGTACCTGTTCGGCACCCCGGGGCAGGAGCGGTTCTGGTTCATGTGGGACGAGCTGTCCGAGGGCGCGCTCGGCGCGGTGATCCTCGCCGACACCCGCCGGCTGCAGGACTGCTTCGCCGCCGTGGACTTCTTCGAGGAGCGCGGCCTCGCCTTCATCATCGCCGTCAACGAGTTCGACGGCTCCTTCCGCTACGACCCCGACGAGGTGAGGACCGCCATCGACCTCGACCCGCAGGTCCCGATCGTCCGCTGCGACGCCCGCATTTCCAGCTCCGGTGTCCAGACCCTGCTCACCCTTGTCCGCCACCTCCTCGCCCACACACCGGAGCCCGCGCCCAGCCGTGGCGCCCACATGTGACTCCGCCCTACCGCCCACGGAGCCCTTATATGAGGTTTGCCCACTGCGACGGAGTCCGGTCATGAGCTACGAGCCGCCCCGGCCGGTCCGGGGTCTGCTGCTCACCCCCGAGGACAAAGAGGCTCCCGCCCGGGTCGACCGGCTGCGCCGACTCGGCCTGGCGGACCGGCCCGATCCGGCGCTCGACGCCTTCGCCGACCATCTGGCCCAGCTCACCGGCGCGCCGTACGCCATGGTCAACTTCATCGGCGAGGCCCAGCAGTTCTTCGCGGGACTGAGCGCCCCGGCCATCGCCCCGGTCGTCCGGGAGGACGGCAGCAGAGCGGCACTCGGCCGGGTCCTGCCGCGCGACCACGGGTTCTGCCCCCATGTGGTGGTCCGGCGCAAGGCGCTGGTGCTGGAGGACGTCCGCGACTACCCGCGGTTCGCCGGCAACCCCGTCGTCGACGACTACGCCATCCGGTCGTATCTGGGCGCTCCGCTCATCGACAGTTCCGGCATGGCGCTCGGCACCGTGTGCGCCGCCGACACAGCGCCGCGCGTCTGGGGCCGGTCGGGCCTGGACACCATCAAGGCACTCGCCGCCGACCTCGTCGTACGCCTGGAACACGGTGCGGGGGACGGCCTTTCCCTGTGAAACGAAGGCATCTTTCCGGCAGAGGGGTCAGCCTGCCGGCCCGCTGGCCACGCCCCTGACGGGAGGGACGAGGCGAGGCTTGAAGGAAACCTGAGGCGGTGGTTAAGAAAAGCTCGATGGACCCCGAGCCGCGCATACGGCAGATTGCAGGGTGATTCCACCCCTCTGACCCGGTGCGGGCCGCTTCGGCATGCCCGCGGGCCGGGCCTCACCCACAGGAGCCGTACCGTTGAAGGCGCTGGTCAAGGAGAAGGCGGAGCCGGGGCTCTGGCTGACGGACGTCCCGGAGCCCGCGATCGGTGCCGGTGACGTACTGATCAAGGTCATGCGAACCGGTATCTGCGGCACCGACCTGCACATCCGGGCCTGGGACGGCTGGGCGCAGCAGGCGATCAGCACGCCGCTCGTGCTCGGGCACGAGTTCGTCGGGCAGGTCGTCGAGGTCGGGCGTGACGTGGCCGACATCCGCATCGGCGACCGGGTCAGCGGCGAGGGCCACCTGGTGTGCGGCAAGTGCCGCAACTGCCTGGCCGGCCGCCGCCACCTGTGCCGGGCCACCGTCGGTCTCGGCGTCGGCCGCGACGGAGCCTTCGCCGAGTACGTGGCGCTGCCCGCGTCCAACGTGTGGGTGCACCGCGTCCCCGTCGACCTCGACATCGCCGCGATCTTCGACCCGTTCGGCAACGCCGTGCACACCGCGCTGTCGTTCCCTCTCGTGGGCGAGGACGTCCTGATCACCGGCGCCGGACCGATCGGCCTGATGGCCGCCGCGGTGGCCCGGCACGCGGGCGCCCGCAACGTCGTCATCACCGACGTCAGCGAGGAGCGCCTGGAACTGGCCCGCAAGATAGGAGCGAGCCTCGCCCTGAACGTCGCCGAGTCCACGATCGCCGACGGCCAGCGGCAGCTGGGGCTGCGCGAGGGCTTCGACATCGGCCTGGAGATGTCCGGCCGCCCCGAGGCCATGCGGGACATGATCGCGAACATGACGCACGGCGGCCGGATCGCGATGCTCGGCCTGCCGGCGCAGGAGTTCCCGGTCGACTGGGCGCGGATCGTCACCTCGATGATCACCGTCAAGGGCATCTACGGCCGTGAGATGTTCGAGACCTGGTACGCGATGTCGGTGCTGCTGGAGAGCGGCCTGGACCTCGCCCCCGTGATCACCGGCCGGTACGGCTACCGCGACTTCGAGGCGGCCTTCGCCGACGCGGCGAGCGGCAAGGGCGGCAAGGTCATCCTGGACTGGACCGCATAGGCCGCAGGACGCGCAACCCCTCACCCCGTCAGAACCTTCAGGAGCCCCCATGTTCGAAACCGTCCGCGACGACCTGCGCGCCACCCTCGACGAGATCCGCGCCGCCGGCCTGCACAAGCCCGAGCGGGTCATCGGCAGCCCGCAGTCCGCGACCGTGAACGTCACCGCCGGCGGCCGTCCCGGCGAGGTCCTCAACTTCTGCGCCAACAACTACCTCGGCCTGGCCGACCACCCCGAGGTCGTCGCCGCCGCGCACGAGGCCCTGGACCGCTGGGGCTACGGCATGGCCTCCGTCCGCTTCATCTGCGGTACCCAGGAGGTGCACAAGGAGCTGGAGGCGCGGCTGTCCGCCTTCCTCGGCCAGGAGGACACGATCCTCTACTCCTCCTGCTTCGACGCCAACGGCGGTGTCTTCGAGACCCTGCTCGGCGAGGAGGACGCGGTGATCTCCGACGCCCTGAACCACGCCTCCATCATCGACGGCATCCGTCTGTGCAAGGCCCGCCGCTTCCGCTATGCCAACCGTGACCTCGCGGACCTGGAGACCAAGCTCAAGGAGGCGACCGCGGGCGGTGCGCGGCGCAAGCTGATCGTCACCGACGGCGTCTTCTCCATGGACGGCTACGTGGCCCCGCTCGGCGAGATCTGCGACCTCGCCGACCGCTACGACGCCATGGTCATGGTCGACGACTCGCACGCCGTCGGTTTCGTCGGCCCCACCGGCCGCGGCACCCCGGAACTGCACGGCGTCATGGACCGCGTCGACATCATCACGGGCACCCTCGGCAAGGCGCTCGGCGGCGCCTCCGGCGGTTACGTCGCCGCCCGCGCCGAGATCGTCGCGCTGCTGCGTCAGCGCTCCCGCCCGTACCTGTTCTCCAACACGCTCGCCCCGGTGATCGCCGCGGCCTCCCTGAAGGTCCTCGACCTGCTGGAGTCCGCCGACGACCTGCGGGTCAGGCTCACCGAGAACACCGCGCTGTTCCGCCGCCGGATGACCGACGAGGGCTTCGACGTCCTCCCCGGCGACCACGCCATCGCGCCCGTCATGATCGGTGACGCGGCGCAGGCGGCGCGGATGGCCGAGCTGCTGCTGGAGCGCGGGGTCTACGTGATCGGTTTCTCCTACCCGGTCGTCCCGCAGGGTCAGGCCCGCATCCGCGTCCAGCTGTCCGCCGCGCACTCGACGGAGGACGTGAACCGCGCGGTCGACGCGTTCGTCGCGGCGCGTGCCGAGCTGGCCGTCTGACCAGGGCGGTCGGCCTGGGATAATCGGAGGCATGATCGAGGCGCGGCGGCTCCACATCCTCCGTGCGGTGGCCGACCACCGCACGGTCACCGCGGCGGCCGCCGCCCTCTATCTGACCCCCTCCGCGGTCTCCCAGCAGCTCACGGCCCTGGAGCAGGAGACCGGTCACCGCCTGGTCGAGCGCGGCGCCAAGGGCGTACGGCTCACCCCGGCCGGCGAGATCCTGCTCAGCCACACCAACGCCGTCCTCGCCCAGCTGGAGCGGGCCGAGGCCGAGCTGGCCGCCTACGGCTCGGGCGAGGCGGGCACGGTCACCGTGGCCGCGTTCGCGACCGGCATCGCCCAGGTCGTGGCCCCGGCCGTGGCCCGCCTCTCGGCCCGGGCGCCCGGCATACGCATCCGGGTCCAGGACGCCGAGGGCGACGCCAGCCTGCCGATGGTCCTGGACCGGCAGGTCGACGTGGCGGTCGCCGTCGAGTACCGGGGCGCACCGTCCGCGGACGACCCCCGGCTCACCCATGTGCCGCTCTACGCCGAACCCTTCGACGCCGTCGTGCCGGTCGCGCACCGCCTCGCGGACGCCGCCGAGGTGCCCCTCGCCGAACTGGCCAAGGACTCGTGGATCGGCCCGTACCCGGGCAACCCCTGCCACGACGTGGTCGTCCTGGCCTGCGAGAGCGCCGGCTTCGAGCCCCGCCTGGAACACTCCTCCGACGACTTCCGGGCCGTCGTCGCCCTCGCCTCGGCCGACGCGGGGGTGGCGCTCGTACCGCGTTCCGCCCTGCGCGGCATGGATCTCGCCGGTGTGGTCGTGCGCCCGGTCGACGGCGTGGCCCCGACCCGCCGGGTGTTCGCCGCCGTACGCCGGGGTGCCGAGGCGCATCCGCTGATCCGGCCGGTGCTCGAAGCACTGGGCGAGGCGGCACAGGCGTGAGGTCTCCGTGACCCGGCAGTGGCCCGTCCCGTCCCCGGTGACGCCCTGAGCCCGGCGGGCGAACCGTGCCCCGAACCACGCCCCAAAGGCCCGTACTTCGGGCGGCCGGCCGCTCGGGTGGGGGGACTGTCGGTGGCAGGAGCTACGGTGCACGGCATGCCGGATGCCGAAGACGTACGCCGTATCGCTCTGTCCCTGCCGGAGACCACGGAGAAGGTCGCCTGGAGCATGCCCACATTCCGGGTGGCCGGGAAGATGTTCGCGACCCTGCCCGAGGAGGAGACCTCGATCGCCGTGCGCTGCCCCAAGGAGGAGCGCGACGAGCTGGTGCTGGCCGAGCCCGGCAAGTTCTGGATCGCCGGCCACGAGGCGCAGTTCGCCTGGGTCAGAGCGAGACTCGCCGCGCTGGACGACGCGGACGAGCTGCGGGACATCCTCACCGACTCCTGGCGACAGGCTGCCCCGCCCCGGCTGCTCGACGCCCACCCCGAGTTGGGGATGCCGTCCGCGGGCTGAAAATGCCGCGTGGGCGCGGGCCGGGCGTGGCATCGTCCCGCGGCGGAAGCGGTGCGGGGGACACCGCCGGGGCGGCGGGGAGGGGACACCCGGAAACGACCGGAACGGACGCACGGCGGGACATCGCCGCCCGGGACCCACACCTCGGCGGCGCGGCCGTGCCGGCCGTCTGGTCGCGGGACCTGCCCCGCTCGCAATCCCGGCGATCCGCGGTCTCGTCCGGGCCGACGCGGCCGCCCCCGCCGTGCGGGCGCGCTCTAGCTCAGACCGCCGTCGTCACCCGGTGCCCCGCACCCACGAAACGGCCGATCCGCTCGCGCAGTCCGTGCGCGTCCAGCCCGTGCGCGGCCACATGCTCCTCGAGGGTCCCGTAACGGCGCAGTTCGCGGCGGCCGACGCCGAGGCCCAGCACCCGGTGCGGGACGTCCGCCAGCGCCTCGCTCACCGCGCCCGTCGACGTCCCCGCGAGGTACGGCTCGACCAGCACGACGTCGGTGCCCGCCGCCCGCGTCGCCCGGCGCAGCCCCGCCGCGTCGAAGGGCCGCACGGTGGTCGCGTACAGGACGGTCACGTCCAGCCCCTCCGTGGCCGTGAGGACGGCGTCCAGCACCGGGCCGACCGCGAGGACCACGCCCGAGCGGCCCTCGCGGACCGGCACGAGATGCTTGCCGTCGATGGCCCGGCCCCGCCGGTTGGACTGCACGGACAGGCGCACGTACACCTTGTCGTCGCCGGCGGCGACCGCGTGGCGCAGCAGTGTCCCGGCCTCGTCGGGATGCCCCGGCACGTGCACGGTCCAGCCGTCCAGGGTGTCGAGGAGGGCCACGTCGCCCGGGGCCATGTGGGTGTGGCCACCGGCCGGCCAGTCGAACGAGGCGGCCGCGCTCACCAGCACCGCCCCGGTGTCCTGGTGCCCCAGATCCAGCTTCACCTGCTCGAACGGCCGCTCCACGAGGAAGCTGGCGAAGGTGTGCACGACCGGCCGCAGTCCGGTGAGCGCCAGCCCCGCCGCGGCCCCGACCAGGAGCTGCTCGCGGATGCCGACGTTGATCACCCGCTCGGGGTGCCGGCGCCCGGCTTCCCGGAATCCGTCCAGGCCGATCTCGGCGAGGACGACGGCGACCCGCGGGTCCTCGTCCAGCAGCCGGGAGACGACGGGTGCGAACCGGTCACGCATGGTGTCCATGAAGGGGTGCCCTTTCCGGGGAGCGGGGGGAGAATCAGGGGTTCTTCGGCTCGACACGGGCCACGACCACGTGCGGCCGTCCCGGGTGCGTGGCCGTGAAAGCGGCGTGCAGGGCCTCGTGGTCGCGCCCGTCGACGGTCACCGCGGACCAGCCGGCGGCCTCGAACCGGGCGGCGATCCCACCGGGCAGAGCGTGGCTCGCGGAGGAGTTGTCGACCACCACGGTGTGCAGCCGCTCCAGCCCCGCGGGCCCGGCGAAGGCGATCGCCTCGTGGTTGCTGCCCTCGTCCAGTTCGGCGTCCCCGATCAGCACCCACACCGCCGGGTCGTGCAGCCCCTGGGCCCGCAGTCCCAGCGCGGTGCCCACGGCGATCGGCAGCCCGTGCCCGAGCGAGCCGCTGCCGATCTCCGCGCCCGGTACCAGCACGCGGTCGGGATGATGCCCGAGCGGGGAGTCGTACGAGCCGAACCCGGGCAGCCAGGCCACGGGCAGGAAGCCCTTCGCGGCCAGCACCGCGTAGTACGCCATGGGCCCGTGGCCCTTGCTCAGCAGGAACCGGTCCCGGCCCGGATCGTCCCGCAGCCCGGGACCGACCCGGAGCACCCGGTCGTACAGCACCCACAGCACGTCGAGCGTGGACGTGGCCGCCGGGCCGTGTTTCTCGTCCCCGGTCATCAGACCCATCAGTCCGGAAAGGTCGGCATAGCCGTACGTGCGGCGTTCGTCCGCTGTGGTGGTCATGGAGTCGATCGTGCAACCTCGACCAAGGTTGAGGTCAACCGTGAAAGCGGGGCGCGATCACCGAGTCGAGTGCGGTATGGTTTCCCTGCGCGTTTCGATCGGGGAAATCCCAGGTCAAACGGCACCGGGACGTGGCGCAGCTTGGTAGCGCACTTGACTGGGGGTCAAGGGGTCGCAGGTTCAAATCCTGTCGTCCCGACGTGCGAGAACGCAGGTCGAGGGGCCGCTTCGGATTCGTCCGAGGCGGCCCCTCGACCGTTCCTCAGTAGCCGCTCAGCAGGGTCCGTAGCCTACGGAGGGTCTCCGGGCCGGCGGCGCTGTGCCAGCGGGACGGGTCGGCGGGGCGCCGTCCCCACAGCAGCAGGACCCGTACGGCCGCGTCGCTCTCGATCGTGGCGGGGCCTTCGGGGGCGGCGAGCCGGATGCCGCCGCCGTCCGCGTCGGCGCTCACCACGACGTCGTCGGTGCCCGGTGTGCGCAGCCGGCCCTCGAACCGTCCTCCGGGTTCCAGATCCAGACCGGCGTGGCCCTTGACCAGCAAGGGCCGGCCCACCGACACCACGCTGTGCTCCGTCATCCACGGCTCGTCGAGTGCCTGAACCGCCGTCAGGTCGTCGCCGGTCAGGTCCCAGCGGTGCAGAATCAGCTCCTCGCGCATGTGCTCCGCGAAGAAGGGGACCCGCACGGACCGGCCCGTCCACATCACCTCCGTGTCCGGCGGCAGATCCCGCGCGGCGGCCGCGGTGATCTCCGTCAGCTGGGCGCAGCGGTTCATGAACGCCGCCCAGAGCTCGGAGTCGGACAGCCGCCGGTAGGGGGCCTCGCGCTCGAAGCCCCGGGTCTCCACCGGAGATCCGGCCAGGAACGCCTCCAGGACCCGGGCCAGTTCCTCGGCGTTGCCCGTCTGGTGGATCAGGACGTCGCGCACCGTCCACGCCTCGCACCACGTCCCGTCCTCGGGCCGCCGCCCCTGCACGGCGTGAACGAAGGGGGCCAACTCGGGCAGCGTCTCGTCGACCTGAGAGGGAATCATGCGCCATGGGTATCCGGGCCGCCCCCACGGCCAAACCGGCGCACGCCCGGCGTCCCACCCGCGGCGCGTCCCACCCGCGGCGCGCCCTACCCGCGGCCCGCCGCCGGGGCGCCCCACCCGCGGCGCGCCCCGGCGGCGGGCCGCGCCGCCGGGGGACGGCCCTCGGCGGCGCATCCGCGCCGGCCGGGACGGCGGGTGGGGGCCGGCCACGGTCTCAGAAGGTGACACCCACGTGTGCGAGGGCCTGCTTCAGCAGGGCTCCGTGCCCGCCGGGCATCTCGCTCTGCACGGCGAGCGAGGCGGCGTCCTGCGGGCTGAACCAGACCAGGTCCAGCGCGTCCTGCCGGGGGCGGCAGTCACCGGTGACCGGCACGACGTAGGCGAGGGACACCGCGTGCTGGCGTGGATCGTGGTACGGCGTGATGCCCGCGGTGGGGAAGTACTCGGCGACGGTGAACGGCTGCAGGGAGGCGGGGACGCGGGGCAGGGCCACCGGGCCGAGGTCCTTCTCCAGATGGCGCAGCAGCGCGTCACGGACCCGCTCGTGGTGCAGGACGCGGCCGGAGACCAGGGTCCGGCTGACCGTGCCGTCCGGGCCGATGCGCAGCAGCAGCCCGATGCTGGTGACTTCCCCGCTGTCGTCGACGCGCACGGGCACGGCCTCGACGTACAGGATCGGCATCCGGGCCCTGGCCATCTCCAGCTCGTCCGTGGTCAGCCAGCCGGGCGTGGTCTCGGTCATGTCAGACATTGCTTGATCATACTTTCCGGGTGGGGTGCCCGCAGGATTCGCGGGCCGGTTCGGACAGGGGCGGTCCATACAGTCGGCGCGCGTTGTCGCGGCCCGTCCAGGTGGCGATGCGCAGGGCGTCGGGCAAACTCAACTCGTCCGCGTCCACCCGGTCCTGGAGCAGATCGGCGAGCCCCTGCCGGAAGGACAGCGCGCCCAGGTGGTGGAACTCGGCCACACCATAGGCGTCGGAGCTGTACAGCAGCTTGCGGAACGGGGTGATCTCCAATGCCTCCTCCAGTACCGCCCGGCACCGGGCCGGCCCGGTGTAGTGCAGGGCGAGACCGACGTCCAGGTACACCTGCCGGAACACCGTGGCCAGGTACGCGGCCTGGCGGTGGTAGGGCCAGCAGTGCAGCAGCAGGACCGGGATCGTGCCGGACGTCAGATGCAGCCAGTCGGTGAGCAGGGCCGGGTCCGCGCGGTGCAGCCGTACGTCGGCGTCGCCGAAGCCGGTGTGCAGCTGGAGCGGCAGACCCAGGTCGACGGCGGTCCACAGCACGTGCCGTACCAGGACCGGATCCGCCAGCCGGCCGCCGTGTGCGAGCCAGCGGGCGGCGGCCTCGGTCACCTCGGCGGCCGCGGGACGCGCCGGGTCCAGGGCGAAGCCGGTGCGGTAGGCGGCGACCGACTTCACCGCCACCACCTCCGGCCGGCGGACGGCCTCCTGGGCCGCCGCACGGAAGGCGTCCGCGTACGCGTTCGCCTCCACGCCCCGGGCCGCCACCGCCTCCGCGAGCTGCTCCAGCCGCACCACCTCGTAGGCGGCGGTCCCGGCCGCGCGGGCCAGTTCGGCCGGGGTGGTCACCGGGTGCGGGGCGTAGCCGGTGTCCACGCAGAACACCTCCGCCCCGGACGCGGTCAGGAAGCGGCGGTTGACCTCCTGCCAGCCGAGTGCCGAACGGCGGGCCAGATAGCCGGCCGGTGACGCGTGCCGGGGGAGGTCCAGCAGGGGCGCGCAGTGGCGGCGCACGGCCACGCCGACGGGGCTGTCGAACGGCGAGACGCCGGGCCAGGCCTCGCCCTCGGTGATGAGGGACTCGAACGTGTCCGGGGCGAGGTCGGCCGTCACGGCGCCGTGGCAGTGGTGGTCCACCAGCGGCAGCCCGGCGAGCGCCTCGTGGACCGGTCCGGACCGGGCGGCCATCGTCAGTACGTCCAGCGGTAGGCCGCCGCCACCCGGTCGTCGTCGAGACCGGCCACGGTCGCCGCCTCGCCGAGCCGCACGGCGATCACGGCGTCCGCGAGGACCGGCCCGAGCGCGTCACGCAGCACCCGGTCCGCGCGGAACTCCGCCACCGCCTGCGGCAACGACTCCGGCAGCCGCCGCACGCCGAGGGCCGCCGCCTCGTCCATGCCGTACCGGGCGGGGTCGCCGGTGATCTCCTCCGGGAGAGAGCGGTCCGTGATCAGGCCGTCGAGACCCGCGGAGATCACACAGCCGAGGGCCAGGTAGGGGTTGGCGGCCAGATCCACCGGCTTGACCTCCAGGTTGGCGTCCTGCTCGCGGCGGCCCGCCGTGCCCGTGATCACCCGCAGCGCCGCCTCCCGGGTCTCGCGGCCCCACGCGGTGAACGCCCCGGCCCACCGGGAGGGCCTGAGCCGGAGATAGCTGGCCGGGCTGGGGGCGGTGACCGCCGTCAGCGCCGGGAGGTGGGCGAGCACCCCGGCCGCGAACGACTCGGCCTCGCTCGTCATGCCGTACCGCAGCTCGCCGCCCGCGTGCAGGTTCCGCCCGTCGCGCCAGCAGGACAGGTGCAGATGTCCGCCGTTGCCGACGCCCTCGGCGGACATCGCGGGCGCGAACGACACCCGGAGGCCGTGCCGCTGGGCCACCGCCCGGACCGTCTGGCGCACCAGGACGCTGCGGTCGGCCGCCGCCACCGGGTCCAGCGCACCCACCGAGACCTCGAACTGCCCGGCCGCGTACTCGGGATGCAACTGGTCGACGTCCACGCCCTGCGCGGCGAACGCGGCCAGCAGGTCGGCGGTGTAGTCGCTCAGCTCGACCTGCCGGATCGCGCCGTACGCCGGACCGGACACCGCCGGCAGGAACTCCCCGGCGGGCGCCGAGCCCAGCCCGACCGCCCACTCGATCTCCACGGCCGCCTTGAAGACCAGGCCGTGCCGCTCGGCGGCGCCGGTGACGATCCGGCGCAGGAACGTCCGGGCGCAGCCGGGGTGCCGGTCGCCCTCCTGGGTGATCCGGTCCACCGGGGCCCACGCCCAGCCGGGCTGCCCGGCCAGCGCCACCAGCTGGTCGAGGTCCGGATAGAGCCTGAGGTCGCCGTCCGGGGAGCCGAGGACGTCGGTGGTGACGATGGAGTCGCCGGCCAGGAAGGTGTCGAACACCGGGGACATGCCGACCCCCCACGCCACGGCGGCCTCCAGCCGTGCCGTCGGGATCGTCTTCACCCGGCCGACGCCGGCGGTGTCGACGTAGCCGAGCACGATGCCGCGCACGTCCCTCGCCCTCAGGCCGGCGGTGAGCGCGGGGACCCGGCGCAGATCGCCGGGCCGCCCGCCCGGCACGGGGTCGGTCAAAGTCGTCATACGTCCTCCTCGGCGGCTCGGCGGCGCGGTCAGGGTTTCACGGCCACCGCGCCGAACCGCGGCACCGCGGCGGCCGACTCCGCGAGCCACCGCGAGGACGGCACCAGGCCGGGCTCCAGCGGGTCGAGACCGTCGAGGAAGGCGGCGCTCTCCTCCCGGCCGCGGGCGGTGATCGGCGGGGTGGCGCTGGCGTTCCCGAAGTCCGGGAACCGCCTGATCCCGCGCTCACCGGCCGGGAGGGCGACCGCCCGCGCCGGGAACTCCCGGTCCGCGCGGGCCACCGCCCGGATCACCGGGAACATGCCCGCGACGCGCTCGCCGGCCCGCCGGCGCGACTCATGGTCGTCCTTGCCGCCGGTCCGGTGGCTCCGCACCCGGGCGCCGTGCGCCACGGAGGTGTTCTGCTCCGCCGGTCCGGCCGTCGCAGGCCGCGCTTCGATCACGTCGCCGCCCTTCTCACGCGCGGTGCTCCGCCGTCATTGTGCCGCCCGTCGATCGCGCTGTCCGGGAAACGTGCACCGTAGGCGGTTCGGGGTGCCTTCGGGACGTTCCGGGCCATGGGGAACACTGGTCCGGTATCCCTCCCCGACCGGAAGCAGGACATGCCCGCCACGCCCACCCCCCTCACGGACGTCCCCGGCCCGCCCGCCGGGCCCGCCGGCATCCGGCTCGTCGTCACCGACATGGACGGCACACTGCTCGACGACGCCAAGCGGATCCCCGACGGGCTGTGGCCGGTGCTCGCCGAGCTGCGCCGGCGCGGGGTGCTGTTCAGCCCGGCGAGCGGCCGCCAGTACGCGACACTGGCCCGGCAGTTCGCGGAGGTCGCCGAGGGCATGGTGTTCATCGCGGAGAACGGCACCTACGTGGTCCGCGACGGGGTGGAGCTGAGCGCCGACCCCTTGGAGGGGTCCGTCGCGGCCTCGATCGCCCGGACGGTACGGCGGCTGGTCGCGGGCGGGGTGGACGCCGGCGCCGTCGTGTGCGGCAAGCGGGCGGCGTACGTCGAGCGCACCGACGAGCCGTTTCTGGCCGAGGTGCGCAAGTACTACGTCGAGCACCGGATCGTGCCGGACGTCACCGCCGTCGAGGACGAAATGATCAAGGTCGCGGTGTTCGCCTTCGGATCCGCCGAGCACTCCGTCGCCCCGGCCCTCGCGGAGTTCGCCGCCGGACACCAGGTCGTCGTCTCCGGCGAGCACTGGGTCGACGTCATGAACCGCACCGCGAACAAGGGCGCCGCACTGCGCGGTCTGCAGCGCGCGCTCGGCATCACGCCCGCGCAGACCATGGTGTTCGGTGACTACCTGAACGACCTGGAGATGCTCGACGCCGCCGAGTGGTCCTTCGCCATGGAGGGCGCCCACCCTGAGGTCGTCCGCAGGGCCCGCCACCTGGCCCCGTCCAACAACGACGACGGGGTGCCGAGGACCATCGCCCGGGTGCTCGGCCTGTAGGGCGGGCGGCCCGCGGGGAGTGTCCGGGCTGTGTGGGGCTGTGGGCTTTGGGGCTGTGCGGCGCCGGGCCGCGAGTCCTGTGGCCCGGCGGGCCGCAAGTACCGGCGGGCCCCGGGTCAGGGCTTGCGGGCGACTCCGCCGTACAGGGAGATCGGGCCGTCGCCGTCCGGTGCCTCCTCCCGGCGCCAGTCGGCGACCGGGACGATGCCGGGCTCCAGAAGCCGGAGGCCCTCGAAGAACGCGCCCACTTCGGTGTGCGTGCGGGCCACCAGGGTCACTCCGCCCGCGGCGTAGGCGGCGATGCCCCTCCGCACGTTCTCCGGCTCGAAGTCGGCCGTCATCGTGGACAGCACCAGGCAGCTGCCCGGTGCCAGTGCGCCGGCCAGGGTCGACACCAGGTCGTGGGCGCCGTCATCGTCGGCGACGAAGTGCAGCAGGGCGATGAGGGAGAGGGCCACCGGGCGGTCGAGGTCCAGGATGCCCGCGGCCCGGTCCAGGATGGCGTGCGGATCGCGGGCGTCGGCCTGCACGTACTCCGTCACGCCCGCGGGGGAGCCGCGCAGCAGCGCGCTCGCGTGGGCCAGCACGATCGGGTCGTTGTCGACGTAGACCACGCGCGCCTCGGGCGCCACCGACTGGGCGATCTGGTGGAGATTGGGCTCGGTCGGGATGCCGGTGCCGATGTCCAGGAACTGACGCACACCGTCCTCGGCCAGTGCACGGGTGGCCCGTTGCATGAACGCCCGGTTGGCGCGGGCGGCCCGCAGGGCGCCCCGGTCGATCGCCGTGATCCGGCGGCCGAGTTCCTCGTCGACGGGGTAGTTGTCCTTGCCGCCCAGGAACCAGTCGTACACCCTGGCCGGATGCGGCCGGGTGGTGTCGATGTACGGTGCGGCCGACTCGGTCCCCGTCACGCGCTGCTCCTCCGCTCGGCCGGTCCCCATGGTCGTCGTGGGTCGTGCGAGCAGCAGTCTTGCACGATCACCCGGCGCGGCGGAGACAGTCTTCGGCCACCTCCTCGTCGAGTGCGGCCCGCACCAACGCGGCGGCCAGGACGGCCGGTTCGGTGTCCCCGGCGAGGCCGGCCAGCTTGTCCGGGTCCTTCGGCAGGCCCAGCCGCCCGGCCCCGGACAGTGCCTTGCCGTCCAGATAGGGCGCGACCTCCGGCCACACGCTCTGCGCCTCGCGCAGGAAGATGTCGGCGCCGGCCGGCCCCATGCCGGGTTCCTCCTGGAGCAGCCGCTTGAGTTCGCCGGTGTCACCGCCGGCCTCCTCGTGCAGCCGCCGCAGGTCCCCGTGCCAGCGCTCCAGCAGCAGCTCGGCGCCGTCGCCGAGCTGGGTGGCCGTGCGCTCGTCGTAGCGGCGGTAACCGCCCCGGCCGAGCGCGTCCACCCGCTGCTGCCAGTCGGCCCCGGCCATGCGGCGCGCACTGTCCAGGTGGTCCTCGTGCAGGGCCCGGGCGGCGGCCACCGCGACGGAGGCCCGGATGCGGGCGCTGAGCAGCAGGGACAGCACCAGCAGCCGGTACAGCGGCTGGGGGGTGTCCTTCAGGCGGATGCCCGCCTCGTCGGCGTACGTCCGCCCGTACTCGGACACCAGCTCCCGCACGACCCGTTCGTCGCGGTTCATGGTCTACGGCTTGAGCGGGTCGTGGCCGAGGGTCATCAGCCGGTGCCGGCGGCGGGTGTCCTCCGGCGTGATCTCGGGCTCGGGCTCGTTCTCCACGTCCACGAGATCGTCGACGGTGTCGACGACCCGGTACATCACCCGGATGTCGGCGTCGGTGAGGTCCGTCCGGCGCTTCTGGAGGATCGCGAGGACATGCCGGCCGGTCGGCGTGCCGGCCTCGTCGGGCAGCGGCTCCGCCTCGTCGTCGGCGTCCCGCACCCTGAGCCAGGCCGCCAGTTCGGCGGAGGTCATGTTCACCACGCGGTGGAAGTCCTCCCACAGCGTGTCGAGTTCGAGGGCGTCGGCCATGGGTTGCCCTTTCCGTGCGGGGGTGGGTGTGCTAACCGGCGTCGCGCGGGTGGTTCTCGGCCTCGAACATCCAGCGCTGCTTCTCCAGGTCGGCCGTGATGGAGATGAGCAGGTCCTGGGTGACCGGGTCGGCCTTCTCCGTCGCGCCGATCCGCTCGCGCAGCCGGCCGACGGCCGTCTCCAGCGCCGACACCATCAGCTCCACGACCTCCGTGTCGCGCAGCCAGCCGTCCTTGACGCCGGGGAGGGAGAAGGCGGCGGCGACGGTCTCCGGGCGTCCGTCCGGCGACACGCCGAGCGCGGCGGCGCGTTCGGCGACCGTGTCGGAGTGGGCACGCGCCGTGTCGACGACCTCGTCCAGCTGGAGGTGGATCGACCGGAACCGCGGGCCCACGATGTTCCAGTGCGCCTGCTTGCCCACCAGTGACAGTCCCAGCAGGTCGATCAGCGTCTCCTGCAGGGCGGTCCCGGTGACACCCAGCGCCTCCGCGGGCAGCGTGCTCTTGATCACGGGCATGGTGGGGATGTCCCCTTTCGCAAATGGAATGCGGTTGTGTCCGTGAGGGCGGGTGCCCCGCGTCCACCGGCGCAAACAGGCCTGATCAGCGGGGCAGTGACGCGTCCAGGAAGCGGATCACCTCGGCGTGGACCCGGTCCCGGTCCGTCTCGTGGAACACCTCGTGCCGGGCCCCGGGGAAGATCCGCTCGGTCAGCCGGTCCCCGCCGAGCCGCTCCACCCCGACCCGGCTGCCGGGCAGCGGCACCAGCCGGTCGTCGTCCCCGTGCAGCCACAGCAGCGGCAGCCGGCCCACGTCCCCGCCCCGGTCGACGGCCTCCAGGGTCCGCACGAACGCCTGGAGCGTCGGCCGCTTCATCGGGCCGTGCCAGACCAGCGGGTCGGCGGCGTAGGCGGCGCCCACGGCCGGGTCCCGGGACAGCGCGGACGGGCTGATCGGGGTGTCCGGGATCTCGTCCAGCGCCAGCAGCCGTCCCGGCAGCTCCCAGGCGCCGATCACCGGCCCGGACAGGATCAGCGCGCTCAGCTCCGCGCCGTACCGCTGGGCGTAGCGGGCCGCGATCAGACCGCCCATGGAGTGGCCCACGAGCACGAGCGGCAGGCCGGGGTGTGCGGCCCGGGCCAGGTCCGCCGCCGCGTGCACGTCGGTGACCACGTCCTCGAAGTCCTCGATCAGCACCCGCTCCCCGGCCGACCTGCCGTGGCCCATGTGGTCGGGGGCCCAGACGGCCGCCCCGTGCCCGGCGAGCACACCGGCGAGCTGCCGGTACCGGCCCGCGTGCTCGCCGTACCCGTGCACGAGGAGAGCCAGGTGGCGGGGGGACGGGTGCGGCCACTCGTGTACGGCGACCGCGCCGCGGGTGCCCTCGATGATGTGCTCGCGGACGTGGGGCATGTCTCCTCCGGCTGCCTCGGTGAAGGTCGGTGAGGATCTTCCCAGTGAGCCGGTCGGAGGTCTATAGTCCAAAACTAGCAGTGCTAATTAACGAGGGGCCGCGGCACACCGTGGCCCCGGCTGATCCACAGCGTCGTAGGTCAGGAGTCCCAGCCGTGCGTCCCGTCCACTTCGCGGCCGCCCGCCGCACCCCCATCGGCAAGCTGCGCGGAGCCCTGTCCGCCGTCCGGCCCGACGACCTGGCGGCGACCGTGATCCGCCGGCTGGTGGCCGGCGTGCCCGCGCTCGACCCCGCCCGGATCGACGACGTCTACTGGGGCGCGGCCAACCAGGCGGGTGAGGACAACCGCAACGTCGCCCGGATGGCCGCCCTGCTCGCGGGTCTCCCCGAGACCGTGCCCGGCGCCACCGTCAACCGGCTGTGCGCCTCCGGCCTGGAAGCGGTCACCACCGCCGCCCGGACGATCGCCGCGGGCGAGGCCGACGTCGTGATCGCGGGCGGCTCGGAGTCGATGAGCCGCGCCCCCTTCGTGCTGCCCCGCCCCGACGAGGCCCTGCCGCACCGGATCGAGACCCACGACACCCGGCTCGGCTGGCGGTTGGTCAACCCCGCCATGAAGGATCTGCACGGCCTGCTGTCCATGGGGGAGACCGCCGAGGAGGTCGCCGCCCGGCACGGCGTCTCCCGCGAACGCCAGGACGAGTTCGCCCTGCGCAGCCACCGGCTGGCCGCGGCCGCCCGCAAGGACGGCCACTTCGACGACGAACTCCTGCCCGTCGAGCGGCCGGACGGCATCGTGGTCGACCGGGACGAGTGCGTCCGCGAGGACACCTCGCTGGAGAAGCTGTCTCGCCTGAAGCCGGTCTTCCGCGCGGGCGGCACGGTCACCGCGGGCAACGCCTCGCCGATGAACGACGGGGCGGCAGGCCTGCTGCTGGTCAGCGAGGAGTCCCTGGAGGAGCTGGGTCTCGAGTCCCTGGGGCGCTATGTCGCCGGGGCCTCCGCCGGGGTCCACCCCGACGTGATGGGCATCGGCCCGGTCCCCGCCACCCGCAAGGCGCTCGCCCGGGCCGGCTGGCGGATCGAGGACCTCCAGGAGGCCGAGTTCAACGAGGCGTTCGCCGCACAGGCCCTCGCGTGCGTCGACCAGCTGGGCATCGACCCCGACCTGGTGAACCCCAGCGGAGGCGCCATCGCCCTCGGTCACCCGCTCGGCTGCTCCGGCGCCCGCATCCTGACCACCCTGCTGCACCGGATGCGGCGCACGAGCGCGGCACGCGGGCTGGCGACGATGTGCGTGGGCGTCGGCCAGGGCAGCGCGGTGCTGGTCGAAAGGCCCTAGCGATCCGCCGACGGGGGCTCCCCGCGAGGGGATTCGAGACACGAGCCGCAGCAAGGAAACGGAGCATCACTCCATGGCAACCCTCTCCGTCGCCGCCATCCTCGCCGAGAACGCCCGGCGCCGCCCCGACAGGACGGCTCTCGTGGAAGGCGATCTGCGCCTCACCTTCGCGGAGGTGTGGGACAAGGCGCTGGAGCAGGCGGGCGCGCTCGCCGGCCTCGGCGTGCGCCCGGGCGACCGGGTCGCGCTGATGGCCCCCAACACCGCCGAATTCCCGGTCGCCTACTACGCGATCGCCGCGGCCGGAGCCGTCGTCGTCCCCGTGCACCTGCTGCTGTCGGCGGGCGAGGTCGAGCACGTCCTGCGGGACAGCGCCGCCACGCTGCTGCTCGTCCACCCGGCCCAGGCGGAGACCGGCCGCACCGCGGCCGCCGCCACCGGGGTCCGCGCGGTGACCCTGGGCGAGGAGTTCGAGAAGCTCGCCGCCGCCGCCGAGCCGCTCCCGTCCTACCTCACCCGGTCCGCCGACGACCCCGCGGTGATCTTCTACACCAGCGGTACCACCGGTGTCCCCAAGGGCGCGGTGCTCAGCCACTTCAACCTGGTGATGAACGCGACCGTCAACGCCTTCGACGCCAACGACATCCGGGCCGACGACATCGCCCTCGGCGCGCTGCCCCTCTTCCACGCCTTCGGCCAGACCGTCTCCCTGAACTCCACCTGGCGGGCGGGGGCCACGCTCGTCCTGCTGCCCCGGTTCGACGCCGCCCGCGCCATCGAGCTGATGGCCGCCGAGGGCGTGAACACCTTCCACGGCGTGCCGACCATGTTCGTCGCCCTCGCGGCGGCGGCCGCGGACGCCACCGCGCTGCCGCGGCTGCGAGTGTGCATCTCGGGCGGCGCCTCGCTCCCGGTCGCCGTACTGGAGCGGTTCGAGGCCGCGTTCGGGGCGAAGATCTACGAGGGGTACGGGCTCTCGGAGACCTCGCCGACGGCCACCGTCAACCAGGCGGCCTTCGGTACCAGGCCCGGCACCATCGGTCACCCGCTGTGGGGCGTCGACGCGGAGATCGCCCGCGCCGAGGTCGAGGGCCGCATCGAACTCCTGCCGGCCGGCGAGCTGGGCGAGGTCGTCATCCGCGGCCACAACGTCTTCTCCGGCTACCTCGGCCGTCCCGAGGCCACCGCCGAGGCACTGGTGGACGGCTGGTTCCGCACCGGCGACCTCGGCACCAAGGACGAGGACGGCTTCCTGCGGATCGTCGACCGCAAGAAGGACGTCATCATCCGCGGCGGCTACAACGTGTACCCGAGGGAGGTCGAGGAGGTGCTGGTGCGCCACCCCGGCATCGCCCAGGCCGCCGTCATCGGCCTGCCCGACGAACTGCACGGCGAGGAGGTGTGCGCCGTCGTCGTGCCGGCGCCGGGCACCGCCCTCGACGCCACCGACCTCACCGAGTGGTCCAAGCAGCATCTGGGCAGGCACAAGTACCCGAGGCGCGTGGAGTTCGCGGAGGCGCTGCCGCTCGGGCCGAGCATGAAGGTGCTCAAGCGGGAACTGCGGGCCCGGTACACGGCCCGCTAGGGACCGGCCGGCGACACGGTCCTCACACGGGCCCGGTTACGGCCCGTCAGGGACCGGGCGAGACGGTCCTACGCGGGCCCGGTACACGGCCCGATAGGGGCCGGGCCGGCGAGACGGTGCTTACGCGGGCCGGGTACGTGCGCATAGCATCGGATCCCGCATGAACACGATGACCCTGTGGCACATCTCCGGCCTCCAGTTCGCCGCGCTCGCCTGCGCCGCCCTGCTCGTCGGCTTCTCCAAGACCGCCGTGAGCGGCGCCAACACGATCAGCCTCGCCGTCTTCGCGGCGGTCCTGCCCGCCCGCGCCTCCACCGGCGTCCTGCTGCCCGTCCTGATCGCCGGCGACGTGCTCGCCGTCCTCACCTACCGGCGGCACGCCCACTGGCCCACGCTGTGGCGGCTGTTTCCCGCCGTCGCGGCGGGCGTGGTGGCCGGCACGCTGTTCCTGGTGTGGGCCGACGACGGGATCGTACGGACCTCGATCGGGGCGATCCTGCTGCTGATGGCCGGCGTCACCCTGTGGCGCCGGCGACGCGAGGACGCGCAGGCGGACGCGCCGGACTCGGTCACCACCCGAGCGGGCCGGATGAAGGCGCGGTCGTACGGCGTGCTCGGCGGCTTCACCACGATGGTCGCCAACGCGGGCGGCCCCGTGATGTCGATGTACCTGCTGTCCGCCGGCTTCCGCAAGCTCGGCTTCCTCGGTACCTCGGCGTTCTTCTTCCTGATCGTCAACGTCTCGAAGGTGCCGTTCAGCGCGGGACTCGGCCTGATCGACGGCCGCTCGCTGCTGCTGGACGCCGCCCTCGTGGTGTTCGTCCTGCCCGGCGCGCTGTTCGGCAGGTGGGCCGTGGACAGGATCGACCAGCGGCTCTTCGAACGACTCGTGATCGCGGCGACGATCGTGGGCGGCGTGCAACTGCTGATCCGATAGCCCCCGCAGCCGCCCCGGGCCCCGCGCGCCACCGGGGTCCCGCCCCGGTGCCGCGCGCGGCGGGGCTCAGTCCTCGCCGGTGTTCCTGCGCAGCAGATACGTGTCCATGATCCAGCCCTTGCGCTCGCGTGCCTCGGCCCGCAGCCGCTCGATGCGCGGTCCGGCCTCGGCGATCGGCCCGGAGGCGAGGATCTCGTCCGGGGTGCCGAGGTAGGCCCCCCAGTAGATGTCCATGTCCTGGTCGGTGTACTGCCGGAAGGCCTGCTGGGCGTCCAGCATCACGACCACGTCGTCCACCCCCGCCGGGAAGCCCTCGGCCAGCCGCCGCCCGGTGGTGATCTGCACCGGGCGCGCCACCCGGTTCAGTCCCGTGCGATGCCTGGCCACCAGCGTGGAGACGCTGGTGATGCCGGGCACGACGTCGTACTCGAACGCCACCGCGCTACGCTCCAGCACCTCCTGGAGGATCCCCAGCGTGCTGTCGTACAGCGCCGGGTCCCCCCACACCAGGAAGGCCCCGGTGCCGTCCTCGGCCAGCTCCTCGACGATCAGCCGCTCGTAGATCGCGGCGCGGGCGCTGCGCCAGTCGTGGACGGCCGGCGAGTACGCCGCGCCGCCCGCCTCGCGGTCCCGTTCCGGGTCCCCGGCCGTCACCACCCGGTAGGACCCCGCCGCCAGATGCGCGTCCAGCATGTCCCGGCGCAACCGGGTCAGATCGCCCTTCACCTCGCCCTTGTCGAGCAGGAAGAACACGTCCGTGCTCCGCAGCGCCTTGACCGCCTGCAGGGTCAGCTGGTCGGGGTCGCCCGCGCCGATACCGATGACATGAATCTTTCGCACGCCCCGAGTCTGCCGCATACCGCCTCCGGCCCGTCCACGGCTCCGGGCTGTCCACGGCTTCCGGGCCGTCCACGGCCTCCGGGCCGTCCACCGCCGCCGCACCCCTCCCGGCCGACACGATGTCCGGCTCGGCGGGGACGGTCATGCGGCTCGGCGGGCGCTGTCGTCCGGACTCGGCCAGCCGGACCCGGCGACCACTTTCATCCCGGCTCACCCGGGCCGAGCCGGGGCGCCTCGGTGCGCGCGTCCACCGGACCCGGCCCGTGGTCCACCCGCCCGGCCAGCTCCCGCGCCCACCGGGCCAGGCCGGGCAGATCCATCCCGTACGGCCGGTCCTCGCCCCGCTGCGCCGCCCACTCCTCGACCGCGCCACCGCCCCGCCGCAGCAGGCGCGCCCCGCCGACCGCGTTCCCGCGGGCCGCGTGGGTGAGTCCCACCGCCAGCTGGGCCAGCCCCCGCCACAGCGCGCGCTCCTCCTGAGGGCCCGACTTCCAGGCGTCCTCGAACACCTCGTGCGCGTGGAACGGTCTCCCCGAGTCCAGCAGCGCCTGCGCCTCGGTGACCGTCTCCCGCGGCGCCCGTACGACGCCCTCGGGCTGCCGCGGGACGCCCTGCGTGCCGTAGGGCAGCGGCCGTCCCAGCCCGTCCCGCGGCCGCGCACTGCGCGCCCGCCCGTCCGCGTCCCGGTCCCGCCGGTCCGCGTCTCGGTCCCATGCGTCCGCGTCCCGCCCGTCCGCGTCTCGGTCCCATGTGTCCGCGTCCCGCCCGTCCGCGTTCCGGTCCCATGCGTCCGCGCCCTGGCCGCCTGCGTCCCGGTCCCGGCCGTCGAATGCGCTTGCCTTCGTCATACGGCCGATTGTCTCCCGCCGTCTCCCACCCGGCCTCGGCTCCCAGCCGGCCGCGCCCCGCACCCGCCCTTTTCGGCGCACCCGTCGACGTGGGGTAAAGTTCTGTCCGCGCGATCGCACGGGTCACCGTGAGTGAGCGCATCGGGACGTGGCGCAGCTTGGTAGCGCACTTGACTGGGGGTCAAGGGGTCGCAGGTTCAAATCCTGTCGTCCCGACTTGTGAAGACGCAGGTCGGAGGCCGTGTCGGAGTGATCCGACACGGCCTCCTGATCATTCTTGGGGACCATTTGGGGACCTGGGCTCGCTCTCAGCCGTCGCTGCTGGCTGCAGGGCCAACGTACGGGGCGCCCGGAGCGCGCTGAGATGCGCCGAGGGTGCTGTGCCTGCTTTGGTGATCTGGTCCATACCCGGGTGCAGGTACCGCTGTGTGGTGACCGGCGATCCGTGGCCGGCGATCTTGCGCAGCACGTGCACCGGTACGCCGGCGTCCGCGAACCAGGTGAGACCGGGGTGCGTAGGTCATGGCGGCGTAGATGCTCGAAGCCGAGTTCGGTGACGGCATCGCCCCAGTGGGTGGCATCACGAAG
Organism: Streptomyces sp. NPDC048514; assembly: GCF_043199955.1. Classification (NCBI taxonomy): domain Bacteria; kingdom Bacillati; phylum Actinomycetota; class Actinomycetes; order Kitasatosporales; family Streptomycetaceae; genus Streptomyces; species Streptomyces sp. NPDC048514. Next base: position 443,827 of record NZ_JBICWT010000002.1, on the reverse strand, counting down.
GACGGCGGTGCTGGTGCGGCCACCCCGGGGCCCGGTGAACAGGCGGGCATCAGGGTTGGGACCGGGTCGCTTTATGCTCGCTCCCGGCCCAAGTGCCGTACCCACGCTGCAAGCCCGGCTGGTCGCCGCCCCGGCGGACCGGACGGGGGCCGCACTGGACACATCGGGACCGGTGCGCGGGTGATGAAACCGGCCGGACGGCATCCGCGAGGTGGCCGCCGCCGAGCCTGTCACGCGGGTCACCGTGCTGATCCCGGAGACCGAGCCGGAGCGGCTGTGGCAGCGCCTCCCGCAGAACCAGCGGGGCGCGGTCGTCGCGCACGCCGTGCGACGGGAGACGGACGCGGTGATCTGCCGACTGCGATTCCGGCTGCTCTGATCCGGCGTCTCTTGTCACCGGCTGGTATGGGGCGTGGCCGTAAGAGTCTCGTCAAAGCCGCGCAGGCGGCCGTAAGAGGGTCGTCAACGAGCGACCGGATCCGGCCAGCCACGCGGTTTCCTCTAACCGTCCTTGTTCTACCCCCGAACCTCTTCAGGAGTTCACGATGGCCGATCTGGCCTTCGTCGTCACCGTCCTCGCGGGTTTCGCGCTGGTGGCCCTCGTCGCCAAGGGGGTGACGAAGCTGTGACCGCCGAGAACATCGTCGGCCTGGTCGTGGCCGTCGCCCTGCTGGGCTATCTCGTCCTCGCCCTGATCTTCCCGGAGAGGTTCTGAGAACAGATGGGTCCCGTACTCGCAGGCGTGCTCCAACTGCTGGCCCTCATAGGCGCGCTGGCGCTCGTCCACGTTCCCGTCGGCAACTACATGGCCCGGGCCTACTCCTCGCCCAAGCACCTCCGGGTGGAGAAGTGGATCTACAAGGCGATCGGTGCCAACCCCGACGCCGAGATGACCTGGCCCGCGTACCTGCGCGGCATCCTCGCCTTCTCGGCTGTGAGCGTCCTCTTCCTCTACCTGCTGCAGCGGCTCCAGGGCGTCCTGCCCGGCTCGCTGCACTTCTCCTCGGTCAACCCGGCGCAGTCGTTCAACACGGCCGTGTCCTTCGTCACCAACACCAACTGGCAGTCGTACTACGGCGAGCAGACCATGGGTCACGTCGTGCAGACCGCCGGTCTGGCCGTGCAGAACTTCGTCTCCGCCGCCGTCGGCATGGCCGTCGCCGTCGCCCTCGTGCGCGGCTTCGCCCGCTCGCGCACCGGTGAACTGGGCAACTTCTGGGCCGACCTGGTGCGCGGCACCCTGCGGATCCTGGTGCCGATGGCGGCCGTCGCCGCGGTGATCCTGGTCGCCTGCGGCGCCATCCAGAACTTCTCCGGCATCCACGAGGTCGGCCAGTTCATGGGCGGCTCGCAGCAGTGGAACGGCGGCGCGGTCGCCTCCCAGGAGGCCATCAAAGAGATCGGCACCAACGGCGGCGGCTACTTCAACGCCAACAGCACCCACCCCTTCGAGAACCCGACGCCGTTCACCAACCTCTTCGAGATCTTCCTGATCCTGGTGATCCCGTTCTCGCTGACCCGCACCTTCGGCGTGCTGGTCGGCAGCGTGAAGCAGGGCTACGCGATCCTCGCCACGATGTTCACCATCTGGCTCGGCTTCACCGCGCTGATGATGTGGACCGAGTTCGCCCACCACGGCCCGGCGCTGCAGGCGGCGGGTGGCGCGATGGAGGGCAAGGAGGTCCGCTTCGGCATCGGCGGCTCCTCGATCTTCGCCGTGTCCACGACCCTGACGTCGACCGGTGCGGTGGACTCCTTCCACTCCTCCTTCACCGGCCTCGGCGGCGGCATCACCCTGCTCAGCATGATGCTGGGCGAGATCACGCCCGGCGGCACCGGCTCCGGCCTGTACGGCATCCTGATCATGGCCGTGATCGCGGTGTTCATCGCCGGTCTGATGGTCGGCCGCACCCCCGAGTACCTGGGCAAGAAGACCGGCGGACGGGAGATGAAGCTCGCCGCCTGCTACATCCTGATCACTCCGGCGCTGGTGCTGGTCCTCACTGCGGCCTCGATGGCGCTGCCGACCCCGCCGCACTCGATGCTCAACTCGGGCGCGCACGGGTTCTCCGAGGTGCTGTACGCCTTCACCTCGGCGGCCAACAACAACGGCTCGGCCTTCGCCGGCCTGAACGCGAACACCGACTGGTTCAACACCATGACCGGACTCGCCATGCTGCTCGGCCGCTTCCTGCCGATGGTGTTCGTCCTGGCCCTGGCGGGCTCTCTGGCAGAGCAGAAGCCGGTGCCGGTCACCGCGGGCACCCTGCGCACCGAGAAGCCGCTGTTCACCGGCCTGCTGGTGGGCGCGATCCTGATCATCACCGGTCTCACGTACTTCCCGGCCCTCGCGCTGGGCCCGCTCGCGGAAGGGCTGGCGTGATGACCACCCGCACAGAGAACCCAGAGGACTCCATGTCCACTGTCACACCCACCCGGGCGCCGCACAGCGACGTCCCCACCGGCCACAAGCCCACCGAGGTCCGTGTCGGAGCCGGCTTCTTCGACCCCAAGGCACTGATCAAGTCGCTGCCGGACGCGTTCCGCAAGCTCGACCCGCGGGTGATGATCAAGTCCCCCGTGATGTTCGTGGTGTGGATCGGCTCCGTGCTCACCACGGTGTTCTCCGTCAAGGACCCGGGCGACTGGTTCGGTTGGGCGATCAGCGCCTGGCTGTGGCTGACGGTCATCTTCGCCAACCTGGCGGAGGCGGTCGCCGAGGGCCGTGGCAAGGCGCAGGCGGAGACCCTGCGCAAGGCCAAGACGGACACAGTGGCCCGTCGGCTGCTGAAGGACGGCTCCGAGGAGCAGGTTCCCGGCACCGCGCTGACCATCGGTGACCTGGTGGTCTGCGAGGCCGGTGACGTCATCCCCGGTGACGGTGACGTCGTCGAGGGTGTCGCCTCGGTCGACGAGTCGGCGATCACGGGTGAGTCCGCGCCGGTGATCCGTGAGTCCGGCGGTGACCGGTCCGCGGTCACGGGCGGTACGAAGGTGCTGTCCGACCGGATCGTCATCAAGATCACGACGAAGCCGGGCGAGACCTTCATCGACCGGATGATCAACCTGGTCGAGGGCGCGGCCCGGCAGAAGACGCCCAACGAGATCGCACTCAACATCCTGCTGGCGTCGCTGACCATCGTCTTCCTGCTGGCCTGCGCCACGCTGCCGCCGTTCGCCACCTACGCGGGCACCCACCTGACGATGGTGGTGCTGGTCGCCCTGCTGGTCTGCCTGATCCCGACGACCATCGGCGCCCTCCTCTCCGCGATCGGCATCGCGGGCATGGACCGGCTGGTCCAGCGCAACGTGCTGGCGATGTCGGGGCGGGCGGTGGAAGCCGCCGGTGACGTCTCCACGCTGCTGCTCGACAAGACCGGCACCATCACCCTCGGCAACCGTCAGGCCGCCGAGTTCCTGCCGGTGCGCGGCACCACCGACGCCGAGGTCGCGGACGCCGCCCAACTGTCGTCGCTGGCCGACGAGACGCCCGAGGGGCGGTCCATCGTCGTCCTGGCCATGGAGAAGTACGGGCTGCGCGAGCGTCACCAGGGCGAGCTGGCGCACGCGGCGTGGATCGAGTTCACCGCCCAGACCCGGATGTCGGGTGTGGACGTCGACGGGCGCAGGATCCGCAAGGGTGCCACCGCCTCGGTGGTCACCTGGGTCGAGGCGCAGGGCGGCGAAGTCGCTGCGGACGCCCAGGCGCTGACCGACCGTATCTCCGAGGCCGGCGGCACCCCGCTGCTCGTCGCGGTCGAGGACGCCGAGGGCGCCCGCGTCCTGGGTGTCATCCACCTGAAGGATGTCGTCAAGGACGGTATGCGGGAGCGGTTCGAGGAGCTGCGTCGCATGGGCATCAATACGGTCATGATCACGGGTGACAACCCGCTGACCGCGAAGGCGATCGCCGAGGAGGCGGGCGTCGACGACTTCCTGGCGGAGGCCACTCCCGAGGACAAGATGGCCCTCATCAAGCGGGAGCAGGCGGGCGGCAAGATGGTCGCGATGACCGGTGACGGCACCAACGACGCGCCCGCGCTCGCGCAGGCCGACGTGGGCGTGGCGATGAACACCGGTACGTCGGCCGCCAAGGAGGCCGGCAACATGGTCGACCTCGACTCCAACCCGACCAAGCTGATCGAGATCGTCGAGATCGGCAAGCAGCTGCTGATCACACGCGGTGCGCTGACCACGTTCTCCATCGCCAACGACGTCGCGAAGTACTTCGCGATCATCCCGGCGCTGTTCGCGGCGGTCTACCCGGGCCTGGACAAGCTGAACATCATGCACCTGTCCTCGCCGAACTCCGCGATCCTGTCCGCGGTCATCTTCAACGCGCTGATCATCATCGCCTTGGTGCCGCTGTCGCTGAAGGGCGTGCACTATCGGCCGATGAGCGCGGACAAGATGCTGCGGCGCAACCTCGGGATCTACGGCATCGGCGGCCTGATCGCGCCGTTCATCGGCATCAAGATCATCGACCTGCTCATCTCCCTCATCCCCGGAATCGGTTGATCGCCATGAACAACTCCGTAACGAACACCGCCCGGTTGCTCGGGGCGGGCCTCAGGGCCCTCCTCGTGCTGACCCTGGTGACCGGGGTCATCTACCCGCTGGTCGTCACCGGCATCGCCCAGGCCCTGTTCCACAACAAGGCGAACGGCTCCGAGATCAGGGCAGACGGCAAGGTCGTCGGCTCGTCACTGATCGGGCAGTCGTACAACCTGCCACTGAAGAAGGGCCAGGAGACGCCGGACGCGGACCTGAAGTGGTTCCAGGGCCGCCCGGCGAACGGGCTCGGTGCCAACAGCGTCAACACGCAGTACAAGCTGATCCTGTCGGGTGCCACCAACCTTTCCGCGGACAGCAAGGTGCTGATCAGGCAGGTCGAGGATGCCAAGGCCGCCGTCGTGAAGGACAACTCGGTGCCCGGGTACACGATCAAGCCCTCCCAGGTGCCCGCCGACGCGGTGACCTCCTCGGGCTCGGGCCTGGACCCGAACATCTCCCCGGACTACGCGGAACTCCAGGTCCACCGGATCGCCGCGAAGAACGGCCTGTCCGTCTCCACGGTGGAGACGCTGGTCAAGGACCACACCGAGGGCCGCACCCTCGGCTTCATGGGTGATCCCCGCGTGAACGTCCTGGAGCTCGACCTCGCGCTCAAGGACCTTGCGGCGAAGCACTGACGGGATTACGCGGCATGCGCGGGAGTTGGCGGCCGGGCGGCATCCTGGGGCCGTCAACTCCCGCAGTCATGAAATCGGTTGCCTCGCGTCAGGCGCTTCCCGGCCCGACGTACGAGAGGAAGGCACACACCCATGACCCGGGTGCTCGTGGTGGAGGACGACCCGCAGCTCGTACGGGCCCTCGTCATCAACCTGCAGGCACGTCACTACGGCGTGGACGCCGCCCCCGACGGTGCCACGGCTCTGCGGCTCGCCGCCGCGTTTCAGCCCGACGTCGTACTGCTGGACCTCGGCCTGCCCGACATGGACGGCGTCGACATCGTCAAGGCACTGCGCGGCTGGTCCCGGATGCCGATCCTGGTCCTCTCGGCCCGCCAGTCCTCCGATGAGAAGGTGGCCGCGCTCGACGCCGGCGCCGACGACTACATCACCAAGCCGTTCGGCATGGACGAGCTGCTCGCCCGGCTGCGCGCGGCGGTCCGCCGTACCGGGTACACCCCGCTCGTCCCCGAGACGACGTTCGTCGAGACGGACGAGTTCACCATCGACCTGCTCGCCAAGAAGGCCGTACGGGAGGGGCGGGACGTACGACTCACCCCGACCGAGTGGCACCTGCTGGAGATCCTGGCGACCAACCCGGGTCGCCTGATCACCCAGAGACAACTGCTCCAGGAGGTTTGGGGCGTCTCGCAGAGCAACAAGACCAACTACCTGCGCGTCTACATGGCCCAGCTCCGCCGCAAACTGGAGACGGACCCTTCCCACCCCCGCTATCTGATCACCGAGCCCGGCATGGGCTACCGCTTCGAAGGATGACATGGCACGCGGCAAGCTTCGGATCTATCTCGGCGCGGCACCCGGCGTCGGCAAGACCTATGCCATGCTGTCGGAGGCGCACCGCCGTATCGAGCGGGGCACCGACTGCGCGGTCGCCTTCGTGGAACACCATCATCGGCCGCGCACCGAGGTGATGTTGCACGGCCTGGAACAGATCCCGCGCAAGGAGATCGAGTACCGGGGCGGCGGCTTCACCGAGATGGACGTGGACGCAGTACTGCGGCGTTCTCCGGCCGTCGCGCTGGTCGACGAGCTCGCCCATACGAACGTGCCCGGCTCCCGCAACGCCAAGCGCTGGCAGGATGTGGAGGAGCTGCTGGCCGCCGGGATCGACGTGGTCTCGACCGTCAACATCCAGCACCTGGAGTCGCTGGGTGATGTGGTGGAGTCGATCACGGGGGTGCGGCAGCGGGAGACCGTCCCGGACGAGGTGGCCCGGCGTGCCGACCAGATCGAGCTGGTCGACATGTCACCGGAGGCGCTGCGCCGTCGTATGGCGCACGGAAACATCTACAAGCCGGACAAGGTCGACGCGGCCCTCTCCAACTACTTCCGGCCGGGCAACCTCACCGCCCTGCGCGAACTGGCGCTGCTGTGGGTGGCCGACCGCGCCGACGCGTATCTCACCGAGTACCGCAGCGAGCATCACGTCTCGACCATCTGGGGTTCGCGCGAGCGTATCGTCGTCGGCCTGACCGGCGGCCCCGAGGGGCGCACCCTGATACGGCGTGCCGCGCGGCTGGCGGAGAAGGGCGCCGGCGGCGGGGTGATGGCCGTCTACATCTCCCGCAGCGACGGCCTCACCGCCGCCTCCCCGAAGGAACTGGCCGACCAGCGCACGCTGGTCGAGGATCTAGGCGGCACGTTCCACCAGGTCGTCGGCGACGACATATCGGCCGCCCTGCTCGACTTCGCCCGGGGCGTGAACGCCACCCAGATCGTGCTGGGCGTCTCCCGGCGCAGAAGCTGGCAGTACATCTTCGGGCCGGGGGTCGGTGCGACGGTCGCCGTCGATTCCGGGCCCGACCTGGACGTCCACCTCATCACGCACGACGAGGCGGGCAAGGGCCGCGGACTGCCAGTGGCGCACGGAGCGCGCCTGGGACGTTCCCGGGTCATCTGGGGCTGGCTGGTCGGCGTGCTCGGTCCCGCCCTTCTGACGTCGCTGCTCACCAACGCCACTCCGGACGTCGGCCTCGCCAACGACATGCTGCTGTTTCTCACCCTGACGGTGGCGTCGGCCCTGCTGGGCGGACTCTTCCCGGCGCTGGCGGCGGCGGTGGTGGGCACTCTGCTGCTCAACTGGTACTTCACCCCACCCATCCATACCCTGACGATCGCCGACCCGAAGAACATCGTCGCCATCGCGATCTTCGTCGGGGTGGCCGTGTCCGTGGCATCGGTGGTGGACCTGGCTGCCAGGCGTACCCACCTTGCGGCGCGGCTGCGCGCCGAGTCGGAGATCCTCTCCTTCCTCTCGGGGAACGTCCTGCGCGGCGAGACCACACTCGAGGCGCTACTGGTACGGATCCGGGAGACCTTCGGCATGGAGTCGGTGGCCCTGCTGGAGCGGACCGGGGAGACGGCCCCCTGGACCTGCGCAGGCAGCGTGGGACCCCAGCCCGCAAAGGTCCCAGAGGACGCGGACGTCGACGTACCGGTGGGCGACCACATGGCTCTCTCCCTCCGGGGCCGGGTGCTGCCCGCCGCCGACCGCCGGGTGCTGGCCGCGTTCGCCGCGCAGGCAGCCGTGGTCCTGGACCGCCAGCGGCTGCAGAGCGAAGCCGACCGGGCCAAGGAACTCGCCGAGGGCAACCGCACAAGGACCGCGCTGCTGGCAGCCGTCAGCCACGACCTGCGCACCCCGCTCGCCGGCATCAAGGCCGCGGTCACGTCGCTGCGTTCGGACGACGTGGAATGGTCCGCGCGGGACCAGGCCGAACTGCTGCAAGCCATCGAAGAGGGCGCCGATCGCCTCGACCATCTCGTGGGCAACCTGCTGGACATGTCCCGCCTGCAGACCGGCACGGTCACACCGATCATCCGCGAGACCGACCTCGACGAGGTCGTGCCCATGGCGCTCGGCGGGGTCCCGAATCCGGAGGAGTGCGTGGACCTGGACATCCCCGAGACCCTGCCGATGGTGTACGTCGACCGAGGATTGCTGGAGCGGGCCGTAGCCAACGTCGTCGAAAACGCGGTCAAGTACAGCCCGCCGGGGGAGAAGGTCCTGGTGTCTGCGAGCGCCCTGGCCGACCGGGTCGAGCTGCGGGTTGTGGACCGCGGGCCCGGCGTACCGGACGAGGCCAAGGACCGTATCTTCGAGCCGTTCCAACGGTACGGTGACGCGCCCCGCGGCGTCGGTGTCGGCCTCGGCCTCGCGGTCGCCCGCGGCTTCGCCGAGGCCATCGGCGGCACGCTCCACGCCGAGGACACCCCGGGCGGCGGCTTCACCATGGTCCTTGCGGTGCCGACGGCGCCGGATCGCGGGTGGCCGGAGCAGCCAGACCTGTCGGCGGCTGCCACTTCCTGACCCCCTCAGGCATCGGGCGGCACGGTGTCGAACTCCCGCTCCGGGTAGCCCTGGACACGAGCGAAGAAGACAGCCACTTCGGCACAGTGGCACTACCGAACCGTGGGACAGCCGAACGCTCCCACCCGTCGAGCTTCCACCACGTCACGCAGCCGCCCGTCCGTCGACTCGCCTGGACCGCGGCGAATGCGCGGCGCTCCTGGTCGAGGACGGCGGCGCAGGTTCGAATCCTGTCGTCCCGACTTGCGAGAGGCGTGATCAGGGACCGTTTCGGAGGAATCCGAAACGGCCCTTCGGCATCGCGGCCGCGGCACCGGTGGCGGCGTCGCCCCCGGTACGTGCCACCGGCGTCAGCTCCGCTGGAAGAACTCCACCTCCGCGACCGCGACGTGACGGCCCGGGGTGAGGCCCGTGACCGACCGCAGTACCAGTCGCACGGTCACCACGTCGCTGATGCCCGTGGGGACGGTCTGCGGCCCCGGCTTGTCGCTCAGCGTCACGGTCTTGCGGTGCACGGAGCCGTCCGCCGCGGTGACCTCCAGCTCCATGCTCAGCGCCCGGGCCTGTGCGGCGTACCGCTCCGGCGACGCCGACGCGCCGTTCGTGACGATGAGGTCGACCAGCCGGAACGGCCTGCCGAAGGTGTACGTCAGCGAGGCACCGGACTTCGGGGCTGCCCAGTAGCGGTTGCTGAGGCCGTCCGTGGTGTTCGACGCCGGGTGCGAGGGCAACTCGGCGCTCGCCCTGACGTCCACCGGCGTGACGGCCTTCGTGCCGCCCAGTTTGTCGCGGGTGTCCTCGAACAGGGCCCGGCCCGCGGGCAGCAGCAGGAGCCCGGCCACGCACAGGGCCACGACCACGGTGAGGATCACCGCGAGGCGTACCCCGCGCCCGGAACCCGCCCGCACCCGGCGGCGGAACGGCCACACGGTCCGCCACCACGGCAGTGCGGCGGGCGCCGGCCCGGCGTCCAGCGGGGCGGCGCAGCGGCGGCAGAACCGGCGGCCCGGCGGATTGGGCGTGCCGCACACGGGGCAGGGCGGCCCGGACACCTCTTGCTCCGCCGCCACGGGACGTACGACGGGGCGCGGAGCGACCGGCTTCGCGGGCCGTACGGGCAGCACCGGCTCGGGCCGCGGCGCGGTCCCGGCCGAACGTGCCCCGGCCGAGCGCCCGGTGCCCGCCGGCGGGGCGTCCACGGGGGGCGGTGGCGTACCCGGCGCCGGGGCCGTCGCAGCCGACTCCGGTACCGACCGCGGTTCCGAATCCGGCGCCGGCTCCGGGGCCGGGTCCGGGGCCGGGTTCGTGCTGGGCCCGGTGCGGGCCGCGGTTCCTCGCACGATTCCCGGCCCGGTGCCTGTCCCGGATCCCGGCCCGGTGCCTGTCCCGGGTCCTGGCTCGGTGCCTGCCGTCCTGCCCCGTCCGGGCTCCCCGGGCAGCCCCGGGCCAAGGCGGACCGCCGGTCCCCGCTCGGGGTTCGCCGCGGTGCCGCGTGCGGGGTTCGCCGCCGCTTCCGGTCCGGGGCTCGCCTGCGCTTCCGCTCCGGGGCGAGCCGTCGGTTCCGGCTGCGGGGCCGCCCCGGGGGATGGTTCGGGGTTCGCCGCCGGCCCCGGTTCGGCGGCTGACGGGGGGTCCGGTTCCGGGGCCGGGGTGCGCGCGGACGTACCGCGGTCGCCGTCGGACCAGCCCAGGTAGGAACCGCAGTTTCCGCAGAAGTCGTCATCGGGGCGGACGGACGAACCACAGACGTGACAGGTGCGCATCCTCAACTCCCTTCGCCGGCCGGCGGTCCGGGCAGGATCTCCACCCGGCACGAGACGTGCACGGGGCACGTGTCCCGCACGATCTCCCTGACCCTGTCCTCGTCGACGTCCCGGTCGCGGCCCGGCCACACCCGGACCACCACCTCGCCGCCCGGCTCCGGCGGCAGGCCGGCGCCGGCGGTGCGGGACCACACGGCCCCGCCGTCCCCCACGACGTCGGCGTTCACCCCCAGCGTGAGCCGCAACCGCTCGACCAGACCGCGCCGGGTGCCACGCCGGCGATGCAGTTCGACCGCACGGACCACCGCCGCGCGACGCAGTTCCGCGGGCCACGCGGGATCGTCGGCGGCGCCCACCCAGGACGCCAGCCAGGCGACGAAGTCGAGCGGCGCCACCCGCGGGTCCAGATAGGCGGGCAGATTGTCGAGGGTCGAGAACACCGGGGCGAGGACCGTGTCGAGGCCGGCCGTGAACCGCTGGGCGAAGTCGTCGTCCGCGTACAGCGCGGGCAGTTGTGCCCCGATCGGGTGCCGGCTCGGCAGGCCCGGAACGGCGGCGCGGCTCACCCCCGCACCTCCGGATCGAGGGGCTGCACGACGACCTGGTGCTGGTAGGAGAACACCAGCGCGCCCGGGGCCACGTCGATCCGGTCCACCGGCGCACCGCGCCGCCCGGTGATGGGGTCGGCGGCGAACAGCCGGATGTCCTCCACCAGCGCGTCACCGGTGGCCCGTTGCAGCACGCCGAACACCTCCCCGTACTGAACGGGCCGCCCGAACGGCCACCCGGTGCCGTCCGGCCCGCCGTACAGCGGATTGAGGTACCGGAACAGCGCGGCGAGCGCCACCTCCCGCACCCGGTCGACGTCGCCGGGCGCCGCCGCGAGCCGGGCCACCGCGGTCACGCCCTGGTAGACCGGCGGCTCCACCACCAGCCGGGTGCCGATCAGCCGCCGCTCGTCCAGGCTCGCGGTGACCGCGGCGAGCACCTGGTCGGAAGGGATGAGCTGCTCGAACCGGAGCCGGTCGCCGTCGTCGGCCACCGCGTCCGGCACCACCAGCACCCGTACCGTGCCGGCCCCGTCCCCCGCGGGCAGGCAGCGCACCCGCCGCACCGAGGGCGCCGCCTGGCGGCTGATGATCTCGTAGTCCTCGGCGGTGACCGCACGCTCCTGCATCCGCAGCGCCTCCGGCGCCCGCAGCTTCGCGTTGGCGAGGGACTCACCCTCCACCCCGCCGCGCGCCGCCTCCCGGTTGGTGACGCGCGCGATGTACGGCACCGAACTGCGCAGCACCGAGATCGCGCCGCGGGCCACATTGCCGGCCGGGCCGCCGCCGGTACGGTAACGGCACACCCGGATCTGCGCGCCCTTCTCCGGTACCGCGCCGCACAGCCGCAGCGTTCCGTCCGGTTCGCGCAGGGCCGGGGCGAAGAGGAACTCTCCGGCGGTCGCGTCCACCCGGACGTGCCGGTCGCCGGGGCCCGAGCGGCCGAAGTGCTCCACCACCTCCCACCGTTGCCAGCCGTCGGCCGACGAGACCTCCACGACAGGCGGTTCGCCGTCCAGCAGCACGGGCGGGCGGCCGAGCCGGAACATCTGCCCGGCCACCCCCTCGGAGGTGCCCAGCGGCACGTCCGTGACGGTCTCGGCGTGCTCGGCGGCGACGGTGCCGCCGACCGTGAACACCGCCGCCTCCCGCACCGTCGGGGACTCCGCGTAGAACGGCTGGCCCGGCTCCGCCTCGGTGACCCGGCAGCGCAGCCAGCCCGCCCGGATCCCGCCGATCACGGACGCCGTGTGCCCGGCGGGCACGTACACGATCACCTCGCCGGGCCGGTTCAGCCCGCCGGTGCTGTCGTCGCCGGTCTCGCAGGCCAGCCAGCGGCCGCCGTCCCACGCCTCCCACACCAGCGGCGGCTGGCGCGGATCCACGCCGACGCCCTCCACCCGGCTGTCCAGGCGCACCGCGACCACACAGCGCGGCACCGCCGTGGGCAGTCCGAACAGCAGGGCGTCACCCGGTTCGGGGGCCGCCTGGAAGCACGGTACGTCGCGGCCCTCGGCGAGGTCCCCGGTCCGGTCGGTCTGGTCACCGGTACGGGGCGCGGTCACCAGCCGGATCAACTCGCTGGGCACGATCCGCAGTTCCTCCATGGTGGCGAACACCACGGGCTCCTCCGTCTCGCCGTCCGCGGTGGTCACCTCGGTGCCGGCGGGCAGCGTCACGGTGTCGGGCTGTGGCGCCGACAGCCACAGGTCGACCTCGGCGCAGGCCGCCGCCGGCGGGAACAGCCGGATGCCCAACAGGTCGAGGAAAGCGGTGTAGTTCTTGTCCGGCACCCGGTTCAGCCGGTACAGCAACTGGTCCACGAGGTAGGCGAACGTCTCGATCAGGGTGACGCCCGGGTCGGAGACGTTGTGGTCGGTCCACTCCGGGGCGCGCTGCTGCACGTACCGTTTCGCCTCGTCGACGAGTTGCTGGAACCGCCGGTCGTCCAGGTTGGGGGAGGGCAGGGCCATCAGTCCGCGACCGCTTCCTCGGCCCCCTCCTCGGAGGGGATCGTGTAGAAGGGAAACACCAGGTTGCGCCGGTCGTTGGTGGACCGCACCGTGTAGCGCACGTCGATGTAGAGGGTGCCGGCGTCGACCGCGTCGAAGGCCACCACCACGTCGTCCACGGCGATCCGCGGCTCCCACCGCTCCAGGGCCTCGCGCACCTGCTGCGCGATCCGGCCCGCGGTGGCGCCGTCCCCCGGCGCGAAGACGTAGTCGTGGATGCCGCAGCCGAACTCGGGCCGCATCGGGCGTTCACCGGGCGCGGTGCCCAGCACCAGCCGGATCGCCTCCTCGATCTCCCGCTCCCGCTCCACCAGGGCGATCCCCCCGGTCGGCCCGACCCGCAGCGGGAACCCCCAGCCGCGACCGATGAACCGCTCGCTCATCACACCCCCCCGATCAGGACGTTCGGGGCGCCCGTCACGATCATCGCGCCGCACGCGGTCTGGTCCCGTGCCCGCGCCGCCGGCAGCCCGCCGATCAGCACCTTGCCCGCGGCGAGCGCGGCGGGGTTCGGCATGATCACGTTGGCGGGTCCGGTGGCCGCGTGCGGCGGTATCGGGCAGGTGTGCAGGCTGCCCACGACGGCGGCGGGCCGGCCGCCGATCAGCACGCGCGCGACCGCCGCGGCGGCGCCGGGCGGCGGGGTGGCGATCACACCGCCGTGGTTGGTGGGGTCGCCGGTACGGGCTGCGGCGGGCATGCCGGGCTCCTCCAGACAAGGTCACGGCCGTCGGCGGCCGAGGGGCTAGGGGGTGATGGGCAGGGACGGGGACGGGGGCCGGCACGCCGGCGGCGCGCTTCAGTTGATGCGTACGAGGTTTGCCTTCAGCACCCCCAGCAGGCCGCCGTCGAGCGTGAGGTTCGCCTGCCCGGTGACCCCCACGGTCCGGCCCCGCACCTTGACGGCCGTGGTGCCGTCGACCTCCACGGCGCCGCCCTTCAGCAGGACCTTGCCCGTCCCCGCGTCGAGCGTGATGCCCCGCTGGTTCAGCACGATCGAGGACAGCGGGCTGCGGCCGCCGGCGGCGGCGAACACCGTCATCTCGATGGTGTTCGTACGGTCGTTGAGCACCACCTCGAGCCGTTCGTCCGCGGTGCGCAGCCGCACCCCCGACGGGCCCGGGGCGCGGGCGTCCAGCAGCTCCACCCGATGACCCGAACGCGACACCACCGAACGGCGGTTGACCTTGCCGCTGGTCGCGTCGACCAGCGGGACGTCGTGCCGCGACGGCTTGTCCACGCCGTTGTAGAGACCGCCGATGACGTACGGGCTGTCCAGCAGGCCCTGTTCGAAGCCGACCAGCACCTCGTCGTTGACCTCCGGGCTCACCACGCCTCCGCCGCCCTTGCCGCCCCACTGCACGGTCCGCACCCAGTCGGTCACATAGGTGTCGTCCAGCCAGGGGAACCTGAGCCTGACCCCACCGCTCTGGGCGCCGCCCGGCTCCCGCACGTCGGTCACCACACCGATCGCCAGGCCCGGGATGCGCGGACCGCGGCCCGGCGCGTTCGCACCGGTCACCAGGCCCGCCAGCGACCGGTCCGGGCTGGCGCTGACCCACACCGTCGTCCGGTAGCCGCCGTGCGGCTCCAGGCTGTGCTGCACCGCCGTAGCCGTGTACCGGCCGGAGAACGCCTGCCCCACGTTGCCGAGCGCGACCGGCAGGCCCGCCCGCAGCCGCGGATTGCCCTCGGCCACCGCCTCCAGCTCGCCGAACCCGGAACTCACCTGCGCCGCCGTGGCCTTCGCGACCGCCGTCGTCTCGGCCTGGGTGCGGTACGGCGTGTCCGTGACGGTCAGCTTGGCCGCCGCCCCGAACCGGGAGGCCAGCGCGGGACTCAGCCCCGGCAGCACCGTCTCGCTGGTCACCGACGGGGCGCGGGCCACCAGCGGCGTCTTGGTGGCGGTGTTCCATCCGCGTACCTCGACGGAGCCGGCGCCGTCCGCGCCCGACAGCGAGGCACGCAGGGCCAGCAGGTTCCGCCCGTACTCCAGCACCATGGGGTTCTGCGTGGCCGGCGTCGACGGTGCCGGCGCACCGGACGCCTTGTCGGGCCGGGTGAACTGCAGCACCCCCTTGTCGTCGACCCGCACCTGCGCACCGCTCTCGCCCGCGAGGTACTGCAGGAAGTCCCAGTCGGAGACGTTCGCCTGCGACAGCTGCCTGTAGGTGACCGGCGCCGCCTCCACCTTCCCGCAGGGCAGGCCCGCCCCGGCGGCCACCTTGCGGACGATGGCGGCGGCCGTCATGTTCCGGTACGCCACCACCTTCCGGCCCCGCTGGAGCCGGTGCGCCTTGGAATAGGCGCGTACGACCGTGAAGGACCCGGTGCCGTCCCGGTCGATCTCCACCCCGGTGACCTCGCCGGCGAACAGCCGCTCGCGCGTCTGCCCGGCGACCGTCACCACCGACACCCGCAGGGGCGTGCCGAGGGTGATTCCGGTCGACTTCAGGAACTCGTGGTCGGGATCGCGGTAGGTGAGCACCGCGGAATCCGGCAGGCCCACGTTCTCGTCCACCACGCAGCCCACCAGCTGCGCGGCCCAGATCTGCGACAGCTCGCCGGGCGCCTCCACGACGGGATCCGCCGCGAACGACCGTCCGCCGCGTGCCTCGGGTGTGGTCACCGCTCCTCCTCACCGCCCGTGTCCCCCAGGGCGGGCACCACCAGTTCGGTGCCCGGCACCAGGGACATCGGGTCGTCGATCCCGTTCGCCTCGGCGATGACCCGCCAGGCGGTCGCGTCGCCGTACTCACGCCAGGCCAGCAGTGCCAGGCTGTCCCCGGCCACCACCGTGTGCGTGCTGCGCGCCGTACGCGCGCCGGAGGTGGGGTTCTGGCCGGGCGGGTCGACGCTCGCCTCCTCCACCGACAGCGCGCAGGTCGCCCGCAGCGGTCTGCCGTCCACGTCGAACAGCGAGTACGTCACCGACAGACTCGACAGCACCCCGTCGAACGACGTGGTCCGGGCGGTGCCCCACTCGAACCGGACCCACGGACTGGCCGGCTTCTTCCGCGCGAGACTCGCAGGCGTCGGCACGCACGCCTTCATCAGCTTCTCGACCGCCTGCTCCACCGAGTTGTCGTGCGTCGAGGTCGCGTCGAGGAACACCTCCAGGCTCAGCTCGCGGGGCCCGCTGCCCACGAACTCGGGCAGCGCCGACTGCCCCGCCATGCGCGACGGACTGCGCCGCCACGCGGTGGTCTTGCGCAGTTCGAGCGTGGTCGGGTTGAACTGCAGGTTCAGCCGCGCGATGGTCCCGCCGGGCTTCGCACCCACCGTGGCCGGCGGTTCCTTCAGGGTCAGCTGGGCCCTGGCCCGGCTGGTGCGGGCGGCAGAGGACATACCGGGGGGCTCCTTCCGTACGGATCGGGTGGGGGGTCACCGGGGGCGGCCGTTCACCGGTGGCGGGCCGCCGGACGTCAGGAGGGGCGCAGCCCCTCGTGGGCGATCTCCAGCGTCTCCACCGCCGGTTCGGAGGAGGACGGGTCGAAGGACGGCCCCTGCCACCTCACCGGCACGATGCCGAGCACCTGCCAGCTGATGATCCGGCTCAGATCCGGTTTCAGCGCCACGATCTCCCCGTCCTTGGGCTCGACGCGGCGAAGCAGCTCGTCGAGCCAGCGGCCGATCTTCGCCGTGTCGGCGGTGACCGGCCGGGTGAGCGTGATGTTCGACCAGGTGACGCGGCCGGGCAGCTGCCAGGTGAAGCCGTTGTTGCCGCCCTCGGCGTAGCTCTCCATCTCCACCTCCGCTCCCATGCCGGAGCAGGTGTGGAAGGCCCCCAGGTCGTTGCCGCCGATCGCGAGCCGGAAGAACACGCTCGTGGCGAAGATGTTGTCCGTCATCCGTTGGTCATCCGTTCCCTGTTCTCAGCGGCGTCCGTCGTAGGGGCGGCCCGCGCGTTCCCTGCCGCGCCGCAGGTCGGCGCGGAGCAGCCGGGACACCGGCTCCAGCAGGCGGCGCGCCAGGTCGTCCAGGTCGATCCCGGGCTCCTGCGGCGCCCCCGGCCGGGCGGTCTCCCTCGCGGGGGCCCTCCCGGGCGGTTTCGCGGCCACGGGCGGTGCGGAGGCCGCCCGCCGCCGCCCGCCCGCTCCGGAGACCTCCCGCTGCACTGCCGGCCTCGGCGCACCGTCGGTACGCCCGGCCGGCGCCGCGGGGACGGCGCGGACCACGGGCACGGGTGGGCCGGATACCCCATGGCCGGGTGTCGCGTGGCCGGGCGTCGCCGGGAGACCCGGGCGGCCGGGGAGCGGAGAGGGCTGCGGATCGGTGACCGGCAGCACGGTCGTACCCGTCACCGCGTCCGCGCCGGCCGCCGTCCGCTGGACCGGCGCGTTCGGCCGTACCACGGGGACCGCCCGGGGCGACGCCGGGCGACGGGCGGCGACCGGCGGCGGGCTGTCCGCGCCCGCCGCCGGACCGGGGGCGGGCGGCCGCGCCCGGGCCGCCTCGGAGAATCCGGGCCCGACAGCGGCCGGTTGCACGGCCGCACCGCCCCCGGGGAACCCGGCGGCCGCGGCCCGCTGCAGGGCGGCACCCGCCGCCGGCGCGTGCCGCGCATCGGTCGTATGGTCCGGTTCACGACGCCAGGACGCGGCTACGACGGGTCGCCCGGCGGCATGGCCGGCCACAGGCGGCGTCATGCCCTCCGGAGCGCGCGTGCCGACGGTGAGCGGGCGCGCGGCGAGCAGCGCGAGCGTACGCGGTGACGCCGGCGCGGAGCGCACCGCGGACCGCTGGACGGTGTCCGGCCCCCGCCCGGCGGCATACGGCTGCGGGCCCGTGACCGCGGGCGGCCGCGGAACAGCGGTGTCCGGTCCACGGCCGGCGTCGGGGACGGCCCGGGCCGCGACGACGGGCCCCGGCGCGGTCGCCCCGCCTAAGACGGCGCCGGCCGCCTGCCCTCCGTACGGGCCGGCCGCCCCGCCAAGTGCCGTACGCCCGTCGGCCACGGGCGCCGGGGACCCCGGAACGAGTGTGCGCTGCACGGGACCGGCCGAGTGCTTCGATACGACCGCGCGCTGCACGGGACCGGCAGAGTCCGCGGGTGCGACCGGGCGTTGTGCGGAATGGGCCGACTGCTCCGGTGCGACCGGGCGTTGTGCGGCATGAGCCGACTGCTCTGGTGCGACCGGGCGTTGTGCGGCATGAGCCGGGTGCCCTGGTGTGACGGCGCGCTGAACGGGGCCGGGAGCGGCGGCGGCCGATGGCGCCTGCCAGGGGCCGCCCGGTGACACCAGTGGCGTGGCGGGAGCCTGGGCGGCGCCGGGGGACGAGGCCGCGATGGCCGCGGCCGAAGGGGAGACGCCGCCCCCGGCGGGAGAGGGACCGGCCGCCGTCGCCCGCTGGGCGGTGTTCGCCCCGCCCAGCAGGGGCGCGCCACCGGCAGGAGACACGGAACCGCCCGTGGACCCGTCCGCGGCGGCACCGGCCGGGCGCACCGGGGCGCGCTGGACGTCCGCCGCGGCGCCTTCCGGACGTGCCGGGGCGCGCTGGACGTCCGGCGCCGCCGGGCGCCCCGCGGCGGGGGAGCCGGCCGCCCCGGCGAGGGGGTGTGCCGTCGTGCCGGGACGGCCGGTCGACCGGCCGGGGGTACCGGAAGGGGCGGCCCGGCCGTCGGTGCTCGCCGGTGGCGGCGGACCGGCGGTCGGTGGCAGCGCACGCAACGGTTCTCCCAGACCGCCCCTGGCACGAGCACCGACGGGCGAATCGGATGCCGAACGGGACGGCGAACCGGATGCCGAGTCGGACGGCGTTCCCGGGCGTGCCGGTGCGCGTCGTGTCGAGGGAGAGGTAGTCGGAGAGGTAGCCGAGGGGGAGGTAGGGGTCGCAGGGGCGGCCGGTCCCGGCGCACCGCTCCGGACCGTCGGGCCAGCGGCACTCCGGCCCGTCTCGATTTCCCCGGCACGGGGGCCCGTCGCGGAGCCGGTGGTGTCCGCCCGGCGCTGCAGGGTCGGCAGCGCCGGGGCCGCCCCGGCCGTCGGCCGGGCGCCGGCAGGGGCGGCCGTGTCCGGTCCGCTCGGATACACCGGCCTTGCGGTGGACGGAAGTTCACTGATCGGCTCGCCCAGGGGCGGGCGAGCGCCGGGGCGCGCCGGAGAGGCGGACCGCTGTACCCGTGACGCGGGCCCCTCGCCGCCTTGAGTCCCGGTGCCGGTGCCGGTGCCGGTGCCGGTGGCGGTGGCGGCCTTCGGCGCCGAGCCGGTGTCCGGCGGCGAGGCCGGCTCAGGAGCCGGGCTCGGCCGGCCGGTGGGCCGCAGTGCCGTGATCCGGCGCAGCGGTCCGGGTGTCCGCCGGGCCGCGGTCAGCGCGGGGCCGAGCGCACGCGGGCGGACGGCGTCGGTGTGCCCGCGTCGGGCGGACTCGCCCGGTGCGGCGGTGCGCTGGACCGCCGCGTCCGACGCGGCCGGTCCCTTCCGCGCGGTGCCCGGCCGGTTGGCGGTTCCGTCCCCGGGCGCCGTACGACGGCCGGCCGTGCCTTCGCCCGTGGCCCCTGACATGCCCGGGGCCACGGGCGCACCGGCGACGGAGCCCGGCACCACGGCGATCCGTCGTACCAGCGGAATCCCGGAACCGGCCGCCGGGTGAGCGGGGCTGTCGGGGTGAACCACCTGGCCGGGCGGATCGGCGGCGTCCCGCCGGACGGCTGCCGCCGGTGCGGTGAGGGACCCGAGGGCGTCGGCGGCCGTGGTGAGCGCCCGGCTGGGCGGGGTCGCCGTGGAGCGCTGGAGCGAGGGGGCGACCGACGTGCGGGCGCGCCCGGCCGGTCCGGAGGGCGTCGCGGCGGCCGGACTCGTCGCATCGGCAACATGGTTGTCGGCAGTGTCGCCCGTACGCCGCGATCGGGTCCCGTGCGAGTCGGACGCCCCTCCCGCATCGGCGGCGGTACCGGTCCCGGCGGTGTCCTGGGCGTCCGGGCGGGGCACCCGCAGCAGCAAGGGTCCGCCGCCGTCGGCACGAGCGGCGCGCGGACCGGCCGGTCGGGTCACTCCATGGACCAGGCCGGGCGGGGCGGAGGGCAGCAGGGCATGGCCGAGGCCCGCGTCGAAGGAGGGGTCCTGCCAGGAGGCGAGGCCCGAGCGGAAGGCGAGTCCGTCGCTGACGCCGAGCGGTGCGCGGGCCACGGTCAGTACCGGTGGCGGGGCGTGGCGCCAGCCGCCGTCCCAGTCTCGCGGCACGGTCGCACGGGCGGCTCCCGGACCGGCCGCACCGGCGGCCCCGGAGCCGGCCCCGGTGCCGGCGAGACCGGAACGGGCCGCACGGGGCCCGGCCGCACCGGACCCGGCCGCGACCGCACCGGATCCGGCCGCACCGGATCCGGCCGCACCGGATCCGACCGCGGCCGCATCGGACCCGGCCGCACCGGTTCCGGCCGCACCGGACCCAGTCGCACGGCCCGCCCCGGACCCGGCCGTGCCCGGGGTGACCCGGCGGCGTCGTACGCCCCACCTTGCCATGAGGTCAACCACCCTCGTTCATACGGGTGTTGATGCGGGCGATCTCGGACACCCACTGCCGGCGTTCGGCGTGGGTGAGGTCGAGGATCTCCTCGCGCTGCCAGTGGAAGTGGTAGGCGACGTACGCGATTTCCTCCCGGAGCCGGGGGAGCGCGTACGTCACGATTCCCCCAGGCGCCCACCCGAGAGATCCACCTCGAAGGCGCCCTCGCAGTGCGGACAGGTCACCGCGGCGCGGGTGTGCCCCTCGCTGTTGACGCGGCGGTAGAAGTCCTGGAGGAACGCCACATCGGTGGCGTACATCCGTTCCACGACCCCGGCGTGCACATCGGTGACGCCGCCGATCCGGGTGATCACCTGGCTCAGCAGCACCACGCTCAGGTACGCGGGATTCTCCTTGACCCGAAGGTCGATCTGCGGCCGCAGTTCGTCCCGGGCGGTGGCGAGGCGCATCGTGCCGTGCCGGTGCACGGTGCCCTCCTCGTCCACGTACCCGCGGGGCAGTTCGAACTCGAACTCCGTGCGCAGCCCGTGCTCCTGACGGGACGCCGGGCGGCCGGCCGCTGCCTGCGCCTGCTGCTCGGGGGCGGGGGCGGGCGCCGTCACCTCGAGGATCTCCTCCAGGCTGCCCGCCGTGACCGTACGGCGCCTCATTCGACCACGATCTCCTCGAACACGATCGTGACGGACTCGGTGGCGGGGGAGGACTCGCCCGCCTTCAGCGACGGGCCCTCCCACTTGGACGCCCAGCCCTGCATCAGCTGGATACGGCGGACCGTGTTGCCCTCGGAGTCCTTGATCTCGATGGTGAGGTTCTGCCGAGCGGAGTTCACGGCGCCGTTGTTCAGCGTCTCCTTGATCCACTTGGTGAACTCGCTGCTCTGGTCGAGCCCCCTGGTGATCGTGATCTCACCGGCCTGCCGGGCGCCGGGCTGCTTGCGGATGATCTGCTTGCCCTCGGCGCTGACCTGCTTGACCTCGACGACCTCCTCCTCGACGGTCAGACCGCTGATCTCCTGGATCGACTCGACGAGGTATCCGCCGAGCTGCACGCCGAAGACGTGGGTGGAAAGCGCATCGCCCGTTGCCATGACTGTCTGTCACCTTTCCTTGCCGACCCGCGGGTCACTCGTCGATGAGGCTGGTGCTGTCGGAGAACTGGGCCAGCCGGAACACCACGAACTCGGCGGGCTTGACCGGCGAGACGCCGATCTCACAGACCACCCGGCCCTGGTCGATGGACGCCTGCGGGTTGTTGTCGCGGTCGCACTTCACGTAGAACGCCTCGTCGGCGGTGCGGCCGAAGAGCGCACCCCGCCGCCACTCCTCGCTGAGGAACGCGGTGACGTTGCGCCGGATGCTCGACCACAGCCGGTCGTCGTTCGGCTCGAAGACCACCCACTGGGTGCCCAGCAGGATGGACTCCTCGAGGTAGTTGAACAGGCGCCGGACGTTCAGATAGCGCCAGGCCGGGTCCGAGGACAGGGTGCGGGCGCCCCACACCCGGATGCCGCGGCCCGGGAAGGCCCGTACGCAGTTCACGCCGATCGGGTTGAGCAGGTCCTGCTCGCCCTTGCTGAGCCGGACCTCCAGGTCCACCGCGCCCCGGATCACCTCGTTGGCGGGTGCCTTGTGCACCCCGCGCTCGGCGTCGCTGCGCGCCCACACGCCCGCGATGTGACCGCTCGGCGGGATCGTGGTGTTGCGGCCGGCCGCGGGGTCGAAGACCCGCACCCACGGGTAGTAGACGGTGGCGTACCGCGAGTCGTAGCCCGCCTCGTCGTTGCGCCAGTTCCGCACCTGCTGCGCGGTGAGGCCGGGCGGAGTGTCCAGGACCGCCACCCGGTCGCCCATCTGCTCGCAGTGGGAGATCACCGCGAGCTGCACGGTGCGCACGCCTTCGGCGTCGATGTCGCCGCGCTGGTAGGCGCCCATCAGGTCCGGGACCGCGACCATGGTGATCTCGTCGATGGCCTCGAGTCCGGAGAACCCCGTGCGGGCCGAGGCGTCGCCGACGTACTCGGCCGGGTCGAGCCGGGCCACCTCGCCGGAGGCGGGCGCCGCGGGCGAAGCCGGTGCGTCGGGTACGGCGACGGTCTGGGCGGCGGGGCGGATCTGGGCGGCCTCGCGCTGCTCGGTGACCTCGATCAGTTTGGAGGCACGGACCTGGCCGACCACGTACCCCTTGACGTTCTTGCGGGTGGAGACGTCGTACGTCTCGGCCACCTGGTCGCCCTGGCGGACCAGCAGCTTGAAGCGGTCCTCCGGCGGGTTCTCGCCGTCGGGGTCGGCGATCTCCACGGACACTCCGGTGGCGCCGGGCCGGGCCGTGATCAGGAACCCGCCGAGCGCCACGGGCTCGACCGCCCGGGCCTCCGGGGAGGGCCGGCCGGTGCCGGCCGCCGGGGCGGCGGAGTCCTCGGCGGACCCGCCGATCCGCACCACGTAGGCCGCGCCACCGCCGTTGGAGAAGTAGCCGTACACGGCGTGCGCCAGATAGGTGCCCTCGGTGAAGCCACCGAACAGCTGGGTGTACTGGTCCCAGTTGGTCACCAGGGTCGGCTCGTGGAACGGCCCGGTCTGGGCGAACCCGACGAACGCGGCGACGGCGGTGCCGACCCCCTCGATCGGGCGGGCACCGGACTGCACCTCCTCCACGTACACGCCCGGGGTGAGGTACGTCGGCATGCTCGCTCCTTCGTGTTCCTTCGGGTCACCTGCGTCGATGCCGAGTCTCCGAGGCCCGTCCGGGGCGGCGACAGGGGCGGGCGGACCTTGCCGGGGGCAATCACGCTGCCTTTCCGGACGCCCGCGAGGACCCTACGGCCGCCCCGCCCGAGCGGGGATGCCGAGCGGGGGTGCCCGCGTGGTGGTGTGCGCGCGGGCTGTTCAGCCCGCGGCCAGTGCCTCCTGCGTCCACGGACCGAACTCGCTCTCCAGGACCAGCCGCCCGAGCTTGCGGTACTCCCGTGCCACCGCCGTCATCAACTGCCGCATGGTGAGCGGCTCGGCGGACTCCGCCGCGAGGTAGGCGGCGGTCACCGCGCAGGCCCGGATCGAGCCGCCGGCCAGTTCGAAGCGGTCCGCACAGAACCCGAGGTCCAGGTCGCCGGCCCGCGGCAGACGCTCACCCAGACACCGGTCCCACAGCGCCAGCCGCTGGGTGGCGTCCGGCACCGGGAAGTCGGCGACCACGTCCAGCCGCCGGGTGAACGCCTCGTCCAGGTTGGCCCGGAGATTGGTCGTCAGCACGGCGATCCCGTCGAAGGACTCCATGCGCTGCAGCAGATAGGCCGACTCGATGTTGGCGTGCCGGTCGTGCGCGTCCTTGACCTCGGAGCGCTTGCCGAAGATCGCGTCGGCCTCGTCGAACAGCAGCACCGCGTTGACCGCGGACGCCTCGGTGAAGATGCGTTCCAGGTTCTTCTCGGTCTCACCGACGTACTTGTCGACGACCGTGGACAGGTCGACCACGTACAGATCCATGCCGAGGTCCGCGGCGACCACCTCGGCGGACATGGTCTTGCCGGTGCCCGACTCGCCCGCGAACAGCGCGATCACCCCGCGCCCCCGGCCGCCGCCCGGGCGCATCCGCCACTGCCCGAGCACCTGCTCGCGATGGCGGGCGCGGACCGCGAGTTCGCGCAGTCTGCGGTGGGTCGGCGGGGACAGCACCAGGTCGTCCCAGCCGACACCCGGCTCCACCCTGCGGGCCAGCCGGGCGAGCCCCGCGCCGTTCTGCGCCCGCACGGCGGACCGCAGATCGTCGGCGGTGACCTGGCGGCCGGCCAGTTCGGCTCCGCGTGCCGCCGCCGTGGCGGCGCGGCGCAGCTGTCCGCCGTCGAGGCGGTGCGCGGCGACCGCCCGGGCGAGCCCGGCCACCGCATCGGGTGCGATGCCGTCGGCGCCGGCCCGGTCGAGGGCGTGCCGCCAGCGCGCGGCCTGCCGGGCGGGCGAGGGCGGGAGCACCGGGAGGACGACCGGGGTGTCGGCAGCCCACGCCGTGTCCCAGCTCTCCGTGCCGTGGACGAACAACGGCGTGCCGCGCAGAGCGGCGCACAACTCGCCGATCCGGTGGGCTCGTTCCGCCGGTTCCGGGGGCAGCGCCTCCAGCGGGCCGAGGATGACGCCGGCTCCGGTCAGCCGGGCCTCCAGCGCCGCCACCCGGGCGAGCGCGGGAACGTCGCCGGAGCGCCGGGCGAGTGCCGCGGCGTCCAGGACCAGCGGGCGCAGTCCGGCCGCGTGCAGGGCGGCGGCGGCGAGGCCCGGGGCGTCACCGCCGCGGGCGAGCAGGTGTACCAGGCCCGTTCCGGAGCGGGCCGCGCCGGCCGCCCGGTGGACGTCCGCGGTCTCGGCGGTGGGGTCCTCGCCGGCCTCGCCGATCACGTGGGCGAGCCGGGCGTCCGGCTCGGCAGCGCCCAGCAGATGCGCGGTGACCCGGTCCGGGACGGCCAGCACCCGCGAAAGAGGTGGCCGGTCCGGTTCGGTCACCTCCACCAGACCGCCCGCGATCAGTGGTGCTCCGGGGGAGAGGCGGAACCGGGCGGCCGACGCCGCCGCGAGCCCGCACAGTTCCAGGGCCAGAGCGACGGTCGGGCGACGGCGGGTCAGGTCGTCGTTCAGATAGCCGTAGAGCCGCTCGAACCGGGGATCCAGATCCGGTGCCAGGGCGACCAGCAGCAGATCCGTGTCCAGTGGCGTCAGGCCGAACCGCTCGGCGAGCGTGCCGAGGACGGAACCGGCGGGCGGCGGCAGCGGCTCGTACCCCGGTACGCCGAGGCCGCCGCGCTCCGCCATGATCCGCTCTGCCGCCTCCGGGGACAGGTACTGGCCCCGGTAGGGATCGTCGGGGTCCGGGTCGACCGCGCGCCGGCCCGCCACCGCGAACCGCACCCGCGCCTCGACCATCCGCAGCCGGGACCACAGGGCATCCACACCGCCCCCCGCGTACGCGCCACCGGCGGCCCCTGCGAGGCCTCCCGGGTCATCGAAGGCGTCGGCGGTGCGGACCCCGCTGCCGCCGCCGCCCTGGCTGTAGTGGGCCGTGCCGAGGGTGTCGGGGCCCCCTGACGCGCCGGAGGTGCCGGTGACGGCGCGGGTGTCGGCGGTTGGTGGCGTGCCGGGGGTGCCGGACGGCCCCGAGGCGTCGGTGGTGTGGACCGCGCTGCCGCTGCCGCCCTGGCTGTAGCGGGCCGTGCCGAGGGTGTCGGAGCCCCCTGACGCGCCGGAGGTGCCGGTGACGGCGCGGGTGTCGGCGGTTGGTGGCGTGCCGGGGGTGCCGGGCAGCCCCGAGGCGTCGGTGGTGCCGGACGGCGCCGAAGTGTCGGTGGTGCCGGACGGTGCCGAAGTGTCGGTGGTGCCGGACGGCGCCGAAGTGTCGGTGGTGCCTGACGGTGCCGAAGTGTCGGTGGTGCCTGACGGTGCCGAAGCGTCGGGGGTGCCGGTGGGTTTCGGCTCGGTGGAGGTGGTCGGGTGGGCGAGGTCCGGGGTGTCGGTTCCGGTGGGGTGGATCATGGTTGTCGGTCTCCTCGGCGACGGCGGGCGGGGGCGGGCCGGCGCTCACGCCGGCCGGCGAAGCCGTCGGGACCCGGGTCGCTCACCCCCTCGTACCGCAGCCGGCGCCCCGGCGCCGGGGCGCCGTCGGGCTGCCGGGCGGCGGAGCGGATCACGAGCCCCTCGGTCACCGGCGGTGCCGCGGCCCTGCTCACGCCGGCCAGCGGCGCGCGCACCCGCACGCCCAGCGACGCCTTCAGCTCGCCGCCGAGCGCCGACCACACATCGGCGGCGGCCGGTGCGTTCAGCGTGGCCCCGGCGGTGTCCAGGGCGACGGTCAGGCCGAGTTCGGCGAGCGTGCCCGTCAGCAGCCGCGCGGGCAGGGTGTCGGCGGCGACCAGCGTCGCCAGCACCTGCGACAGCAGCCGGTGTTCGTCCTGCGGGCGGCTCGCCCACGCCGTGACCAGGTACGTCAACTCGAACCAGCGGGGCGGGGCGCGTCGCGCCACGACATGCCCCTCCGCGTCGTGGACCTCTCCGGCGCCGCTGCCCCGCCGGGTGGCGTCCTCGCGGATGTCGTACAGGAACAGGCAGACCGTGGGGGCGTTGCGGCGCGCCGCCCAGTCGCGGGTGGGGGCATCGAAGGCGACCTCGACGCCGGACGCCTCCAGTCCGGACTCGCCGAGCAGGCCGCGCAGTGCTTCGTCGACCTCGTGGATCACCGGCGGGTCACCTCGTCCGGTGGCTGCACGCTTCCGTTCACCACCAGGAAGTCGGTCTTCACGGGCGAGAACCCCGGGCCGCGCGCGGTGATGGTGCGCGGTCCCGTCTGGTCCTTCGCCAGGATCAGCAACTGGCCGATGAACGTGCCGTCCGGCTTCGGCACGGTCGGTGCCGCCGCCGCGGTGATCCCCGGTTTCCACGCGAGCCGCACCGGCGCCCCCGGCGGGAAGTCCTCGCCGCGCACCGAGGTGACGAAGCCGGGCTTGCCGATCGGCGGTACGGCGACGATCCGCGGCTGGAGGATCCGCAGCCTCGCGCGTGCCGTGTTGTCGCTCCGGTCGGCGTCCGTCCCGGTGGTGGTCAGGACGCCGGTGACCCGTCCGGTCAGCGCCCGGTCGGGGGACAGCACCACCCGTACGACCGTGCCGGCGCCGGGCGCCAGGTCCTCCAGGGCGCACACCCACGAGGCGTCGCAGCCCGCCGGCGGGCCGGCGTTCGGTATGCCGGCGGGCAGTCCGATGCGCAGCCGCAGCCCGGTGGCCAGCGCGTTGCGGCCGTTGCGCACGGTGTAGGTCACCACGACCCGGCCGCCGACGTAGCCGGGTTCGGGCTGGGCGGTCACCCGCACTCCGGGGCCGGCCTTCGGCGCGGGCGGCACCGGCGGGACGGGCGGCGCGGGCACCGTCGGGGTGGGGCGGGGCGTCGGGGGCGACGGGGTGGGGGTCGGCGGGGCGGCCTCGCGCACCGGCACCACGGTGCGGCCGGCGTTGTCGCCGGGCCGCGGGTCGATGACGCTGCCGGAGACGGACCAGTCCACCGGCCGGTCGCCGGGGACGCGGCCGGTCACCGTCACGGTCACCGGCACGGTCGTGCCGGCCGGTACCACCCCGAGGTCGCACTGGAGGGAGGCGGCGTCGCAGGTGCCGCCGGGCCGGCGGATCCCGGTGACGTCCACACCGGCCGGCGGCGCGACGGTCAGCCGGGTGCCCGGCGAGGCGGCCGGTCCGTGGTTGACGACGTCGACGCGGATGTCGGTGGACCTGCCGACGGTGACCGCGGGAACCGTGCCCGGGGCCCGTACCGCGAGGTCGACCGACTGCTGGACGGTGGGCTCCTTCTGCCGCCCCGGCAGTTCGCCGGTGAGCGGCGACAGCCGGCCGCTCGCCACGTCCATGACGCTCAGTTTCTCGGGGGCGTTGGGGGGCAGGCCGTTGCGGGAGCTGAAGACGACGCCCCTGCCGTCCGCCGTCCAGGCCGCGTCCCGCGGCTGGTGCGGGCCGGTGACGGAGGTGTCGGGCAGTTCCCGCCGGCAGGCGTCGGCCGTGCCGCGGGCCGCCTCGGGCAGCAGGACCCGGCAGTCGTCGCCGGACACGGACGTGAGCAGGATGCCGTTGCGTTCGTCGACGCGGCCGGCGCCGTTCTTGCGGTTGAACGCGATGGAGCGGCCGTCCGGGGAGAACGCGGGGCTGTCGTCGATGACGGCGCACGCGCCGGGGCAGATCGCCGCGCTCAGGTCGCGCTGCCGGGCCAGGGCGTTCACGGGCACGGTCCAGATGTGCTTGTTGCCGCCCCCGCCGTCGATCACCGCGTTGCGGGTGAAGGCGAGGGTGGTGCCGTCGGACGACCAGGTGGGCTGGGCGTCACCACCCGCCGGCTGTCCGGCCGGCGGGACGATCTCGTGCAGGACGGCGCCCGTGGCGGCGTCGGCGATCAGGATGCGCCCGCGATCCGAGGCGGAGTCGTCGCCGCCCGGTGAGTTCCGGGTGAAGGCGAGGTACCTGCCGTCGGGGGAGAAGGCCGGGTCGGTGTCCCGGTCGTTCGGCCCGCGTCCGGCGAGCGGCATCGCCGCCCGGTTCGAGCCGTCGGCGTCCACCGTCCAGATCCGTTCGATCCGTCGGGCGGGACCGTCCTCGAACCGGGTGACCACGATACGGCGGCCGTCCGGCGTGTAGTTCTGCCGCTCGGTCCACGGGTCGTACCCGGACGCGGGGCGGAACAGCGGGTCCTTCGCCGGATCGGTGTTGGTGTCGGCCGCCGGATCCTCCTTCAGGATCGGCAGCCCGAGATCGCGCGGGTCCACGCCGTCGGCCCGGGCGTCCTGCAGCGTCACCGTGTGCGGGCCGTCCGCCGAGGTCCGGTCCACCACCACGTAGCCGCCGTCCAGCGGGCCGACCCAGGTGGGCGAGCCGACCGACCGGTCCTCGCTGAGCACCAGAGCCGGGGTCTGCTCCGAGCGCACGGGCACCCGGAACACATGGTCCCAGCCGCCCTCGCACTCACAGGTGCGGTCCGGGCTGAGGAACAGCACGTCCTCCCCGCCGGGCAGCCAGGCCGCCCCGTGGGTACGCCACTGTGCCCGCGCGCCCGTGAGAAGTGGCTGGTCCCCCTGCGGGCCGCCGGTCACCCGCAGCCGGGGTCCCGTCGCCGCGTCGGCGGTGAAGGTGTAGGCGAGGAGATCGCGGTGCGCGGCGTCGTCCACCGGGTTCCAGACGGGTTCCGTCGCCGCGCCGCCGAGTGACCCGGTGACCCGGGTCGCGGCGCCCCCGGCCAGCGGCCGCACATAGATCTGCTCCCCGGCCGAGGGATCACCGTTCCCGGCGTACGCCAGGCGCCGGCCGTCGGCCGACACGGTCGGGCACTCCTCGTCGGACGGCGTGTCGGTGAGCCGGGTCAGGCCGGTGCCGTCGGTGCGCACCAGCCACAGGTCCCGCTGGGTACGGCCGCCGGGCCCGCCCGGCTCCGCCGAGTCGAACACCACCGCCGCGCCGTCCGGGGTCAGCCGGGGGTGGGCCGCGTCCCGTCCGTCGGTCAGTTTGCGCACCGAACCGTCGGCGGCCCGCAGGTAGATCTGCGGGCGCTTGTCATCGCGGCGGCTCGCGAACACCGTGGTCTCGCCCAGCGCCGACGGCTGGACGTCGTAGTGCGCCGGGCCGGCCCCGAACAGTGGTTCGCTGGAGGTGGTGGTGGCGACCCGGCCGAGACTGCGGTGTCCGGTGCCCGCGTAGGCGATCCGGGTGGCGGGAGCGGCGGTGGTCTCCGGCCGGGGTCCGGCGCTGCTCGGCCCGGAGGCGGCCGTCACCGCGAACAGCGGCACCAGCAGGAGCAACGACGCGCCGAATCTCCCCAGCCGACGCTGTCCGCCGGGGCCAGCGGTGCCGTTCACGGTCCACCTCGCAGTCTCGGAACGTCTGGGCGTGCCCCGCCACCGTGCGGCACGCGCGCGGGGTGCGACAACGGCGGCGGGGCCGGGCCGGGGGAAGCGCCGACTGCGCTTTCGGGCAGTGCCCGGGTGACCGGACGGCCCTCAGATCAGTCCGTTGCGCAGCGCGTAGCCGACCGCGTGGGCCCGGTTGCGTAACTGCAGCCGGGTGGTGATCTCGTGCAGCACGTTCTTGACGGTGCGTTCGGAGTAGGCGGTCTTCTGGGCTATCTCCGAGGTGTCGAGGCCCTCCGACACCAGGCGCAGCATGTCCGCCTCACGGGCGGTCAGCGTGGACAGGGACAGGCCGTGCGGGTCGAGCGCGGAGCGCTGCAGGCCGCCGACATGGGTGAGTAACCTGCCCAGCAGATCGCCGGGCAGCACACCCTCGCCGTTGGCGAGCGCCAGCACCAGATGCAGCAGCCGGTCCTGGTCCGCCTCGCTACGCCGCAGCACCGCGGACACCCCGCACTCGATCACCCGCTGGAGCGCGGCGGACTCGAACGTGCCGACCACGAGACCGGTCCGGGTGGCGGGGTTGCGCTGCAACCGCTGCAGCAGGGCCATGACCTCGTCGTCCACGGCGTCGACGACCACGACCGAGGTTCGCGCCCGCTCCGCCTCCGCGTCGGGGAGCAGCTCCAGTTCGGGGCGCTGCCGCAGCTGATGGACCACGCCGATGCGCAGCACCAGGTCCTGCGCGTAGACGGCCACGGTCACCCGCTGCGGACGGGCGGCGGGGGCGGGGGCATGGGTGGGACGGGAGGTGGCGGAGGAACCGGGTGAGCCGAGGCCGAGCACGGCCGGGTTCTCTTCCATGGAGCCGGACATGGCGGATTCCAGTTTCATGAGGGGGCGGAGGGAGGGGCGGGGCGAGCGTCGGCGGGAGGCGCCCGGCCGTGACGGAGGGGCATCAACCCTGCTCCTGGACAACGGAGTTGACGTTGGCCGTTCGGGACACGCCGACTGCCCGGGTGTTGCCCTCGCACCTCTCGTGGCGGCGTGGGCCCGGTTCTACCGTCGTGGCGTGACGCCATCTGCAGCCTCTTCCGGCGCCGGAGCAACCGGACTCGACATCCCGGCCGTGACGGTGACGCCGGGTGGTACCGCCTCGACCAGCCTGACCGTCCGCAACGACAGCGACATCGTCGAGGCGTACACCCTGGAGGTCGTCGGCGACTGTGCCGCCTGGGCCACCGTGGAACCCGAGCGGGTCTCGCTCTATCCCGGCACCTCCGAGACGGTCACCATCCGCCTCGCCCCACCGCGCTCCCCGCACGTCCGGGCGGGCGACGTGCCGCTCGGGGTACGGGTGCTGCCGGCCGAGCACCCCGAATCGGTCACCGTGCCCGAGACCACGGTGCACATCGAGGAGTTCCACGAGCTGCGCGCCGAAGTGCTCCCGCGCCGCCGGCGCGGCTGGCTGCGGGGCCGCTACCGGCTCGCGGTGCGCAACGAGGGAAACCGCCCCGCTCGGGTGAACTTCACTCCGGAACAGGCGGGCGAGGAACTGGGCTTCGGGTTCACCCCCGCCGAACTGAGCCTGGAGCCCGGCGAGTCCGCGGAGACCCGGCTGCGGGTGCGGACCGGCAAACCGGTCTGGTTCGGCAGCCCGTTGGTCTGGCCATTCACTGTGCGGATCAGCGACACGACGGTGGCGGAGGAGCCGGGACGGGTGGACACCGTCGTACGGCCGCCGCTGGAGGCCGAGTTCGTCCAGATCCCGATCTTCCCGAAGTGGCTGCTGGCAGTGCTCGCGGCCCTTCTCGCCCTGCTGCTGGCCTGGTTCACGCTCGTCCGGCCTGCCGTGCGCAGCGCCGCCAAGGAGGCCGCCGACGAGGTGGTCCGGCCACGGCCCACGCCGGCCGCGGGGCAGGAGGGGCAGGCGCCGGGCACCGGGTCCGGCGAGGACACCGGCGCGGGCACGGGCGCCCGGCCGGGCGGACAGGGCACGAACTCCTCGCCGGGTACCGGGGGCGAAGGCACCGGCGGTGACACCGGCGGGGCGGCCGGCGGCGGTCAGCAGAGCTCGGCCACCATCGACGTCCAGACGTCCGGCGGACAGAGCAAGCCCGGCACCTATGTGGTCCCGGAGGGGAAGGTCTTCGGCGTCACGGACATGGTCGTGGCCAACTTCCAGGGCGACGAGGGGGTCATGACCATCACCTTCGGCGACCGGAAGGTCACGACGATCGCGCTCGAGACCTTCCGCAATCAGGACTACCACTGGGTCACTCCCATCAAGATCCCCGAGAAGTCCACCGTCACGGTGCAGGTGAACTGTGCGAAGCCCGGGACACCGGCCACGGGCCGTCAGGCACAGCGGTGCCATGAGGTTCTGAACGTGAGTGGAGTGCTCAGCGACCTCGGCCGGTGACGTGGTCTTTCGAACATCGTTCGCCTGGTGTGGCGTGAGGGGAAGGGGAGACTTCCACTCCGTCCGAAAACCGATCTGCGTCGAATGTCCGCCTCCGGCCGCCCCGTTTGGCACTCAGTGCCTGTGCGGGGAGGCCGGAGCGCACCGGTGCGCAGGTCGCACCGGGGTTCGACGCAGTCGCACGATTGGCCTGTTCGAGACCGGTCCCCGGACACCGGCGTCCGGTACCGGTTCCGCCTCTCGCTGACGCCGCGTCAGGCGCGTTCTGCGGTGACGGTCACGAGGCGGCCCGGGACGGCGAGGACCCGCGCTCCGCCCGTCGCCCCGCGCACGACGACCGCGCCGCCGTCGGCCCCGATCCGCCAGGCGCCGGGCGGCATGGACAGTTCGGTGACCCGGGAGCCGTGGGCTGCCGCGCGGTAGGACAGCCGGTACACGCCCCGCACCGCGTCGTAGGCGGCGGAGCGGACCGTGCCCGCGACGGTCTCCGCGTAGGGTTCGGCGGTCAGCTCCTTGTTGACGCGGAAGGTGCCGGCGTCGTCGACCGCGCAGTACCCGCGGCCGTAGCACCACACATAGCCCGCCCAGCCGGAGGCGTAGCGGCCCAGGGAGGCCATCGCGTCACGGTAGAAGCGGTTCATGTGCGGCAGGGAACTGTCGAGCGGGCCCCACTCGCCGATCACCACCGGGACCCGGTACCGCTCCGGGTACTCGGTGACGGCCCGCTCGTACGCCTCGATCCAGCCGGCCCCGGGGTCGTAGTCGGAGCCGGCCTCCATGGCGGTGTCGTAGAAGTGCGGGGCGTACACCACCCGGGGCCCGCGGATGCGCCCGAGGCCGGTCGGTACGCCCTGGCCTACGATGGGGGTGGGCTCGACGAACACCCAGGCGTCCCGGTCGGCCGAACGCACCACGTCCGCGAGCCGGTTGTACATCGGTGTGAGCTGGTCGCGTTCGATCCGGCGCGCGGCCGCGGCCAGGTCCTCCCCAGCGCGCATCTCACCCATGGGCTCGTTGATCAGGTCGTAGCCGAGCACCGCCGGATGACGGGCGAAGCGGCCGGCGAGCGTTCGCCACATCCGGGCCTGGGCGCGCCGGAGGTCCGGGTCGTCGTAGAGATGGGTGAAGGCGCGCTGCACGGCGGGCTCGAAGTACTCGGCGAACCAGTCGTCCGGATGGGCGGTGAACGGCAGTCCGTCGGTCCTGGTCGCCCATGCGGGTACGCCCCGATGGCCGAACGCGGGGCCGAAGACGTCCTGGTGGGCATCGATGACGACCTTCACGCCGTAGCGTTCGGCCCAGTCCAGGACGCGCTCGATCCTCCGCAGATACCTTCGGCTGTACTGTCCCGGCCGGGGCTCCAGGTCGTCCCAGAAGACCAGCAGCCGGGCGAAGTCGAAGCCCTTGGCCCGCATGTCGCGCAGGTGGCGCTCGGTGACACCGGACAGGGCCTCCGCGCCCCGGTGCTCCTTGTCCTCGATGTTCCAGCCGTGCAGGGTCAGGACTCGCCCCTGGCGGTCGGTGAGCCTCGGTATGTCCGGCCCCTTCTCCTTCGCCTCGGCGGTGCCGGGGGCCAGTAGCGCGGCGACCAGCGCACCCGCCGTCAGGATCGTTCGCAGCACGGCAGAACCTCCGTTCGTGAGCGGACGTCTCAGCCTTTGGCGGAGCCCAGGGTCAGTCCGCTGACGAACTGGCGCTGCAGCGCGAAGTAGACGGCCAGGGTCGGGATCGCGGTCAGCAGGGAGCCCGCCGCGACCAGGTTGGGGTCCGTGAAGTACTGCCCGGAGAGGTTGTTCAGAGCCGAGGTGATCGGCATGTTCTCACCGGTCGAGATCAGCACCAGTGCCCAGAAGAAGTCGTTGTAGATCCAGATCGACAGCAGGGTCGCCAGCGCCGCCATCGCCGGTTTGCACAGCGGCAGCGTGATCTGCCAGTACAGCCGCCAGACCGAGGCGCCGTCCACCAGCGCGGCCTCGGTCAGCTCGTGGGGCAGCGAGCGCATGTAGTTGCTCAGCACGAACGCGCAGAACCCGGACTGGAACGCCACGTGGATCAGGACCAGGCCGAGCGCGGAGTCGTACAGCTTGCCGCTCGCGGTGACGCCCGGCAGGTCGGTCAGCAGGTACAGCCGGTACAGCGGGGTGATGATGACCTGCTGCGGCAGCAGGTTGCCGGCCGTGAAGACCAGCAGCAGCGCGAGGTTGAGGCGGAAGTCGAAGCGGCTGACGTAGAACGCGACGCAGGAGGACAGGAACAGCGTCAGCAGCACCGCCGGGATCGCGATGACCAGCGTGTTGCCGAAGTAGTGCAGCATGTCCGACTGCCGGAACGCGTTCGTGAAGTTGTCGAGGTTCAGCGTGTCCGGCCAGGAGACGTACCCCTTGTCGCTGGTCTCGCGGTACGGGCGCAGGGCCGAGAAGACCGCCCACAGCAGCGGGGCGAGCCAGGCCAGGGCCGTGCCGGCGAGGAAGACGTGCAGCAGGACGCGGGCGGGCCGGACCGGGGCGCGCCGCCTCAGCGGGACGGTGGTGCCGCTCATGCGCGCCGCTCCTTCCGGAAGGTGGCGATCAGATAGGGGATGATCACCGCGAGGGAGATCACCAGCAGCACGACGGCGATGGCCGAGCCGTACCCGATGCGGCTGGACTCGCCGATGATGTTGTTGGTGACCAGGATCGACAGCAACTCGGTGCCCTGGGCGCCCTTGTTGAAGACGAAGACCAGGTCGAAGGCGCGCAGCGCCTCGATGACGGTGACGACGAGGACGATCGTGTTGGTCGGGCGCAGCGTGGGGAAGACGACGTGCCGGAACGTCTGCCACTCGCTCGCGCCGTCCAGTGCGGAGGCCTCCCTGAGCGACGGGTCGACGCTCTTC
This sequence comes from Streptomyces sp. NPDC048514, assembly GCF_043199955.1. Taxonomy (NCBI): domain Bacteria; kingdom Bacillati; phylum Actinomycetota; class Actinomycetes; order Kitasatosporales; family Streptomycetaceae; genus Streptomyces; species Streptomyces sp. NPDC048514. The sequence continues at coordinate 408,812 of NZ_JBICWT010000002.1, read as the reverse complement.
AGGCCGGCCAGGTAGAGGATCATCATGTAGCCGGTGTGCCGCCAGGACGCGGCGACGAGGACCGCCCACAGATTCAGCTGTGGGTCGCCGATCCAGTCGATGTAGTGGCCGGGTTCGTTGGCGCCGACGATGCTGTTGATCAGGCCGGTGTCCGGGTTGTAGACGAGCTGCCAGACGAAGCCGATGCAGGCCATCGAGATGACGACCGGCAGGAAGAACGCGGTCTGGTAGACCCGGCTGAACCGGATCCGCTTGTCCAGCTGCAGGGCCAGGAACAGGCCGAACGGCGTCGGGACCAGGATCAGCACCACGAACCAGACGACGTTGTGCTGGACGGCCGGCCAGAACTGCGGGTTGTCGCTGAAGAGCTGACGGAAGTTGTCCGCGCCCACCCACCGGATCGAGTCGAAGCCGATGCCGTCCCAGCTGGTGAAGGCGAGGAGGATCGAGGCGATGGCGGTGACCCAGACCAGGGCCACGTGCAGCAGGGTGGGCACGCCCGCCATCACGCCGAGCGTGAGGCGGTCCCGGCGGGTCAGCAGCCGGCGGTGTCCCCGTGCGACCCGTTTCTTCCCGGGCGCGGCGCCCGGAAGCGGCACGGCGGCCGGCTCCGGGCTCTTCGTCGTCGTGTTCGTCGTCATGGGACCGCTCACGACGACGCGAAGATGGTCTTCTTCTGGCGTTCGACGGACGACAACAGGCTGTCCACGCCCTTGGGGTTCTGCAGGAACTTCTGCAGTCCGGGCTGCATCACCGTGGAGGTGAAGTCCGGGCGGCTGTCGCGGTCCATGAACTGGGTGAGGCTCTTGGCGCCGCGGATCATCTCGAAGGCCTTCTTCTGCAGTGCCGAGTAGGAGGAGGTGTCGGCCTTGTCCGAGGCGGCCACCACGCTCGGGTCGGTCCTGAGATACAGCTGCTCGGCCGCCGGACTGCCCAGGTACTCCAGCAGTTTCACCACTCCCGCGTGGTTCTTCGGGGACCTGCTGACCATGAAGCCGTCGGTCGGCGCCTCCACGGTCTCCTGGCCGTGGGCGGGGTCGAGCTCGGGGAAGGGGAAGAAGTCGAGGTCGTCCAGGTCGGCCTTGTCCGTGAACTGCTGGGCCACGAAAGAGCCGAGGAGGTACATGCCGGCCTTCTTGGCCACCAGGGTCTGCGCCGCGTCCTGCCAGGTGCGGCCCATGAAACCGTCCTGGTGGTAGGGGAGGATCTCGGTCCAGTGGTCGAAGACGGCCTTCACCCTGGCGTCGGTCCAGGACGCCTTGCCGGCCATCAGCTGGACGTGGAAGTCGTAGCCGTTCAGGCGGAAGTCGATCTGGTCGAAGGTGCCCATCGCGGGCCAGGCGTCCTTGTCGCCGAAGGCGAGCGGGACCAGCCCGTCCTTCTTCATCCGCTTCAGCAGGGCGACGAAGTCGTCCCAGGTGGTGGGGATCTGATAGCCGTGCCGCTCGAAGACGCTTCTGCGGTAGAAGATCGCCCACGGATACGTCGTCATCGGCACGAAGTAGTACTTGCCGTCCTCGCCCTTGCTGAGCTTCCTCATGGCCTCGGGAAATCCGTCACCGATCTTCGCCCACACGTCGTCGACCGGGGCGGCCAGCTTCTTCGCCGCGAAGAACTGCATGCGGTAGCCGGCGAACCAGTTGAACACGTCGTCCGGCGTGCCCTGCAGATACGAATTGATCTGCTCCTGGAAGGTGTTGTGGTCCTTCGTGTTGACATCGACGGTGAGGCCGGACTGCTTCCGGAAGGCCGCGTAGACGCTCTCGAAGGCCTTTTTCGGCACCGCGTCCGAGGCGTTGGAGCCGACGGTGACGGTCTTCGGGTCGGAGGAGGAACCGCTGCCGCCGCAGGCGGACAGCAAGGGTATGCCGGCACCGGCGAGTACGGCGGCGCCGCCCGCTCCGCGTATCAGCGAACGACGGCCGGGGTCCGGGACCGAACGGCCGGAGGGGGAGAGGCGCATGGCGGCTCCTGAGGAATGCAGGGTTCGGCCAAGGGGGTGAGCCGATCACCGAAAGGTCTCCGAAACCGCTCAGAAATCAACTCGACCGAACATCGTGGCCGTAATGACAGCCCCACTTCCGCTCATGCGTCAATAGGCGTGCTCGCACTGGGGGGCCTCTTGCCCGAAACGTAATCGTCGTCGTCATCTGCGACTTCCCACACGCGGCGGACGGACGAGAGCCCCCGTGGTCGGGGCCGCCGCGGGGGCCGTGCGGAGACGGGTGATTCCGTTTCAGGGTCTGACCAGCAGTTGGAAGTCGAAGGCGTAGTGGGAGGCACGGTAGACGTGGCTGCCGTACTCCACCGGCCGGCCGGACACGTCGTAGGCGGTGCGGCGCATGGTGAGCAGTGCCGCGCCCTCCTCCTCGTCCAGCAGCGCGGCCTCCTCGGTGGTGGCGCCGCGGGCGCCGATCGACTGCCGGGCGCTGTGCAGGGTGACGCCCGCGGAGCGCATCATCCGGTACAGCCCCGTCGACTCCAGGCGCTGCGTGGTGAGTTCGAGCGCGGAGGGCGGCAGGTGGTTGCACAGGAGGGCCACCGGCCGGCCGTGGGTGCAGCGCAGTCGCTCCAGCACGGTGACCTCGGTTCCCTCCGTGAGACCGAGGGCCGCGGCCACGTCGGCGCTCGCCGGGATCGGCTCGTTGCGCAGGACCCGGGTGGCCGGGCCCTGGCCGGCCGATTCCAGGTCGTCGTAGAGGCTGCTCAGTTCCAGCGGCCGCCTGACCCGGCTGTGCACGACCTGCGTGCCGACCCCGCGGCGGCGCACCAGCAGTCCCTTGTCGACCAGGGTCCGGATCGCCTGACGGACGGTGGGCCGGGACAGCCCGAGGCGCGCGGACAGGTCGACCTCGTTGCCGAGGAGGCTTCCCGGGGTCAGTGCTCCCCGCCCGATGGCCGCTTCCAGCTGCTGGGCGAACTGGTGGTACAGCGGGACCGGGCTCGCGCGGTCCAGGGCGAAGGTCAGGGAGGTGAGCGCGGAACCGGCCGCGGGCCGGTGAGGATCGCCGGTCCTCGCCATCGCGGCACCTCCTTCCCGGTGGTCCGGTGGTCCGGTGGTCCGGTGGTCCGGTGGTCCGGTGGCCGCCCGGCCGCCGGTGATCAGCCGGTGCCGTCGGGCGTCGACTGCGGTGTACTGGGCAGACAGGAACCGATCGGGTCGTCGAGGCGACTCCTGCCTCTCAAGATGTAGGTGAGCGCCACGAGGATGTCAATGGTTTGTACTTACATTCGGACCACCGCGTGAAATGATGTCTTGACAAAGTATTGACAGCGGGCCCGACAAGGACTTGTATCCCGTCCCAACGCAACAGCGTCCCTCCCCCGTCGCACAGTGAGGTGCAGGAAAGATGGACCGCTCTTCTCGCTCGCGCTCCCGCAGGCCGGTGCCGCTGGTGGCCGCGGCCGCCGCGGCGGCCCTGATCCTCACCGGCTGCGCGAGCAGCCACGGCGGCAAGAAGGCCGAGGAGGCCGCGGCGAACGCCGCGGTCGGCAAGGCCGACACCCCCCGGATGACGGTCGCGCTGATCACCCACCAGGCACCCGGCGACACCTTCTGGGACACCGTCCGCAAGGGCGCGGAGGCCGCCGCGGCCAAGGACAACGTCAAGCTGGTCTACTCGGCCGACCCGAACGCCGGCAACCAGGCCAACCTGGTGCAGAACGCGATCGACCAGAAGGTCGACGGCATCGCCGTCACCCTGGCCAAGCCGGACGCGATGAAGAACGTGATCGGCAAGGCGGAGCGGGCCGGCATCCCGGTCGTCGGCCTCAACTCCGGCCTCAGCGACTGGAAGGACCTCGGTCTGCTGGAGTTCTTCGGGCAGGACGAGAACGTCGCGGGCGAGGCGCTCGGCAAGAAGCTGAACACCACCGGCGCCAAGAAGATCGCCTGTGTGATCCAGGAGCAGGGCAACGTGGGGCTCACCCAGCGCTGCGACGGAGTGAAGAAGACCTTCGAGGGCACCACCGAGACGCTCTACGTGAACGGCACCGACATGCCGTCCGTGCGGTCGACGATCACGGCGAAGCTGAAGCAGGACGACTCCATCGACACCGTCGTCACCCTCGGCGCCCCGTTCGCGCTCACCGCGGTCCAGTCCGTGGCCGACGCGGGCAGCAAGGCCGAGGTCGCCACCTTCGACCTCAACAAGGAACTGGTCAAGGGCGTCCAGAACGGCAGCATCGAGTTCGCCGTGGACCAGCAGCCCTATCTCCAGGGCTATCTCGCGGTCGACGCCCTGTGGCTCTACAAGAACAACGGCAACTACAGCGGCGGCGGCGAGCAGCCGGTGCTCACCGGGCCGGCCTTCGTCGACAAGTCCAACGTCGGCAAGGTCGCCGAGTACGCCGCGAAGGGCACCCGGTGATGCGCATGGCCCCGCAGGCAGAGCCGGCGGTGGGCGAGCCGCCGGCGTCCGGTCCGAAGAACGCCGGCGGCCGCACCGCCCGGCGCCCGCTGGCGCTCCGGCTGCTGGCCCGGCCCGAGGTGGGCGTCTTCCTCGGCGCCGCCGCCGTACTGGTCTTCTTCCTCATCGTCGCCCCCTCGGTCCGCCAGGGCAGCTCGATGGCCACGATCCTCTACCAGTCCTCGACGATCGGGATCATGGCACTGCCGGTGGCCCTGCTGATGATCGGCGGCGAGTTCGACCTGTCCGCCGGCGTCGCGGTGATCACCTCGGCGCTCACCGCGAGCATGGTGAGCTACCAGCTGACCCTGAACGTGTGGACCGGTGTGATCGTCGCCCTGGTCGTCTCCCTCGCGATCGGCGCCTTCAACGGCTGGATGGTGATGAGGACCGGGCTGCCCAGCTTCCTGGTGACCCTCGGCACCTTCCTGATCCTGCAGGGCGTGAACCTCGCCGTGACCAAGTCGATCACCGGCAACGTCGCCACCGACGACATCAGCGACATGGACGGCTTCGACCAGGCCAAGAAGATCTTCGCCTCCTCCTTCGACGTCGGCGGCGTCCAGGTGAAGATCACCGTGATCTGGTGGCTGGTCTTCGCCGCCCTCGCCACCTGGGTGCTGCTGCGCACCAGGTACGGCAACTGGATCTTCGCCGTCGGGGGCAGCAAGGACAGCGCCCGCGCCGTCGGCGTCCCCGTGAGGTTCACCAAGATCTCGCTGTTCATGCTGGTCGGCTTCGGCGCCTGGTTCGTCGGCATGCACAACCTGTTCTCGTTCAACACCGTGCAGTCCGGCGAGGGCGTCGGGCAGGAACTGATCTACATCGCCGCGGCCGTCATCGGCGGCTGTCTGCTCACCGGCGGCTACGGCTCCGCGATCGGCCCGGTCTTCGGCGCCTTCATGTTCGGCATGGTGCAGCAGGGCATCGTCTACGCCGGCTGGAACCCCGACTGGTTCAAGGCCTTCCTCGGCGTCATGCTGCTCGGCGCCGTCCTGATCAATCTATGGGTCCAGCGCACGGCGACCCGGAGGTGAGCGAACCGATGACCGACAACGGAACCGGAACGCACGGCGCCGTCCTGGAGGACACCCCGCCCGCAGCCGGCGGCCCCCTGGTCGAACTGCGCGGCGCGGGCAAGTCCTACGGCAACATCCGCGCCCTGCACGGCGTCGACCTCACGGTCCACGCCAGCCGCGTGACCTGCGTACTCGGCGACAACGGCGCCGGCAAGTCCACCCTCATCAAAATCATCTCGGGGCTGCACCAGCACACCGAGGGCGAGTTCCTCGTGGACGGCCGGCCGGTGCGCTTCTCCAGCCCCCGCGACGCCCTCGGACGCGGCATCGCCACCGTCTACCAGGACCTGGCGACCGTCCCGCTCATGCCGGTGTGGCGGAACTTCTTCCTCGGCTCCGAGCTGACCCGGGGCCCCTGGCCCGTCCGCCGCCTGGACATCGCCCGGATGAAGGCGACCGCCGACCAGGAACTGCGCAACATGGGCATCGTCCTGCACGACCTGGAACAGCCCATCGGCACCCTGTCCGGCGGTCAGCGCCAGTGCGTGGCGATCGCCCGCGCCGTCCACTTCGGCGCCCGCGTCCTCATCCTCGACGAGCCGACCGCGGCCCTCGGCGTCAAGCAGTCCGGCGTGGTGCTCAAGTACATCGCCGCCGCCCGCGACCGCGGCCTCGGCGTCATCTTCATCACCCACAACCCCCACCACGCCTACATGGTCGGCGACCACTTCAGCGTGCTGCGCCTCGGCACCCTGGAGCTGAGCGCGGACCGCAGCGAGGTGAGCCTTGAGGAGCTGACCAACCACATGGCGGGCGGCACCGAACTCGCCGCGCTCAAGCACGAGCTGGCCCAGGTTCGCGGCGTCGACGTGCAGGAACTGCCGGAGGAGGGCGACCTCACCGCACCGGTGGCCAACTCTCCCGAAGGGACCGGCTGACATGGCGCACCCATCCGCTCTCGACCGCATCCGGGTCGGCTCGGCCCCCGACTCCTGGGGCGTCTGGTTCCCCGACGACCCCCGGCAGGTCCCCTGGGAACGCTTCCTCGACGAGGTCTGTGAGGCGGGCTACGACTGGATCGAACTCGGCCCCTACGGCTACCTCCCCACCGATCCGGCGCGGCTCACCGACGAGGTGGCCCGGCGGAACCTGAAGGTGTCGGCGGGCACGGTCTTCACCGGCCTGCACCGCGGCCCGTCGGTCTGGGAGGACACCTGGGCGCACGTCGCCCGGGTGGCCGCGCTCACCCAGGCGATGGGCGCCCGGCACCTGGTGGTGATCCCCTCCTTCTGGCGCGACGACAAGACCGCCGAGATCCTCGAGCCGCCGGAGCTGACCACCGAGCAGTGGGCGCACCTGAGCAAGGGCATGGAGCGACTCGGCCACGAGGTGCGGGAGACCTACGGCCTGGACATCGTGGTCCACCCGCACGCCGACACCCACATCGACACCGAGCACCACGTCGAGCGGTTGCTCGACTCCACCGACCCCGGTCTGGTCAACCTCTGCCTGGACACCGGGCACTACGCCTACTGCGGCGGGGACAGCGTCAAGCTGATCGAGACCTACGGCGAGCGGATCGGCTATCTGCACCTCAAGCAGGTCGACCCGGACGTCCTCGCCGAGGTGGTCGCGCACGAGGTGCCGTTCGGGCCCGCGGTGCAACGGGGGGTGATGTGCGAACCGCCCGCCGGCGTTCCCGAGCTGGGGCCGGTGCTGGAGGCGGCACAGCGGCTCGGCGTGGAGCTGTTCGCGATCGTCGAGCAGGACATGTACCCGTGCGAGCCGGACAGGCCGCTGCCGATCGCGGTGCGCACCCGCCGCTTCCTGCGCTCCTGCGGCGCCTGAGGGGTGCCGCCGTCCTCTGCCGCCGGGGAGGGACCGCGCCCTCGGCGCCCGCGCTCGCAACCGAAATCCTCTGGGGAACGTCCAAGACGGGTACGGGTCGCGACAACCCCGGGGAGGCCGAGTTGACACACCAGGCGAACACCGAGCACGAGCGGCATGTGAGGGACCCGGAAGCGGCGCCGGACACCGCCGAGAGCGCCCGCCGCGCCCGGTTCGGGTCACTGCCGGAGCGGGTGCGGCCCGAGGACGTGGTGGAGACGCGCACCGCCCTGCCGAGGGACCCGGCGCGCGACGCCTACAACCCCGACGAGTGGCTGGTCCGCTACTGCCTCTGAGCCGCGCCGAGCTGGACCGCGCCGCGAGCGAGCAGGCTCCCTGCGCGGTCCGGCACCGTCCGTGGGGCGGACCCGGGGGTCAGGCCCCGCGTGCCTCCGTGAGCGTCACCGGCCGGTGCTCGTGCAGCGAAAGGGTGCAGGCCTCGGCGATCCAGCCCGCCTCCAGGGCGTCCCCGATCGTGCAGGGGGAGGGGCGGGTGCCCGCCACGACCTCGGTGAACGCGGTGAGTTCGGCCCGGTAGGCCTCGGCGAAGCGGTCCATGAAGAAGTCGTGCGGGGTGCCGGCCGGGAAGCTCACACCGGGCTCCACCGAGCGCAGCGGCAGCTTGTCGTCCAGTCCGACGGCGATCGAGTCGGCGAAGCCGTGCAGTTCCATGCGCACGTCGTAACCACGGGCGTTGTGGCGGGAGTTGGAGACCACCGCGATGGTGCCGTCGTCCAGGGTGAGGACCGCGCCGGTGGTGTCGGCGTCGCCCGCCGCCGCGATGTGGTCGGCGCCCCGGTTGCCGCCCACCGCGTACACCTCGGTCACCTCCCGGCCCGTGACCCAGCGGATGATGTCGAAGTCGTGCACGGAACAGTCGCGGAAGATCCCGCCGGACGCGGCGACGTAAGCGGCCGGCGGCGGCGCCGGGTCCAGGGTCGTGCAGCGGACCGTGTGCAGCTCGCCCAGCTCACCGGCCCGCACCGCGGCCCGTGCGGCGGCGAAGCCCGCGTCGAAGCGGCGGTTGTAGCCGACCTGGACCGGGACGTCGTAACCGCGCACGGCCCGCAGCACCTCGACGCCCTCGGCCATGGTGCGGGCCACCGGCTTCTCGCAGAAGACCGGCACGCCTGCCGCCACCCCGGCCCGGATCAGTGCCGGGTGGGCGTCGGTGGCCGCCGCGATCACGAGGCCGTCCACCCCGGCCGCCAGCAGCGCCTGAGGGGAGTCGGCGACCTCGGCCCCGAACCGCTCCGCGGCCGCCTTGGCGGCGTCCGCGAACGGATCGGCGACGACGAGCGACTCGACGGCGTCCAGTCCGGTGAGGGTCTCGGCATGGAAGGCGCCGATGCGGCCGAGGCCGAGGATTCCGATGCGCATACTGCTCCTAGGGTGCGGAAGGGCTTGTGGGGAGGTCTGTTTCCGGGGTGCGGAAGGGGCGGGGAAGGTCGGTTCTCGGGGTGCGGAGGGTTCGCGGGGCCGGCCGGTTTCCGGAGTGCGAGGGGTTCGCGGGGCCGGTCAGTCGAGTCCACCGAGTACGTTCTGGTCCCAGTCGATCACCGAACCGGTGACCACGCCGGAGCGGTCGGACAGCAGGAGGACCACGAAGTCCGCGATCTCGTCCGGCTCCCCGAGCCTGCCCATCGGCAGCCGGGCCGCGGCCCGCTCGCGCCAGTCGTCGCCGGCGCCGTGGAAGGCGCGCTGGGTGGCGTCCTCGCCCTCGGTCGCGGTCCAGCCGATGTTCACGCCGTTGATCCGGATCCGGTCCCAGCGATGTGCGTGCGCGGCGTTCCGGGTCAGGCCCATCAGGCCCGCCTTCGCGGCCACGTACGGTGCGAGGAAGGGCTGCCCGCCGTGCGCCGACGAGGTGATGATGTTGACGATCGTGCCGGGCGCCCCGCGGGCCGTCATGTCGGCGACCGCCGCCTGCATGGCGAAGAACGGCGCCCTGAGGTTGACCGCGATGTGCGCGTCGAACAGCTCCGGCGTGGTGTCCAGCAGCGTGCCCCGGGAGGTCAGCCCGGCCGAGTTCACCAGGCAGTCGATCCGGCCGTAAGCGTCCACGACCTCGGCCACCGAGGCCTTCGCCCGCTCGGCGTCCGCCAGATCGGCCCGCACGAACAGCGCCGTGCCCCCGGCGGCCGTCAGCTCCGCCACCAGGGCCTCGCCCGGCTCGGCCCGGCGCCCCGTCACGGCCACCGCGGCACCCTCGCGGACGGCGGCCCGCGCGATCGCGGCCCCCACCCCCTGGCTGCCGCCGTTGACCAGGACGGCCTTGTCCCGGAGCAGAGGCCCGTCGGGAAGTCGCATGCTCGTCCTCAGCTCTCCCGGCGTTCGCCGCCGGCTCGCAGTTCCGCGCGCAGCCGTCCCGGCGTCCTTCTTTCGGGCACGGGAGCGGCACGGCCCTGCCATTCTTGTCAGTACAAACCCGTCGAACAACCAGCAGACAGCCGTCAAAAACCCCTCAAGGAGCCGGTCCATGGGACACCCGTTCCCGATCCGGGAGATCGCCCGCCAGGCAGGTCTCAGCGAGGCCACCGTGGACCGTGTGCTGAACGGCAGGGGAGGGGTGCGCCGGAGCACGGCGCAGGAGGTCCACCGGGCCATCGCCGACCTGGACCGGCAGCGCACCCAGGTCCGGCTGGTGGGCCGTACGTTCATGGTCGACATCGTGGTGCGGGCGCCCGAGCGGTTCACCACCGCCGTGCGCGGCGCCCTGGAGGCCGAACTGCCCTCCCTGCACCCGGCGGTGGTCCGCTCCCGCTTCCACTTCCGCGAGACCGGACCGGTGCGGGAACAGGTCGCCACGCTGGACCGGATCGCCCGGCGCGGATCGCAGGGGGTGATCCTCAAGGCGCCGGACGTCCCCGAGGTCACCGCGGCCGTCGGACGCCTCACGGCCGCCGGCGTCCCGGTCGTCACCCTCGTCACCGATCTGCCCGCCAGCGGCCGCCTCGCCTACGTCGGCATAGACAACCGGGCGGCCGGCGCGACCGCCGCCTATCTGACCGGCCAGTGGCTCGGCGACCGGCCGGGCAACGTCCTCACCAGCCTCAGCAGCGGCTTCTTCCGCAACGAGGAGGAGCGCGAGATGGGGTTCCGGAGCGTGCTGAGGGCCCGGCAGCCCGCACGCACCCTGGTCGAGATCGGCGAGGGGCAGGGTCTGGACGCCACGCAGTACGACCTCGTCCGCGACGCCCTCGTCCGCGACCCGGACATCCGGGCCGTGTACTCCATCGGCGGCGGCAACGACGCGACCCTGCGGGCCTTCGCCGACCTCGGCCGCGAATGCGCGGTGTTCATCGCCCACGACCTCGACCACGACAACACCCGTCTGCTGAACGAGCACCGGCTGTCCGCCGTGCTCCACCACGATCTGCGCCAGGACCTGCGCGAGGCCTGCCGCCTGGTGATGCGCGCGCACGGCGCGCTGCCCCCGGCCGGCCCGGCGCTGCCGTCCGCGATCCAGGTCGTCACGCCGTACAACCTGCCCGTGCAGCCGGCCGAATGAAGGGACGCGATGATCCGCACCGAACGCGTGGAGATCGAGGGCGTACCGCTGGTCGCGACCCTCGTGCCGGGCAACGGCATCGGGCTGCTGGCACTGCACGGCAGCAACGAAGGGGGCACGGCCGAACTCGCGGACCTCGTGGCGCGCCGCTGCCGGGCCACCAGCCTGGTCTTCACCCAGCCCGGGGCGCGGCGGCCCGTGCACATCCCGTCCCCGCTCATGGCGGCGGACCACTGCGCGCTGCTGCGCAGGTTCCTGGACCGGGTGTCCCTCACGGTGTCCCTGCACGGCCATATGCGCCCCCAAGCCCCGCACAGCCTCTTCCTGGGTGGCCGCAACCGCGCTGCGGCGCTGGTCCTGGCCGAGGAACTGCACGCCCTGGCCCCCCGGTTCCGGGTGGTCACGGATCTGGCGCAGGTCCCGGCCGGCCTGCGCGGCCTGCATCCGAGGAACCCCGTCAACCTCACCCGGCTGGGCGGGGTACAGGTGGAACTGCCGCTGCCGGCCCGGACCACCGGCACGGCCGACACGCCCCCGCAGCCGGTGGTGGACGCCCTCGCCGCCGGTGTCCTGCGGCTCGCTCAGCCGCCGGCGACGTCCACCCAGGAGCCGAGCTGAGCGGACCGCGCCATCGCGTCCAGCACGGCCGCGCTGTGGACGGCGTCCGTCAGCGTCGCGCCGTACGCCGTGCCCTCGGCGACCGAGCGGACGAAGCGGTAGGCCTCGACGACCTTCAGATCGTCGTAGCCCATCGCGTTGGCCGCGCCCGGCTGGAACGCGGCGAACTCGCCGGCGCCCGGGCCGACGTACACCGTGCTGACCGGCTGGTCCTGGTACGTCGTGCCGCGGCTCACCCGTAGTTCGTTCATCCGGCGGAAGTCCCAGAACACCGCCCCCCGGGTGCCGTGCACCTCGAAGCCGTAGTTGTTCTGCTCGCCCACCGAGACCCGGCAGGCCTCCAGCACCCCCCGCGCGCCGGAGGCGAAGCGCAGCAGGCAGTTGACGTAGTCCTCGTTCTCGACCGGGCCCGGCTCGCCGCCGGAGGCGAGGGCGTGACCGGCGGTGGCGCCGGCCGGACGGGCCCGTTCCGGCACGAAGATCGCGGTGTCGGCGGTGACGGAGACGATGTCGCCGAGCAGGAAGCGGGCCAGGTCGGCGCCGTGCGAGGCCAGATCGCCGAGCACTCCGCTGCCGCCGCGCTCCCGCTCGTACCGCCAGGTCAGGGCGCCGTCCGGGTGCGCCGCGTAGTCACTGAACAGGCGGAGGCGGACGTGCGTGACGGTGCCGATCTCACCGGCGGCGATCAGCTCGCGGGCGGCCTCGACGGCGGGCGCGTTGCGGTAGTTGAAGCCGACCGTGCCCTGCACGCCGGCCCCCGCGACCGCGTCCGCGACCGCGCGGGCGTCCCCGGCGGTCAGCCCCACCGGCTTCTCGATCCACAGGTGCTTGCCGGCCTCGGCCATCGTCACACCGATCTCCCGGTGCAGGAAGTTCGGCGCGGTGACGCTGACGGCCCGCACGCGCGGATCGGCGGCCACCTCGCGCCAGTCGCGGGTGGCGCAGGCGAACCCGAACTGCTCGGCGGCCTCCGCGGCCCGCCCGGGCACCTCCTCGGCGACCGTGACCAGCCGCGGGCGGAGCGGGAGCCGGGGGTAGTGGTGCGGAAGCCGGGCGTACGCCTGGGTGTGCACCCGGCCCATCCAGCCGAACCCGACGACCGCGACACCGAGCGCATCCACCATGACAGCACCTCTTTGGACCGGTCCATCTCCTGTCCGGGTCACCATGTCCGGACATGAAGGCGGTGTCAAGCGGTCCAGCCAGGTGCGAGCGCATCAGCCGGGCCCCCTTTGACAGCCCGGCCCGAGCATGGAACGGTCCAACCCATGAGCCGTCCGACGATCCGGGACGTCGCCGAGCGGGCCGGGGTGTCGAAGTCACTGGTCTCCCTGGTGCTGCGCGGCACGGGCCCGGTGCGCGAGCAGAAGCGGGACGCGGTGCTGCGCGCGGTGCGCGAGCTGGGCTACCGGCCCAACGCCGCCGCCCGCAGCCTGAGCGAACAGCGCACGCGAACGGTCGGCGTCCTCCTCGACGACCTGCGCAACCCCTGGTTCGTGGAGCTGCTGGACGGCCTGAACTCCCTGCTCCACACGGCCGGCCTGCACATGCTCCTCGCCGACGCCCGGCTCAACCGGCGGATGGGCCACGATCTCGCCGAACCGTTCCTGGACCTCGGCGTCGACGGTCTCGTGGTGGTCGGCACGGTCCCCGACGCGCACGGGCTCGGCGCGCTCGCGCTGCGGATGCCCGTGGTCGTGGCGGGTGCCCGCGAGCCCCGGCCCCCGGGTGTGGACGTGGTCGCCGGGGACGACGAGCTGGGGGCCCGGCTCGCCACGGAGCACCTGCTCGGCCTCGGTCACCGCCGGATCGCCCATCTCGCGGGCCAGGGCGCCGTCGGAGCGCTGCGCCGGCGCGGCTACGAGGCGGCCATGCGGGCCCACGGTGCCGAACCGCTGGTCGAGCCCGGCGACCTGACCGAGGAGGGCGGCTACCGCGGGACCGTACGGCTGCTCGGCCGAACCGAGCGGCCCACCGCCGTCTTCGCCGTCAACGACATGGCCTCGGTCGGCGCGCTCTCGGCGGCCGGGGAACTGGGCCTGCGAGTGCCGGGCGACCTGTCGGTGGCCGGCTACGACAACACCGGCATCTCCCGGCTGCGGCACGTCTGGCTGACCACCGTCGACACCGCCCCGTACGAGGCGGGGCGGCGCACCGCCCGCTGTCTGCTGGACCGCTTCGAGCGGCCGGAGGGCGAGGGGCGAGTGCACCTGGCCGTACCGACGCTCGAGGTCCGGGGTACGACGGGGCCGCCCGGGGACGGACTCAGAGGTTGATCGCGTAGGCCTTGCGCAGCGTCTCGTGCACGGTCCACGTCGTACGGTCGCCCGCGCGCAGCACCGCCATGTCGCCGGGCCCCACCGTGAGCTTCGGCCCGTCCTCGACCTCGATCGTCGCCGAGCCGCTGATCACCACGAACAGCTCGTCCGCCTCCGTGTCGGTGACCACGCCCGGGGTGATCTGCCAGATCCCGCGGATCTGCCGCCCGTCCGGCGACTCCCAGACGACCTTGCCGGTCACCTCCGGACTGCCGGAGACGATCTGCGCAGGGTCGAGCGGTTCGGGTTCCAGGTCGGCGTCCGGGATGTGGAGTGCGAAGCTGTGCGTCATACGGCCGACCCTAGCGAGGTCCGCCGCCGTGCCGCCGTCGACAGTGTGTGCGGCATCCGGCCTGGTCGGAGGACACTTCGTCGGGCTCCCGGACTGGCGGGGACGCGGGCCGCGGGTGATCGTGGGGACATGGCTGACTCCACGGCCGCCCGCACGGCACCGGCCCGGCACCTCGAAGCGCGCGAGATGGTCCTGTTCGGAGGGGTGTACGGCGCCGTCCTCGCCAGCTCGATGGTCGCGGCGCTCACCCAGTACGGGCACACCTCCGCCGAGGTCCGCGGCTACGACGCCGCGTGGGTGCTGGTGACCGCGTGCGCGTCCGCCCTCGCCCACGGGTACGCCCACTACATCGCCGAGCGTGTCCCGCATCGCCGCTGGGACATCCTGCCCGCCCTGCGCAACGAGTGGCCGCTCGTCGCAGTCGTGCTGCCCACGGCCCTGCTGCTCGCGGGCGCACGGTGGAGGTGGTGGTCCGCGAACGGCGTGGAATACGTGGCGTTCGCGCTCAACATCCTGATCCTGTTCGTGCTCGGCGTCATCACCGCCCGCTGGTCGGCCCGACGCTGGCCGGCCGCCGTGCTCGTCGGCCTGGGCGACGCCCTGCTCGGCGTGATCGTGGTGGTGGCGAACGCACTCATCAAGTAGGGCGGCGACGCGTGCCGGACGGGCGGTGCGTGCCGGACGGGCGGTGCGTGTTGGACAGGCGGTGCGTGCCGGGCGCCGGCGGAGAAACGACCGGAGGCGGGACGCGCGGCGCGGCGGGCCGGCGCGGTGGTCAGCGGCTCGTGCGCACCCCGTCCAGTGCGATCGCGAGGACCCGGTCGCGCTGGGCGTCGTCGTCGAAGACCGTCGCCGTGATGCCGGCGACCATCCGGAGCAGATCACCGAAGTCCATGTCGGCCCGTGCCACGCCCGCCCGCTGGGCGCGCTCCAGCAACGGGCCCCCGGCGGCGTACATGGAGTCGCGGCAGGCCGTGAAGATGTCCGACTCGTTGTCGAGGGCCTCGCGTACGGCCCGCTTGGTGACCATGTAGCCGGCGAACCGGTCCAGCCAGGCGGTCAGCGCCGCCCAGGGCTCGTGCCCGGCCAGTTCCACGGCCGTCCGGCACAGGGCGTTCACCTCGTCCGCGTAGACGGTCTCGAAGAGGTCGCGGCGCGTGGGGAAGTTGCGGTACAGGGTGCCGATGCCCACGCCCGCGCGGCGGGCGATGTCCTCCAGGGAGGCGTCGGAGCCGTGCTCGGCGAACGCCTCGCGGGCGGCGACGAGCAGGGCGTCGTAGTTGCGGGCGGCGTCCCTGCGATGCGGGCGGCGGGTCACCACGATCTCGCCGACGGGGAACGGCGTGGCCGTCACTGCTGCCTCCTGGAAGAGGATGAACGAAGCGGATGCGAGCCTCCGCTCCTTGAACCGGAGGTGTACCTCCGTTACAGTGGAGGGGTTCCTCCACTTTAGCAGTGCGGAGGTGGCTGCGCCGTGGACGGACGCGTCCGGGCGCCTGCCACCGCACCCTGCCGAACGGGCCGCACGGCCCTGCCCACCCTCGCGCACACCCTCCGCGTCACGGATTCCGGAGAGGCTTCTTCATGCCCCGCACGTCCACGCGCCTCACCTTCGCGGTCCTCGCGACCGGTGCGGGCGTGTTCTCCATGCTGCAGTCGCTGATCGCACCGGCCCTGCCGACCGTCCAGCACGCCCTGCACACCTCCCAGTCCACCGCGACCTGGGTGATGACGGCCTATCTGCTGTCCGCCTCGGTCTTCACCCCCATACTCGGCCGCGTCGGCGACCTCGCCGGCAAGAAACGGACCCTCGTCGGCGTCCTGGTGACCGTCCTGGCCGGCTGCCTCGTCGCCGCTCTGGCCCCGAACATCGGCGTGCTCATCGTCGCCCGCGTCGTCCAGGGCGTCGGCGGCGCCCTCTTCCCGCTCTCCTTCGGCATCATCCGCGACGAGTTCGCCGCGGCCCGGGTCAGCGGCAGCATCAGCAACCTCTCCGCGGTGATCGCCGCGGGCGGCGGCGTCGGCATGGTTGCGGCGGGGCCGATCGTCTCCGCGCTCGACTACCGCTGGCTGTTCTGGATCCCGGTCGCCATCGTCGCCGTGACCGTGCTGATCGCCCTGCGCTACGTCCCCGAGTCGCCCAAGAGGGCTCAGGGCAAGGTGAGTTGGTCCGGTGCCGCGCTGCTCTCCGCCTGGCTGGTGGCACTCCTGCTGCCGCTGAGCCAGGCCGGGCAGTGGGGCTGGACCTCGGCGAAGGTGCTCGGCCTGTTCACCGCCGCCGTCGTGCTGTTCGCCCTGTGGCTCACGGCCGAGGCCCGCTCCGCCCGCCCGCTGATCGACCTGCGTGTGATGCGGCAGCCCGCGGTGTGGACGACCAACGCGGCCGCCCTGCTCTTCGGCGCGGGCATGTACGCGATCTGGTCCTTCCTGCCCGGCTTCGTCCAGACACCGTCCGAGGCGGGCTACGGCTTCGGCGCCAGCGTCACCGCCTCCGGCCTGCTCATGCTGCCGATGCTCCTCGCCATGTTCGTCTCCGGAGTCCTCTCCGGCCGGCTGGAACCCCGCGTCGGCGCCAAGGCCCTGCTCACCACGGGCGCCGCCCTGGGCTCCCTGGCCTGCGGCTTCCTCACCCTCTGGCACGACGAGCGGTGGCAGATCGCCGTGGTCGCGGGCCTGTTCGGGCTCGGTATCGGACTGGCCTTCGCCTCGATGGCCAACCTCATCGTGGGCAGCGTCCCGCCCGAGCAGACCGGCGCCGCGACCGGTATGAACGCCAACATCCGCACCATCGGCGGTTCCGTCGGCGCCGCGCTCACCAGCGTCCTGGTCACCGGCCGGCTCCAGCCCTCCGGCCTGCCCTACGCCTCCGGATACACCCACGGCTGGGCCCTGCTGGCGCTCCTCTGCCTGGGCGCGGCCGGCGCCGCACTCCTCGTACCGGTCCGCCGCCCCGCCCGCGTCCTGGACCCCGCTCCCACGGGGGCGGCACGCACACCGGCCCGGGTGCGGTAGTGTTGACCTGCGTGATCACACGGGGCACCCCGGGTGAGACCGCAGCGGGACGTGGCGCAGCTTGGTAGCGCACTTGACTGGGGGTCAAGGGGTCGCAGGTTCAAATCCTGTCGTCCCGACTCGAGAGAGTCGCAGTTGAGGGCCGGTTTCGGAGACATCCGAAACCGGCCCTGAGCATTTTACGGGGAACCGGTCGGGGCGGTTCTCCAGCTGACGCCCGCACCCGGCCGAGTCGACCAGCCGGCCGTTGCCCCACTCCGGTGGGGTGGTGAGCGCCGCACTCCGGTGGGGTGGTGAGCCGGCAGCCCCGCTCACGGACGGCCGGGCCCGGTTCGGCTTGGGACGCGCAGGCCACACTTGCCGCACCGGGACGTGCCGTGCGCCTACGGAGCGGGAGGGCCCGATGGAAGGAAGTCTTCACGGCGGGGTTCATCACCCGGTTCCGCCCTCTCCAGCAGCGGCTCCCACCAGCCGGGATGGTCCCGGTACCAGCGGACGGTGTCGGCGAGTCCGTCCGTGAAGGAGACCGCGGGCCGATAGCCCAGCTCCTCCTGGATCTTGGTGATGTCCAGGGCGTACCGCCGGTCGTGCCCCTTGCGGTCGGGGACGTGCACCACGTTCTGCCAGCCCGCCCCGCAGGCGTCCAGGAGCAGTCCCGTCAGCTCCTTGTTGGCCAGCTCGACGCCGCCGCCGATGTGGTAGACCTCGCCGGCACGTCCGTGGTGCAGCACCAGGTCGACGCCCACGCAGTGGTCGGACACGTGCAGCCAGTCGCGGACGTTGCCGCCGTCGCCGTAGAGCGGCACCGTGCGGCCGCGCAGCAGCCGGGTGACGAACAGCGGGATCATCTTCTCGGGGAAGTGGTAGCGGCCGTAGTTGTTCGAGCAGCGGGTGACGACGACGTCCATGCCGTGGCTGCGGTGCTGGGCCAGCGCGAGCAGGTCGGAGCCCGCCTTGCTCGCCGCGTAGGGGGAGTTGGGCGCCAGCGGGGTGTCCTCCCGCCACGCGCCCCGCTCGATCGAGCCGTACACCTCGTCCGTGGAGACGTGCACGAACCGGCCGATCCGGTGCCGGCGCGCCGCGTCCAGCAGCGTCTGCGTGCCGAGCACGTTGGAGACGACGAAGTCGCGGGCCCCCACGAGCGAGCGGTCCACGTGCGACTCGGCGGCGAAGTGGACCACGGCGTCGTGGCCCGTCATCAGGGAGTCGACCAGGCAGGCGTCGGTGATGTCGCCCCGCACGAAGGTCAGCCGCGGATCGCCGGAGACGGGGGAGAGGTTCGCCAGGTTGCCCGCGTAGGTGAGTTTGTCGAGGACGGTGACCCGGACGTCCGGCGGCGAGAGCAACGTGCCGGCCAGCGTGGCGCGGACGAACTGCGAGCCGATGAACCCGGCGCCACCGGTGACAAGAATTCTCATGGCCCGGGGAGCTTAGTCCAGCTCCGGATCCGCCTCGCGCCGCTGCCGCCGCGCCGCCATCACCGCGTACACGAGGATGCCGACGAAGAGGAACAGCACGCCCTGGTACACCGCCGCGTAACCGGCGCCCGCCATCAGCCAGACCGAGAAGCCGGCCGCCACCGCTGTGATCACCGAGTCCCGCACCAGTCGCGCCCGGTCGACCGGCCCGCGGCCCGCGACGAGGTGGAAGATCTGGGCGGCGGCGGCCAGCAGGTACGGCACGGTCGCGGTGAACGTGGTGACGAGCACCAGTACCTCGAAGACCTTCCCCGAGCCCGACAGGTAGTTGTACGCGGTGAGGAGGGAGGACAGCACCACGGTCACGCCGACGCCGACGGTCGGCACACCCCGGCGGCGGCGCGCGAAGGCCGCCGGGAACAGGCCGTCCTTCGCCGCGGCGTACGGGGTCTGGGCGCTCAGCAGCGTCCAGCCGTTGAGGCAGCCGGTCATCGACACCAGCGCGGCCAGCGCCACCGCCGTGCCGCCCCAGCTCCCGCCGAACATCGTGTTCACGGCGTCCGAGAACGGCGCCGTGGAGGTGACCAGGCGGTCGTGCGCGACCGTGCCGAAGACGGACAGCGTGCCCAGCAGGTAGACGAGCGCCGCGCCGGCGGTGCCGATGACGGTGGCGCGCCCCACGTTGCGGCGGGCGTCCCTGACCTCCCCGGCGCTCACCGCGGCCGACTCCACGCCGAGGTAGGAGAAGAGGAGCAGGGCCGCCGCGGCGGACACCGCGCCGGTCGCGCTCTGGCCGCTGGAGTTGAAGGGCCCGAGCCGGGACGGGTCGAAGAAGAACAGTCCGCCCACCGCGACGAGCAGCAGCGGCACGAACTTCAGCACCGTGGACACCAGTTGGACGGCACCCACGTAGCGGCTGCCGGCGAAGTTGGCCAGTGCGGGCAGCCACTGCAGCGCCAGGGCCGCCAGGCACGCCGTCCAGCGATGGCCGCCCACCGGGATCAGTACGTCGAGATAGCCGACGGCGGCGACGGCGAGCGCGGCGTTCGACACCCAGGTGGTGATCCAGTACGCCCAGGCCGCGAGGAAACCGGCGAAGTCGCCGAAGGCCTCACGGGCGTAGACGTACGGGCCGCCGGTACGGGGGTCGCGCGCGGCGAGTCGGCCGAAGACCAGGGCCAGGGCGATGGCGCCGACGGTCAGGACGCCGAAGGCGACCAGACTGACCGTGCCGTAGGGGGCGATGGAGGCGGGGAGCAGGAAGATGCCGCCGCCGATGATGTTGCCCATGACCAGAGCGGTGGCCACGGGCAGGCCGAACCGGCGGGCATGCCTGCCGGCGTCGCCGTGCGGGTCCTCGACGGGGGCCGCGCCGCTCTCCGCCGGGGCCGGAGCCGACTGAGGGACGGTTCCGGTGCTGTGCATGGGTGGTGCGCCTCTCATGGAACTCGCGTTCCCGGGATCGCCGGGACGGGCCCATGGTCGGGGATCCTTCGAGGCGGCTCAAAATCGCCGCTTCTTGTCCCGTCAGACCCGCCCGGTCGCGCAAAAAGCGTCGCGTGACGGCCTTCGCGCCGCGAGATGTTCTGCCTCCGGGGGTGTGGGGGTGCGGGGGCTGGGGGCGTGGGGATGGGGTGGGAGGCAGTGCAGGTGCAGGTGGTGCAGACAGTGCAAGGAGTGCAGGGAGTGAAGCCGGCGGAGCGCAGGCGGGCGGGGCTGACGTACGCGCGGTCAGTCCGCCGCGGCCCACAGGCCGCGGACGTGCCCGATATGCCGGGTCATGATCTCCCGTACGGCCGTCTCGTCCTGCTCCAGCAGGGCGTCGAGCAGCTCCAGGTGCTCCTGGGCCGAGGACAGCAGCCGGTCCGCCTCCACCAGCGCGGTGAGCCCGTAGAGACGGGAGCGCTTGCGCAGGTCGGCCACCACCTCGACCAGGTGGGCGTTGCCCGCGAGGGCCAGCAGACCGAGGTGGAAGCGGGTGTCGGCCTCGACGTAGGCGATGAGGTCCCCCGCCACCGCGGCGGTGACGATCTCGCGGGCGGCCGGCCGCAGCGCCTCCAGCGAGACACGGTCGGCCGTGCGGGCCAGGCCGGCCACGGTGGGGATCTCGACGAGCGCGCGGATGTGCGTGTACTCGTCCAGCTGCTGATCGGAGACGGCGGTGACCCGGAAGCCCTTGTTGGGCACCGTGTCGACCAGCCCCTCCTTGGCCAGATCCAGCATCGCCTCGCGTACCGGCGTCGCCGAGACCCCGAAGCGTGCCGCGAGCGACGGCGCCGAGTAGACCTCGCCGGGCCGCAGCTCGCCCGCGATCAGCGCGGCCCGCAGCGCGTCCGCCACCCGCTCGCGGAAACTGCTGCGGCGGCCGCCCAGCCGGGGGAGGGCGGGGACGGTGCTGTCCTGCGAGGTCTGTGCCATGTCACGCATCACCGGCTTGAGTCTAGAGGACGAACCCCTCGGGGAACGGATCGGTGGGGTCCAGCAGATACTGCGCGGTCCCGGTGACCCACGCCCGGCCGGTGAACTCGGGCACCACCGCCGGGACCCCGGCGACCTCCGTGGTCGCCAGCAGCCGCCCGGTGAACCGGGTGCCGATGAACGACTCGTTCACGAACTCGGTGTGCAGGGGGAGTTCGCCGCGCGCGTGCAACTGCGCCATGCGCGCGCTCGTGCCCGTACCGCACGGGGAGCGGTCGAACCAGCCCGGATGGATGACCATCGCGTGCCGGGAGCGCCGGGCGGTGGCACCGGGCGCGTACAGGTGGACGTGGTGACAGCCGCGGATCGACGGGTCCTCGGGATGCACCGGCTCCGACTCCGCGTCGATGGCGCGCATCAGGTCCAGGCCGGCCCTGAGGATGTCGTCCTTGCGGGAGCGCTCGAAGGGCAGGCCCAGGGCGTCGAGAGGGAGGATGGCGTAGAAATTGCCCCCGTAGGCGAGGTCATAGGTCACCGTACGGCCGCCGGGGAGGGTGACCGTGCGGTCCAGGGCGACGGCGAACGACGGGACGTTCCGCAGGGTCACGTGCCGCGCGGCGCCGTCCTCCACCGCCACCTCGGCGACCACCACGCCGGCCGGGGTGTCGAGCCGGATCGTCGTCATCGGCTCCACGACCTCCACCATGCCGGTCTCGACCAGCACGGTGGCGACCCCGATCGTGCCGTGCCCGCACATCGGCAGGTATCCGGAGACCTCGATGTAGATGACGCCCCAGTCGCAGTCGGGGCGGCTCGGCGGCTGCAGGATCGCGCCGCTCATCGCGGAGTGGCCGCGCGGTTCGTTCATCAGCAGCCGCTTGATGTGATCGTGGTGGGCACGGAAGTGCAACCGCCGCTCGTTCATCGTGGCGCCCGGTACCGGGCCGATCCCGCCGGTGACGACGCGGGTCGGCATGCCCTCGGTGTGCGAGTCGACGGCGTGCAGGACGAGCTTGCTGCGCATGTTCCGGCCTCCTGGTCAGACGAGCCCTGCGGCCACGGCCTTCTCGGTGTCCGCACGGACGGCCGCCGCCTGTTCGGGCGGCAGCGGTCCGCGCGGCGGGCGCACCGGGCCACCGTGCCGCCCGACGACGTCCATGGACAGCTTGATCGCCTGCACGAACTCCACCGCCGAGTCCCGGCGCAGCAGCGGGTGCAGTCGCCGGTAGAGGGGGAGCGCGGTGGTGAGGTCCTGGGCCACGGCCGCACGGTACAGCTCGGCCGAGGCCCGGGGCAGTGCGTTGGGGTAGCCGGCCACCCAGCCCTTGGCGCCGGCCACGGCCAGCTCCAGCAGCACGTCGTCCGCCCCGGCCAGCAGATCCAGCTCCGGGGCGAGTTCGGCGATCCGGTAGGCGCGGCGGACGTCCCCGGAGAACTCCTTGACGCCGTGGATGTGGCCCTCGCCGTGCAGCCGGGCGAGGACTTCGGGCACCAGGTCGACCTTGGTGTCGACCGGGTTGTTGTACGCCACCACCGGCAGGCCCGTCCGCGCGACCTCGGCGTAGTGGGCGAGGACGGACCGCTCGTCGGCGCGGTAGGCGTTGGGCGGCAGCAGCATCACCGACGCGCAGCCGGCCTCGCCCGCCTGCTCGGCCCAGCGGCGGGCCTCGGCGGAGCCGTACGCGGCGACGCCCGGCATCACCCGTTCGCCCCCGACCGCGGCCACGGCCGTCCGCACGACCCGGGCGCGCTCCTCGTGGGTGAGGACCTGGTACTCGCCGAGCGAGCCGTTGGGTACGACGCCGTCGCAGCCGTTGCCGACCAGCCAGGCGCAGTGCTCGGCATACCGGTCGAAGTCGACCGAGAGGTCCTCGCGGAGCGGGAGGGCGGTGGCGACGAGGATGCCGTGCCAGGGGCGGGGCCGCGCGAGCGTCATGATGAATCCCAATCGGTAGGGTGTGACATATTACTGCGACTTGGTGGTCGGGCAGGAGACGAGCGACCGGTCAGTCCGGTTCGGGCAGGGCGGCCAGTACCCCGAGCGGCACCGGCCGCGCGAAGGGCCGGCGCCCCTCGGTGAGCGGGCAGCCGGTCAGGCCCGCCACGGCGGGTGCGCACATCCGGCCCTGGCACCAGCCCATCCCGGCCCGGGTGAGCAGCTTCACGGTGCGCAGATCGCGGGCGCCGAGCGTGCCCGCGGCGCTACGGACCTCGCCGGCGGTGACCTCCTCGCAGCGGCACACCAGCGTGTCGTCGGTGACCTGTTCGGCCCAGCCGGCCGGCGGTGCGCAGACCGCGTCGAGTGCCGAGTAGAAGTGCCGCAGCCGGGTCCTGGCCCGGGCGGCGGCCACCCAGCGACGGGGGTCGGGGGCGGTGCCCCGCAGCCGGGCGGCGATCGAGCGGCCGGCGATGTGGCCCTCGGCCAGGGCGAGGGCCGCGCCGCCGATGCCGGTGGTCTCCCCGGCGGCCCACACGCCGGGCACATCCGTGCGCTGCTCGTCGTCGACCCGTACGCCGCTGCCGGACAGCGCGCAGCCGAGCGTCTCGGCGAGGTCGGTGTGCGGCAGCATGCCCTGGCCGACGGCGAGGGTGTCGCACCGGATCAGCCGTGAACCGCCGGGCCTGATCCGCCCGTTCCGGTCGAGCGCCGCCACGGTGACCGCCGTCAGCCGCTCGGTGCCGTGCGCCTCCACCACGGTGTGCCGGGGCAGTGCGCGCACACCGTGACGCAGCAGCCGGGCGGCGTATCCGGCGCCCTCGGCGAGCTTGTCCGGCCGCGCGGCCAGGGCCGGGATCCGGCGCGGCACCCCCGCGGGATCCGCGGACTCGACCAGCGCGGCCACGCGGGCCCCGGCCGCCGCGAGCCCGGTGGCCACGGGCAGTAGCAGCGGCCCGGTACCGGCGACGACGGCCGTCCGCCCGGGCAGCACCAGGCCGCCCTTGAGCATGGCCTGCGCGCCGCCCGCCGTGACGACGCCGGGCAGCGTCCAGCCCGGGAACGGCAGGACGCGCTCGTAGCCGCCGGTGGCGAGCAGCACGGCGTCCGCGTGGACGTCGATCCCCTCCTCCTGCGTGGGGCCGTGCAGGGCGTGCACGGTGACCGGACGGCTTCCGGACCGCCGCTCGACGCACCAGACGTGATGGTCGGTCAGGTGCCTGATCAGCCCCGTGGCGCAGTAGCGGTCGAGCCCGTCCCGCAGCCGCTTCCAGGCGCGCCACTGGTGGTGCAGGGCCTGTGGCCGGCGGGCCCCCAGGGCGGCGGCGGGCTGCCGGTAGAACTGCCCGCCCGCCTGGTCGGCCGCGTCGACGAGGGTCACGCCGATGCCCCGGGCGGCTGCCGCCAGGGCGCCGGCCAGTCCGGCCGGGCCCGCGCCGACGACGACGAGATGCGGTCGGTCAGTCATCGTCCCGGCCCGTCCCCCGCTGGGTGCGGATCACATCGCCCGCCTGCACCGGAACCAGGCAAGCCCGTTGGTTCGGGAGGCCGTTGACCGTCACCAGGCAGTCGAAGCACACGCCGGTCCCGCAGAAGACCCCACGGGGCCGGCCCGTGCCGCGGGTACTGCGCCAGGCCGTCACGCCCGCCGCCCACAGGACCGCCGCGACGGTGCGGCCCGGCCGTGCCTCCAGGGGCAGGCCGTCGAAGGTGACGGTAAGGGTCTCGCCGGGTCCGGCCCCGGCCAACTCCTCGGGATTCACGGTGTGTCGCCTCCCTCGTTGTCGAACCGCTCCGGCCGGAACGGTGTGAGGTCCAGATCCGGCGCCTTCCCGGCGAGCGTCCGCGCGATCAACCGCCCGGTGCCGGTGGCCAGTCCGATGCCGGCCCCCTCGTGGCCACAGGCGTGGAACAGCCCGGGCGCCCGGGGGTCGGGGCCGATCGCCGGGAGGTGGTCGGGCAGGTACGGCCGGAAGCCCGCGTAGGTCCGCAGGGCGCGCACCCGCTCCAGGAACGGGAACAGCCCGATCGCGCCGGCCGCCAGCGCCCGTACCGCCGCGAGCGACAACGAGCGGTCGTAGCCGACCCGTTCGCGGGTCGCGCCGATCAGGACCGGCCCGGCGGCCGTGCCCTCCACGACCGGCGAGGTGCGCAGGGCCGCCGAGTCGCTCGCCACGTCGGCCACGTAGTCCGCCGCGTACACCTTGTGCCGGACCAGCCGGGGCAGCGGCTCGGTGACCAGCACGAACCCGCGCCTGGGGTGTACCGGCAGCCGGACACCCGCGAGGGCCGCCAGGTCACCGCCCCAGGTGCCGGCCGCGTTCACCACCGCCGGCGCGTGGAGGTCGCCCCGGTCGGTGCGGACACCGCGCACGGCGCCGTCCGCCGCGCGCAGCACGCCCGTCACCGTTCGGCCGGTGTGCAACGGGGCGCCGGAGGCGCGCAGCAGGTGAGCCGCGGCGAGCGCGGGCATGACCTGGGCGTCCTGGGGATAGTGCACCCCGCCGGCCATGCCGGGTGCCAGGTGGGGTTCGAGTCCGGGCAGATCGTCGGCCCGCACCGGCTCGGCGGTGACGCCGGCGGCCCGTTGACCCGCGGCGAACTCCGCCAGCGCGGCGAGCGAGCGGGGCGTCGAGGCCACCACGAGGCCGCCCTTGGGCTCGTACTCGATCACCGGGCCGAGTTCCGCCGCGAGGTCCGCCCACAACCGGGCCGACAGTGCGGCCAGTTCGAGCTCGGGGCCCGGTTCCTTGTCGGAGACGAGGAGGTTGCCCTCGCCCGCGCCGGTGGTGCCGCCGGCCACCGGGCCCCGGTCCACCACCCTCACGTCGAGACCGGTCCGTGCGGCGTACAGCGCGCAGGCTGCGCCCACCATTCCGGCTCCGACGACCACGACATCGCAGGTCAGTCGCTTCGCCACGGCAGTACTATGTCACATGTCGCTGCTCCTGGGGAGGCCTCGTGCTCCTCGTGCTCCTTCCGGTGTTCACCTCGTCACGGGTCGGACGGTGGTCATGTGCCGCGCTCGGCCGGTGGTCGTCCGTCCGCGCTGGGCCGGCGGTCGTCCGTCCGTGCTCGGCCGGTGGCGAAGTGCCGGGCGGCGGCCTGCCGGGCGGCGGAGCGCCGCGCCCGAATCCCCGGCGGGCCGGTCGCGGCCCGTCGGCGCCGGCCTGCGACCGCACCCCGAGTCCCAGGCGTGGACGCCCCCTTGACGCCGTGCGGAGCCCGGTCGACACTCCAGGGAGGGAATCCTAGTGAACGGGTAGGGAAACATGACGCGCCACGAGACGGTCGCCGGCCGAGCGGGCCGGACGCCGTTGTGCGCCCCTCTGCTCACCTCCCGGCTGCACATCGACCTGCTGCGCGTCTGCAGCGCGCTCGGCGGCCGGTACTGATTCCGGGCCCTCGCCCGCATCGCCCGACGGACCCGGCCGGCGCGCCCGTCCTTCCGCCCGTCCACGACCGGGTGTTCCACACCCCGATCGCCCGGGTCCGCGCCCTGATCACCAACGGGTCCGCGCGCCGATCGCCGGGGGAGCCGCGCCCCGGCCACCCAGGGATCGCACGCCCACCACCAGGGGAGACGCATGTCCATCAGCCCGCTCGCCGCCGACTCGAACGTCCACCGCACGGCTCCCCTCTTCCGGGGACGGCTCGGGCGGGACGCGCGCAGCGGCCACCACGCCGTGCCGCACCGCTACCGGCTCCATCTGTCGACCGCCTGCCCCGACGGGCTGCGGCTCGCGGTCGGGCACGGCCTCCTCGGCCTGGCCGGCAGCTGTCCGGTCACCTTCCTGCCCGCCGTCCCCGACCGTCCCGGCGGTGGCCACGCGGCGCTGCGACCGCTGTACGAGGCGAGCGCCCACCACTACACCGGCCCGGCCCTCGCCCCGGTCCTCAGTGACGACTGGTCCGGGCGCATCGTCAGCACCCATGCCCCCGACATCCTGCGCGACCTCGACCGCTTCCCGCGTGACGGCCGCCGGCCCTCTCTGTACCCGTCGGGAACGCACTCCGTGATCGAAGCGGTGGAACGGATGTGCGCCGAAGGCATCGAGGACGCCGCCCAGCGCGCCGGACGGGCCGACGCCGGCCCCGCCGAGCGGGCCGCCGCCCTCGACGTGCTGCTCGACACCCTGGGCCGGCTGGAACGGCGGCTGAGCGGTGAGGAGTACCTGGTCGGCGACCGCCTCACCGCCGCGGAC
Organism: Streptomyces sp. NPDC048514; assembly: GCF_043199955.1. Taxonomy (NCBI): domain Bacteria; kingdom Bacillati; phylum Actinomycetota; class Actinomycetes; order Kitasatosporales; family Streptomycetaceae; genus Streptomyces; species Streptomyces sp. NPDC048514. Next base: position 381,769 of record NZ_JBICWT010000002.1, on the reverse strand, counting down.
GTCGAACTGTGGGTGACCCTGGTGCAGCTGGACACCGTCCACCGCTGCCACCTCGACGCCTCCGCCGTACACCGGATCGCCGGCCGGGGCGCGCTGTGGGCCTACGCCCGCCGCCTGGCCGGCCGTCCCGCCTTCGGCCGCCACCTGGACCTCGACGGCATCGCCCGCCGCCACCACGGCCGTTGCCGGGGCCTGGAGGCCGCCGGAGCGGCCGTCCAGATCCTGGACTGGGCCGGCCACGCCGCGGCAGCCCCCGACACCTTCCCCAGGTGACGGGCCGTGAGGTGAAGTGCGGCAGCTCCGTGCCGCCCGCCCGCGTCCACGGGAGGGGCACGACCGTGATCGGCGCCGAGGCCCCGCCCGCCGGCCGCCGCTCCAGCGAGTGGCCTGGGGCAGGAAGACCCTTCTGAAGGCCCTCCTCCTGAAGACTCTCCTCCTGAAGAAGACCCGGATCCGCCCGGCCTGCCGCCGGACATGCCCTGACCACCCGTCACCGCACGGGCGGGGCGGCCGGATCCGTACGCCGGGAACACCGCGGGGCGGGCACACGTTGTACGTCATGACGAGACGCACCGGGCGGCCGCAGGCCGGCCCCGCCTGCGCACGACGGAGGGAGGTGACGGACATGACGGATGTGACCCGCGGACTGCCCCCGCGCGTCCCGCACCCGTACCGCTCCGTCCGCCTGCACTCCCGGCCGCACATAGACCTCCAGCGCGTGTCCGCCGCGCTCTGTCGTCACTGACCTCCTTTCCGGCCCCGCTCCGGTCCCCGGCCCGGGTCTCCTCCCGGCGCGCCCCGCACCGCCCCGCGCCGACGCCCCGCACCGTGAGCCGGTGTTCTCGTACGGACATCAAGGAAGGCACCGACGTGTCCTCGACTCCCGCTTCCCCGCTCCATCTCGCCGTCGCCCTGGACGGCACCGGCTGGCACCCCGCCTCCTGGCGGGAACCGGTCGCCCGCCCCCAGGATCTGTTCACCGCCCGCTACTGGGCCGATCTGGTCGCCGAGGCCGAACACGGCCTGCTGGACTTCGTCACCGTCGAGGACGGCCTCGGCCCCCAGTCCTCACACGCCCTGGAGCCCGACGAGCGCACCGACCAGGTCCGCGGGCGGCTCGACGCCGTCCTCATCGCCTCCCGAGTCGCACCGCTCACCCGGCACATAGGTCTCGTCCCGACCGTGGTGGCCACACACACCGAGCCGTTCCACATCTCCAAGGCGATCGCCACCCTCGACTACGTCAGCACCGGACGCGCGGGCCTGCGCGTGCAGGTCACCGCCCGGGCGGACGAGGCCGCGCACTTCGGCCGCCGCACCGTCGAGCGGATCGACGCCCTCGACGGCCCGGCCGCACGACGCGTGGCCACCGAGCTGTTCGAGGAGGCCGGCGACCACGTGGAGGTCGTGCGCCGGCTCTGGGACAGCTGGGAGGACGACGCCGAGATCCGGGACGCGGCCACCGGCCGCTTCGTCGACCGGGACAAGCTGCACCACATCGACTTCGAGGGCCGCTTCTTCCACGTCAAGGGGCCCTCCATCACGCCGCGGCCCCCACAGGGGCAGCCGCCGGTCAGCGCCCTCGCCCACCAGAGCGTCGCGTACCGGCTCGTGGCCCGCCAGGCCGACATCGGCTACGTCACCCCGCACGACGCGCGGCAGGCCCGCGCGATCGTCGCCGAGATCCGGTCCGAGCAGGAGGCCGCGGGCCGCGCCGACGAGACGCTGCACGTCTTCGGCGACCTCGTCGTCCTCCTCGACGACGCCCCGGGCGAGGCGAACGCCCGGCGGGAACGCCTCGACACGCTCGCGGGCGAGCCGTACACGAGCGACGCCCCGGTCTTCGCGGGAACGGCGGCCCAACTGGCGGATCTGCTGGAGGAGCTGGCGGGGGAGGGGCTGACCGGCTTCCGGCTGCGGCCCGCCGTCGCCGGCCACGATCTGCCCCGCGTCAGCCGGGAGCTGGTGCCCGAGCTGCAGCGCCGCCACCGTTTCCGGGACGCCTACGAGGCCGGCACCCTGCGCGGCCTCCTCGGGCTCGCCCGCCCCGCCGGCCGCTACTCCTCCGGGCACCCGGTATCACCCGAGCCCGCCGCCACCCCCGTCCCCGCGCCCGCCCCCACCGCCGTCGCCTGAGCCGGAGGAAGGCATCACCATGAGCAAGCCGCTGAAGCGGATACACCTGGCCGCGCACTTCCCCGGCGTCAACAACACCACCGTGTGGAGTGACCCGGCCGCCGGCAGCCACATCGAGTTCAGCTCCTTCGCGCACTTCGCCCGCACCGCCGAACGCGCCAAGTTCGACTTCCTGTTCCTCGCCGAGGGGCTCCGGCTCCGGGAGCAGGGCGGGAAGATCTACGACCTGGACGTCGTCGGCCGCCCCGACACCTTCACCGTGCTGGCCGCGCTGGCCGCCGTCACCGACCGGCTCGGCCTGACCGGCACCATCAACTCCACGTTCAACGAGCCGTACGAGGTGGCCCGCCAGTTCGCCAGTCTCGACCACCTCTCCGCGGGCCGCTCCGCCTGGAACGTGGTCACCTCCTGGGACGCCTTCACCGGGGAGAACTTCCGCCGCGGCGGCTTCCTGCCGCAGGAGGAGCGGTACTCCCGCGCCAGGGAGTTCCTCGCCACGGCGAACGAGCTGTTCGACTCCTGGCGCGGCGACGAGATCCTCGCCGACCGGGCCACCGGCACCTTCCTGCGGGACGCCGAGGCCGGCGCGTTCGAGCACCGGGGACAGCACTTCGACATCCACGGCCGCTTCAACGTCCCGCGCTCACCGCAGGGCCGCCCGGTGATCTTCCAGGCCGGTGACTCCGACGAGGGACGCGAGTTCGCCGCCGAGAGCGCGGACGCGATCTTCAGCCGGTACGCCACGCTGGAAGAGGGCCAGGCCTTCTACACGGACGTCAAGTCCCGCCTCGCCAGGTACGGCCGCCGCTCCGACCAGCTGCTCATCCTGCCCGCCGCGACGTTCGTCCTGGGCGAAACCGACCAGGAGGCCGCCGAACTGGCGCGCGAGGTGCGCCGTCGGCAGGTCAGCGGCGCCACCGCCGTCAAACACCTGGAGTTCGTCTGGAACCGCGACCTGTCGGCGTACGACCCGGAGGGTCCACTGCCGGACGTCGACCCGGTGGTGAGCGAGGAGCACATCTCCCGGGGCCGCGCCCAGGTGCGGATGTACCGCGACCCGATCGCCGTCGCCCGCGAGTGGCGGCAACTCGCCGAGGCCAACAAGTGGTCCATCCGCGACCTGGTCATCAACACCGGCAACCGGCAGACCTTCATCGGCTCCCCGGACACCGTCGCGTGGACCATCGACGACTTCGTGCAGGCGGACGCCTCGGACGGCTTCATCCTCGTCCCGCACATCACCCCCGGCGGCCTCGATCCGTTCGCCGACAAGGTGGTGCCGCTGCTACAGGAACGGGGCGTCTTCCGCACCGACTACGAGGGCACGACCCTGCGCGACCACCTGGGTCTGGCCCACTAGGGCGCCCGCCGCGTCCCGGCGGATGCGCCGGCCGCGGGCCCTGACCCCGGAACCGGCGTGGCCGCGGACGTCACCTCCCCCGTGGGTGACGTCCGCGACCGGTCCCCCGGCGCCGGTCCCTGGTCCTCCCCGCCCGCGTGCCGTCACCAGCACATGAGCGCCGTCTCCCCCGAACCCCATGTGGAGCAGCGGCGTACGCGGACGAAGTAGCGGCGGCCCCTGACGAGCCGTACCCCGACAACGGCGTTGCCCGGGCCGCCGCCGTCGTCGCGGCCCGCGAGGAAGCGCGGTTCCCCGTCGCGCTCCTCGAAGACCACGAGCACGGTGTCGGCGTCGCCGAAGGTGCCCACGCGGTAGTCGCGGGTCTCCGGCGGTTCGACGGTGAAGTCGGCCTGCTCCGCCGGGCCCAGTCCCAGCGTCACCGACCGCAACGGCACCAGCTCGGCCGGCCGCACGGAACCGGCCGGCGGGTACCAGCGGAGCATGAACTCCTTGTCGGCCGGGGACGGTGCCCCGGACGGACGCAGCCCCCCGCGGTACCGCTCCGGCTCCAGCACCAGCCCCGGCCCGACCGGCAGCACCATGACCGACTGCGGATCCCACACCGAGCAGCTGGCCTCGCCCGCGTCCAGCGTGCGCAGCACGTTGGTGTACGCCGTCTCCCGGCTCCAGAAGTTCGGCGGGCCCGCCAGTTCGGCGTAGACGGCCTCGTCGTCCCAGTGGATCCCGGCGAACGGGCTCTGGTGCTCGTGCACCATGCCGAGTGCGTGCCCGATCTGGTGCAGGACGGTCCCGCGCTCCCCGGGCGCGGTCACGTCCCAGCCGAGGTTCATGGTCCGCTCGCCCCGGCCGGCCGACAGCGCCTCCCGGCCCACCGTGGACCAGGAACCGCCGCCGGCCTGGAAGCCGATCCGCAGCTCGGCCTCACCGCGGTCACCGACCTCCGCGAACACGACACCGATGCCGAGGCTCTGCCACTCGCGGAAGCACTCGCGCACCACCTCCCGCTGTTCCTCGCCCCCGTTCCACGGCACCCGGCGCAGTTCGGCGGTCCCGGGAACCGGGATCACCGAGGCGTCGGAGCCGGCGCCGAGGAAGCAGTAGTGCAGGACGGTGCCGTTGACCCACATGCGCCGCCCCGCGAGCAGGGCACCCAGCCGCTCGGCCGTCAGCCCCGCCGGGAAGGACGGGGCCGGCTGCCGCGGTAGCGAGCAGAGGCGTCGGGTCATGCGGCCAGCGTGCCCGCCCCCCGGTGCGGGCGCCTGAGTCGGGGGCTACTCAAGTCCGCCTGTATCAAACCTGAGTACCCGCGCTCCGGAAGGAGTGAGGACTTTCCGGCAGGACGTGAAGACGCTTCCGACGACCTGGCCGTTCACCGGCCGGGAGGACGAACTGGACCTGGTGACCGGATCGTCGGCCACCGGACGGCACGGCCTCGTCGTGACCGGCCCAGCCGGCCGGGGCAAGACCCGGCTGATCACGCACGCGCTCCAGGGCACGGAGCACACCCGCGTGACCGGCACTCCCGAGGCCCGGGGGCTGCCCTTCGCGGCGTTCGCCCATCTGCTCCCCGACACCGTCTCGCTGCACCGCGCGGTCCGGCTCCTGTCCGGCGTACGGCTGCTCGTCGTGGACGACGCCCATCTGCTGGACGAGGCCTCGGCCGCCCTGGTCCACCAGCTCGCCGCGCACGGGCGCACCCGCCTGCTCGTGGCAGCGGCGGACGAGGGGCCCGCGCCCGGGGCGGTGTCCCGGCTGTGGACCGGTGAGCTGCTGCCCCGGCTGGCCCTGGCCCCGCTGCCCCGCGAGGACACCGCCCGGCTGCTCGCGGCGGCGGGCCTGGAGCCCCTGACGGCCGCCCGGCTGCACCACGTGTGCCGGGGCGACCTGCGGCTGCTGCGCGACCTGGTGACCGCGCTCGACGCGTCCGGGCGGCTGGCCCCCGTGCCGGGCACCGGCGAGCGTGCCTGGCGCGGCCCGCTGCCGGTCACCCCGGCCGTCCGCGAGCGCTTCGCGCCGGCCGTGGAGCGCTGCGGCCCCGGCGCACGCGACACCCTCGAACGCCTCGCCTTCGCCGAGCCCCTGCCGGCGTACCCGGAGGACTTCGACCTCGACGTCCTCGAACGGCTGGAGACGGACGGTCTGGTCCAGGTCGACGACCGGGGCGCCGTCACCCTCGCCGATCCACTGCTCGGCCCGGTGCTGCGCGCCACGACCGGCCGCCTGCGCGGCCGCCGGCTGGCCGCCGGTGCCGACGCGTGCGGCGCCGCGCTCGACGCCGAACAGCGCATGCTGGCCGAACGGATCGAGCGGCTGGACGTCCGTCCGGTGCCCACGCCGGTGGGGGAGTGGCTGGTGGCGGAGGGCGCGCCGCTGCCGCCCGGCTACGCCGCCGTACGGGCCCGGTACGCGCGTCTGCGCGGCGAGGTGCGGGACGCGGCGGCCTGGGCCCGGGAAGGGCTGCGCCGGACGCCGGACGACCCCGGCTGCCGGGGCGAACTGGAGCGTGCCCAGGACCGTTCGGCGGAGACGGGCGGGGGGCGGCCGCGGGCCGCGGTGGCGGCCGGTGACGACGTCCACGCCCTCTACGAAGCCGTACGCCTGGGTACCCCGCAAACCGCTGCCGGGCGGCTGCCGGCCGGCAGCGTCCTCGCCCGGCACGCCGAAGCGCTCGCCCACGGCGACGGGCCCGCCCTCGACCGGGTGGCCGAGGCCCTGCAGGAGCGCGGCCTGCTGCTGTTCGCGGCGGAGGCCCACGCACAGGCCGTACGGGCACACCGCGATCCGCGTGCCGCACGGCTCTCCCGCACCCGCGCGCTCGCGCTGGCCGGACGCTGCCAGGGTGCTCGCACGCCGGCCCTGGCCGGACTCACTCTGGGCGAACTGACCGCACGGCAACGGCAGATCGTCACGCTCGCGGCGGCCGGGCTCAGCAACCGGGAGATCGCGGAGCAGCTGACTCTGTCGGTGCGTACGGTGGGGAACCATCTGTACAGCGCCTACACGAGACTCGGGACGGGGGACCGGGAGGCGCTGCCGTGGCTGGTGGAGCGGCGGGTCGCGAGTTCGGCGTAGGCGTAGGGGCAGGGCAGCGCAGGGCAGGACACGGGGACGGCGGAGGGGAGGGAGGGGGAGCCGGGCACACATGCCAGAGCTGCACACGTGCCAGAGCGGGCCGGCCGTAAGAGCGGTCCGGGCGTCGGGGGGCCGTACACGCCGGTCCGGGTGCCCGAGGGGATCCCCGGGGCCCAGCACCGTGTGGCGGCAGCCCCGGAACGCGTCCGCCCACCGCTCGGTGAGGAACGCTGGCCGGTCCGCGCCCAGTGTCTGGCTGTCGGCGCGGGCCCAGTGTCACAGCGCGCCGGCTGTGAGAGCAGACCGGATGTCGGAGCGGGCCGAGCGTCGTCGGTGCGTGTGGCGGAACGGTGCACGGGACGACTCCGAGCAGGTGAGGAAGGGGCGCGGGGAACTGCGCGAGCAGCCACCACACACCCGCACCGGGCCACCGACCGGCAGCCCCGCACCGCGCGCTCACGCAGCGCCGAACGCCGCGAACGCCCAGCCCGTCACCTGATGCACGGCGTCGCCGGGCAGGGTCGTGCGGGCGTCGCGCAGGGCCTCGGCCAGGGACAGGCCCGCACCCAGGCCCTTGTGCAGCGCCAGCATGAGCGGCACCACCGCCTCGTCGTTGACCGGCGCACTGCTCGCCACCACGCCGGCCGTGCCCAGCGGCAGCAACGCGGTGACCAGACCGAGAAGTTCGTCGGCGCCGACCGAGGCGAGGCGGGCGGTGTCGCAGCTGGACAGGATGATCCGGTACGGGCTGCGGGCCAGCCGCTCGAAGTCGTGCACGATCAGAGGGCCGTCGGCCATCCGCAGCGCGGAGAACAGCGGGCTGTCCGCGCGGAACGTACCGTGCGCCGCCAGGTGCGCGAGGCCCGCGCCGTCGAGTTCCGCCAGCACCCGCGGCACCTGGGCCTCGGCACCCTCCAGGACCGTCGCCGTGCCGTACCGGCCCGCCAGTTCCAGTACTTCGGCACCGCCGGTCGCGAGGCCGGGCCCGCGCACCAGCACCGCCCGGCCGTCCGGCGGCGGCTCCGTCTCCCGGGCGCGCAGCCAGCTGCCCGCCGACGGGCACACGCTGAGCACCCGGTCCCGCAGGGCGGGCAGCAACGCCCACGGCACCCGGTGCAGTGCCCCCGGCGGCACGATCACCACGGGGCCCGGGCCGAGCTGCGCCGCCGCGCCGCCCAGCAGCAGCTCCTGCAGCCGCCGCCCCGCCGCCTCCACCAGCGGCAGCCGCGCCTCCGCGCCGGGATGGGCGAGCCGCCGCAGCCCGGCCTGGACGTACTCCGCCTCGGCCACCGCCTCAGCCAGCGCCCCGCCGTCGAACCGCCGCACCTTCCCCTGCCCGCACAGCAGGACGTGCACCCGCCCGTCCACCACGGCCAGTTCCACCAGCCGGCCCGCGCCGAGCCGGTCCAGCAGCCGGGCCACGTCCAGCCGGTCCCCGGTGCCGGGCGCGGCCCCACGCATGTGGCGGGTGCGGGAGCGGATCTCCCTTTCCAGACGCCGCCGTTCGCGTTCCAGCGCGGGCACCGGGCGGCCCTCCATCCGGGCACCCTCGGCACGGGCGGCGATCTCCCGGTAGGCGGTCAGGCTGCTCAGCAACGCCGGATCGTCCGGCGGCCGGGTCGGCGGCGCGGACAGCACGGTCGCCCGCCAGCGCTCGCTCCACACCAGCAGCCGCCGCGGATCACCCTGACTGTGACTCACCTCCTGTGCCAGCGCGGCCAGTTCGGCTCCCTGGGCGGTCACATGGGCGCGCAGTTCCGAGGCGCCCAGGGTCATCCGGTGGTCGTCCAGCACGTCCAGACCGCGCCGGCAGGCCTCCAGCACACCGCGCCGGGAGCCGGCCGCGCGCGCCCTGAGCGCCTGCGCCGCCCAGCCGGTCATCCGGACCGTCGGCGGGCCGGCGTGCCGGCTGCGCGCGGCCACCGACAAGTGCCTTTCCGCGTCCGCCGTCCAGCCGAGGCCCAGCGCGATCCGGCCGGCCAGCAGCGATGCCTCGGGCGCGGCGGGCGAGCCGAAGGACGCCAGCCGCTCGGCGACCGCCGCCGCGTCCGCGACCAGTCGCCCCGACCGGCGCCCGGCCGCTACCCGCGCCTGGATCAGCACCAGTTGGGCGTGCGTATGCCACCAGGTCCGCCGCTGCGCCGCGAACAGCCGTACGGCGACGGCGGCGCGGGCGATCGCGGTGTGCGGGTCCCCGGCCGAGCGGGCCGCCCGCGCGGCGGCGAGCAGCAGCTCGGCCTTGCGCGTGGACTGCCCGCCGATCCGGTCCAGCAGCGCCGTCGCCCCGTCGGCCTCGGCCAGCGCCTCGGGGGCCAGCCCGGCCGCCATCAGCACCTCACAGCGCCGGACGGACAGCATGTAGGTGGGCGTGCCGAGCCTGGCGTACCGCTCCTCGGCCGCGTCCAGCAGCCGCAGCGCCGCCGGGATGTCCCCGGACCGGAACGCGGCGAGCCCCCGGCTCTCCACGGCGTCCGCCTTGTCGTGCTCCTGGCCGGTGGTGTCCCACAGCCGTTCCGCCGCCGTGAAGTCCGCGTCCGCCCGGTCCACCGCGCCGAGCGCCAGGTGCACGGTGGCCCGCAGGGTCAGTGCCCGCGCGGTCCAGATGTCGTCGGCGGCCTGCCGCAGCACCGGCAGCGCCCGCCGTACGTCGTCCAGCGCCTCCCGGTGGTGGCCCAGCACCCACCACACATACGCACGCCGGTACAGCACCCGGGCCCGGGTGTGCCCGGTACCCCGCGCGACACCCCGCTCGAACGACGCGAGCCCCTGCCGCGTGCGCCCCGCGTGCACCAGTGCGACCCCCAGGGTGGCGAGCACATCGGCCTCCCGGTCGGCCGACTCGGCCCGCGCGGCGAGGTCCCGGGCCCGGCGCAGATGCCGCAGCGCGATCCGCAGATCGCCGAAGTCCCGCTGCCAGATGCCGAGCACCTGGTGCGCGACGCTGGCGTGCAACGGCGGTGCGGCGGCGTGCAGGACCCGCTCCGCGCGCGCCCGGGCCTCGCCGGGGTCGGCGAACACCAGGGGCAGCAGTTCGAGGACCGACTCGCTTCCCGCCGTCACGTCTCGCATGGTAGTGGCCTGGTGTATCAGACGGTGGCCTCGCGACTCCCACTGTCGAACACCGCCTCGAGGGGGATGACACGACATGGCGCCACAGCGGTTCCACGAGCAGTTCGACCACATTCAGCGTTCGATGCCCCATGTCCCACTGGCCATGGGGCCGGACGACGACGCCCACTTCCTGTACGAGAAGGGCGTCGTACTCGCCCGGGACGGCGAGGAGGCCCGGGTCGTCGAGGACACCGTGCGCGCCCACTTCACCGAGACCCGGGGCCTGTTCCCCGAACACGTACGCCGTACCGGCCCGGAGAGCAACCGCACCGGCGTCACGCGCATCCGGGTCGCCGACCCGGCCGCGGGCGACGACGGCGTGCCGCACGCCCTGCGCGCCCTGCGGGCCGCCGAGGACCGCGGGGGCCGCCGGCTGGTCAGCCGCAACCACGTGGTGCACATCGCGGTCAACGCCTGCCCCGGTGACGAGCCGGTGCCGGCCGCGCGCACCGCGGCGGCCAACCCGGCCGCCGCGGCGGCCGGTCCGCACCCGGACCACGCCGTCCGCGTCCTCGTCGTGGACAACGGCCTGACGCACGACCACCGTTCCTACCCGCTCCTGGCCCGCACCACCGGCGACCCCCAGTCGTCCGAGACCGACGGCGACGGCATGCTCCACCAGTACGTCGGCCACGGCACGTTCATCGCCGGGATCCTGGCGGCGGTCGCACCCGACGCCGCCATCACCGTGCGCGGCACCCTGAACGACGCCGGTGCCGTCCTGGAGTCGGAGTTCGGCGGCAAGCTGTTCGAGGCCGTCGACCGGGACGGCTGGCCCGACGTCATCAGCCTCTCCGCCGGCACGCCCACCGAGAGCACCGGCGGCCTGCTCGGCCTGGACGCCTTCATGCGGGAACTGCGGTCCCGGCGGACCCTGCTGGTCGCCGCCGCGGGCAACAACGGCAGCGACACCCCGTTCTGGCCCGCCGCCTACGCCGCCCTGCCCGAGTACGCGGAGAGCGTGCTGTCGGTGGGCGCCCTGCGCGGGGACGGCGACGCCGCGGCCTGCTTCAGCAATCACGGCCCCTGGGTCCGGGTCTACGCCCCCGGTGAGCGCCTGACCAGCGCCCTCACCGGATTCGACACCCCCGTGCCGTACCTCTACCAGCACTCCACCTACGAGACCTGCCGGTTCGGTTCCGGCTACGCCTGCACCTGCCAGTTCCCGCGCCACACGGGGGTGTTGAGCGAGGGCAGGCAGAGCACCGGGGCCAAGCCGGACCAGGTGATGTTCGACGGCCTCGCGCAGTGGAGTGGCACGTCCTTCGCGACCCCGGTGGTGGCGGGGCTCGTCGCCGCTCATATGACGGCGCATCGGGAGCGGGATGCGCGCAGGGCCGGCGCCCGGCTGCTGGCGCGGTCGGCCGATCGGACCGAGGTGCGCGGGGCGCACGTCACGGCACTCCGGCCACCCAGCTGGCGCCCGGTCCCGGCGGCGATCCCGGCGCTGCCCGTATGAGGTCCGGAACCCTCCGCTCCACGGCGTACGATGACGTCCCGTACACGAGGGGTGCAGCCGTGGACCGAGCAGAGGTCGGGGAGTTGGTCCAGTCCGCCGTCGACGGGGACGCCGCGGCCTGGAAGGCGCTGGTGGAGGGCATGAGTCCGCTGGTGTGGGCCGTCGTACGCGCGCACCGGCTCTCCGACGCCGACGGACACGAGGTCTACCAGACCGTGTGGTTCCGCTTCGCCCAGCACCTGGGCCGGATCCGCGAGCCCGACAAGGCCGGTTCCTGGCTCGCCAGTACGGCGCGTCACGAGTGCCTGAAGGTGCTCAAGGGCCTGACCCGGCTGACCGTGACCGACGATCCGCAGGTACTGGACCGGGCCAGCGAGAGCCGGACGCCGGAGGAGACGCTCATCGAGTCCGAGGAGGCGGCGGACCGGGCGGAGCGGGTCCGCCGGCTGTGGCAGGAACTGGACGGACTGGGCGACCGGTGCCGCCAGTTGCTGCGCGTGCTGATGGCGTCCCCGCCACCCAGCTATGTGGAGATCTCGGCCGCGCTCGGCATCGCGGTCGGCAGCATCGGGCCACTGCGCCAGCGCTGCCTGCGCCGGCTCCGGGCCCGGATGGAAGCACGAGGTGCGGCGTGAACGGGCACGACGAGATCGGGCGAGGCGGGGAAGGGCACGGCGGCAACGGGCCGGGCGGCAACGGGCCGGCCGGGGACGGGCACGGCCGCCAAGGACGCGACGAGGTCGGACGCGACGAGATCGGGCGCGACGAGGTCGGGCCGGGTGCGGTCGGGCACGGCGGCGGGCTCATGGACGACGAGAGCCTCGCGGACGGCGAGAGGCTCATGGACGACGAGAGCCTCGCGGACGGCGAGAGGCTCATGGACGACGAGAGCCTCGCGGACGGCGAAGGGCTCGGGGACGCCTTGCTTGAGGAGGAGCTGCGGCAGGCCGCCGCGGTCCTCGACCCGGTCCCCGAGGCCCTGCGCCAACTCGCCCTCGACGCCTACGCGCTGCACGACCTGGACGCCCGGATCGCCGAGCTGACCTTCGACTCGCTCGTGGACGCCCTGCCGGTCAGGGGCGTCACCGACGCGCCGCGGATGCTGACGTTCCGCGCCGGCGAGGTGACCGTCGACGTCGAGGTCACCGACGACGGGCTGATCGGTCAGGTGCTGCCGCCGCGGTCGGCGCGCATCGAGGTGCTCTGCGGCCCGCAGACCGCCGTCCCGGTCGCCCTCGACACCCTCGGCCGATTCACCAGCGACACCCCGCCGGCCGGCCCGTTCGCCCTGCGGCTGCGAGCCGGCGCGGAGGTGATCGTCACGGAGTGGCTGCGGGCCTGAGGCCGCTCACCGGGTGACCGGAAGCGTCCGCGACCCGCGGATCATCGTCCGGGTGCCGCCGCCGGACCCGCTCCGGCGGCACGGCGAGCCGCAGCACCGGCAGCGGGTGCAGCGGCGACTCCACGAGCAGTTCGGGCCGCGGCCGCGCCATCACCGCGCCGCGCCATCACCGCGCCGCGCCATCACTGCGCCGCGCCACCACCACGCCGCGCCACCACCGCGCCGCGCCACCACCGCGCCGGCGCGATGGTGGCGCGGGCGGGTCGCCCGACGCCGGGTCACACGGTGTCGACCAGCGTGGCCAGCGCCGAGGCCAGCCGGCCGAGGCCCGGACCGGCCGGCCCGCCCGGCTCCGTCATGTACGTGTCCCGGCGGATCTCCACCATGAGCGCGCCGACCCGCACGTCGCGCCCGTAGAACTCCAGCGGCACGTACGTGCCGGCGAACGGGCTGTCCAGGCCCGTACCCCCGCACCCCGCGAAGGCCTTGCCGGCCGCCTCGGCCAGCTCCGGCGCGGTGTGGAAGGCGTCCGTTCCCAGGCACACCGGCGGCCGCGGACCCGCCGCGTGCAGCTCGTAGGGCAACGGCTCGGCCGGATACGAGTGCACGTCGATGATCACGGCCCGGCCGGTCGCGGCCAGCCGCCCCGCCACCGCCTCGGTCATGGCCCGGGCGTACGGCCGGAAGTAGCGCTCCACCAGCGGCCGCGGATCGGTGCCCGCCGGCCGCAGCTCGCCCCGGTGGGTGGTCCGTGTGTACACCGCGCCCATCCCCACGGCGAGCATCTCCTCCCGCTCGTCCGGGAACCGCTCCGGATCCACCACGAGCCGGGACAGCCGGTTCACGAACCGCCAGGGCGTCAACCCGGCCAGGGCGGCGGCCCGTTCGGCGATCTCGGCGGTGTGCGCGTCCGTGATGTGGTCCAGCTCGCGCTCCAGGTCCGGGTCGCCGAGCACGATTCCGGCGCGCACCTCCTCGGGGATCGTCCGCGCCGAGTGCGGCACGTGCAGCAGCACGGGCGAGTCGTCGGCCCCGGGCAGGAGTTCGAAGGAGGGGACGGATCCGGTCACGGGCTGCTCCTGGGTGCTGTCGGCGGTGGCGAGCGTGTGCTGCGGGACCACGGTGCCACACGGCACCGGCACCCGGCTCCCGGGCACCGGCCGGCTGCGGGAGCCGGGGGCCGGTGCCCCGGTCACAACGGCTCCGCCCCGGCCGGGCAGTGCCGACCGGGGCGGAGTTCAGGGGCCGTTCAGGCCCGCGGACGAGGGTGTCAGCTCAGCGAGGCCAGCGTCTCGTTCCAGGTGGCCGACGGGCGCATGACGGCGTCCGCCTTGGCCTTGTCGACCTGGAAGTAGCCGCCGATGTCGGCCGCGGAGCCCTGGACGGCGTTCAGCTCGTCCACGATCCGCTCCTCAGCCGCCGCGAGGGCCTCCGCGAACGGGGCGAACGCCTTGGCCAGGTCGGCGTCGTCGGTCTGCCGGGCCAGCTCCTGCGCCCAGTACAGGGAGAGGTAGAAGTGGCTGCCGCGGTTGTCGATGCCGCCGACGCGGCGGGTCGGGGACTTGTCCTCGTTGAGGAAGGTCGCCGTGGCGCGGTCGAGGGTGTCGGCGAGGACCTTGGCCCGGGTGTTGCCGGTGGCCTCGGCGTACTGCTCGAAGGACGGCACCAGGGCGAAGAACTCACCCAGCGAGTCCCAGCGCAGGTAGTTCTCCTTGACCAGCTGCTGGACGTGCTTCGGCGCGGAGCCGCCGGCACCCGTCTCGAACAGGCCGCCGCCCGCCATCAGCGGGACGACCGACAGCATCTTGGCGCTGGTGCCCAGCTCCAGGATCGGGAACAGGTCGGTCAGGTAGTCACGCAGCACGTTGCCGGTGACCGAGATGGTGTTCTCGCCGCGGCGGATGCGCTCCACCGACAGCTTGGTGGCCTCGACCGGGGACAGGACCTTGATGTCCAGGCCCTCGGTGTCGTGCTCGGCCAGGTACTGCTCGACCTTGGCGATCAGGTTGGCGTCGTGGGCACGGCCCTCGTCGAGCCAGAACACGGCCGGGTCACCGGTCGCGCGGGCGCGGGTGACGGCCAGCTTGACCCAGTCGCGGATCGGGGCGTCCTTGGTCTGGCAGGCGCGGAAGATGTCGCCCGCGGAGACCGCCTGCTCGATCAGGGCCTCACCGGACGCGTCGACCACGCGGACGGTGCCGGTCACCGGGATCTCGAAGGTCTTGTCGTGGGAGCCGTACTCCTCGGCCTTCTGCGCCATCAGGCCGACGTTCGGGACGGTGCCCATCGTCGACGGGTCGAAGGCGCCGTTGGCCCGGCAGTCGTCGATGACGGCCTGGTAGACACCGGCGTAGGAGGAGTCCGGGATGACGGCGAGGGCGTCGTGCTCCTGGCCGTCCGGGCCCCACATGTGGCCGGAGGTGCGGATCATCGCCGGCATGGAGGCGTCGATGATCACGTCCGACGGCACGTGCAGGTTGGTGATGCCCTTGTCCGAGTCGACCATGGCGAGGGCCGGGCCCTCGGCGATCTCGGCGTCGAAGGAGGCCTTGATCTCGGCGCCCTCGGGCAGGTTCTCCAGGCCCTTCAGGATGCCGCCCAGGCCGTCGTTCGGGGTCAGGCCGGCCGAGGCGAAGGTCTCGGCGTACTTCGCGAACGTCTTCGGGAAGAAGGCACGCACCACGTGACCGAAGATGATCGGGTCGGAGACCTTCATCATCGTGGCCTTCAGGTGCACGGAGAACAGGACGCCCTCCTGCTTGGCCCGGGCGACCTGCGCGGTCAGGAACTCGCGCAGCGCGGCGGTGCGCAGCACGGAGGCGTCGACGACCTCGCCGGCCAGGACCGGTACCGACTCGCGCAGCACGGTCGTGGAGCCGTCGTCACCGACCAGCTCGATACGGAGCGAGCCGTCCTCGGAGATCACCACGGACTTCTCCGTGGAGCGGAAGTCGTCCACGCCCATGGTCGCCACGTCGGTCTTGGAGTCGGAGCTCCAGGCGCCCATGCGGTGCGGGTGGGTCTTGGCGTAGTTCTTCACCGAGGCCGGGGCACGGCGGTCGGAGTTGCCCTCGCGCAGCACCGGGTTGACGGCGGAGCCCTTGATCTTGTCGTAACGGGCGCGGATCTCCCGCTCCTCGTCGCTCTTCGGGTCGTCCGGGTAGTCCGGCAGCGCGTAGCCCTTGCCCTGCAGCTCGGCCACGGCGGCCTTCAGCTGCGGGATGGACGCCGAGATGTTCGGCAGCTTGATGATGTTGGCCTCGGGGGTCTTGGCCAGTTCGCCCAGCTCGGTCAGCGCGTCGGGGATGCGCTGGTCCTCGTTCAGGTACTCCGGGAAGACGGCGATGATGCGCCCGGCCAGCGAGATGTCGCGGGTCGCGACGGACACACCGGCCTGCGAGGCGTACGCCTGGATCACCGGCAGGAACGAATGCGTCGCCAGGGCCGGGGCCTCGTCTGTGTAGGTGTAGATGATGGTCGAGTCAGTCACCGGGTGCTCCGCTCCACGTCTGCAACATTGCTCGACATCAAGATATCTCGTACGCGGGGCCGGATCGACAGGGGTCCGGCCGGATCGGCTGGGAGCTGAATCGGCTCGGCTGTGAGCTGCTCGGCCCGGATCCGCCGCCGGGTGCCCGGCCGGATCCGCCGCGGGGTGTCGGTCCGGAGAGGCTGCCGGGTGCCCCGGCCCCGTCGAGCCGCGGGGTGCCCGGCCGGATCAGCCGTGGCGGCCGGGGCTCGCGCCGGGTCCGCCCACCATCTCGCGCTCGATCCACCGGCAGATCACGTCCACCACGTACGCGTGCTCCGCGCCGGTCAGCCGCCGGCCCTCGGGAATCCCGTGCCAGCGCCGAAGACAGCCGCGGCAGCAGGTCGCGGTCGCGTGCTGGGCCACGAAGACCGGATGGCCACGGTACGGCGTCTGCTTGCCGTCCTTGTACGGCTCGGCCGGCGCCAGCCGCTTGCCGATCAGCTCGTACGCGTGCCGGCGAACCGTGGCCGGGCCCTTCAGCTCGGCGGTCGCCCGGTCCCGCCCGCGCAGGTGGAACCGGGCCCGGAACGGCTGCCGGGCTAGGGCGTCGAGCCGCTGGTCCAGGAAGCGGAGCGCACGGCGCTGATCCTCGTCGGTCACCGCCCGCCCTCCCCGCCTCAGCCCAGCAGCCGGCGCTTCCGGGCCTCGAACTCCTCGCCCGTCAGGACTCCCTCGGCCTTCAAGTCGGACAGCTGCTTGAGCTGATCGATCTTCCGGGTCATGTCGTCGGGGCCCGCGGACGGCGGAACCGGACCCTGCTGGCCGGCGGCCTGCGATGCTTCCTGCCTCTGTCCGTGACTCTGCGATTGTCCGGGCATGTCGGTCATCTCCCACGTGTCGACGCACCGGGCCGGCCGGACAGAGGGCGGACCGTTGGTCCGTCCGGCCGTCCCGCCTCTCCGGCGGCGCACCCACGGCCACCGGCGGAGGACAGCCCCCGCCTGTCATTCCAGCACGTGGCGCGGGGCCCCGCACGTTCGCCCGGGTACCGGACATCCGGTGACCGCGGCGGTTTCCGGTCCGCCGGCGCGGCCCTGCCCTCGGCCGGCCCGGCGGGGTGCTCCGGGGTGCCGTCACCGGCCGCGCCCTCCACTCTGGACGGAGCGAAGGGAGCGACGCCATGCCGACCACGGGGCCGGTGCCGTCGGCGGACGGGTGCCGTACGGGCCGCCGCAGCGCGCCGCCGGAGCGCTGATGGCGGCGGGCGGGCGCACCGGGAAGCTGATCGCCCGGGCGAAGACGGCGCACCGGCGGGCGGAGAGCCGCTATCCGGTGGTCACGCATTTCGCGGACCGCATGGTGTCGGTGAACATCTTCGACTCCGCCACTCGCCTGGCGGCGCAGTGCTTCCTCACCGCGGTCCCGCTGCTGTTCGTGGTCGGGGCGTACGCGCCGGCGGCGGTCCGCAGCCGGCTGGCCGCTTCCCTGCGGGCGATGTTCGGTCTGACGAGCCCGGTGAACGCCGAGCTGGAGCAGGTCCTGCAGCCCACGGCGGACAGCCTCCGGCAGACGACCGGCATCGTGGGAGTGCTGATGGTGCTGCTGTCGGCCACCGCCGTCAGCCGGGCGTTGCAGCGCCTGTGCAAACGGGCCTGGGAGATCCCCAGAGCGGGCACCCGGGTCGCCCTGTGGCGGTGGCCGGCCTGGCTCTTCCTGTGGCTCGGCTTCCTGGTCCTGCAGGCGCCCGTGCGCGACGGCTTCGGGGCGGGCGCCTGGCTGGGCGTCCCCCTCACGCTCGCCGGCCAGACCGGCCTGTGGTGGTGGACGCAGCATCTGCTGCTCGGCGGCCGGATCGGCTGGAAGCCCCTGCTGCCGGCGGCCCTGATCACGGCGATCGCCCTCTCCGCGCTGACGCTGACCGCGCGTCTCTACATGCCGCGGGCGCTCGACCGGGCCCTGGCCGAGTACGGATCCCTCGGCACCGTGTTCGTGCTGCTCTCCTGGCTGATCGTGGTCTGCGTCACGGCCGCCGTCAGCGTCAGCGCGGGCGCCGTGATCGCGCAGGAACCCTTCCTGGCGGACCGCCTCGGCAGCCCGCCGTCCCTGCGGGACCGCACGGAACCGGCCCCGCAGCAGCAGGCCCCCTGACCGTGCCCCGGCCGGCCGGTGCGACCGGGCGGCGCACCTGCTCCGCCCCGGCGCGTTCGGTCTACTCCGCCCGGGCCGGGCCGGCTGTCAGGTCCCCGCCGCTGCGCTGCTGCGGGATCACCGGCGCGCCCTGCTGCAGGGCCACCGTGCGGGCCGGGGCCGGGATGCGGATGCCCTCCTCGCGGTAGCGGCGGTGCAGGCGCTTGATGAACTCGTGCTTGATCCGGTACTGGTCGCTGAACTCGCCGACACCGAGGATCACCGTGAAGCCGATGCGGGAGTCGCCGAAGGTGTGGAAGCGGATGGCGGGCTCGTGGTCCGGGACGGCGCCGGTGACGTCCGCCATGACCTCGGCGACGACCTCCGCCGTCACGCGCTCCACGTGCTCGAGGTCGGAGTCGTAGCCCACCCCGACCTGCACCAGCACGGTCAGTTGCTGCTCGGGCCGGGTGAAGTTGGTCATGTTCTCCTTGGCGAGCTGGCCGTTGGGGATGACCACCAGGTTGTTGGAGAGCTGGCGGACCGTCGTCTGGCGCCAGTTGATGTCCACGACGTAGCCCTCCTCGCCGCTGCTGAGCCGGATGTAGTCGCCCGGCTGGACGGTCTTGGAGGCGAGGATGTGGACGCCCGCGAACAGGTTGGCCAGCGTGTCCTGCAGGGCCAGCGCCACGGCCAGACCGCCGACGCCCAGGGCGGTCAGCAGGGGCGCTATCGAGATGCCGAGCGTCTGGAGCACGACCAGGAAACCGATCGCCAGCACCAGTACACGCGTGATGTTGACGAAGATGGTCGCCGAACCCGCCACACCCGAACGGGACTGGGTGACGCTGCGGACCAGGCCGGCGACGACGCGGGCGGCGGACACGGTCACCACGAAGATCAGCCAGACCTGGAGGACCTGGTCGACCTGGTGCTGGACGGTCCTGGTCAGCGGCAGCACCGCCGCCGCCGAGGCCGCTCCGCCCGCGATCGCCGCCCAGGGGACGACCGAACGCAGCGCGTCGACGATGACGTCGTCGCCGGACCAGCGGGTCCGCTTGGCGTGCTTGGCCAGCCAGCGCAGCAGCGTGCGGGAGACGAAGGCCAGCAACAGCCCCGCGCCCAGGGCGATTCCGGCGAGGACGAGGTCGTCCACGGTCAGCGCGCGGTTCACCGGTCACCTCCCGGGCGCAAAGCCGCTGCGCGAGGACTGATGTGAGATCTCGTCACGTTGTCACCTGCTCGATGTCCGGGATGTGCGATCGCGCGGGGCGGCCGTCGGCCGGTGATCCGCGCGCACGCTCATCCTGCCGTATCCGGCACACCGGTTCGCACCCGGACCGGCGCCCCGGACGATCGCTCAGACGATGCCCTCCGCGAGTTCGGCCTGGTCACGGTCGCTGCCGTACGCCGCGGTGGTGGGCGTGCCGTACGACCGGCGTGCGACGTACCACCAGACGCTGGCGAGGACCAGGACCACCGCAAGGGCGATCGAGGCGTAGTTCATCGTGGCGACCGTCACCGGCGAGGCCTGCGGCAGGCAGAACAGCACGGTCACGCAGGCCACCCAGATCACGGCGATCCAGCCGATCGGCCTGCTCCAGCGGCCCAGGTGCCACGGCCCCGGCCGGAAGCGGTCCCCGGCGCGCAGCCGCAGGAACACGGGGATGGCGTAGGCCGGCGTGATGCCGATGACGTTGATGGCCGTCACCGCGTTGTAGGCCGTCGCCGAGTACAGCGACGGCAGGGCGAGGACGCCGGCGACGACGACCGACAGCCAGACGGCGGCCACCGGGGTCTGGGTGCGGCTGCTCACCTTGCGCCACAGGTGTGAACCGGGCAGGGCACCGTCCCGGCTGAACGCGAACACCATCCGGCTGGCCGCGGCCACCTCGGCGTTCCCGCAGAACAACTGGGCGATGATCACGACCAGGAGCAGCGCGCTGGCGCCGTCGGTGCCGAGCCCGTCCAAGAGGATCTGCGCGGGCGGCACCCCGGTGTCGGTGGTGCGGGTGGCGTCGTAGTCCTGGATGGCGAAGGTCAGCCCGGCCAGCAGCACGAAGCCCGCGAGCCAGGACACCCAGATGGCGCGGACGATGCCGCGGGAGGCGGCCACCGAGGCGTGCGAGGTCTCCTCCGACAGGTGGGCGGAGGCGTCGTAGCCGGAGAAGGTGTACTGCGCGAGGAGCAGGCCGATCGCGGCCACGTACAGCGGATTGTGCCAGCCGGTCTCGTCGACGAACTTCGTGAACACGAAGGACGCCGACCGGTGGTGGTCGGGGAAGATCGCCAGCGCGCCGACGATCAGCGCGACGCCCGCCAGGTGCCACCACACGCTGATCGAGTTGAGCACGCTGACCAGGCGGACGCCGAAGAGGTTCAGCGTCGCGTGCAGCAGCAGGATGACGCAGAAGATCAGCATGGTTCCGCCCGGCGTCGGCTCGAAGCCCCACTGCAGGTTCGCGAAGGCCCCGGTGAAGAGGGCGGCGCCGTAGTCGATGCCGGCGATCGCGCCGAGCAGCCCGAGCAGGTTCAGCCAGCCGGTGTACCAGCCCCAGCGGCGGCCGCCGAGCCGGTCGGCCATGTAGTACAGGGCGCCGGAGGTCGGGTAGGCGCTGGTCACCTCGGCGAGGGCGAGACCGACGCAGAGCACGAAGAGGCCGACGCCCGCCCAGCCCCACAGCATCACGGCGGGACCGCCGGTGTTCAGGCCGAAGCCGTACAGCGTCATGCAGCCGGACAGGATCGAGATCACCGAGAAGCTGATCGCGAAGTTGCCGAACCCGCCCATGCGGCGGGCCAGCACCGGCCGGTAGCCCAGCTCGCGCAGGCGCTGCTCCTCGTCCTGCTGCGGCAGGCCCGGGGAAGGCGCTGGATCGGGGGTGCGGGACATGCGGAACCTCCGGGGGGATCGGATGGATCGGGGGAATTCGGGGGAGCGGGGGAGTCGGGAGGAGACACGGAGAACAGCGGGAACCACGGAGAACCAGGGGGACCGGGGGACCGGGGCGATGTCGAAGCGGGGGGAGTTCTCGAAGCCGGCGGTGCGTCCGGTGGGCGGTGGCGCGCTCGGTGGCGGGGATCCGCTCAGCGGGGCTCGGGCGAGCCGTCCGCGGCCGCCCGGCAGCGGTTCCTGGCCTGTACGAACACCTCCAGGGCGCGGTCGCGTCCAGGGGCGCGGTACATCCAGGGTGGGGGCGTGAAGTACGGGCCGATCGCGTCGAAAACCCGGGCCGCGTCCGGGAACTGCAGCGAGCCCCACAGGGCGTGCGCGAGGTGGTTGAGGTCGAGCAGCGAGCGTTCCGCGTGGTGGGTGTGCTCGAACCAGCGGTGCAGGGCGCGCCGCGCCTCGCGGGCCGCGTCCTCCGCCACCCAGTGCAGGTCCAGTGCCGCGTCGTGTCCGCTCTCCCGGCGGTAACGCTCGACGCGGACGTACAGCGGCAGCACGTGCAGCGCGGAGCCGGCCGGGGCCCGTCCGGCGGCCCACTGCGCGTAGCCGGCGGCCTCCGCGAGCCGGCCCGAGCCGCCACGCGCGTAGAGGAACTGCAGCATGCGGTGGTGGGCCTCGCGGTTGTACGGGTCCCGCTTGCCGGCCTCCGCCAGCAGCTCCCAGGGCGCCGGCGGCAGCAGCGGCTCCGGCGCGGCGGCCCGGTGCTCCTCCCAGCGCTGCTCCGGATCCAGTTGGGCCAGCGCCAGCAGGCACACCCAGGGCACCGGGTCCTGCGGGGCGGCCCGGGACGCGGACTGGGCGGAGTCCCAGGCCTCGATCCACAACTCGTGGGTACGGCGATGCCGTTCCCGCTGCGCGCGCAGCGCACGCTCCACGCCGACCCGGGCGTGCATCACCGCCGCATGGACGTTGCCCGGCTCCTCCGCGAGCCAGGCCCGCACCACGTCGGTGCCGGCAGCGGCCGCCGCGAGGACCTGGGTGCGCTGGGTCCACAGCCACCACTCGGTGGTGTCCGCGAGGAGGGTGCGCATGGCCATCCAGCGTCCGGTGCGCAGATCCTGGAGTGCGCCGCGCAGGGCGCGGTCGGGGCCGGCGGGGTCGTAGGAGGGGCGGGCTCCTTCTCTGGCCATCAGCCGTCGGCCCCCTGCCACTGGCGCGTGGGCGAGGTGGCGGGGTGACGTAGCAACAGCCCTCCCCTGGGCGGTGATCGAAGTGTTGCGCAGCGGTCGGCGGTCACTATAGAGGCGGAGGTTGCACCCTTTCCATTGTTGCCAAGTCAACAATGCGGCCGGGGGAGTTGACCGCGGGCCGACGGCTCTTGACGCCGGGTGCGACGCGCGGGCAGGCTGACGCGGTGATCTTCGGGGCCGGAGGGGCGGGAGGGGTGCGATGACCGGGCCGGTGCTCGCCGTCGACCAGGGCACTTCCGGGACGAAGGCGATCGTGGTCTGTCCCGAACGCGGCGTGCTCGGCAGCGGGTTCGCCGAGGTGCGCCCGCGCCATCTGCCCGGCGGCCTGGTCGAGGTGGATCCCGCGCGGCTCTACGACTCGGTGGTGGACGCCGGCAGGCGCGCACTCGCCGAGGCCGGCGAGGAGGTCGTGGCGCTGGGCCTGGCCAACCAGGGCGAGACCGTCCTCGCCTGGGACCCGGCCACCGGACGCCCGCTGACCGACGCCCTGGTCTGGCAGGACCGGCGTGCCGAGACCGTCTGCGCCGAACTCGCCGAACACGGCGAAGAGTTGCGGCACCTGACCGGCCTGCCCCTGGACCCGTACTTCGCCGCCCCCAAAATGGCCTGGATCCGCCGCCACCTCACCCGCGACGGCGTCGTCACCACCTCCGATGCCTGGCTGGTGCACCGGCTCACCGGCGCCTACGTCACCGACGCCGCCACCGCCGGCCGCACCCAGCTCCTCGATCTGGACCGGGCCGAGTGGTCCCCGCGCGCCCTGGACCTCTACGGCCTGTCCGGCGAACGCCTCCCGGAGGTCACCGACGCGGCCCGGCCGGTCGGCACGACCACGGCGTTCGGCGCGGAGATCCCCCTCACCGGCCTGATCGTCGACCAGCAGGCCGCCCTGTTCGCCCAGCGCGTCACCGGGCCCGGCACCGCCAAGTGCACCTACGGCACCGGGGCGTTCCTCCTCGCGCACACCGGCGAGCGGCCCCGGCGCGGTACCTCCGGGCTGGTCAGCTGTGTGGCCTGGCGGCTCGCCGGAGCCACCAGCTACTGCCTGGACGGCCAGGTCTACACGGCCGCCTCGGCCGTCCGCTGGCTCACCGGCCTCGGCGTCATCTCCTCGGCCGCCGACCTCGACCCCGTCGGCGGCACGGTCCCCGACAGCGGCGGGGTCACCTTCGTCCCCGCCCTCGCCGGCCTGGCCGCCCCCTGGTGGCGCGGCGACCTGCGCGGCTCCCTCACCGGACTCGGCCTCGACACCACCCCCGGGCATCTGGTGCGCGCCCTGTGCGAGGGGATCGCCGCCCAGGTCGCCGAACTCGCCGAGGCCGCCGTCACCGACCTCGGCGCCCCGCTGGACCTGCTCCGCGTCGACGGCGGCCTGACCCGCTCGGCCCTGCTCATGCAGACCCAGGCCGACCTCCTGCAACGCCCCGTCGAGGTCTCCGCGCTGCCCGACGCCACCGCACTCGGCGCCGCCGCCCTCGCCCGGCTCGGCACAGACCCCGCCCTCGGCATCGATGACGCCCTGCCCGTCGTGGAACCCGCCGCCGTGTACGAACCGCGCATCCCGGCCGACCAGGCCGCCGAACGCCGGGCGGGCTTCCGTACCGCCGTCGCGGCCCTGCTCGCCACATGACCGTCAGGGCCGAGGGGCCGCTGCCCCGGGTGGCGTACGACGTGACGGTCGTGGGCGCCGGCGTCGTCGGCTGTGCCATCGCCCGCGAACTCGCCCGCCACCCCCGGCTGCGCGTCGCCCTGGTGGAGGCCCAGGACGATGTGGGCCAGGGCACCTCCAAGGCCAACACCGCCATCCTGCACACGGGTTTCGACGCCACCCCCGGCACCCTGGAGGCCCGGCTGGTCCGGGACGGCCACGGCCGGCTGAGCGCCTTCGCCGCCGAGTCGGGCATTGCCGTGGAACGCGTCGGGGCCCTCCTCGTCGCCTGGGACGAGGAGCAACTGGCCGCTCTGCATGGGCTGGTGCGGAAGGCCGAGCGCAACGGCCACACCGACACCCGCACGATGGGCGCCGGCGAGCTGTACGCCCGCGAACCCCACCTGGGCCCCGGCGCGCTCGGCGCCCTGCACGTCCCCGGCGAGAGCATCGTCTGCCCCTGGACGACGACGCTGGCCTACGCCACCCAGGCGGTACGCGCCGGAGTCGACCTGTATCTCGGCACCGGCGTCCAGGACATCGCCCGGGAGGCCCACGGCCACCGCCTCACCACCACGCGCGGCGCCCTGGCCACGCGGTACCTGGTCAACGCGGCCGGGCTGCACGCCGACACCCTGGACCGGCGGCTCGGCCACCGGGACTTCACCGTCTCCCCGCGCCGCGGCCAGCTCCTCGTCCTCGACAAGCCGGCCCGCCAGCTCGTCCGGCACATCCTGCTGCCCGTGCCGACCGCCCTCGGCAAGGGCGTCCTGGTCGCCCCCACCGTCCACGGCAACGTGCTGCTCGGCCCCACCGCCGAGGACCTGCACGACAAGCGGTCCACGCAGTCCACCGCCGAAGGGCTCGCCCTGCTCCGGCGCAAGGGCCGCCGTATCCTGCCCGCCCTGCTCGACGAGGAGGTCACCGCCGTCTACGCCGGACTGCGCGCGGCCACCGAACACGACGACTACCGCATCACCGCCCACCCCGGGCAGGCGTACGTCACGGTAGGCGGCATCCGCTCCACCGGCCTGACCGCGTCCATGGCCATCGCCGCCCACGTCACCGACCTGCTGGCCGGCACCGGTCTCGACCTCGGTCCGGTGCGCGAACCGGAGCCCGTCACCATGCCGAACCTCGGCGCGACGGCGCCCAGGCCCCACCAGCGGCCCGAACTCGTCGCCGCCGACCCGGAGTACGCCGCCCTGGTCTGCCACTGCGAGCGCGTCTCCCGCGGCGAGATCCGCGACGCCCTCACCAGTACGATCCCACCCCGCACCCTGGAGGGCCTGCGCCGCCGCACCAGAGCACGAGCGGGCCGCTGCCAGGGCACCTACTGCGGCGCCGCCGTACGGGAGTTGCTCGAACGGGGACCCGGCGATCGCGGCCGCGCATGACGGACGAGGGGCGGCCGGTCCATGCGGGACGGGTGGGTGCGGCGGGCGGCGGCCGAGACCGTTTCGGCGCGCGGATGACGCGGGCGGCTGGGCCGGGAGGGGCGAGAGCGTGCGGTTCATGAGGGACGAGGGTGTGCGGGGCATGGCCGGTGAGAGCGTGGGGCC
Organism: Streptomyces sp. NPDC048514; assembly: GCF_043199955.1. NCBI lineage: Bacteria > Bacillati > Actinomycetota > Actinomycetes > Kitasatosporales > Streptomycetaceae > Streptomyces > Streptomyces sp. NPDC048514. Next base: position 356,337 of record NZ_JBICWT010000002.1, on the reverse strand, counting down.
CGGGACGGCGGCGCGGTGTGTCGACGTGCTCGTCGTCGGAGCCGGGCCCGCCGGGCTCGCCGCTGCCGCCCGGCTGGCCGCGGCCGGTGCCGGGCGCGTCGAGGTGCTGGAGCGCGAGGCGCGGGCCGGTGGAGTCCCACGGCACTGCGTGCACGGCGGTTTCGGCACGTGGTCGCAACGGCTGACCGGGCCCGAGTACGCGAGGCTCGCGGTCGAGGCCGCGGACCGCGCGGGAGCGGTGATCCGGACCGGCGTGAGCGTCCTCGACTGGGCGACCGCGGAGCCGCGGGGGGCGGCCGGATCCGGCTCGGGTCGTGGCGGCCCCGTGCTAGCCACCGTCGGCGCCGGAGGGCCCGGGACGATCGAGGCGCGGGCCGTCGTCCTGGCCACCGGTGCCCGCGAACGCTCCCGGGCGGCCCGGCTGGTGCCCGGCACGCGGCCCGCCGGCGTCTACACCACCGGTGAACTCCAGCAGGCCGTCCACCTGTTCGGCCAGCACGTCGGCACCCGGGCGGTGGTGGCCGGCGCGGAGGACGTGTCGTACGCGGCGGCCGGCACCCTCCGCGCGGCCGGTGCCGAGGTCGTGGCCCTGGTGACGGAGGACCCACGCGCCCGGACGAGCCGCGCCCGTGCCCAGGCCGTCCGCCTGCGCCACCGCATCCCGCTGCTCACCGGCACCACGGTCGCCGAACTCCTCGGCCGTGGGCGCCTGTCCGGTGTCCGCGTCCGCCACCACGACGGTCGCACGGCCGTACTGCCCTGCGACACGATCGTCTTCACCGGAGACTTCGTCGCCGAGGACGAACTCGCCCGCCGGGGCGGCATCACGCTCGGCGCGGGTCCGCACACCTCACGGCCGGGTGTCTTCGCGGCGGGCGGCGTCAGCCGGCCCGGACAGCGGGCCCGGGCCGTCACCCGGGACGGCGTCCTCACCGCCGGGGCCGTGCTGACGTGGCTGGCCGAAGGGGTGTGGCCGTGACCGGTCCCGACGTCACACCGGAGTGGACCGGCGACCGCCGCGGACGCCGGCGTGGCACGGCCCACGCCGTCGTCGCCGGGACCTGAGGCAACGGGCAGAACGGCCCCCTCCGCAACCCTCACCCTGCCGAGCCCTGCCGAGCCCTGCCGAGCGTGCGAACCGGGCCTTGTCGTGCCGTGCCGGAGTGTGTGGAACCGGGCCGTGCCGTGCCTTGCCGGGGCGGGTGGAACCGGGCCGTGCCGTGCCGTGCCGTGCCGGAGTGTGTGGAACCGGGCCCTGCCGTGCCGTGCCGGGGCGGGTGGAACCCGAGTCGTGCCGAGCCCTGCCGCCGCCATGGCCGGTGTCGCCGCGGCGCGCTCAGAGATCGGCCGGGGACCCGTGCCGCCCCTCGCCGGCCGTGAACCGTGCCGCACCTTTCATCGCCTCCGCCAGCACGTCGGCGCCGTAGCGGAGTTCCCGCCGCAGCGCCGTTTCCTCGTCGTGGCCCTCCTGGTCCAGGACCGACGCGCGGTCGCTGCGCAGACAGGCCTGCGGCAGGCGGGCGATGTCCGCCGCGAGCGCCTCGGCCTCCGCGCGGGCGCGCCCCACCGGCACCAGGCGGTCGGCCAGGCCCATCCCGTACGCCTCGCGGGCCGGTACCGGGCGGCCGGTGAGGATCATGTCCATGGCCCGGCCGGTACCGATCAGCCGGGGCAGCCGCACCGTGCCGCCGTCGATCAGCGGCACCCCCCAGCGGCGGCAGAACACGCCGAACACGGCGTCCTCCTCGGCGACCCGCAGATCGCACCAGAGGGCGAGTTCGAGGCCGCCCGCGACCGCGTGCCCCGCCACCGCCGCGATCACCGGCTTCGACAGCCGCAACCGGGTCGGCCCCATCGGACCGTCGCCGTCCTCCGCCACCCGGTTGCCGCGCCCGGTGCCCATCGCCTTCAGGTCCGCGCCCGCGCAGAAGGTGCCGCCCTCGCCCCACAGCACGGCCACGCGGGCGTCCTCGTCCTCCTCGAACGCCCGGAAGGCGGCGGCGAGTTCGGCGGCCGTCGGGCCGTCCACCGCGTTGCGGGCCGCCGGCCGGGAGAGGACGACCGTGGTGACATGCTCCTTGCGCTCCACACGGACCGACACGAGTGACCCCCTGCTGTGCTGCCGCGGCTCGGAGGGCCACTCTGCCTCAGATGACCTTCAGCCGCACCAGCGCCCCCAGCGTCAGCGCCCCGGGGACGAGCGGCACCCACACGGTGATGATCCGGTAGGCCAGCACCACCGCCGTGGCCACCGCGGCCGGGCCGCCCACCGCGACCAGCGCCACGATGAGCGCCGCCTCGACGGAGCCCAGCCCGCCCGGTGTGGGCACCAGGGCGACCGCCGCCGTCGCCGCGAGGTACGCCAGTGCCATGTGCGCGGGCGGCACCGGGAGCCGCAGCGCCTGGCCGACGGCGGCGAGACCGGCCGCCTGCAGGGCCGGGAAGGCCAGCGAGCCGCCCCACAGGGCCAGCGCACGGGCCGGCCGGGTGTGCACCGAGCGCGCCTCTTCGAGGGCGTCCCGCGCGAACGCGAACACCCGCGCGCGCAGCCCTCGTACGAGCGCCAGGACGGCCGCAGCGGCGGCCGGCAGGGCGGCCGTGCCCACCAGCAGCGGCAGCGCCGAGCCGTCGGGCAGCAGGGTGCCGAGCCGCAGCGCGCCGGGAAACGCGGCCAGCAGCGCGGCCAGCAGGCCGAGCCGGCCCACGCACTCGGCCAGCAGATACAGGGCGAGCGCGGCCGAGGAACGGGCCAGCGGCACCCCGCACACGGTCATGAAGCGCAGGTTCACCGCCCCCGCGCCGAGGCCGGTGGGCAGCAGATGGTTGGCGGCGCCGGCCGCGAACTGGGTGGCCAGCAGCCGGCCCTTGGGCAGCGGCTGCACCACCGCACCCTGCCGGGTGAACGCGGCGGCCACCCAGGTCAGGCAGGTCGCGGCGGCGGCAGCCAGCAGCCACGGCCAGGAGGCGGTGCGCAGCTGGCCGAAGCCCTCGGCGAGCACCGAGCGGTGCCGCACGGCGGCCACGGCGACGAGGACGAGCGGGACCAGGCACAGCACCTGGCGGACGGGGACGCGACGGGGGAGTCGCCCCCGGGGGAGCGGGGAGAGCGGGAGGGCGGTCACATCACCTGAGGTTTTCCGCGCCGCCCCAACGGCGGATGGCGGGATCGGGGACGGCGGCTTACAGACTGCGGTCATCGGTGCCTTCGGTCGGGGGGACGCCGGTGGGGGTGAAAATGCGCGGACATTGACCTCAACGAAGCTTGAGGTTCTACGTTCTCTTGCATGAGCATGGAAACCACCGCATGGACGCAGCTGCACAGCGTGATGACCGCACAGTCGGAGCGCCGTCCCTTCGCCGCCGCCACGCTGCGCCGCATCGCCGCCTTCGCCCGTCCGCACCGGACCGGCATCATCCGGTTCGTCCTGCTGGGGGTGGTCACGGCACTGCTCGCCGTGGCCACCCCCGTACTGGCCGGCCATGTCGTCGACGCGATCGTGGCGGGGCACGACTCCGGCACGGTGGTCCGGCTGTCCCTTCTCATCGCGCTCGTCGCGCTCGCGGAGGCGGGACTCGGCATCCTCGGCCGGCGCCTGTCGGCGGCGCTCGGGGAGGGTCTCATCCTCGATCTGAGAACGGCTGTGTTCGATCATGTGCAGCGCATGCCCGTGGCGTTCTTCACACGTACGCGTACGGGGGCGCTCGTCAGTCGTCTCAACAACGACGTGATCGGCGCCCAGCGGGCCTTCGCCAACACCCTCTCCGGCGTCGTCAGCAATCTGGTCACCCTGCTGCTCACCCTCGCGGTGATGCTCACCCTGTCCTGGCAGATCACCCTGCTCGCGCTCGTCCTGCTGCCGGTGTTCGTGCTGCCCGCCCGCCGCATGGGCAGCCGGATGGCCCGGATGCAGCGCGAGGCCGCGGCGCTGAACGCGGCCATGGGCACCCGCATGACCGAGCGTTTCTCCGCCCCCGGCGCCACCCTGGTCAAACTGTTCGGCCGGCCGGAGGAGGAGTCGGCGGAGTTCGCGGCGCGCGCCGCACTGGTGCGGGACGTCGGGGTGCGCACGGCCACGGCCCAGTCGGTCTTCATCACCTCCCTCACCCTCGTCTCCGCGCTCGCGCTGGCCCTCGTCTACGGCCTCGGCGGCTGGTTCGCGCTGCGGGGCACCCTGGAGACGGGCGCGGTCGTCTCCCTCGCGCTGCTGCTGACCCGGCTGTACGCCCCGCTGACCGCGCTGGCCGGGGCCCGGGTCGAGGTGATGAGCGCCCTCGTCAGCTTCGAGCGGGTCTTCGAGGTGCTGGACCTGAAGCCGCTCATCGAGGAGAAGCCGGACGCCCGTGAGGTGCCCGAGGGCCCGGTCGCCGTCGAGTTCGACGAGGTCCGCTTCGCCTACCCGGCAGCCGACCAGGTCTCCCTGGCCTCCCTGGAGGAGGTCGCGGCCCTGGACCCCCGTGGTGGCTCCGAGGTCCTGCACGGCATCTCCTTCCGCGCCGAACCGGGGCAGACCATCGCCCTGGTCGGCTCCTCCGGCGCCGGGAAGTCGACCGTCGCGCAGCTCCTGCCACGGCTCTACGACGTGGACGCGGGTGCCGTCCGGGTCGGCGGGGTGGACGTGCGCGACCTGACCGCCGCGTCCCTGCGGGCCACCCTCGGCATGGTCACCCAGGACGGACACCTCTTCCACGACACCGTGCGCGCCAACCTGCTGCTGGCCCGCCCCGACGCCCCGGACGAGGAGCTGTGGGACGCCCTCGGCCGCGCCCGCCTCGCCGACGTCGTACGCTCCCTGCCCGACGGTCTGGGCACGGTGGTCGGCGAGCGCGGCTACCGGCTCTCCGGCGGCGAGCGCCAGCGCATGACCATCGCCCGGCTGCTGCTGGCCCGCCAGCGGGTGGTCATCCTCGACGAGGCCACCGCCCACCTGGACAACACCTCGGAGGCGGCCGTCCAGGAGGCGCTCACCGAGGCCCTGGCGGGCCGCACCGCGGTGGTGATCGCACACCGTCTGTCCACGGTCCGGGCCGCCGACCAGATCCTCGTCGTGGAGTCCGGCCGGATCGCGGAACGGGGCACGCACGAGGAGCTGCTGGCGGCGGACGGGCGCTACGCCGAGCTGTACCGCACGCAGTTCGCACGCCGGGAGGGCGAGGCGCCGGCGGCCCGGGACACGGGGGTCCGAGCGTTGCCGGCGGCGCATGACGTGTAGGGACGAGCGCTGCCGGCGGCCTCGGGCATGCGGGTCCGGGCGGCGCCGGCGGCCTCGGGCATGCGGGACCGGGCGCCGCCGGCGGCGTCCAGGTCCTTGACCGCTGTCCAGCCTCTTGACTCCAGTGGTCCGGACCTTTAACTTCACGCCTTAAACAAAGACGTCGGCTGCTCCCGACCCCTGGACCGCTTCGCGGTGTTGGGCGCACTCCGGCACCCCCCACCGAAAGGCCGCCCCCGCATGGCCAGAACCCTCCCCGCCGCCGTCTCCCTCGCGGTGCTCTCCCTCGCCACCGGCCTGCTCACCGCCGCCCCCGCACACGCCGCCACCGGCACCATCACCGGCCTGGCCGGCAAGTGTCTCGACGTGGCCGCGGCCGGCACCGCCGACGGCACCGCCGTCCAGCTCTACGACTGCAACGGCACGAGCGCCCAGCAGTGGACGGTCGGCAGCGACGGCACCATCCGCGCCCTCGGCAAGTGCCTGGACGTGACCGGCAATTCGACCGCCGACGGTGCCAAGGCGCAGCTGTGGACCTGTACCGGCGCCGCGAACCAGAAGTGGACCGTCACGGCCGCCCACGACATCGTCAACCCGCAGGCGAACAAGTGCCTGGACGTCAGCGACGACAACTCCGCCAACGGCACCCGGATACAGATCTGGAGCTGCGGCGGCGGCGCCAACCAGAAGTGGAACGCCCCCGGTTCGGGCGGCACCACACCGCCGGCCGGCTCGATGGCCGTGGCGCCGTACCTGTACAACGGCTGGGGCAGCCCGCCGAACCCGAGCACCATCACCCAGGCCACGGGCGTGAAGTGGTTCACCCTCGCCTTCGTGCTCAGCAACGGGTACTGCAACCCGCAGTGGGACGGCAGCCGCGGGCTCACCGGCGGCGTCGACCAGCAGACCGTCAACACCGTGCGGGCGAACGGCGGTGACATCATCCCCTCCTTCGGCGGCTACAGCGGCAACAAGCTGGAGAGCTCCTGCTCCAGCGCGGGCGAACTGGCCGGCGCCTACCAGAAGGTGATCAACGCCTACGGCCTGAAGGCCATCGACATCGACATCGAGGCCGACGCCTACGGCAACCCGACGGTCCAGCAGCGCACGGTGGACGCGCTGAAGACGGTCAAGGCCGGCAACCCGGGCCTGAAGGTGTACATCACCATCGGCACCGGGCAGAGCGGCCCCGACACCAGCCTCATCAACCGGGCCGCCTCCTCCGGGCTGACCGTGGACGCCTGGGCCATCATGCCGTTCGACTTCGGCGGCGCCGGAAAGAACATGGGCAACCTCACCACACAGGCGGCCGAGGGCCTGAAGAACGCGCTCAAGTCCGCGTACCACTACAGCGACGACCAGGCCTACCGGGACATGGGCATCTCGTCGATGAACGGCGTCACCGACAACAACGAGACCGTCACGGTGAACGACTTCCGGACCATCCTCGGCTACGCCCAGCAGCACCACCTGGCCCGGCTCACCTTCTGGTCCGCCAACCGCGACCGGCCCTGCACCGGCGGCCCCGCCGACAGCTGCTCCGGCGTCGCCCAGTCCGCCTGGGACTACACCCGTGTCTTCGCCGGCTACACCGGCTGACCTACGTCCACCAGGAGAATCCGTGCCTCGCCTCACCCGCCGCCGCGGCTCGGCCGCGGCCGCGCTGATCGCCGTGGCGGCCGCGTCCCTGCTCACCGCCGCCCCCACCCCCGCCCAGGCCGCGGCCCTGCCCACCGGCTTCGCCACCGTCGTCAACGCCGCGAGCGGCAAGTGCCTGGACGCCAAGGCCGCCGCCACCGTCGACGGCACCGCCGTGCAGCAGTACGCCTGCAACAACACCACCGCCCAGCAGTGGAGTTTCACCGACGCCGGCAACGGCTACGTCCGCATCAACAACCGCAACGACACCGACCAGGTCGCCGACGTCGCCGACGTGTCCACGGCCGACAACGCCGTGGTCCACCTGTGGACCTACGGCGGCGGCGCCAACCAGCAGTGGCTGCCCGTGGACGACGGCGGCGGCGCCTTCCACTTCGTGAACCGGAACAGCGGCAAGTGCCTGGACGATCCCGCCGCCTCGACCGCCGACGGCGTGCAGCTCGTGCAGTACACCTGTAACGGCACCGCCGCCCAGCGCTTCCAGGTGGTCCCCGTGAACCAGTCGGTCGACCCCGATCTCGGGCCCAACGTCGCCGTCTTCGACCCGTCGATGCCCGCCGCCACGATCCAGAGCCGACTGGACTCGATCTTCCACCGGCAGGAGACCAACCAGTTCGGCTCCCAGCGCTACGCCGTCATGTTCAAGCCCGGCACCTACAGTGCGGACGTCAACGTCGGCTTCTACACCCAGGTGCTCGGCCTCGGTCTGACCCCGGACGCCGTCTCCGTCAACGGGGCCGTGCACGCCGAGGCCGACTGGTTCCAGGGCAACGCCACGCAGAACTTCTGGCGCGGCGCGGAGAACCTCTCCGTCACCCCCACCGGCGGCGGCGACCGCTGGGCGGTCTCGCAGGCGGCGGCGTACCGCCGGATGCACCTGCGCGGCAACCTCGCCCTCGACGACGGCGGCTGGTCCTCCGGCGGCTACCTCGCCGACAGCAAGATCGACGGGCGGGTCGACTCCGGCAGCCAGCAGCAGTGGCTGACCCGCAACTCCCAGCTCGGCGGCTGGACCGGATCCAACTGGAACATGGTCTTCGTCGGCAGCCAGGGCGTCCCGGCCACCGGCTTCCCCAAACCGCCGTACACGACCGTCGCGCAGAGCCCGGTCACCCGGGAGAAACCGTTCCTGTACGTCGACGGCTCCGGGAAGTACCAGGTGTTCGTGCCATCGGTGCGCACCGACTCCACGGCGACCAGCTGGGCCGGCGGCAACCCGGCGGGCGGCTCGCTGTCCCTGGACACCTTCTACGTCGTCAAGCCCGGCGCCACCGCCGCCCAGATCGACTCGGCGCTCGCCGCGGGCAAGAACCTCCTCGTCACCCCGGGCGTCTACCACCTCGACCGGACACTGAGGGTGACCCGCCCCGACACGGTCGTCCTCGGCCTCGGGCTCGCCACCTTCGTCCCGGACAACGGCATCACCGCGATGACCGTCGCCGACGTCGACGGAGTCAAGGTCGCGGGCCTGCTCTTCGACGCCGGCACCACCAGCTCGAAGACCCTCGTCGAGGTCGGGCCGGCCGGCTCCACCGCCTCCCACGCGGCCGACCCGACCTCCCTGCACGACGTGTACTTCCGCGTCGGCGGCGCGGGCGTCGGCAAGGCGGCCACCAGCCTCGTCGTCAACAGCGACAACGTCGTCGGCGACCACATGTGGATCTGGCGCGCCGACCACGGCAGCGGCGTCGGCTGGACCAGCAACACCGCCGACACCGGACTCGTCGTCAACGGCGACGACGTGACGATGTACGGGCTGTTCGTCGAGCACTTCCAGAAGTACCAGACGATCTGGAACGGCAACGGCGGCCGCACCTACTTCTTCCAGAACGAGATGCCCTACGACCCGCCGAACCAGTCGGCCTGGATGAACGGCTCCACCCAGGGTTACGCGGCCTACAAGGTCGCCGACTCCGTCACCAGCCACCAGGCGTACGGACTCGGCAGCTACTGCTACTTCAACGTCGACCCGGCCGTCACCGCGGCCCACGCCATCGAGGCACCGAACAGCCCGAACGTCCGCTTCACCAGCATGGTGACCGTCTCCCTCGGCGGCACCGGCACCATCAGCCACGTCGTCAACAACACGGGAGGACCCTCCAACTCCGGCACGAACGTGGCGAACCTGGTCCGCTACCCGTGACCCCGCGGGCGTGAGCGGCACCGGAGCGGGAAACCGGCATCGGGTCAAGTTCTCGCAGAGCAACCCGACTTGCAAGGAGACCGCACCGTGTCGAAAGCCCGCACCGGAAGCGCCCTCGCCGTCCTCGTCCTCGCCGCCGGGCTGACCGGCTGCGGCAGCGAGGACGGCACCGGGAAGGGCGGGGACGCACAGGCCCGGCCGAGTGCGACCCCGCCCGCCCGCGCCGTCCAGGACGCCTACGACAGGACGGTGGCCGCGGGCACCGCGAAGATGGCCGTCACCACCAAGGCCGTCGCCGACGGCCAGACCCTCACCGCCCACGGCAGCGGTGTGGCCGACCTGAAGAACGGCACCAGCCGGGTGACGCTGACCTCGCAGGGCGCCACCGTCGAGCAGCGCGTCGTCGACGGCGTGGTGTACCAGAAGCCGTCCGGAGGGCAGGGCGGCACCGTCCCCGGCGGCAAGACCTGGATGAAGATCGACCTCGCCCGGCTCACGAAGAAGGGATCGGCCGGACGGTCCCAGGTCACCGACCCCGCCGAGCCGGTGCGCTACCTCAAGGGCGTCGGCTCCGCGCACGTCACCCGGCTCGGCACCCAGACCCTCGACGGCACCCCCACCACCCGCTACCGCGTGTCCGTCCCCGTCTCCGCGCTCACCTCCGGCGACGCCGGACAGGAACGGGAGCTGCGGCGGCAGCTGGGCGGCTCCTCGCTGCCCGTGGAGCTGTGGCTGGACGAGCAGGGCCGGCTGCGCCAGGAGAGCGTCCGGCTCACCCTGCACCCGCTGAAGGGCACGACACCCGGCCAGGCGAACGCCGCGGTGACGAGCACGACCGTGCTGCGCCTGTCGGACTACGGCACCGGCGCAACGGTCACGGCCCCGCCCGCCGGGGACACCGCGGACGTCACCGACAAGATGACCCGGACCCGCGCGGGGGACAGCTGACACGACGGAGCAGGGGGGCAGCTGACACGGGGAGCAGACGCGGGAGGCGGCCGACCCGCGGGGAGCAGGCGGCACGGCCGCCACGCGGGTCAGCCGTTACGTGTGAGCCGCGCAGGCCTGGATACGCGTCCTGCACGGCAGCACCGCCCGTACGGAAGGTCGACCGTGCCATGACCAGCGCATACCAGCCAGGCCACCACTCGGAGGTCACCCTCCGGGTGAACGGCAAACCCCACACCCTGCTCGTCGACCACCGGCGCGTCCTGCTGGACCTGCTGCGCGAGGACCTGGACCTCACCGGTTCCAAGAAGGGCTGCGACCACGGTCAGTGCGGTGCCTGCACCGTCCTGGTCGACGGGCGCCGCATGAACAGCTGCCTGCTCCTCGCCGTCACCCTGAACGGCAGCGAGGTCACCACCGTCGAGGGCCTCGGCGGCGACGGCGAGGAGCCCCACCCGCTGCAGCGGGCCTTCCTGGACCGCGACGCGTTCCAGTGCGGCTACTGCACGCCCGGGCAGCTCTGCTCCGCCGTGGGCATGATCGCCGAGGCCGAGGCGGGCCACCCCTCCCACGTCACCGACCCCGCGGCCCCCTCCGGCCGCCCCGTGGCACTGGACCGGCCCGAGATCCGCGAGCGCATGAGCGGCAACCTGTGCCGCTGCGGCGCCTATCCGCGCATCGTCGAGGCGGTGGAGGACGTGATCCGGTGAACGGCTTCGGATACCTCAGGCCAGGCAGCGTCCAGGAGGCCGTCGAGGCCTTCTCCGCCCATCCGGGCGCGTACTACCTGGCCGGCGGCACCAACCTGGTCGACCTGCTCAAACTCGGCGTGGAACGCCCCACGACCCTCATCGACGTCGGCCGGCTGCCGCTGGACACCGTCGAGGAGCTGCCCGACGGCTCCGTGCGGGTCGGCGCCACCGTCCGCAACAGCGACCTGGCCGCCGACCCACGCGTGCGCGACCGCTACCCGGCGTTGTCCCAGGCCCTCCTCTCCGGCGCCTCCGGGCAGCTGCGCAACGCCGCCACCACCGGCGGCAACCTGCTCCAGCGCACCCGCTGCCCCTACTTCCAGGACCTGGACAAACCCTGCAACAAGCGGGCCCCGGGCAGCGGCTGCGGCGCCCGGGACGGCGTCCACCGCGACCACGCGGTCCTCGGCCACTCCGAGCACTGCATCGCCACCAACCCCTCCGACATGGCCGTGGCCCTCGCCGCCCTCGACGCCCAGGTCGAGCTGTACGGCACCGAGGGCACCCGGCGCCTGCCGGTCGCCGACTTCTACCGGCTGCCGGGCGAGCATCCCGAGCGTGACACCTGGATCCGCCCCGGCGAGCTGATCACCGGCGTGCTGCTCCCGGCCGCCACCGCCGGCGTTCCGTCCGCCTACCGCAAGGCCCGCGACCGGGCGTCGTACGCCTTCGCCCTCGCCTCCGTGGCCGTCATGCTGCGCGTCGCGAACGGAGTCGTCGACCAGGTCGGCGTCGCCTTCGGCGGGCTCGCCCACCGGCCCTGGCGGGCCCGGCACACCGAGCTGGCCCTGCTGGGCGCCCCCGCCACGCCCGCGGCCTTCGAAGGCGCCGTGGCGCTCGAACTCGCGCACGCCGAACCACTGCGGGACAACGAGTACAAGATCCCCCTCGCCCGCAACCTCGCCCTGGACGTCCTGGGCCGGCTCGCCCCGGCGCCCGCGGGGGTCTGAGCCGACCGGCAAGGCATTGGAGGTCTCCCATGACCGGCACCGCCCTGGGCGCACCCGCCGAGCGCCGGGAAGGACGGCAGAAGGTCGCCGGCGCCGCCCGCTACGCCGCCGAGTACGCCCTGCCCGGCCGCGCCCACGCCTGGCCCGTGCCCGCCGCGATCGCCCGCGGCCGGGTCACCGGCGTCGACACCTCCGCCGCCCTCGCCCTGCCCGGCGTCCTCGCCGTCCTCACCCCCGGAGACGCGCCCCGCCTCGCCGAACCCGAGGACCCCGCCCTCGCCGTCCTGCAGAGCCCGCACGTGCCGCATCGCGGCTGGTGCGTGGCCCTCGCCGTCGCCGACACCCCGGAGGCGGCCCGCGCCGCCGCCCGCGCCGTCCGCGTCACCTACGCCGGCCGGCCCCACGACGCCGGCCTCACCGAAGACCACCGGGACGCCTACGAGCCGGACGACGTCGCCGGCCGGGCCGCCCGCGTCGAGTACGGCGACCCGGAAGCCGCCTTCGCCACCGCCGACGTCCGCGTCGACACCGTCTACCGGGTGCCGCCGCTGCACAACCACCCCATGGAGCCGCACGCGAGCACCGCCCACTGGGACGGGGACCGGCTCACCGTGTACACCTCCAGCCAGGGCGGCACGACCGTCCGGTCCGTACTCGCCCAGTTGTTCGACCTGCCCGAGGAGCGGATCACCGTCGTCGCCGAGCACGTCGGCGGCGGCTTCGGCTCCAAGGGCACCCCGCGCCCGGACGTCGTCCTCGCCGCAATGGCCGCACGGCACACCGGCCGCCCCGTCACCCTGGCCTACCCCCGCCGGCAGCTGCCCACCGTCGTCGGCCACCGCGCCCCCACGGTGCAGCGGATGCGGCTCGGCGCGAGCGCGGACGGCCGGCTCACCGCCCTGCTGCACGAGGTGACCACGTACACCTGCCACGTGAAGGGGTACGTGGAGCACGCGGCCTTCGTCTCCCGCGTCATGTACGCCACCCCCGCCCTGCGCAGCAGCCACCGGGTGGTCCCGCTGGACGTGCCCAGCCCGTCCTGGATGCGGGCCCCCGGCGAGGCGCCCGGCATGTACGCCCTGGAGTCCGCCGTGGACGAACTCGCCGACGCGCTCCGCATGGACCCGGTGGACCTGCGCATCCGCAACGAACCGGACCGCGAGCCCGAAAGCGGCAAGCCGTTCAGCAGCCGGCACGTCGTGGAGTGCCTGCGCGAGGGCGCCCGCCGCTTCGGCTGGGCCGGGCGCGACCCGCGACCCCGCTCCCGCCCCGAGGGCCCGCTGCTGATCGGCACCGGCGTGGCCGCCGCCACCTACCCCGTGCGGGTCGCCCCCTCCACGGCCACTGCCCAGGCCCTGCCCGACGGCGGCTTCGTCGTCCGGGTCAACGCCGCCGACATCGGCACCGGGGCCCGTACCGTGCTCGCCCAGGTGGCCGCCGACGCCCTCGGCGTGCCCCTGGACCGGGTCCGCACCGAGGTCGGCCACAGCGACCTGCCCCCCGCCCCGCTGGCCGGCGACTCCTGCGGCACCGCATCCTGGGGCTGGGCCGTGCACGACGCGTGCGCCGAACTGGCGGCCCGGCTGGCCGGGCACACCGGGCCGCTGCCCACCGAAGGGATCGAGGTCCGCGCCGACACCACCGGCAAGGCCGACGCCGACAGCCCCTACGCACGCCACGCGTTCGGCGCCCACTTCGCCGAGGTCGCCGTCGACACCGTCACCGGCGAGACCCGGGTGCGCCGGCTGCTCGGCGTCTTCGCCGCCGGACACATCCTCAACGCCCGCACCGCACGCTCCCAGTTCGTCGGCGCCATGGCCATGGGGCTCGGCATGGCCCTCACCGAACACAGCACGCTGGACCGCGCGTTCGGCGACTTCACCGAGGCCGACCTGGCCGCCTACCACGTACCCGCCCACGCCGACGTCCCCGACATCGAGGCCGGCTGGATCGACGAGGACGACCCCCACCTCAACCCCATGGGCAGCAAGGGCATCGGCGAGATCGGCATCGTCGGCACCGCGGCCGCCATCGGCAACGCCGTCCACCACGCCACCGGACTCCGGCTGCGCGAACTTCCCCTCACCCCCGACCGGGTCCTCACCGCCCTGCTGACCGGGGGATGACGGTGCCCGGGCCGACCTGGGAGTACGACGGCTACCAGCCCGCGCAGGAGCGGCTGCGGGAGTCCCTGTGCACCCTCGGCAACGGCTACTTCGCCACCCGCGGCGCACTGCCCGAGTGCACCGCTGACGACGTGCACTACCCCGGCACCTACGCGGCCGGCTGCTACAACCGGCTCACCTCCGAGGTCGCCGGACGCCGGGTCGACAACGAGGACATGGTCAACCTGCCCAACTGGCTGCCGCTGCGCTTCCGGCCCGCCGGCGCGGACTGGCTCACCCCGGACACCGCCCCCGTCACGGAGCACCACCAGATGCTCCACCTCGACCCCGGCCTGCTGGAACGCCGTACCCGTTACACCCTCGCCGCCGGTGGCACCCTCCTCGTACGGCAAGTGCGCCTGGTCCACCTGGCCGACCCCCATCTCGCCGCCCTGCGCACCGAGTTCACCGCCGAGGGCCACACCGTCGACCTGGAGGTCGAGGCCGCGCTCGACGGCCGCGTCAGCAACTCCGGTGTGGCCCGCTACCGGGAGCTGGACGGCCGGCACCTCACCCACGTCCGCACCGGCACCACCGCACCCGGCACGGTGTGGCTGCGCTGCCGCACCCGTACCTCCGACATCGGCCTGGGACTGGCCGGCCGGCTCACCGCCGAGGTGCCCGTCCGGCACGCCACCGAAGCCCGGCGTGCCGTACAGCACATACGGCTGCGCCTGCCGCCCGGCCGTACCGCCACCGTCGACAAGACCGTCGCCCTGCACACCTCCCACGACCCCGCGATCAGCGACCCGCTGTGCGCGGCCGTCGACCGGGTCCGCGCCGCGCCCGGCTTCGGCGAACTGCTGCAGACCCACGCCTCGGCCTGGGAGCAGCTGTGGCGGCGCACCGCGCTCGAGGTCCCCGGGGAACCGGGCAGCATCCTGCGGCTGCACCTGTTCCACCTGCTGCAGACCCTCTCCCCGCACACCGCCGACCTCGACGTCGGCGTCCCCGCGCGCGGACTGCACGGCGAGGCCTACCGCGGGCACGTCTTCTGGGACGAACTCTTCGTCCTGCCCTACCTCAACCTCCACCTGCCCGAGGTCTCCCGCGCCCTGCTCCGCTACCGCCACCGCCGCCTGGACGCCGCCTGCCAGGCGGCCGGCGAACTGGGCCGGCGCGGCGCGCTGTACCCCTGGCAGAGCGGCAGCGACGGCCGCGAGGAGACCCAGCAGCTCCACCTCAACCCTCGCTCCGGCCGCTGGCTGCCCGACCACTCCCGGCTCCAGCACCACGTCGGCTCGGCGGTGGCCTACAACGTCTGGCAGTACTGGGAGGCGACCGGCGACCTCGAATTCCTGCAGGGCGAGGGCGCCGAGATGCTGCTGCGGATCGCCCGGTTCTGGGCGGACTCGGCCGGCTACGACGACCACCTCGGCCGCTACCGCATCCGCGGCGTGGTCGGCCCCGACGAATACCACGACGCCTACCCCGACGCGACCCGGCCCGGCCTGGACGACAACGCCTACA
The DNA here is from genome assembly GCF_043199955.1 of Streptomyces sp. NPDC048514. Lineage (NCBI taxonomy): Bacteria > Bacillati > Actinomycetota > Actinomycetes > Kitasatosporales > Streptomycetaceae > Streptomyces > Streptomyces sp. NPDC048514. The sequence continues at coordinate 341,040 of NZ_JBICWT010000002.1, read as the reverse complement.
CCAACGTCACCGCCGCCTGGGTCCTCGTCCGCACCCTGGAGCTGCTGCGCGCGCTGCCCGGCCCGCGCCGGCGCGAACTCGTCGAGGGCGCCGGACTCGAGCCGGACGAACCCGACCGCTGGGAAGAGGTCTCGCGCTCCCTCCACGTCCCCTTCCACGACGGTGTGATCAGCCAGTTCGAGGGCTACGGCGATCTCGCCGAACTGGACTGGGACGGCTACCGCAAGCGGTACGACGACATCCGCCGCCTGGACCGGATCCTGGAGGCCGAAGGGGACACCGTCAACCGCTACAAGGCGTCCAAGCAGGCCGACGTCCTCATGCTCGGCTACCTGTTCGCACCGCTCGAACTGCGCGCCCTCTTCGGCCGCCTGGGCTACCGGCTCGACGAGCGGACCTGGACCGCGACCGTGGACCACTATCTGCACCGCACCAGCCACGGCTCCACCCTCAGCGGCCTGGTGCACGGCTGGATCCTGGCGCGGGCCCGCCGCGCGGACGCCTGGGCCTTCGTCCAGGAGGCCCTGCGCGGCGACATCGCCGACCTCCAGGGCGGCACCACCGGTGAGGGCATCCACCTCGGCGCGATGGCCGGCACCCTCGACCTCGTCCAGCGCGGCCTGACCGGCCTGGAGACCCGGGGCGGCGCCCTGTGCCTCGACCCGGTCCCGCTGCCCGAACTCTCCTCCTACGGCTTCCCGCTGCGCTACCACGGCCACTGGGGCGTCCACCTGCGCCTGCGCAGCGGCCTGCTGGAGATCGCCGTACCGGTCTCCGGCCGCTCACCCATCGACCTCCGCCTGCGGGACCGGGCGATCCCGGTACGTCCGGGGGAGACGGCACGGCTGGTGCTGCCCGAGTGAGGTCCGTTCCGCCGTCCGCGATCTCGACGGCGGCGGCCCGGGGGACCACGATGGGGCAGGGAAACGGATCCAGGACGACGAGGAGCCGCCGGACATGAGCGTGAGCGACGCCCCGTTGCGCGTCCTGGCGGTGGACGACGAGGAACCCGCGCTCGCGGAGCTGCTCTACCTCCTCGGCGAAGACCCCCGGGTCGGCCAGGTGGTGCCCGCGCCGGCGGCGACCGAGGCGCTGCGCCGGCTGAGCCGGTCCGTCGAGGCGGGTCCTGACGGCCCGCAGGGCTTCGACGTCGTCTTCCTCGACATCGACATGCCCGGCCTCAACGGCCTCGAACTGGCCAGGCTGCTCGGCGGGTTCGTCACGCCGCCACTGATCGTCTTCGTCACCGCCCACGAGGACTTCGCGGTCCGCGCCTTCGACCTCAAGGCCGTCGACTACCTGCTCAAACCGCTGCGCGAAGAACGGTTCGCCGAGGCCGTACGCCGTGTCACCGAGCTGGTCCGGGCCGGACAGGGGCCGCGTGCGGCCGCCCCGCCCGCGACCACGCCCGGCCCGGTGTCCGCCCTGGACGACCAGGTCCCGGTGGAACTGGGCGGGGTGACCCGCTTCGTGCCCGTCGCCGACATCACCTATGTGGAGGCCCACGGCGACTACGCGCGGCTGCACACCGGCGACGGCAGCCACCTGGTCCGCATCCCCCTGTCCGCCCTGGAGGAGCAGTGGCGGCCCCGCGGCTTCGTACGGATCCACCGCAGCCGTCTGGTCGCCCTCGGCCGGATCGAGGAACTCCGGCTCGACGGGGGCAACCTGACGGTCCGCATCGGCGACCGCCTGCTCGCCGTGAGCCGCCGCAACGCCCGGGAACTGCGGGACCTGCTGGCGGGACACGCGGCGGCCCGGGCGCGGTGAACCGGGGGCCCGAGACGGGGTCCGGGCGGGACGCCGGGTCGGGGGCGCCGGTGACGGCGGGACCGGGCGCGGCTGCGGGGCCGGGTCCCGGCGTGACGGAGCTGTGGTGAATCTCGTCCGGCGGCTGTCTCCCCACCGGCCCGCTGCGTACACTCGCCGCACACAGGTGATCACCGCGGCGTCGGGGAGTGCGTCATGGGTGCCAGGTCCGTCCCTCGCAGAGAGGTGGTCACCGGACGGCCGCAGGCCTCCGGCGGCACGGCCGTGCCCCGCTCGGCGCCTCCGCCGCAGACGCCCTCCACGGCCCGACAGGACGGTGACGTACGCGAGGTGATGCGCCTTCAGTTGCGTGCCGCTCTCGTCGCCACGGCCCTCCTCGCGGCCCTCCTCGGACTGCTCCCCGTCCTCCTGCGGGTCCTGCCGTTCCCCGACGTGGCGGCCTCCCGCGTCCCGCCGGCCGTCTGGCTGCTCCTGGGCGTGGCACCGTACCCGGCTCTGCTGGCCATCGGCGCCTGGTACGTCCGCCGTGCCGAACGCAACGAGACCGGCACGTCCGCTCCCGCCCCCGGGGAACGCCCCTGACCATGCGCCGAGCACCCGCCGGGACCGCCCGGTGAACCAGACGTACGGCATCGTGGGCGTGACGGCCGTGGTCCTCGCCACGGTCCTCGTCGGCGCGCTCGGCCTGCGCGTCTCCCGGACCACCTCCGACTTCTACGTGGCCTCCCGCACCGTCGCCCCACGGCTGAACGCCTTCGCCGTCAGCGGCGAGTACCTGTCCGCCGCGTCCTTCCTCGGCGTCGCCGGACTGGTCCTCGCCGAGGGCGCCGACATGCTGTGGTTCCCCATCGGCTACACCGCCGGATTCCTGGTCCTGCTGGCCTTCGTCGCCGCCCCGCTGCGCCGCTCCGGCGCCTACACGCTGCCCGACTTCGCCGAGGCCCGGCTCGAGTCTCGCGCGGTACGCGGGATCGCCGGCGTGCTCGTCGTCGGCATCGGCTGGCTCTACCTGCTGCCCCAGCTGCGCGGCGCCGGCCTGACCCTCAGGCTGCTCACCGGCGCCCCGGGCCGGCTCGGCGGCCTGCTCGTCGCCCTCGTCGTGACCGCGGCCGTCGCCGCCGGCGGAATGCGCAGCGTCACCTTCGTCCAGGCGTTCCAGTACTGGCTGAAACTCACCGCCCTGCTGGTGCCCGTGGCGTTCCTGCTGCTCGCCTGGCGCGCCGACCACACCCCGGCGCCCGCCTGGGACGAGCGGCCCGTCTTCCACCGCGCCACGGCGGTGCGCCTCGATGCGGCGCTCACGCTCACCGTGCGCGAGCCGGTCCGGGTGACCGTGTCCGGAACCGTCGACGACCGTCCCGTACACGGTGGTTCACTCCGGCTTGCGGAGGGCCGGCACCGGATCGGCGCGGACACCACGCTGCGCTTCCCGGCCGGCGCCGTCGTCCCGATGCCGGACCGGACCGCCCACCGCGCCGCTCCCGCCAGCTGGGCCGAACCCCTGTTGTCGAGCCGCGGTCAGCACAGCCTGTACGCCACCTACGGGCTGATCCTCGCCACCTTCCTCGGCACCATGGGCCTGCCGCACGTCGTCGTGCGCTTCTACACCAGCCCCGACGGCCGCGCCGCGCGCCGTACCACCGTGATCGTGCTAGGCCTGCTCGGCGCCTTCTACCTGCTGATGCCCCTGTACGGCATGCTGGGCCGGCTCTACGCGCCCGACCTGCTGCTCACCGGCGACACCGACGCGGCGGTCCTCGTCCTGCCGCAGCGGCTGGTCGGCGGCATCGGCGGCGACCTGCTCGGCGCGCTCGTGGCAGGCGGTGCCTGCGCGGCGTTCCTGTCCACGGCCTGCGGGCTCACCATGTCGGTGGCGGGCGTGCTCGCCCAGGACGTGCTGCCCACGCTCGGCATCCGCCGCATCCGCCACTTCCGGCTGGCCACGCTGCCGGCGATCGCGGTGCCCGCAGCGGCGGGCACCGTGGTCGGCGACCTGCCGGTGGCCGACGCGGTCGGGCTCGCCTTCGCCGTGTCCGCCTCGTCGTTCTGCCCGCTGCTCGTGCTCGGCATCTGGTGGCGCGGCCTGACCCCGCCGGGCGCCGTCGCCGGGCTGCTGCTCGGCGGCGGCTCGGCGCTCACCGCGGTGACGGTGACCATCGCGGGCGGTGCGCGTTCGGGCTGGCTGCACACACTGCTCGCCTGGCCCGCCGTCTGGTCCGTGCCGGTGGGCTTCGCGGCCATGGTGCTGACGTCCCTGGCCACCCGCCACCGCGTTCCCGCGGGCACGGCGGCGACGATGGCCCGGCTGCACCTGCCCGAACCGTCACCGCCCCGCCCCGGACCCGCCACCACGACCTGACCGAGGAGCCACCGTGCACCCGCGCCCCCCGCACACGGAAGCCGCCCCCGGCCTCCCGGACCCCCGCCGCGACCCCCGGCCCCGCCGCCGCAGGGCGTGTCGCCCGTGACCGTGCTCGTCGTCGCCGTGCTGGTCCTGGCCGGGCTCGCCGTGTTCGTGCTGGGGGCGGCGCTCGGGCACGGCGCGGCCCGTCGCCAGCAGGAGCACTCGGCCGGCGGCGCGGCGGGCGCGGCCTTCCACGCCCTGCACACCGCCTCGCGGGCCGCGGCACCCCTGCGCGCCGGACTGAACCCCGACACCGCCCGCAAGGCGCTCCGCCGCCTGCGGCCCCTGCTCGACGTGCCCGCACTGGCCGTCTGCGCCACCGCCCCCACACCCGCCACCGCCTCCGCCGGGACCGCGCCCCCACCCGTCTCCGCCGGGACCGCAGCCGAGGGCGTTCTCGCCTGGGACGGCGTCGCCGAACACCACCGCGGCCGGCTCGCCGAACAGTTCACCCCCGCCCCGCGCACCCGGACGCTTCCGCTGCCGTGCGACGACGAGGACTGCCCCGTGCGCTGGGCGGTGCTGGTTCCCCTCACGGCCGACGGCAGGACCGTGGGCGCGCTCGCCGTACTCGCCGGCACGGAGTCCACCGCCCTGGTCCGGGCCGCGGAGGAAGCGGCCCGCAGGCTCTCCGTGGAGCTCGACCTCGCCGATCTGGACCGGGCCCGCGCCGGCGCGCACGAGGCCGAGGTCCGGGCCCTGCGCGCCCAGATCTCCCCGCACTTCATCTACAACTCCCTCGCCGGCATCGCCTCCTTCGTCCGTACCGACCCGGAGCGCGCCCGCGAACTGCTCCTGGAGTTCGCCGACTTCACCCGATACTCCTTCCGCCGCGACGGCGACTTCACCACCCTCGCCGAGGAGTTGCGCTCCATCGAGCAGTACCTGGAACTCGCCCGCGCCCGCTTCGGCCCCCGGCTGAAGGTCACCCTGTGCATCGCCCCCGAGGTACTGCCCGTGACGCTCCCGTTCCTCTGTCTGCAGCCCCTCGTCGAGAACGCCCTCAAGCACGGCCTGGACGAGTCCGGCGAACGCGGCGGCGTCACGATCGCCGCCGAGGACGAGGGCACCGAGGCCCGGGTCGTCATCGAGGACAACGGCATCGGCATGGAACCGGAACGCCTGCGCGCCATCCTGCGCGGCACGGCCGGTCCCGCCACCGGCATCGGCCTGAGCAACGTCGACCGGAGACTGCGCCAGGTCTACGGCGACGACTACGGGCTGGTCGTCGAGACGGGCGTCGGAGCCGGTACGAAGGTCACGGTCCGCGTCCCGAAGTTCCGGCCGGGCGTCCAGGCGCCGCCGCCCTGACCCCGGCCGCGTCGCACCCACGGCGCGGACGTCAGCGGGCGATGAGCTGCTGGCCCCCGTCGATGTCGTACGTCGCGCCGGTCAGGACCTCGTTGCACATGAGGTGGACGGCCAGAGCGGCGACGTCCTCCGGGCCCACGACCCGCCGGACGGGCAGCGTCGCGCGCAGCTCCTCCCGCCTCGCCTCGAGCCCGTCGCCCAGAAGCGCGGCGGACAGGGGTGTGTCGACGAAGCCGGAGGCGATGAGGTTGACCCGCACCGGCGCCAGCTCGAGCGCCAGGTTCGCGACGAGGGCCGGCTGGGCCGCGGTGAGGGCGGACACCACCGCCATGCCGACGCCGGGCCGCCGGCCGCCGGTGCCGCTCATGAACAGCAGGGTGCCGCCGGCCCGGACCTTGGCACGGCTGTACAGGGCCACCGCGAGCGTCATCGTCAGACGATCGCCGAACTCGCGCCGTGCGTCGGCGAGGTCCATGCCGTCCAGGGGCATGTAGAAGGGGGCACCGGCAGTCACCATCACGTGGTCGACCGGCCCCGGAAGATCGTCGAAGAACTGCTGCACACTGTCGGTGTCGGTGGCGTCGAACGCCGCCGTGCCGACCGGGTCCAGCTCGTGAGCGGCTTGCCGCAGCCGCTCGGGGTTGCGGCCGGTGAGCACCAGCCTGGCGCCGTCCGCGCGCACCTGGCGGGCGGTTTCGAGGCCGATCCCGGCGCTCGCGCCGATCACCACGACGGTCTGGTCCGTGAGGCGGGACCCGCCGGCCGTACCGGCGAGGCCGGGCACCGCGCTCATGACGACGCTCCGCCGGGGGCAGTCACCTCGCGGCCGCATGTCCTCGCACTGCTCGTCATCGATACCTCCGGGATGCCGCACGCCCCTGGCCCCAGTGTCCTGGCCCCGGCCGTTGATCGCCTCACGGGACCGGTCCGGCAGGCGCGCTTCCCGCTCGTACCCCCTCAGCGGGAAGTGGTCCGCCGTGACGACCGCCGGGCGCGTGAGGCACACCCGGCGGGGAACCCGGGTGGGAAGGCCGTGCTGCTCCGGGGACCGCGCCCGGTGCCGGTGTGAAGCGACGGCCGCACCGAGGTGTCGTTCGGACCGGATCTCCGTTTCCTCGGTGGCAGACACGACGCCGGCCGAGTGGCCACGGGCCTTGCGAGGGATTTCGATGAATGCCGACGACGTCTACGACGACAACCGCATCACCCAGTGGCTGCTCGACACCGATTCGCTGGAGGATTTCCTCCAGACCCTGGCCGACGCCGCCCTGAAGCTGTCCCACGCCGTGGGGGTCGGGGTGACGCTGGAGCGGGACGGCCGGCCCCTCACGGTGGTCAACGCGGGGGTCGCGGCCCCCGAGCTGGACGAGAAGCAGTACGGGCTGGACGACGGCCCCTGTCTGCAGTCGCTGCGCACCGGTGAGGAGGTCGTCGTCGGCGACATGATCGGCGAGAGCCGCTGGGGCGAATACCCCGGCTACGCCGCCGCCTGCGGCGTCCGGTCCTCCCTGTCGCTGCCGATCGCCGGGCACACGCACACCGCCGGTGCGCTCAACCTCTACGCCGGGCCGCCCGGCGCGTTCGAGTCGGAGGCCGACCGCTCCGCCGTGCGCCCCCTCGCCGCCCAGGCCACCGGCGGTATAGCGCTGGCCCAGCGGATCGCCGACGTGCGCGAGTTCGCCGACCAGATGCAGACCGCGATGAGGTCCCGCAGCGTCATCGACCAGGCCATCGGTGTGGTCATGGGCCAGAACCGGTGCACCGCCGAGGCGGCCTTCAACATCCTCCGGTCCGCCTCCCAGCACCGCAACGTCAAACTCCGCGACCTGTGCGCCGAGCTGATCACCGGCCTCACCGGCGAGCCGCCCACCGAACCCGAACTGCGTCACCGCCCCTGACACCGGACCGGGCTCTCGTGGGCGGTGCCGAACCTTGCGTTCACGGGGCCGGTGACGTCGGATCGGGTGCTCAGGGGTCGGTGCCGGTGTGCTCGTCGACGCCCGCCCGTGCGCGGTAGGCCCGCACCAGTTCCAGGGCGGCCGGCCCACGAGGGCGGCGCCCCGGGCGGATGTCGACGGCGAACGCCTTGGTCTCCTGGATATGGGTGTTCGGGTCGAGGGACAGGTGGATCAGCTCGTTGGCCGCGTCTCCGGTGGAGTAGCCGTTCGGGCCCCAGTGGTACGGCAGGCCCACCTGGTGCAGGCGGCGGCCCTGCACGGTGAGCGGGGTCATGCGGTCGGTGACCAGCACACGGGCCTCGATCACGCCGCGGGCGCTGACGATCGTCGCCCATCCGACGTGCTCCAGGCCCCGTTCGGCGGCCAGCTCCGGGGACACCTCACAGAAGAACTCCGGTTGCAGTTCCGCGAGATAGGGCTGCCAGCGGGACATGCCGCCCGCAGTGTGGTGCTCGGTGAGCCGGTACGTGGTGGCGACGTACGGGTACACCCCCGAGCCCGGCTCCCGGCCGCTCGGCTGGTAGCGGTTGTCGGGCAACGACGGCATCAACTGCCGGACCGGATTGCGCTGTTGCCGGTACAGCGGGTTCACGAACGGCGAGTCCTGCGGCTCGTAGTGCGTGGGCAGCGGACCGTCGGTGAGACCGGACGGCACGTACAGCCAGGCCTTGCCGTCCGCCTGCATGATGAAGGGGTCGGTGCCCGACAGGGCCTCCGGTCCGGTGGCGTCCGGCGGCGGCTCGTGATCGGGCGACTTGTCGGCCTTGAAGTCCGGGACGTCGTGCCCGGTCCACGAGCCCTGGTCCGCGTCCCACCACACCAGCGCCTTGCGCTCGCTCCACGGCCTGCCGTCCGGATCGGCGGAGGCACGGTTGTACAGGATGCGGCGGTTGGCGGGCCACGCCCAGCCCCACTCGGCCGCCACCCAGTCCTGCTCGCCGCCCGGCTTGCGGCGTGCCGCCTGGTTGACCCCGTCGGCGTACACCCCGCAGTAGATCCAGCAGCCGCACGTGGTGGAGCCGTCGCCCTTCAGCTGCTCGTACGAGGCCAGCGGGTAACCGTCGGCGTCGTGGCCGTTGATCTCGGCGAGCACGGCCTTCGCGTCGGGCTCGGCGTACTCGCCCCTGGTGGGGTAGTCCCAGGCCAGGTCGAGTACGGGCCGGTTCATCGGATCGCTGGACCCGGCCAGCTTCTCGCGGATGAGCCGGCCGAGGTGGTAGGTGAACCACAGGTCGCTGCGGGCCTCGCCGGCCGGCTCGACGGCCTGGTGGTGCCACTGCAGCAGCCGCTGGGTGTTGGTGAACGTGCCGTCCTTCTCGGTGTGCGCGGCGGCCGGCAGGAAGAACACCTCGGTGCCGATGTCCTCGGTGCGCAGCTCGCCGGTCTCGATCTCGGGTCCGTCCTGCCACCAGGTGGCCGACTCGACGAGGGAGAAGTCCCGTACGACGAGCCAGTCGAGGTTGGCCATGCCCATGCGCTGCAGTTTGGCGTTGGCGGAGCCGACCGCGGGGTTCTCGCCCATCAGGAAGTAGCCCTTGCAGATTCCGTCCAGCTGGGCCATGACCGTCTCGTAGGTGGAGTGGGAGCCCGTCAGCCTCGGCAGGTAGTCGAAGCAGAAGTCGTTGTCCTCGGTGGCGGCCTCTCCCCAGTACGCCTTGAGCAGACTGACGAGGTAGGAGCGCATGTTGCCCCAGTAGCCCTTGTGCGCCGCCTCGGCCCGCACGTAGCCGTCCAGGTCCTGCTGCTGGTGGGCGTGCGGCATCGGGATGTAGCCGGGCAGCAGGTTGAACAGGGTGGGGATGTCCGTCGAGCCCTGGATGGAGGCGTGTCCGCGCAGGGCGAGGATGCCGCCGCCGGGGCGGCCGATGTTGCCGAGGAGGCTCTGCAGGACAGAGGCCGCGCGGATGTACTGCACGCCCACCGTGTGCTGCGTCCAGCCCACCGCATAGGCGAACGCCGTGGTCCGCTCGCGCCCCGAGTTCTCCGTGACCAGCTCGCACACCTGGCGGAAGAGGTCCTGCGGCACGCCGCAGACGTCCTCCACCATCCGAGGCGTGTACCGGGCGTAGTGCCGCTTCAGCACCTGGAGGACGCAGCGCGGGTGGGTCAGCGTCTCGTCCCGCTCCGGCTCACCTTCCGGGATGTCGGGGCCGCCCGCGCCGTGGGACTCGCCGCGTGCCGCTTCCGTCACCGTGCTGCCGCTGCCGGTGCGCTCGTCGTACTCGAGGTCCCGCTCGCCCGAGGCCGCCTGCATCTCGGTGCCCTCGTACTGCCAGCTGGCGTTGTCGTAGCTGCGGGTGTCGGTGTCGAGGCCGGAGAAGACGCCGTCGAGGTCCTCGGTGTCCCGGAAGTCCTCCCGCAGGATCACCGGCGCGTTGGTGTACGCCACCACGTAGTCCCGGAAGTACTTCTCCCGCTCCAGGACGTAGTTGACGATCCCGCCGAGGAACGCGATGTCCGAGCCCGCGCGCAGCGGCACGTGCAGGTCGGCGAGCGCGCTGGTGCGGGTGAACCGCGGATCGACGTGGATCACCTTCGCGCCGCGGGCCTTGGCCTCCATCACCCACTGGAACCCGACCGGATGGCACTCGGCCATGTTCGAGCCCTGGATGACGATGCAGTCGGCGTTCTGCAGGTCCTGCTGGAAGGTGGTCGCGCCGCCGCGTCCGAACGAGGTTCCCAGACCGGGAACGGTGGAGGAGTGTCAAACACGCGCCTGGTTCTCGATCTGGATGGCGCCCAGCGCGGTGAACAGCTTCTTGATCAGGTAGTTCTCTTCGTTGTCCAGCGTGGCTCCGCCCAGGCTGGCGATACCGAGCGTGCGCCGCGTGCGGGTCCGGTCGACCTCCCACTGCCAGCCGGCCCGGCGGGCGTCGATGACCCGGTCGGCGATCATGTCCATCGCCGTGTCCAGATCCAGACGCTCCCACCGTGTGCCGTGCGGACGGCGGTACAGGACATGGTGCTCGCGGGCCCCACCGGTCGTCAGCTGCAGGCTGGCGGCGCCCTTGGGGCACAGCCGGCCCCGGGAGACGGGGGAGTCGGGGTCGCCCTCGATCTGCGTGACGCGTCCGTCCTCGACGTACACGTTCTGGCCGCAGCCCACCGCGCAGTACGGACAGACCGACTTCACCACCCGGTCGGCGGAGGCGACCCGGGGCGTGAGCCGCGCGCTGGTACCGCTCTTGGCGGCGGCGCCGCGGCCCAGGGGGTCCGTCCCAGTGAGCTGGCGGTAGACCGGCCAGGAGTCGATCCAGGTGCGTACGCCCATCACGTCGGCCTTCCCGTGCTGCCAGGTGCTGCTGCGAGTGCCCGGTCCTCCTCCGCCCGGTCGGATGGGCGGGGCGCGGTTCCGGGGGCGCGGCGCCGCTCACCCGGTCGCCGTACCCGGCGGCCCGGGATTCACGCCTCTCCTCCTGCCATCCGATTTTCCCGCACTCGCCGGGACACGGCATCCCGGGTCCCACGCGCCCCGGCGGCACTCCGCCCCCCGGCGGGGCCCCCGCGAGGGGACCCCGACGGCCCCGGCCGTCCCAGGCTCCTCGGCGGTGTCGGCCGGCTCGGTGGCCTCGGCGGTCCCTGCGGCCCTGCGGCCCTGCGGCCCTGCGGTTCCTGCGGCCCTGCGACTCTGCGGTCCCTGCGACTCTGCGACTCTGCGGGCCTGCGGGCCTGCGGCCCTGCGGCCCTGCGGTCTCTGCGGTTCCTGCGCCCCTGCCCTGGCCGCCCGAGCGTCGTGAGGGGCGGCCGTCGGGGGCGGCCGTCGGGGGTCGCGTCAGGGCTGCGGTCCGCTTCCGTCGGGCTCTCCGGTGCTTCCCTCGGCCGCCCGGGCACGGAGCCGTTCGCGCTGCGGTACGACCGTGTACTTCGGATCCTCGGCCGAGGCCACGCCGCCCTGGAAGATCCCGAACCGCAGAGCCGCCGAACCGGCCAGCAGAGCCGCGCCCGCCACGGCGGCGCCCGGCCGGCTCCGTCCGCCCGCGTACGCCGCCAGCGCGGCACCCCCGGCGGTGAGCGCTTCTGCGGCGCACAACAGCGCGTGCGGCCCGCCCTCCTCGAAGGGCTCGGCCGTCCGCCCCATGCGCCGCTTCATCAGCCGGAAGAAGCCCAGCTCGACGGCGGCGCCGAGGACGGCCATGCGGCGCGCGGGGCCGGTCTGCCCGGTCGGCACGCAGGCGAGGGCGAGCCCGGCGGCCGCGGTGGCGCCGGACCCGGCGAACACGAACGGCAGCTCGCGGTGGCCCTCGTGCCACGAGGGCACCGCGGTGTCGGAGATCAGCACGGCGGTGTAGGTGGCGACGGCCGGTCCGAGCGCCGCGGCGGACGCCGTGGCGACGGCACCCACCCGGCGGTGGCGGCCGGTGACGTCGGCGGCAGCGGCGGCCACCGTCAGCGGGGCGTAGCCCGCCAGCAGCCACGAGCCCAGGTTCATGGGGGAGGTGGGCTTGAAGACGCGGAGCATGTTGACGAAGCGGGCGGGACGGCCCAGGTCGTGCACCAGCGCGACCAGCGAGAGGGAGATCGCGCCCGCCGCGCCGAGCTTCGCCGTCCGGGCCAGTGCCGGCCGGGCGGTGGCGTGCGCCCCGGCGGCCAGCGGCGACGAGGCGCCGGCGAGGCCACCGAGGTAGAGGTAACCCGCGATGTCCAGGGGCTTCCACGTCGGCTTGTTGAGGATCGGCTTGCCGTAGTACGAGGAGAACTCGGCGTCGGGCACCATGGCCCGCTCACCGCGCCCCCGGCGCCGCCGCCTGCGTCCGGCGTGCTCGCCGGCGACGGCGTCACGGCCGGGACGCGTGTCCGCCACCCCGTCACGAGTGACACGGGATCCGGTCATCGCGGCCTCCCGGCGAAACTGACCACGGCCAGCGCGGCGAGCGAGGCCGCGGCCGCGGCCGCGTGCCGCCACATGGCGGGCAGGTCACGCGTGGTGACGACCGGGTCGGGCGGCAGCCCGTAGACCTCAGGCTCGTCCAGCAGCAGGAAGAACGCGCCGTCACCGCCGACCCCGTCGCCCGGGTCCTCGCCGTACAGGCGCGCGTCCGTGACACCGGCGGCGTGCAACCGGGCGACCCGGGCGGCCGCCCGCTCCCGCAGTTCGTCCAGCGCGCCGAACTGGATGGAGTCGGTCGGGCAGGACTTCGCGCAGGCCGGTTCCATGCCGACGCCGAGCCGGTCGTAGCACAGGGTGCACTTCCAGGCCCGCCCGTCGTCGCGACGCTGGTCGATGACGCCGTAGGGGCAGGCGGGCACGCAGTAGCCGCAGCCGTTGCAGATGTCCTCCTGTACGACGACCGTGCCGAACTCGGTGCGGAACAGCGAGCCGGTCGGACACACGTCGAGGCAGGCGGCGTGCGTGCAGTGCTTGCAGACGTCGGAGGACATCAGCCACCGCAGCTCGGTGCGTCCGTCGGCGGAGACGGGGGAGATCTCCGCGCTGCCCGCCGGGCCCGACGAGGTCGCCGAGCCCGGGGGCGAGGCTCCCGGCCCCGGCCCCGGCCCTGGACCGGGGCCGGATGGCGCGGCGAGGCCGCGCGCGGCGGCGAATACGTCGACACCGGCACCGGCACCGAGATCGACGTCCTCGTGGTGGACGCCTGGTTCCTGACCGCCCAGCGGCTTGCGCTGCTCGATGAAGGCCACGTGCCGCCAGGTGCTGGCGCCGAGGCCCTGGGTGTTGTCGTAGGACATGCCGGTCAGTTCGAGACCGTCCTCCGGGATCGCGTTCCACTCCTTGCACGCCACCTCGCAGGCCTTGCAGCCGATGCACACCGAGGTGTCCGTGAAGAAGCCCATGCGCGGCGGGGCGTCGGCGTACCCGGCGGCTTGCGCCACGTCGGGCTGCGGGCCGGAGAGCTGGTTGCCCCGCACGGCGTCCGGACCCCGTTTCGCCGCTCGGGCGGCGGTGCCATCGGTCATGTCCCGGCCTCCTCGCTCACCTGCGCGGCCCGCACGCCCTTCCAGCAGACGCCGCCGCCCGGCCACCCGCAACCCCAGGCGCACCCCTCCGCGGGCATGACAGGCGCACGGCACCACCCCTCGGCGCGGCACGGACCGATGACGTCGGGACCGTCTCCGCGATGCCGGCGCGGGTGCCCTGAGCGTGCGCGACGGGTGCCCTGAGCGTGCGCGGCCGAAACCGTGGCCCGCGACCTGCAGAAGCAGTCGGGAGGGATCGGGAGCCGACCTCGGGGACCACTCGATGTCGGCCCTTCTGCGTAGGTCGGTCGGCGCGAGGGCGTTTATCCGGTCCTCTCCGGGTCACGCGACCCAGGGGAACGAGGTGCCGGCCGGGACCGACCGCGCCGCGCGAGCGCGCGGAGACGGCAGCCCACACCGCACGGGTCGTCGGCGCCCGAGGAGCCGACGTCGCTGCCGGCGCACCACGAAAGGGAGACTCATGACGGAGATCCGACCCGCCACCACCACCGACTCCGGCGCACCGGTGGAGAGTGACGAACACTCGCTCACCGTGGGCCCCGGGGGGCCGATCCTGCTGCAGGACGCCTATCTGATCGAGCAGATGGCGCAGTTCAACCGGGAACGGATCCCCGAGCGCCAGCCGCACGCCAAGGGGAGCGGCGCCTTCGGCCACTTCGAGGTGACGCACGATGTCAGCGCGTACACGAAGGCGGCCGTGTTCCAGCCCGGTACCCGCACCGACCTGGTCGCCCGCTTCTCCACCGTCGCCGGTGAGCGGGGCAGCCCGGACACCTGGCGTGACCCGCGCGGCTTCGCGGTGAAGTTCTACACCAGCGAAGGCAACTACGACATGGTCGGCAACAACACGCCGGTGTTCTTCGTGAAGGATCCGATGAAGTTCCAGCACTTCATCCGGTCCCAGAAACGCCGCGCGGACAACAACCTGCGCGACCACGACATGCAGTGGGACTTCTGGACCCTCTCCCCGGAGTCCGCACACCAGGTCACCTGGCTGATGGGAGACCGCGGCATCCCGCGGACCTGGCGCCACATGAACGGCTACACCTCCCACACCTACATGTGGATCAACGCCGCCGGCGAGCGGTTCTGGGTGAAGTACCACTTCAAGACGGACCAGGGCATCGAGTATTTCACCCAGCACGAGGCCGACCAGATGGCCGCGGCCGACACGGACTACCACACCCGGGACCTCTTCGAGCACATCCGGGACGGCGACTACCCCAGCTGGACCCTGTACGTGCAGGTGATGCCGTACGAGGAGGCCGCGGGCTACCGGTTCAACCCGTTCGACCTCACCAAGGTGTGGCCGCACGGGGACTACCCGCTCATCCCGGTCGGTCGCATGACGCTCGACCGCAACCCCACCGACAACCACGCCCAGATCGAGCAGGCGGCGTTCCAGCCCAACAACCTGGTCCCCGGTATCGGGCCGAGCCCGGACCGCATGCTGCTGGCCAGGCTGTTCTCCTACGCGGACGCCCACCGCTACCGCATCGGCGCCAACTACCAGCAGCTGCCCGTGAACGCGCCCGTCGTCGACGTCCACACGTACTCCAAGGACGGGGCGATGGCCTACCGGAACACGACCGACCCGGTGTACGCCCCGAACTCCAAGGGCGGCCCCGCGGCGGACACCGAGCGCTACGGCTCCCCGCCCAGCTGGGCCGCGGACGGCGAGATCACCCGCGCCGCCTACGTCTCCCACCCGGAGGACGACGACTGGGGGCAGCCCGGCACCATGGTGCGCGAGGTCCTGGACGACGCCGCCCGCGATCGTCTGGTCGACAACGTCGTCGGCCATCTCCTCAACGGAGTGAGCGAGCCCGTCCTGGAGCGTGCCTTCACGTACTGGTCCAACATCGACGAGACCATCGGCAAGCGCATCGCCGACGGCGTACGGGCCAAGGCCGACGAGAAGGACCCCAAGGCCGCCGAACAGGGCAGCCCCGCGCGAAGCTCCATGCAGCACAAGGCGTGAGGGGCTCGGTCGGCTCCTGAGGGCGGACACCACCGCCATGCCGAAGGAAGCCGCGGGGGACCGGCGCCGACGGCCCGGCGAGGCGGAGCGGGCGCTCCCCGCGCCGGGCCGCCGACGGTGCCCGAACCGATCGCGTCGGCACGGCCGGTGAAGCAGCCGCCCCGGGTGCGCTCGGCGCCGAACGCACCCGGCTTTCCCGGCCCGGGAGGGCACCCGGCTTTCCCGGCCCGGGAGGGCACCCGGCTTTCTCAGCCCGCGACCGCCGAACGCGCCCGGCTTTCCCGGACCGCGACCGCATCCGGCGTTCCCGGCCCGCCCCGGCCGACGCACCGGCTCAGCCCGCCACGGCCGAGCGCACCCGACGCTTCCCGGCGAGCCGCCACCGAGCGCCGCGGAGGAGGCGGCCGACACGGCAGCGGGAGAAAAGGGGATCGCATGCCTACCGTCCGCCACAACCGCCCCCACCCCGCCGAGCACGACAGCCCGCTGCGGGGCCGGGTCGCCGTGGTCACGGGCGCGGCACGCGGCGTCGGCGAGGCCCTGGCCAGGCGGCTGTCCGCGCAGGGCATGCGGATCGCGCTGCTCGGCCGCGAGGAGGAGACCCTGTCCCAGGTGGCGGCCACCCTGGCTACCACGACCGTCTGCGTCGCGGCGGACGTGACCGATCAGGCCGCGCTCGACCGTGCCGCGCGGCAGGTCGAGGAGCGGCTCGGGGCGGCCGACGTCGTCGTCGCCAACGCCGGCATCGCCGTCGGCGGACCCTTCACCAGCACCGACGCCGAGCTGTGGCGGCGCGTCATCGACGTCAACCTGGTCGGCGCGGCGAACACCGCCCGGGCCTTCCTGCCCCAGCTCGCCCGGACGCGCGGCTACTTCCTCCAGATCGCGTCGACCGCCGCCTTCGGCTCCGCGCCGATGATGAGCGCGTACTGCGCCTCCAAGGCGGGTGCGGAGTCCTTCGCGCTCGCACTGCGCGGCGAGGTCGAACCCGAGGGGGTCGCCGTCGGCATCGCCTACCTGCACTGGACCGGCACCGACATGCTCGCCGGCATCGACGAGCATCCGGTGCTGAGGGCCCTGCGCCGGCACCAGCCGTCGTTCGCACGGCGGATCCACAGTCCCGCCCAGGTCGCCGACTGGCTCGCCACCGGCGTCACACACCGTGCCCGGAGCATCTACGCGCCCCCGTGGCTGCGCTGGTGCCAGCCTTTGAGGCCGCTCTTCCCGTTCGTGGTCAGCCGCGTCGCCCGACACGAACTGCGGGAGGGATCGACCGACGACCTCGGGGCCGACGTCGGGGTCCTCGGGGCGGGTGGGCACGCCGACTGGACGTCCTTCAGATCGGAGACCTGACCTACGGCGGCTCCCTCGTGCGCGAGCACGGCGAGCGGATCCGGTCGCCGGCGTCCGCCGATGGCACCCACGTCACCGCCGCTCGTCGCCGACGGACGGAAACGGCGGCCTCTCCGTCTGCGAGGATGGCTGCATGGACGCGCGGAGCAGGAACCAGGTCTTCGCCCGGATGACGTTCGCGTCCGACGACCGCGACGACCTCGCCGGCCTGGGTGTGCCCACGCCGGCCGCCCCGTGTTCCCGCGACGCGATCGCCGAGTCCGCGGGAGCCGCCCGATGATGTGCCGGACCGGCGACGAGGGAGAGGGTGCGGACGCGCACCGCGACGAGCGGTCGCCCGACGAGCGGGCGCAGTTCGCCGCGCTGCTGGAGGACAGCGTCGAAGACCTGTACGAGCACGCGCCCTGCGGCTATCTGTCCACCCTGCTGGACGGCAAGATCGTCAAGATCAACAACACCCTGCTGGGCTGGCTCGGCGAGCGGCGCGACGATCTGGTGGGCCGCAGGAACTTCTCCGACCTGCTGACCGTCGGCGGCCGGCTCTACCACGAGACCCACTTCGCCCCGCTGCTGCGGATGCAGAACGAGATCAGCGGCGTGGCCCTGGAACTCAAGGCCGCCGACGGCTCCCGCCTGCCGGTCCTGGTCACGTCGACCGTGAAGAGGGGCAGCGACGGGCAGCCGCTGCTGATCCGCACGACCGTCTCCGACGCCCGAGACCGCCGTGCCTACGAGACGGAGCTGCTGCGCGCCCGCGAGGAGGCCGACCGGGAACGCGACCGTCTCCAGCGCCTGGCCACCACCCTGCAGCAGACCCTGCTGCCGCCCGCGCTGGCGAGCGTGCCCGGCCTGGACGTCGCCGCGTACTACCACATCGCCTCCGTCGACGAGGTCGGCGGTGACTTCTACGATCTCTTCCCGCTGGCGGCCGGCACGTGGGGGCTGTTCCTGGGCGACGTGTGCGGCAAGGGCGCCGCGGCCGCGGCCGTCACCTCCCTGGCCCGCTACACGCTGCGTGCCGCCGCCGTCTACGACCCGGACCCGGCCGCGGTCCTGGACAACCTGAACACCGTCCTGACCCACGAGTACAACGGCACCGACCCCCGGTTCTGCACCGTGATCTTCGGTCTGCTCACCCCCGACCCCGACCGCGGCGGTTTCCACATCACCCTGGCCAGCGGAGGGCACCCGCCCGCCCTGCTGATGCGGGCCGAGGGCACCGCCGACTACCTGCCCACCCCGGGCGGACAGCTCATCGGCGCCCTGCCCGACGCCTGCATCGCGACCACCACCGTCCACCTCGCCCCCGGCGACACCCTGCTGCTGTACACCGACGGACTCACCGAAGCCCACATCAACGCCACCACGGGCGACGGAGAACGCTACGGCGACGACGCCCTCCTGGACTTCGGCCGCGCCCTGGCCCCCACCGTCGCGGGGGACACCGTCGCCGCCATCCGTGACCTGCTCGACACCTTCGGCGCCGGTGTGGACGACGACACCGCCGTCCTGGCCATCCACGTGCCCCGACTCCCCGGTGGAGAGCAGAAGTGACCCAGTACCTGACACTCCACACCCGCAGCACCACCGCCGGGGCGGTCATCGAACTTGCCGGCGAACTCGACCACCGCACGGCCGCCGACGTCCGCGAAGCGCTCCCCGGCCTTCGTCTGCGGGCCGGCCAGCAGCTCGTCCTCGACCTCGGAGCCCTCACCTTCTGTGACTCCAGCGGCATCACCGTGCTGATCTCGGCCCGTAACCACGCCCTGGCGGCCGAAGCGAGCATCGCCCTGGCAGCGGTGCCCCACCGGGTCAGCCGGATCTTCCGCATCGTCGGCCTGGAGCAGGTCTTCCCCAGCTACCCCACCGTCCAGGACGCCGAAGCCGCCTGGCACCCCACCGCCGGCTGACCGGCGTGCCCGTCGGCGTGCGATCCCGGCACGGACATGGACGGCGTCGGCTCGGCCGTCGAGTCCCGCCCCCTACCCGCCGGACCGCACGGACGACTCCAAGTGGGTGCGTTGGCCTGCCCGGTGCTACGGCCGGGTGGGCGGGTGCGGGGAGCGGAGCACGAGCAGGGTGATCTCGCTGGGGGCGAAGACGCGGAACGGCGGGCCCCAGAAGCCGGTGCCGCGGCTGGTGTAGAGGAGGGTGCGGGTGCCGTGGTGGCTGAGGCCGGCGAGGGCGGGCTGATCGATGCGGACCAGGTGGTGGAAGGGCCAGATCTGGCCGCCGTGGGTGTGGCCGGAGAGTTGGAGGTCGATGCCGGCGGCTGCCGCCCGGTCGATGAACTTGGGCTGGTGTGCCAGGAGCAGGACGGGCAGGTCGGGGTCGGCGCCGCTCAAGGCCCCGGCGAGGTGGGCGCCGTGGCCTGCCAGGCCGGAGGACTCGGCGGTGACGTCGTCCACGCCGGCGACCACGAGGGTGTCGCCTCCGCGTTCGAGCAGCAGATGGCGGTTGCGCAGCGGCTCCCAGCCCAGCTCGTCCATCAAGTCGACCCAGCCCTGGGCCTCGCTGTAGTACTCGTGGTTGCCGGTGACGTACACACAGGCCCGGGTGGCCCGCACGGTACCGAGTGGGGCGGCCTGGGCGCGGCGGCGTTCGGCCGTGCCGTCCGCGATGTCGCCGGTGTGGCAGACCAGGTCGGCTTTCAGGGTGTTCACCGTCTCGCACACCCGTGCCGACCAGCGGGTGCGATCGAGCGGGCCGTAGTGGGTGTCGGAGATGAGGACGACACGGATGCCGTCCAACGCGGCACCCAGCCGGGGGAGTTGCACGTCGAGTCGGCGCACGCGTGGCACACGGCGCGCTTCGGCGTACCCCCAGGCGAGCAGTACGGCGGTCACGCCGAGGACGGCCCACGTGACGCTCCGGGCCCGGTCCTGACTCTCGCCGGCGCCGGCCGCGGTCAGGGCGAGCCGCAGCATGACGCCGAGCAGAACGGACCAGGTGAACAGAAGCCAGCCGGTGCCCAGCAGGGTGTCACCGATGATCGCCGCCCGGTCCTGCTGGCGCCGGCCGTGGCCGCGCATCATCGCGAGCGGCATACCGATGAGGCCGAGGGCGAAGAGGGCGGTGCCGACCAGTGTGACGGGCAGCGGCCAGTGCTGGCCGGTGTACAGGAGCACCCAGCAGGGCACGGCCCACAGCAGGACGGGGGCGATCAGCGGGATGTAGCGCATCAGGCGGTGCAGTCGGCTGTGCCGCGGCGCTTGGGCTTCGCTGTCGGCGGGCCAGGTGTTGCTGGTGTCGGTCACGCTTCCCCTCTCTGACCGGGCTGCCGTCTCGCGCACTGTATCCGGTCGCCCTCGGGCCGGCCGGACCGGCTTTCGAGGCAGCGGCTTCGAGGCGCTCCTGGAACTGACCCGCCCATGCGTCCAGAGTCCCTGACACTCCGTCACGGAGATCAGTGGTTCGTACTGGGAGCGGCTCCGCACTACCGGGCTCCGAACTGCCGGCCCTGGCGGGTCCATCCTTGTGCCGGACACCGGCGTAGGTGTGGCGGCGCTCGGCGCGGCCGGGAGACTGTCTCCCGTTCCAGGAGGCGCCGCGCTCTTATGTCGCCGGCGCCGTCACCCACCTCGGTGCGCGGGCCCTGATCCGTCACCTTCCGTCGCCGCGGCGGCCCGCACCCGCTGCTCCTCGCGAGCAGAGCCGACGTCCCGTTCCAGGGGTGTGCGGCTCACGGCTGTCGCGAGGTCTTCCAAGGCCCGTTTCTGCAGTTCGGCTTCGCGCCGCACGACCGGGCTCCCGTTGCCGGCGGCGGTGTCCTCCCACGCGTGGAGCGCCTCCTCCACGCGTCCCCAGTCCGGATTCCTGTGCTCGCGCACGGCGACTGCCGCTTTTTCGGTGTCCGTCTCCAGGGCCTCGGCGAATCGCTCCGCCTCGGGGACGAAGGAGCCGTCGGCCCGCGGGACGTGGCTCTCCATGAGCATCGCTGCCCGGCCGAGCCCCTTGAGCGCCTCCTGCGCCTCCTGCGCCTCGCGTGACGTCAGACCCCTGGGGCGGACAGGTTCCTGCCTTGCCCGGTCGTA
Source organism: Streptomyces sp. NPDC048514 (assembly GCF_043199955.1). Classification (NCBI taxonomy): domain Bacteria; kingdom Bacillati; phylum Actinomycetota; class Actinomycetes; order Kitasatosporales; family Streptomycetaceae; genus Streptomyces; species Streptomyces sp. NPDC048514. The sequence continues at coordinate 320,295 of NZ_JBICWT010000002.1, read as the reverse complement.
CGCCTCCTGCCAGGCGGCACGTGCCTCCCTGCTCTCCAGCAGTGCCCGGCGCATGTCAGCGTGATGCTCCCGGGTCGGTTCGGCGTAGTCGCGGAGGACCGCGGCCGCGTAGCGGCCGTTGGCGGCGAGCCAGTCCGCGAGCCGGCCCGGCAGCCGGGGTGTCTCCCATGCGGGGAACACCACGTACGCCAGCATCGCCAGGGCCCCGCCGAGCAGGGTGAGCAGCACCCGCTCCGGGACCGTCTGCTCCCATGCCTGGCCGCCCATGCCGAGCAGGAAGACGACGTAAGCGGCGGTGAAGCACTGGGAGTAGGCGTAGCCGGTACGGTTCAGCGTGTACGACAGGGCCGCCGAGACCACCGCCAGCGCGCCGGACACACGGGCGTCCGTGCCCAGGGCCCGCACCATGCCGGTGGCGAGTGCGACCCCCGCCAGGGTCCCGGCGAGACGGGCCACCGCACGCGCGTACGTCCGGTGGAAGTCCGGCCGCATCACCATCACCGAGGCGATGGGCGCCCAGTAGCCGTGGCCCAGGGGTAGCCGGGCGGCGATCAGATAGCCGAGCGTGGCGACCGCCGCCAGGCGTACGGCGTGCCGGAACACGGGCGAGTCCCGGCGGAGCTCACGGCGCACCGCCCGGACGACGACCGGGACCAGCCGGAGCAGTGTCGGGCGCACCAGGAACTGGGCGCCGGCGGGGCCGGGCGGCGTGGGCGTCCTTCCGCGTGCGCAGCCGCTCCCGGCGATCTCCAACGCCTCGCCGAGCAGTTCCACGAGCCGCTCGGCGGCTTGCCGCGCCGGGCCCTCCAGCACCTCGTGCTCCTCGTCGACGCGCAGGACGTCCGTGCTCTCGGGCCGCACCTCGGCGGGAGTGCCCCGGCGGATCGAACGGGCGGCCGCATCCAGGACGTCGGCGGCCGCGTCGAGCAACTCCCGCGCGCGGTCCCGCCCGGGTCCTTCCGCCGGGGCGCCGACGTCGGGGTCGGCGAGCGCGGCGACGACCGGCCGAATGCGCTCGGCGAGTCCCCGGGGGCCGTGCAGGACGGGGGGACGGGTGCGGGCCTGTGACGGCGTCACGGCGGCCGCGTCCCGGGCCGTCATCAACGGCTCCGGGTCGAACGAGGCGGTCGGGTCGTGCCGCAACCGGCGGGCGTAATCCGCCACGGCGGCCAGGGCGTCGGCGAGCGCGTCACGATGCGCTCCCCAACGGCGGATGGGGAACAGCAAGATCAGCACGGCCTGTGTCACGCCTCCGAGGGCGATGACCCCGGCGTGCTCCAGGGCTCCCCCGACGCTCGTGGGCAGGGTGATGGTCACGAGCATGCTGCCCACGGTCGACGCCGCGACGATCCCAGCGGTCGATCCGACGGCCCACGCCATTCCCGCGGCAAAGGCCCATACGGCCAGCAGTGGGAGGAACGTGACGAGTCGCCCCGCCGCCAGGTAGCCCACGAAGGTGCTGAGCGCCAGACCCGCGCCCGCGCCGAGCGCGACCACCTTGCGTGGACGCCAGCTGCGCTGGAAGGTGGCCCCACCCGCGGAGTAGGCGCCGAGGGCGGCGGACGCGGCGTACGCGGGGGAGATCAGCCACAGCGTCGGCCCGACGACGATCGCCACCCCGGCGGCCGTGCGCAGCGCGAGCAGGGGCTCCAGTCGCGTCTCCTCGATCGTGAGCCCGGATCGCACGACTTCCCCGAAGGCCCGCAGCCACGTCACCGGTGTCCGCCTGGCCGGGACGCCCTGCCGGGTCGCGTCGGGCTGGGTGAGGTGCGGCAGCCGTCGGACAAGGAAGCCTCCCACCGGGCCCGCGAACCGGCCGGCGGCCGCAGCCGCTGGACGGGATGCCGCCCCTGCGGACACTGCTGAGCGTCCGCAGTCCGTCCTCCGGCCGGAGCGCGGGCAATCGCTGTTGGTTCGGGTCCGGCCGGAGCGCGGCGATCGCCCCCAGCACCGCCGGCGGACGGGCAGCAGGCCACCCGTCCCCCGGACCGGTCCGGGGGAGACAGGGAGCGCCGGCCGGCCCCGAGTCTCTTACCGCTTTACCGCTCTACCGCTTGCGGCCGTTCCCGTGTCCGTTGGGATGCAGGACCACCTTGGTCCAGCCCTCGTCACGGGCGTCGAAGTGCTCGTAGGCGGTGGGGGCCTCGTCCAGGCTGAGCTCGTGGGAGACGACGAAGCTCGGCTTCGCCTTCCCGCCGGCGATCAGATCCCGCAGCGCCCGGTTGTACTTCTTCACCGGCGCCTGCCCGGTCCCCATGCGCTGGCCCTTGAACCACATCATGCCGAAGTCGATCGGGACCTTGCCCTGAGCCTCCAGCTCCCCCTGGGCTTCCGCGCCGCCGGGGTCCTGGGGCAGGAACACGCCCACCACGCCGATGTCGCCGGTGAACCTGACCGAGTCGATCAGACCGTTGAGCGTGAGGCTGGCGTCCTCGTGCCCCTGGGGGTCGTGTGCCTGGTAGCCGACGCATTCGCAGCCGTTGTCGGCGCCCAGCCCGAGGGTGGCCTCCTTGACGACCTCCGCCGGGTTCTGCTCGGCGGTGTTGATCGGGATGGCCCCGATCTCCTCCGCCTTGCGCAGCCGGTCGGGCTGGTGGTCGGCCGTCCAGACGCGTCCGGCGCCCTTGAGGAGGGCGGAGTAGGTCGCCATCAGCCCGACGGGACCGGCGCCGAAGACGATGGTCTGGTCACCCGGTTTGACGTGGGCCATCTCGGTGGCGTGGTACCCGGTGGGGAAGATGTCGGCGAGCATGACGTAGTCGGTCTGCCGCTCGGCGGCGTCCTCGCCCAGACGCAGCGCGTTGAAGTCGCCGTAAGGTACGCGGAGCAGCTCCGCCTGGCCACCCTGGTAGGGGCCCATGTCGGCGAATCCGTAGGCGGCTCCGGCGAGGGCCGGTTCCGGCTGCATGGTCAGGCAGTAGTTGGTCAGACCCTGCTCGCACTGCTTGCAGAAGCCGCAGGCGATGTTGAAGGGCAGGACCACGTACTCGCCGACCTGGATTTTGCGGACGGCCGAGCCGACCTCCACCACCTGGCCCATGTTCTCGTGTCCCAGGGTGCGGCCGGACTCGAACGAGGTACGGCCCTCGTACATGTGCAGGTCCGAACCGCAGATGTTGGTGGTGGTGATCTTGACGATGATGTCGCAGGGGTGTTCGATCTTCGCGTCCGGTACGTCCTTCACTGTGACCGTCCGCGGGCCTTCGTAGACCGCTGCTTTCATGGTGGCTTCCCTTAGTGTCGCGGTAGGGCGCTGATGGGGAAGGCGCAGAGAGCCTGACTCTCGTAAGTGCTGCGTCGGGGCCCGGGACTCCGGCACGCCTCTGGGGGCCGTTCACCTGGATCAGATGGAACGGTCTGTCGCCGCCGGCCCCGCCAGACGGAGCTTCGGCGCTCCGGCGGCGTGCCGTGCGGGTCCCCGTCAGCCCCCGAGGCGAAACAACAACGCACCGACCGATCAGCGGAATCTCCGGAACCGGGCGACCACCGACCGACGTCACATCTCCGGCTGAGGTCACCCGCTAGTCACCGTTGTCGTCCCGCAGCACCCTGCGACGCTCCTGTTCGCGCTTGGAGTAGGCGGCTGCCCGGATCGCCTCGTCGCTCTCCAGGCCCGATCCCAGCGCGCCGCCCACCGTGGCGACCGAAGCGACGAACCAGGACAGCGTCCAGTACTCCGCGGCGTGCAGCGGGGTTCGTGTCGTGGAAGCGAACACCCGGTCGTTGAGGATGAACAGCGCCCATACCAGATTGACGACCACCAGACCCGCGTAGCAGACGAGCACCCCGATACCCACGGTCACGACCGTCGAGGCGTTGTAGAGAGCCGCCCTCTTCCTCGCCTCCGGCGAAACCTCATCCGTTCGATGCCACAGGTTCGCGTCCACGATCAGCCAGCCGATCATGAGAGCGACAGACCCGACCGTGGCGATCACCAGGCGTGGCGTGCTCAGGGAGGTGGCGAGGTTCCAGATGGTGGAGTTCACGGTGGCGACCGCTCCCGTGGCGAGTGCGGCCGCCAGGGCTTTCGACAAGCCCGGCACCAGACGCCACGGCCGGTTGGCGCGAACCATACCGAGGAGCACCCTCAGGTAACCGCGCGGCCCACTGACGATGTACCGCAGATCGGCGATCTCCTCCTCACCAACCTGGTCCGGATGAATGGGCGCGAGACGACCGATGAAGGGCCCCCGCAGCGGCTGACTTCCCGAAGGCTCCGCAGGCCCGGTGGCCTGCGGACCCGCCAGGCTGAGCACGGCTTCTTCCACGGCCTGCCGGGCCCTCGTCTGCAGCCGGAAGCCCCCCAGCGTGGGAAGAGACAGCAGCGCCACGCCGTGTTCGTGACTCAGATCCACCACGAGCTTGCGCCCATGTGAGTGCAGGGGAAGGTCGGTGAGAGCCACGACGATGTCCCAACTCTCCGCACTTCCGCGGTCCATGATCCGGTGCATCAGGGTGGGTGGGTCCTCGGCCCCTGCGGTGAACGGCTCGCTGACCACCTCGACGTCGAACCGTTGTCCCCGGCCCGACCTGCCGGCGAGCCGGTCAGGAAGCATCCGGGCCATGCGCTGCGCGATCTCCGTGGGCGCATCCGGATCCGCCAGGAGAGCCACGACCGTAACGCCCTGAGACGACACCCGCATGACTCCCTCTCGTCGGCTGCCCCGCGATCGCGAGTGCCCACAGGATGCCCCCGAGGTAACGCTGACGCCGTGTGACACGCAGGCCCCCGCCGGCAGGTGCAGGCGGTACGGTGAGGTCTCCTCGTCCTCCCCGCGCAGAGGCTGCTGCAGACAGGCTGCTGCAGACAGGGGGCAGGCGAAGGCCCCGGCCCCGGGCACTGACCGCCGCCGATCTCGACGTCTGGCGCTCGTGTGAGCGGAGCCCGGTGACGGCGCCTGTCGCGCGGTTCGCGGCGCGATCAGGTAACCAGGAACGGTGAACACGGTGAACGAGGACGCGACCGACCCCTTCGTGCATGTCCGGGGCGCCGGTGAGAACAACCTGCGGAACATCGATGTCGACGTTCCGCGGGACGCGATGGTCGCCTTCACCGGCGTCTCCGGTTCGGGCAAGTCCTCACTCGCGTTCGGCACGCTCTACGCGGAGGCCCAGCGGCGCTACTTCGAGTCCGTGGCACCGTACGCCCGAAGGCTGTTGCAGCAGGTCGGCGCACCACACGTGCAGGAAATCACCGGACTGCCACCGGCCGTGGCCCTGCAGCAGCGACGCGGATCGCCCAGCTCGCGCTCGACGGTCGGCACCATCACCACGCTGTCCAATCTGCTGCGCATGCTGTACTCCCGCGCCGGCACCTATCCGCCCCGGGCCGCACGGCTGGAAGCCGAGTCGTTCTCACCCAACACCGCGGCCGGCGCCTGCCCGGAGTGCCACGGACTCGGCGTCGTGCACGACGTCGCCGAGGACCTGCTCGTCCCGGACCCCTCGCTGAGCATCCGCGAGGGGGCGATCGCCGCCTGGCCGGGCGCCTGGCAGGGCGCCAACCTGCGCAGTGTCGTGAGCGGCCTGGGGATCGACGTCGACCGACCGTGGCGCAGGCTCAGGAAGAAGGACCGGGACTGGCTGCTGTACACGGACGAGCAGCCCTCCGTGTACATCGAGCCGGAGGAGGGCCGCGTCGACTACGGCTACCAGGGCAAGTTCTGGAGCGCCCGCAAGCACGTCATGCACGTCCTCGCCGACTCCAAGAGCGAGAAGATGCGCGAACGGGCGCTCCGGTTCGTCAGGAGTGTGCCCTGCCCCGCCTGTCACGGCAGCGGACTGCGGCCCGAGGCGCTCGCCGTGACCTTCGCCGGACGTTCCATCGCCGAGATCAACGCGATGCCGCTCACCGGGGTCGTGTCGTTGCTGCGGCCCGTCGCGGGGCGGTCCGAGGCCGACGCCACCACGTCGACCGCACGATCCGGGGAGACGACCGAGGTCGCGGTCCGGATCTGCGGCGATCTGGTTGCGCGGGTCGACGTACTGCTCGACCTAGGCCTCGGATATCTCAGCCTCGGACGCCGCTCGACGACCCTGTCGCCCGGCGAGGCGCAGCGGCTGCGGATCGCCACCCAGCTGCGCTCGGGGCTGTTCGGCGTCGTCTACGTCCTCGACGAACCCTCCGCGGGCCTGCACCCGGCTGACGCGGAACCGCTGCTGGACGTGCTGGACCGCCTCAAGGCGGCGGGCAACTCGCTGTTCGTCGTGGAGCACGACATGGACGTCGTACGGCGGGCGGACTGGGTGGTCGACATCGGCCCCGGTGCGGGCGAGGGCGGCGGACGCGTGCTGTACAGCGGCCCGGTCGCCGGTCTCGAGCGGGTCGGGGAGTCGGCCACGAGCCAGTACCTGTTCGGGCGCGCCCAGCCGCTCGACCACCGCCCGCGCACACCGCACGGCTGGCTGCACCTGCGCGGCGTCTCCCGCCACAATCTGCACGACGTGTCCGTCGACGTACCGCTCTGCGTACTGACGGCGGTGACGGGCGTGTCCGGTTCCGGGAAGTCGACGCTGGTGACGCAGGTGCTCGCCGAGGTCGTCCGCGGCCACCTCGGACTGGTACCCGAGGAGCCCGACGAGGCGCAGCTGGAGGTCGACGTCCAGGACGCGTCGGGGATCGAGTCGTTCGACCGGCTGGTCCGGGTCGACCAACGGCCCATCGGCCGGACTCCCCGCTCCAACCTGGCCACGTACACCGGGATGTTCGACGCGGTGCGCAAGCTGTACGCGGCGACGGACGAAGCCAGGGCGCGCGGCTACTCGGCCGGGCGGTTCTCCTTCAACGTGCCCGAAGGGCGGTGCGAGACCTGCCAGGGCGAAGGATTCGTCGCGGTCGAACTGCTGTTCCTGCCCGGCACCTACGCGCCGTGCCCGACCTGCGAAGGCGCCCGGTACAACGCCGAAACGCTGGAGGTCACCTACCGCGGCAAGAACATCGCGGAAGTACTGGCGCTGTCCGTCGACGCCGCCGCCGAGTTCCTGTCCGCCGTCCCGGCCGCCTCCCGCAGTCTGGAGACGTTGCGTGAGGTGGGACTGGGGTACCTGCGGCTGGGCCAGCCCGCGACGGAACTCAGCGGCGGCGAGGCGCAACGCATCAAACTGGCCACCGAACTGCAGCGAGCCCGCCGCGGGCACGCGCTCTACCTGCTCGACGAGCCGACGGCGGGGCTGCACCCCTCGGACATCGCGCTGCTGCTGCGACAGCTGCACCGGCTCGTCGACGAAGGCAACACGGTCGTCCTCGTGGAACACGACCTGGACACGGTCGCCACCGCCGACTGGGTCATCGACCTCGGTCCGGGCGGCGGCGACGCGGGCGGGCGGGTGGTCGCGGCGGGCCCGCCGGCCAAGGTGGCGAGGGCCCGCCGCAGCGCCACCGCGCCCTATCTCGCGGCCCGCCTCGCGCGCTCCTGACACCGGCGAGGGAACTGACCACCGGTCAGCCGCGTTCTGGGCGCCGGGTCGCGCGCGGCGCCGTGCTGCTGCCGGCTTGTGGCGTGTACGGCTCGCGAGGTGCCCCGTTCGGGCCCATTCCGCCGGGTCAGCCGGGCATGGGCTGGTGCGCCCGGCCGAACTGCTCCACGACGGCGGCGCAGAAGGCGGGCAGGTCGGCCGGGCCGCGGCTGGTGACCAGCTGCCCGTCGACGACCACCTCCTGGTCGGCGACGTCCGCGCCGGCGTTGCGCAGGTCGGTGCGGATGCTGGGCCAGGAGGTCAGGCGACGGCCGCGCACGGCGTCGGCTTCCGCCAGGGTCCACGGGCCGTGGCAGATCGACGCGACCGGTTTCCCGCTGGCCATGAAGTCCTTGACGAACTGGACCGCGTCGCGGTCCATGCGTAGCTGGTCGGGGTTCATGGTGCCGCCGGGCAGGAGCAGGGCGTGGTAGTCGTCGACGGAGGCGTCGGCGACCAGGCGGTCCACGGGGAAGGTTCCGGCCGCGTTGAGGTCGAACTGGCGGGCCTGGATCTCGCCGGGGTGGAGGGAGAGGATCTCGGTCTTCGCCCCTGCGCCCTGCAACGCACCGCGCGGCTGGTCGAGTTCCACGCGCTCGACGCCGTCGGTGGCCAGGATCCCCACCCGCATCCCCTGGAGTTCCTGTGTCATGGTATGGCTCCCTTCGCAGGTCGGAGTCGGACGCCGCCGCGTGAGGGCAAGTGGGGCTGTCGGGTGGGTGTCCTGTCGAGGGGAGGGTGTTGCTGCGAGCTGCTTTTCCCGAACCTCGAGACACCCGTCACGGTCGTCCCTTTTGCCTCCTCACCCGGAACGGACGGCGCCGCTCGTACCCGCCCGCGCCGCCATCGGCTGCTCCCCGGACGAGGTTCGCAGAGCCCCCTGCCGAGCGCCTCCGCACTGCAGGCCGAAAAAGGACACCGCCTCTTCCCCTGGCAGAGCAGCATGAAGCGCGTAGGCATTCCTCGGCCGGCCGTCCGCGCGAGGCGGCACGGCGTTGCGACCCCGCCCCGCACAGAGCGCCACCCCGGCGACTCTAGAGCGCGCCGGGACGGGGTGCGCGTTCGCGCGACGCGACGGCGACCGACACGACGGCGCCGCAGGAGAGGACCGCCGCGAAGCCGATCATCGCGGTCTGCACGGCGAAGTGCCGCAGGGCGATGCCGAACAGGACGGACGGCAGGCCCATTCCCAGGTACGCGACGACGAAGAACACGGCGAGGACCCCCGCGCGTGAGGCGGGCGCGGCAACGGAGACGGCACGTTCGAGGCCTCCCTTGAACAGCAGCCCGGAACCGGCTCCCGACAGGGACACGGCGACCAGGTAGAGCCAGAGCGCCGGGTGGTAGAGGGCGACGGCGCACAGGACCAGGCCGACCGGGAAGACCACCGCCCCCACGGTCAGGACCCGGGGCAGTGGGAGGCGGCCCAGCACCAGCTGGGCGGCCGCCGCGGCACCGAACATGAGGAAGGCCGCCAGGCCGACCACGAGGTGCGAGTCGGTGTGCAGGGTGCCGTGGAGCACGCTCGCCCCGAGGGAGGAGATCAGGCCGAGGATCGCGAAGGCGAACGCGCCCAGCGCGCCGGCCGCGCAGAAAGTCCGCCGGCCGCCGGGGCGCAGGACGAACCTGCTGGGCGGTTCGGCCACGGGCAGCTCCAGGTCCACGGTCTCCGGGGTGGACAAGACCAGCGCCAGGCACACGGCCATGGCGAGCGTGAAGATCGCCTGGCTGGTGATCAAGGGCGTGGGAAGCCACTCGGCGGCGGCTCCGGCGACCAGGGGCCCCGAGGCCAGGCCGCCCAGGTTGGCGGCGGTGGCCACGATGCCGGGCAGCACCGAACCCGTCCGTTCCGGACGGGCCTCGTGGTGGAGGTCGTGCAGGTACGTCGTCGCGGTCGAGGCCATCAGCCCCAGTCCGACACCGTTCAGGATCCTGCCCGCGATCAGCCCCGGCAGATCCCGCCACACGATCAGTACGACCGACGCGACGATGCCGACCAGCAGCGCCGGGACGATGACGCGTCGCCGGCCGAGCCGGTCCGACAGGTGGCCCAGTCCCAGAAAGGCGGCCGCTGCGCCCACGACCATCGAGGCGTACGCCACCGTGACCGTGGTCGCACCGAAGTGGTCCCGGGCCTCGTACAGCGGCCACAGCGGGGTCGGCGCGGTGCCGAAGGCCATCAGCACGGTGTAGGCCACCGCCACGAACCAGAAGCCGGTCGTGTGCGAGGCACGGCGCCGGGCGGGGGCGCGGGGCGGCAGGGCGGCGGGAGCGGGTGCTGGGAGCCGGATGGTCGGGTCGTCGGGAGCGTCGGCTGGGGGACGGCTCAGCGGCGTCGGAACGGCAGGCAGGGGTACCCCTCCTCGGGCGGAAGTGGATGACGCTTTCCATCCTCCTCACCAGCCGGGATCAGTACCAACGAATGTTTTTGCTGGGCTTGAGCAGTGCGAGTGATACTTCTCGGGTGGAGCTACGTCAGCTGGAGCACTTCATCGCGGTCGCCGAGGAGCTGAGTTTCACGCGTGCCGCCCGTCGGCTGCACGTGGTGCAGTCCGGGGTGTCCGCCGCGATCCGCTCCCTGGAGCGCGAGCTCGGCTGTGCCCTGTTCGAGCGCACGTCGCAGCAGGTCCGGCTCACCGGGGCGGGCGCGGCGCTGCTGCCGGAGGCCCGGGCCACCCTGCACGCCGCCCAGGCGGCCCAGGACGCCGTGCGCGCCGCACAGGACACGCTGCGCGGCACGGTGAATGTGGGCGCCATGGCCTCGGTCGAGGTGGTGGACCTGCCTGCGCTCCTCGGGCGGCTGCACGCGCGGCATCCGGCGATCGACGTGCGGCTGCGGCTGGCGACGACCGGATCGGCGGGACTGGCGCACGCGCTTCTCAGCGGCGACCTGGACGTGGCCTTCCTGTCGCTGCCCGAACGCAAGCCCGCCGGGATCGACGCACGGGAGCTGGCCACCGTGCCGCTCGTCCTGGTGGTGAGCGCCGCCCATCCGCTCGCGCAGCGGGGAAAGGTGGCACTTGCGGACCTCGCGGGGGAACCCTTCGTGGACTTCCCGCCGGGCTACGGCAATCGCGAGGTGGTCGACCGGGCGTTCGCGGCGGCGGGCGTCGTACGCCGGGTGGCACTGGAGGTGCCCGACATCGACATGGGGGCGGCACTGGTCCGGCACGGTCTGGGCATCGCCTTCCTGCCCGCGTTCGCCGTCGCCCGCACCCCCGGCCTGCACGTCCTGGACGTCCTGGACACCGTGCTCCGCTGGAGCATGCATCTCGGCACGTCGTCGACCCGGCGGCCCAGCTCGGCTCTGCGGGCGCTGCTCGACCTGGTCGACCTCCACGTCCTCGCCCTGTGACGCCCGGGCCGCGCCCCGGACGTCACCCGGACATCAGCCCGGTCCGCCCAGCACGATCTTCCACACTCGGGTCGCCACCTGGAGGTTCAGCCGGTCCTCGACGTTCGCGAGGTCGTGGCCGCTGATGTCGCGGATGCGCTGGAGCCGATAGCGCAGCGTGCTGCGGTGGATCGCGAGGGAGTCCGCGGTCTCGTCGTAGTTGCCGCCGCAGTCGAAGTACCGGGACAGGGTCTCCACCATGGCCGCGCGGTGCCGGGAGTCGTAGTCGATGAGCTGCCCGAGCCACTCGTCGACGAACGTCTCCAGTTCCCGGTAGTCGTTGCCGGGTCCCAGGATGCGGTAGAGGCCGAGCTCGTCGAAGAACGTCGTGCCATAGCGCTCGCGGGAGTGGCGGCGTACGTCCAGGGCGCGCTGCGCCTCCTGGTAGTGGTGGGGGATGTCGTTCAGGGAGTCGGAAGGGGCGCTCACCCCGATCGTCCCGGACCGTGTTCCGGTCTCCCGGGCGAGCGCCTCGTACAGCGCGCGGGCGTGCGGCCTCTCGTCGGCGATGAGGACGACGTGGTCGGAGCGGCGGGTCAGCAGCGAGCGCATGCCCACGGCAGAGGCCGCCCGCCCCACGGTCCGTGCGAAGGAGTCGTCGGGGGCCCGGTTCGACCACCGCACCACGACGATGTAGTGGCTGCGGTGCAGGTCGTGCCCGACTGCCTCGGACCGGGCGTAGGCACTCGGCTCGTCCGTCCCCGCCAGGAGGTCGTCGGCCAGCTCGCGGTGCAGCCTCAGCTCCGTTTCGGCCAGAATGCGCAGGTGCGTCATTTCCAGGGCGAGCGACGCGGCTGCGTGTTCCAGCGCGAGCACGGTGTGCTCGTCGGCCTCCTCCCGGGCATCGACCAGGGCCAGCACGCCCAGGATCTCGCCGTGCGGGCGGATCAGGGTGATCAGCCGGCCCCTTATCCGCACCGGCCCGGTCTCTCTGGCGACGGCGTGCAGCATTTCGTCCTGGCGTACGGGGTCCGGTTCGGGATAGGGGATGGGGCGGCTGGGGCCGGTCCAGGACCTCAGCCGACCGAAGCGGTCCTCGACCAGCGCGGGAAGTCCGGTGAGCCCGTGCAGTGCGCGGGTGACGGCTTCGTCGCCGCCGCCCGAGGCGGCGACGTCGGCCATGAGGGCGTGGACGGCTCGCTCGTAGCCCAGCTCAGCCACCACGGAGATCAGCTGCCGCTGGAGGGCTGTGCGTTCCTCCCTGAGCCGGTGCAGCTCCAGCGCGTCCTCGCGCTGGCGGCGGTGTGCGAGGGCGACCGACAGCGCAGCAGTGGTGTGCCGGACGAGCAGGGCGAGCAGGGATCGCTGGGCCTCGGTGGGCCGGGAGCGGGACGTGACCACGAGGTAGCCGTAAAGTCCCCCGGGGCCGCGTAGCCCCAGGGCCCGGCCCCAGGGCCTGCCGGCCACGGTCACGTTGCCGTCCCGCCCGGCCAGCTCCCGCACCCTCCGGCCCACGGCCAGGGCATGCGGCCGCCTGTTCCTCGGGCTGGGGACCAGGTCGCCGCCCACCTTGAGGTATCCGGCCTCGGCGCGGTATGGCCCCGCGGCGACGATGTGGTCCATGGCCAGGCCCAGGATCTCACCTTCGTCCGGAGCGTCGAACAGGGCGCGGGAGAGCGCGACCAGTTCGTGGTGGGCCCGGTCGGCCGGGGGGCGAGCGGTCAGGCGGGGCCCCCGGCGCGCGGCCGTGGGGTGCCGCCCGACGCTGCCCCGCGGAAGGCTGCCCCTCCGGTCGGAGTAGCGGTGGGACAGGCCGTACGCCCGACTGCCGACCATGGGATCACTCCGTCCTTTCGGAGGCGAGCGGCTTTCGCGTACCCGCTCCCGGGCCGGCTACCCGAGACGTGTGGGTTCTTCGTCTCGTACCCGTGGGGCGACCGGGCCCCCGGATTCCTGACTTGCCAGGCGCAGGCGTGGAGCCACCCGGTTCGTCACCCTGGGGAGTGCTCGAGACCCTCCGCGCGCACCGGTGGGAAACCGGCGGAGATCCCAACCTCTACCTGAACGAACGTGATCCGGAGAGTCGACGCAGGCGCCGCACCGGGAGGAGTTCCTCATGGCCAAGGCAGTGGGCATCGACCTGGGCACCACCAACTCGGTGATCGCCGTGTGGGAGGGCGGCGAGCCGTCCGTCGTGCCCAACAGCGAGGGCAACCGCACGACACCGTCCGTGGTGGCCTTCACCGACACCGGGGAACGTCTGGTGGGCCAGCTGGCCCGGCGCCAGGCGATCCTCAACCCCAAGGGCACCATCTACTCGGCCAAGCGGTTCATCGGCCGGCACTTCGACGAGATCTCCGACGAGGCCAGGGCGGTGGCGTACGACGTCGTCGAGGGCGACGGAGGGGCGGCCCGCTTCAAGGTGCGGGACAAGCTGTACGCGCCTGAGGAGATCAGCGCACAGGTGCTGCGCAAACTCGCCGACGACGCGTCCAAGCAGCTGGGGGAGCGGGTCACGGAGGCGGTCATCACGGTGCCCGCCTACTTCAACGACGCTCAGCGCACCGCCACCAAGGACGCCGGACGGATCGCCGGACTGGAGGTGCTGCGGATCATCAACGAGCCGACGGCGGCCGCCCTCGCGTACGGCATGGACAAGAAGGAGCACGAGACCGTCCTCGTCTTCGACCTGGGCGGCGGCACCTTCGACGTGAGCATCCTCGACGTCGGCGACGGCGTGGTGGAGGTGCGCTCCACCGCCGGTGACAGCCACCTGGGCGGCGACGACTTCGACCGGCGTCTGGTGGACTACCTGGCGGACGACTTCCAGAAGGAGAACGGCATCGACCTGCGCAAGGACCCGCAGGCGCTGCAGCGACTGTTCGAGGCGGCGGAGAAGGCCAAGACCGAGCTCAGCTCGGTGACGCAGACGCAGGTCAGCCTGCCGTTCATCACCGCCGACGCCTCGGGCCCCAAGCACCTCACCGACTCGATCATGCGGTCCACGTTCGAGCAGATCACCGCCGACCTGGTGGAGCGTTGCCTGGGACCGGTCCAGCAGGCCATGGCCGACGCCAAGGTCGGCGAGAGCGACATCGACGAGGTCATCCTCGTCGGCGGTTCCACCCGCATCCCCGCCGTCCAGGGTCTGGTCCGCCGGCTGACCGGCGGCAAGGATCCCAACATGAGCGTCAACCCCGACGAGGTCGTGGCCCTGGGCGCCGCGATCCAGGCCGGGGTGCTCAAGGGCGAGGTCAAGGACGTCCTGCTGCTCGACGTCACACCCTTGTCGCTGGGCGTGGAGACGCGCGGCGGAGTGATGACGAAGATCATCGAACGAAACACCACCATCCCCGTGCGCCGCAGCGAGACCTTCTCCACCGCCGAGGACAACCAGCCGGCCGTCGATGTGGTGGTCCTCCAGGGCGAGCGCGAGCGGGCCGCCGACAACCGGGTGCTGGGCCGGTTCCAGCTCACCGACATACGGCCGGCACCGCGGGGCGAACCGCAGATCGAGGTCACCTTCGACATCGACGCCAACGGCATCCTCAACGTCAAGGCCCGCGACCGGGACACCGGCAAGGAACAGGGCATCACCATCAGCGAGAGCTCCAACCTGGACCGCGGTGAGGTCGAACGCATGGTCCAGGAGGCCGAGCGCAACCAGGGCCAGGACCAGGCACTCCGCGAGGCCGTCGACGCCCGCAACGAACTCGACGCCGTCGCGTACCAGGTCGAGAAGCGCCTCGCCGAACTGGGTGACGCGGCGCCCGCGCACGAGAAGGCACGCGCCGAAATGCTCGTGTCCGACGCCCGGGCGGCGGTCAAGGAGGAGGCGGGCGTGGAGCGCGTGCGGCCTCTGACCTCCGAACTCCAGCAGGTGCTCGCCGGGCTGGCGGCCCATCAGGGCGCCGCCGCCCCAGGGGGCGGTCCCGGCCAGGACACCGCCACCGGCGGTCCCACGAGTGGCGGTGGCGGTGACGATGATGTCATCGACGCCGAGTTCGACAAGAGCTGAGGCGCGAGATGCCCACCCACCCCCAGGAGCCCGACCGGGCCGCGTCGGATCCGGGCGTACGGGCCCCGGAAGGCGCCGGACCTCCTCCTCGCGAGGATCTGCCCCAGCCGGGCCCGTCCCGGCCCGAAGCGGCGAACGGCGAACCGGGACCCGATGCCGCCGGCCCCGCGCCTGCCGAGAACGAGTACACGACCGCGATCCGGGAACTGGAGGACCGCTGGCGGCGCGCGCTCGCCGACCTCGACAACCTTCGCAAGCGTCATGCCAGGGAACAGGAGCGCGAACGGGCGGTCGAGCGGTCCCGCACGGCGGCCGCCTTCCTGCCCGTCCTCGACAACCTCGAACTCGCCCTGACCCACGCCGGCGCCGATCCGGGCGCGATCGTCGAGGGCGTCCGGGCCGTACGCGACCAGGCGGTGAACGTCCTCGAACTGCTCGGCTACCCGCGGCATGCGGAGACCGGCGTCGCCTTCGACCCGGCCCGGCACGAGGTGGTCGGCGTCGTCCAGGACCCGGACGCCCCGCCGGGCACCGTCGTCGAGGTGCTGCGCCCCGGCTACGGGGACGGCGAACGGCAGCTCAGGCCCGCCGCCGTGACGGTCGCGAAGCGGGAGTGACCGGTCATGGCACGGGACTTCTACGAGGTGCTGGGCGTGTCGCGGACCGCGAGCCAGGACGAGATCCAGCAGGCATATCGCAAACTCGCCCGCAGGTACCACCCGGACGTCAACAAGGACCCCGAGGCGGAGGAGCGTTTCAAGGACCTCAACGAGGCGCACAGCGTCCTGTCCGACCCCAAGACCCGGGCCCGCTACGACCGCTTCGGCGAGGACTTCCGCAAGATCCCGGAGGACTTCGACGAACGGGTCGCGGCCCGAGCGGGCGGTGGCTTCCGCGGCCGGAGGCCCGCAGGCGCGGGCGGTCCTCGCGTCCGGTACGCCACCGGCTTCGGTGACGGCTTCGGCGACGGCTTCGGCGCGGAGGGCATCGACATCGAGGACCTGCTCGGCTCCATGTTCGGAGCCGGCGCCGCCCGAGGCGGAGTCCCCGGAGCGGACCAGGAGGCCGAACTGCCGCTCACCGTCGAGGAGGCGTACCGAGGCGGCCGTCGCACCGTCACGCTCGCCGGTCCCACCGGGCAGCCGCGGCGGTACGAGGTCGACGTGCCGCCGGGCGTCACCGACGGACAGCGCATCCGGCTGGCGGGTGAGGGCGGCCAGGGCAGTGGTGACGCCGCCGCCGGCGACCTGTACCTGCGGGTGCGTGTCCAGCCCCACCCCCGGTTCCGGCTGGACGGCCGTGACGTGTACGTCCAGGTTCCGGTCGCCCCGTGGGAGGCGGCCCTGGGTGCGACCGTGCCGGTGCCCACGCCCGGCGGCGGCACGGCGAAGGTCACGGTGCCGGCGGGCTCGTCCAGCGGCCGGCGGCTGCGGCTGCGCGGCGAGGGCATGCCTAACCCGCGCGGCGCGAACGGCGACCTGTACGCCGAACTTCGCGTCATGGTGCCGCCCGTCCTCGGCGACCGGGAGCGCGAACTGTTCGAGGAGCTCGCCGCCACTTCCTCGTTCGACCCCAGGAGGACGCCATGAACGACCGACCCGCGGGAGCGGGGGGCATCGGCCGGGCCGGCGTGGGCGACCGTCCGGTACGAACGGACGCCGACATCACCGCCTCGACGGCTGTCCGGTACGCGCTCGTCCCCGTCCCCAGGCTCTCCCTGGCCGCCGTGGCCCTTCGCTCGGGCCTCCACCCCGATGTGATCAGCCGGTTCGTCGCCCTCGGCCTGGTCGAGGCCGAACGCGACGCCGCGGGGCGACTGGTGTTCGACCCCACGGCCCCGGCGGTTCTCGCCCGTATCCAGCGGCTGCGCACCGGGCTCTGCCTCAACTACGCATCCATCGGCCTGGTGCTCGACCTGCTCGACCGCATCAGCCTGCTCGAAGCCGCCCTGCGCGGCCGCGGCACGAGGAGTGAAACACCCCCATGGACATGAACCGTCTCACCCAGAAGTCCCAGGAAGCCCTCCAGGAGGCCCAGAGCGCGGCCGTCCGCATGGGGCACACCGAGGTCGACGGGGAACACCTGCTGCTCGCGCTTGTCGATCAGGAGGACGGTCTGATCCCACGGTTGCTGCAACAGGCCGGCCCCGAGCCGAAGGAGCTGCGCGCGGCCGTGCGCGAGGAACTCTCCCACCGCCCGAAGGTCACCGGCCCCGGCGCGGCACCCGGCCAGGTCTTCGTCACCCAGCGCCTGTCCCGCCTGCTCGATGCCGCCGAGCGGGAGGCCAAACGCCTCAAGGACGAGTACGTGTCCGTGGAGCACCTCCTGCTCGCCCTGGCCGAGGAGGGCTCGGCGACCGCCGCCGGACGCCTGCTCAAGGAGCACGGTGTGACCCGGGATTCGTTCCTGAGCGCGCTCACCCAGGTCCGCGGCAACCAGCGTGTCACCTCCGCCAACCCCGAAGTGGCCTATGAGGCTCTGGAGAAGTACGGCCGCGACCTGGTCCTCGAGGCTCGGTCCGGGCGGCTGGACCCGGTCATCGGCCGTGACGCGGAGATCCGCCGCGTCACCCAGATACTCAGCCGCAAGACCAAGAACAACCCCGTCCTCATCGGTGATCCCGGCGTCGGCAAGACCGCCATCGTCGAGGGCCTGGCCCAGCGCATCGTTCGCGGCGACGTCCCCGAGGGCCTGCGCGACAAGACGGTGTTCGCTCTCGACATGGGCTCTCTGGTCGCCGGCGCCAAGTACCGCGGCGAGTTCGAGGAACGCCTCAAGGCCGTGCTGTCCGAGGTGAAGGCCGCCCAGGGGCGCATCCTGCTCTTCGTCGACGAACTCCACACCGTCGTAGGCGCGGGTGCCGCCGAAGGGGCCATGGACGCGGGCAACATGCTCAAGCCGATGCTCGCCCGCGGCGAACTCCACATGATCGGCGCCACCACCCTCGACGAGTACCGCAAGCACATCGAGAAGGACGCCGCCCTCGAACGCCGCTTCCAGCAGGTCCTGGTCGACGAACCGAGCGTGGAGGACACGATCTCCATCCTGCGCGGACTGCGCGAACGCCTGGAGGTCTTCCACGGCGTGAAGATCCAGGACACCGCACTGGTCTCCGCGGCCACCCTCAGCCACCGCTACATCACCGACCGGTTCCTGCCCGACAAGGCCATCGACCTCGTCGACGAGGCGTGCGCCCGGCTGCGTACCGAGATCGACTCCATGCCCGCCGAACTCGACGAGATCACCCGCCGCGTCACCCGCCTGGAGATCGAGGAGGCGGCCCTGTCCAAGGAGACCGACGCCGCCAGCAGAACCCGCCTGGAGGAACTGCGCAGGGAACTGGCCGACCTGCGCGGCGAGGCCGACGCCAAGCACGCCCAGTGGGAGGCCGAGCGGCAGGCCATCCGCCGCGTGCAGGAGCTACGCCAGGAACTGGAGCAGGTCCGCCTTGAGGCGGAGGAGGCCGAACGCGCCTACGACCTCAACCGCGCCGCCGAACTCCGCTACGGCCGCCTCCAGGACCTGGAGCGCCGGCTGAAGGCCGAGGAGGAGCAACTGGCCGCCAAGCAAGGGCAGAACCGGCTGCTGCGCGAGGTCGTCACCGAGGAGGAGATCGCCGAGATCGTCGCCGCCTGGACCGGCATCCCCGTCGCCCGCCTCCAGGAGGGTGAACGCGAGAAACTGCTGCGCCTCGACGAGATCCTGCGCGAGCGCGTCATCGGCCAGGACGAGGCCGTGAAACTCGTCGCCGACGCCATCATCCGCGCCCGCTCCGGCATCCGCGACCCGCGCCGCCCCATCGGCT
This sequence comes from Streptomyces sp. NPDC048514, assembly GCF_043199955.1. Lineage (NCBI taxonomy): Bacteria > Bacillati > Actinomycetota > Actinomycetes > Kitasatosporales > Streptomycetaceae > Streptomyces > Streptomyces sp. NPDC048514. The sequence goes on along the minus strand of NZ_JBICWT010000002.1, from coordinate 301,683 downwards.
CGTTCATCTTCCTCGGCCCCACCGGCGTCGGGAAGACCGAGCTGGCCAAGACCCTCGCGGCGGCCCTGTTCGACTCCGAGGAGAACATGGTCCGCCTCGACATGAGTGAGTACCAGGAGCGGCACACCGTCAGCCGGCTCATGGGCGCACCACCCGGATACGTCGGCTACGAGGAAGGGGGCCAGCTCACCGAGGCCGTACGCCGCAAGCCGTACTCGGTCGTGCTGTTCGACGAGATCGAGAAGGCGCACACCGATGTCTTCAACACCCTGCTGCAGGTCCTCGACGACGGCCGCATCACCGACTCCCAGGGCCGCACCGTCGACTTCCGCAACACCGTGATCATCATGACGTCCAACATCGGCTCCGAGCACCTCCTCGACGGCGCCACCGCCGAGGGCGAGATCAAGCCGGACGCCCGCGCCCTGGTGATGGGCGAGCTGCGCGGGCACTTCCGCCCGGAGTTCCTCAACCGCGTCGACGACATCGTGCTGTTCAAACCGCTCGGCGAGCGGCAGATCGAGCGGATCGTGGACCTGCAGTTCGACGAGCTGCGCCGCCGGCTCGCCGAACGCCGTATCACCGTCGAACTCACCGAAGCAGCCCGGGAGTTGATCGCCCACCAGGGTTACGACCCGGTGTACGGGGCCCGGCCGCTGCGCCGCTACATCTCCCACGAGGTCGAGACGATGGTCGGGCGCGCCCTGCTGCGCGGTGACGTCCAGGACGGCGCGACGGTCCGCGTCGACGCCGAGGCGGGGGAACTGGTGGTCACCTACGACCAGCCCGAGGACGTGAAGGGACGGGCCGCATGAGCACGATGCAGGTGACGACCGTCAGTTGTCCGAACTGCGGGCGCACCAACCGGGTGCCCGTGGCCGCGGAGGGCAGGCCCAAGTGCGGCCACTGCAAGCAGCCCCTTCCGTGGATGGTGGACGCGGGCGACGACGACTTCACCGAGGTCGCCGAGCGGGCCGATGTCCCCGTCGTGGTCGACCTGTGGGCCACCTGGTGCGGCCCCTGCCGCATGGTCAGCCCCGCACTGGAGAAGGTCGCCACCGATCTCGCCGGCCGAATCAAACTCGTCAAGGTCGACGTCGACAAGAACCCGCGACTGTCGCAGCGTTTCGAGGTCCAGGCCGTACCGACACTGCTGATCCTCGACCGGGGCGAGACGGTCGCCCGGCAGGCGGGGGCGGCGCCCGCCCCCGCTCTTCGCCGGTGGGTGGAACAGTCGATCACCGCCCGGGAAGGGTGATCCGGATGACCCTGCATGCAGACCCCCACCTCTCGCTTGTCCGGCCGGTCCGGCCGCTGACCCCGGAAGGGTGTCAGGAGTGCCTGATGCTCGGCTCCCCGTGGGTCCACCTGAGGCTCTGCCTGACCTGCGGGCACGTCGGCTGCTGCGACTCCTCGCCGAACAAGCACGCGCGCAGGCACGCGGCCGCCGTCGCCCATCCGATCGTGCAGTCGTTCCAGCCCGGCGAGGAATGGCGCTGGTGCTACGTTCACGAGGCGTTCGTCTGATGTCCGGCGACCAGTCGCTGCCGGGCGAAGAACCGGTGCCGGAGAAGGCGGACGAGGCCGCCCTCTGGGAGACCCCGGACATCTACGGCGCGTATCCGCGCCTCACGGAGGACCAGATAGCACGTCTGGCGGAGCACGGGCAACGCCGGAACACGGCTGCGAACGACGTGCTGATCCGTGAGGGGGAGCGCTGCGAGACGTTCTTCGTCGTCCTCAGCGGTACCGTCGCCGTCGTCGAGGACCACGGCACTCCCGAGGAGCACGTGCTGCGCGTGCACGGCCCCGGTCGCTTCATCGGCGAACTCGGCCTGCTGTACGGACAGGTGGCCTTCTACACCGCTGTCGCCAGGGAGCCGGGCGAGGTCCTCGTCGTCCCCTTGGACCGGTTGCGCCACCTGGTGTCCCAGGACTCCACCATCGGGGACATCGTGCTGCGCGCCTGTCTGTGCCGTCGCGCGCTGCTCGTCGGACAGGGCGCCGGCTTCCGCATCATCGGCTCGCGCTACTCGCCCGACACCAGACGGCTGCGCGAGTTCGCCGTCCGCAACCGGCTGCCGCACCGCTGGATCGACCTGGAGACCGACGAGGAGGCCGAGGAGCTGCTGCGCCGCTTCGGCGTCGGCCCGGCGGAGACACCACTCGTCATCTGGCGGGACACCACCCTGTTGCGCAACCCCAGCAACGCGGAACTGGCCCGGCTCATCGGCATGCCGTCACTACCCGCCGGAAACCGCCACGGCGACGTCCTCATCGTAGGCTCCGGACCCGCCGGCCTCGCTGCCGCGGTGTACGCCGCCTCCGAGGGCCTGAGCACCACGGTGGTGGAGGCGATGGCCACCGGCGGCCAGGCCGGCACGTCGTCCCGCATCGAGAATCTGCTCGGCTTCCCATCCGGCATCTCCGGCGCCGAACTCACCGAACGCGCCGTGCTCCAGGCCGACAAGTTCGGCGCCGGGATCAGCCTGCCGCTGGAGGCGACCGGTCTCCATCCCAAGGACGAGGACCACTACGTGGTGGCGTTCGCCGACGGCAGCGAGATCGCCGCCCGCGCCGTCGTCCTGGCCATGGGTGCCCGCTACCGCCGGCTCCGGGTGCCCGGCATCGAACGCCTGGAGGGAACGAGCGTGCACTACTCGGCGACCGTCTACGAGGCCCAGCAGTGCCGCACCGACCCGGTGGCCGTCGTCGGCGGAGGCAACTCGGCGGGCCAGGCGGTGCTGTTCCTCGCCGGGTACGCGCCGAAGGTGTACCTGCTGGTCCGAGGAGCCGGCCTTGCGGCCAACATGTCCCGCTACCTGGTCGACCAGGTCGAGCGCCATCCGCGGGTGGAGGTCATGCTGCACACCGAGGTCACCGAGGTCATCGGCCGGCAAGTGCTGGAGGAGCTCGACGTGGTCGACAACCGCACGGGCGGGCACCGCCGGCTCGCGGTGCGGAGCCTGTTCGTCTTCACCGGCGCCGAACCTCACACCGAGTGGCTCGCCGGCACCATCGCCCTCGACTCCCGCGGCTTCGTCCTCACCGGGCCGGAGGCCCAGGAAGCCTGCGCCGACCCCGAGGTGTGGCACGGCCGCGGGCGCCCGTGCATGACCCTGGAGGCCAGCCTGCCCGGGGTCTTCGCGGTGGGGGACGTCCGTAGCGGCTCGGTGAAGCGGGTGGCCTCCGCGGCCGGTGAGGGCGCGATGGCCATCCACTTCGTGCACCGGCACCTGGGGCACTCGGCCGTACCCGGCACCACGGGCACGTCAGCTGCCGCGGGCCACTCGGACGTCTCCCCACGCATACGTCACAAGGAGTCCGCATGGCTCGCATGACGAAGGGCGGACGATGCGGTCCGTCCTGAAGATCGCCGACCGCACCGCCCGCCGCCGGGAGTAGGAGCGCGCCGCAGCCCGCCGTGACCGTCCGGGCACCGGAGCGTGCGGAGGCCGAGTCGGTCGGGCACGATGTCGGTGCCGGGGAGGCGGGCCGGGGCTTTCGCGACGGCCGGCCCTCGATCGGCCTCTTCGGCGAGTCGAGGCCCGTGGTTCAGGGACGCGACGGGGCACGGCGAGTGCCGCCGAAGTCGTCATGACGCGTTCGGTGCCGCGCTGGTGGCAGACGGCCTGGGCGGAGCCGTACCGGCGAACGGCAGGTGCTGTTCCGCCCAGATGGTTTTGCCGGATTGGTCGTAGCGGCTGTCCCAGCGTGCGGTGAGTTGGGCGACGAGGAACAGGCCGCGGCCGCCCTCGTCGGCCCAGCGGGCCCTGCGCAGGCGTGGCTGGGTGTTGCTGGGATCGGTGACCTCGCAGATCAGGACGTGGTCGTGGATCAGGCGCAGGCCGACGGGGCCGCCGGCGTAGCGGACGGCGTTGGTGACCAGCTCGCTGACCACCAGTTCGGTGGCGACGGCGAGATCGTCCAGTCCCCAGACGGTGAGCTGACGGAGGGCGGCCTTGCGGGCGTCGGCGACGATGGCGGGGTCGGCCGGGAATTCCCATGCGGCGGTGGCGTGGGGTGGCAGGATGCGGGTGCGGGCCAGGAGCAGGGCGATGTCATCGTGTCGAGGAGGGTCGGCGGCGTCGGCGAGCAGAGCGCGTCCGGTCTCCGTCAGGGGACGGTCCGGGCGGCACTGCGCTGCCAGTTCATCCATCAGATGCCGCAGGCCGGTGTCCGCGTCGTGGTCGGCGCGTTCGATCAGCCCGTCTGTGTACAGGGCCAGGATGCTGCCGGGGGCCATGTCGATCGTGGTGGTTTCGAAGGGCATGCCTCCGACGCCCAGTGGTGGCCCTGGGGAAAGCTCCTGAAGGATGCGGGGAATGCCGTCGGGCTGCACCACGATGGGGGGCGGGTGACCGGCGGAGGCCAGTGTGCAGCGGCCGGTGACGGGGTCGTAGAGGGCGTACAGGCACGTGGCGCCGATCGTGTCCTGGTGTTCGGGGCCGGCCTCGGTGGCGAGCCGGCCGACCAGGTCGTCCAGGTGGGTGAGGAGCTCGGTGGGATCGAGTTCCAGGTCGGCCAGGGTCTGGATGGCGGCGCGCAGTCGGCCCATGGTGGCGGTGGCCGGCAGACCGTGGCCGATGACGTCGCCGACGACGAAGGCGCATCTCAGTGAGGGCAGAGGGATCACATCGAACCAGTCGCCGCTGATCTCGGCGCCGCCCCCGGCGGGCAGGTACGCCCCGGCTGTGTCGGCCGCCGGGGAGTCGGTGGTGGCCCGCGGGAGCAGGCGCTGCTGAAGGGCCACGGACGCGCGGTGCTCGCGGGTGTAGCGGCGGGCGTTGTCCACGCTCAGCGCGGCCCGGGAGGCCATCTCGCCCAGCAGGTCCGCGTCCTGCTGGTCGAAGTGCTCCTGCTGCTCGGTGCGCCAGACGTCGATGTAGCCGAGTGCGAGGCCGCGCGCGACCAACGCGGCGGAGACCATCGAGTGCCCACCCTCGGGGGTGGCTCCGCGGAGGATCTCCGGGGCCCCGAAAGCCTCGACATAGCCCGCCCGGTCGGCGACGACGGCCTCGCCGCGCTGATAGCTCCGCAAGAGAGGGTGGTCCGGCCACGGGGGGACCGTGTCGCCGGGCTGGAGGAGCGCCGCCGGCCAGGACCCGGCGGCGGAGGCAACCGCGGCCAAGCGCAGGTGCAACTGTCCCCCACCGAGGATCTTGGGGGGCTCATCCCCTTCGAGCACGGCCTCGGCGAGGGCGACCGAGGCCAAATCTCCGAAAGCCGGGACGAGGACGTCCACGATGTCCCGCGCGGTGCGCTCGACGTCGAGGGAGGCGCCGATGCGGACCGAGGCCTGGTAGCGCAGCTCCATGTCTCGGCGGGCCCGCTGCCGGCCGGTGGCATCCGTGCAGAGCGCGGCTACTCCGCTCGCGCGCCCCTCGGCATCCTGCAGCCGGAGGGCGGAAAGCAGGAAGGACCACCGGCGGTCGGGAACCTGCGGCGACCTCATCCGCTGCTCGTGCACGACCAGCGGCACGCCCGTAGCGAGTACCTGTCGCAGTGCCGCCTCGGCGTTCTCGGCGTCCGGCGGGGACATCACATCCGCCAGCCGGCTGCCGACGGGCAGGCCGGGGCCGCCGAACATATCGGGGGTGATGTTGGTCCGCACAATGGTCAGGTCCGTGTCATGGATGCCGAGTCCGATCCGGTCCTGGGCGAGCAGAGCCCGCAGCAAGGCGGCACCCTGGTCCCAGTCGGTCACCCGGCCGGCGGGGGCCGCCAGCACCAGGAGTGAGGAGTGCGGCAGTGGCAGGACCTGGAAGACGACCTCGATCGCGTCACCGGAGCGGTGCCGCAACAGTGCCCGCCCCGCGTGCCCGGTCACGGTCTCGTCGGCCTCATCCCGGCGCCACCACTCGGGGGCGCCGGCGAGCAGGTCCTCGACCGGCTTCCCGCAGACCTCATCGGCCGACCGGTCCAGCAGGTCCTCTGCCGCGCGGGACCAGGTCAGCACAGTCCCCCGAGCGTCGAGCACGGCTGCCGCGATCTCGTCGAACACGGACAACCAGGCGCTGCCGCGCCGGGGGGACGACCACATCCCGCACATCTCCCAACCAACGTCCACTGCGCCCAGTATCTGTGGGTCAGCGCTTGTTCGCAGTGTTGAGGACAGCAAGCCATGGGGGTCGAGCCATCGTCGCTCCTCGTCGAGCGGTCTTTGCGCTTACGGCCATCGGGGACGATCTTGACAAATATCCGGGCGCGCGGTGATCACCCTGTGCACAGGTGAGTCGCAGTGGTACCACGAAGGAGGCGGCTCGCTCCCACAGGAGCCGGCGTGACCCAGTACCGCATGGTGGTGCGGATGACCGTCGGAGCGGCCTGACCGCATCGTTGCCCGGAGGGCGGAGGCACACTCGGGAGCCGCCGGTACCGGGTCACCGGCCGATGGTGAAAGCGGAGTCGTTCGCGGTGACCGTCACCATCTCGGGCACGCCGAGTCACCTCAGGGCGAAGGTGGCGTGCGCGGCGGGGCCTCAGGGGGTGAGCACCAGCCGGATCGGGTCGCCGATCTTCTTCTCCAGGCGGGCGACGGCGTCGGCCGCTTCGGACAAGGGGACGTGGGCGGTGATGGAGGGGGTCAGGTCGAGGCGACCGGCGGATGCCAGGCGGATGAGCTGTTCCACGTGGTCGTCGCCGGAGCCGTAGTGGCCGCGGATCTGCTGGGTCTTGAAGCAGAAGTCCAGGCTGTCGGCGACGGTGAGGGGCTCGGGGGTGAGGCCGACGAGGACGAGGACGCCTCCGGGGCCGAGTGACGCGGTGGCCTGGGTGCGGGCGGCGGCGACGCCGGCGAAGTCGAACGCGGCGTGGATGCCCTGTCCGGCGGTGGCCTCTGCGATGGCCTGGGTGAAGTCGGGTGCCGCCGGGTCGAGTGCGAGGTCGGCGCCGAAGGCGAGGGCACGTTCGCGTGCGGTGGGCAGTGGGTCGACCGCGATGATCGGAGCCGCGCCGACCAGGTGCGCGAGTCGGATGCCGTGGGCGCCGAGGCCGCCGGCGCCCCAGATGCCGACCGCCTGGGCGGGCCGGACGGTGCCCGCCTCGACGATGGCTGCGTAGGGGGTCGAGACGGCGTCGGGGATGATCGCGGCCTGGTCGAAGGGCAGGTGGTCCGGGAGCGGGACGAGGGTGTCCTCGCGGGCGAGGGCGTACTGGGCCCAGCCGCCGTCGTAGTCGACGCCACGGGTCAGTGGTCGCTGACACGTGCTGCGGCGCCGTACGCAGTCCTCGCACTCCCCGCACGCCTGCCCGGCCTGGAGGACGACCGGCTGACCGGGTGCCCAGGCGCCTCGGACGTCGGAGCCGAGGGTGTGGATGACGCCGGCGACCTCGTGGCCGAGGGTGACGGCGCCGCTCTCGCGCACGGCGTCGACGGGGAAGAACGGGCTGATGCTGCCGTCGATCAGGTGCACGTCGGACAGGCAGACCCCGGCGGCGCGTACCTCGACCAGTACCTCTCCGGGGCCGGGGACGGGTACGGGGACCTCTTCGACGGCGAAGGTGAGGGTGTCCAGGTGGAGCCGTCCGGCGAGCATCGTGCTCGTGGTCATGGCGGGGACCTCGATTCGTGGAGGCGGTGACTGTGGCGGTCGGTCGAGTTTGTCGATCGACCTTGTCGTATCACCTTGTCGCTTGACCAGGTCGCCGTCAAGCGAGTCCGGGCGAGACGTTCGAGGGCTCTCTTTAGTTCTGTCGGACGACCGTGTCATGCAACACAACCGATCGATTTTGTCGACTGACAAAGTCGCTTGTACGTTGGTGGGGACCGATTGATGCGGAAATGAAAGGCACGCTCATGACCCAGCCGTCCGTCCTCACGGCCCAGCCGGTGCCCGAGCGCCCGGCCCTGCCCTTGGTCGGCCATGCCCTCTCGCTCCCGAAGGGCTTCGCCGCGACCGTCCACATGATGAAAGAGGTCAAGGAGCTCGGGCCGGTCTACCGGGTCCGCGCCTTCGGGACCGAGTTGGTGATCGTGGGCGGCCTGGACCTCGTGACGGAACTGGCCGACGAGTCCCGCTTCCGCAAGAACGTGCACCCCGAGCTGGTCGACATCCGCCGGTTCGCCGGGGACGCCCTGTTCACCGCCTTCAACCATGAGCCGAACTGGCGGAAGGCACATGACATTCTCATGCCGGCGTTCTCACTGGGCGCGATGCGCGACTACCACGCGACGATGCTGCGGGTCGCCCACTCCCTGATCGGCAAGTGGGACCAGGCCGCAGGCCGGCGTGCCGTGGACGTCCCCGGGGACATGACCCGCCTGACCTTCGACACCATCGGTCTGTGCGGCTTCGACTACGACTTCGAGTCGTTCCGCCAGGACGACCCGCACCCGTTCGTGGAGGCCATGACGCGGGCCCTGGCGTTCACCCAGGCCAAGGGAGAGTCCATACCCGGCTCGGAGCGGTTCTGGCTCAAGCGGTCCGAGCAGTTCCGCCAGGACGTCAAGCTCATGACGAACCTCGTCGACGAGGTCATCCGGCAGCGCAGGCGGTCCGGCGACACCAGCACCGGCGATCTGCTCGGCAGGATGCTGCACACCCCGGACGCGCGCACGGGCCGGCCGCTGGACGATGTGAACATCCGCAACCAGGTCATCACGTTCCTCATCGCCGGGCACGAGACGACCAGTGGTGCCCTGTCCTTCGCCTTGTACTACCTGACCAAGCATCCGGAAGTGCTCGCGCGGGCGCAGGCCGAGGTCGACGCGCTGTGGGGCGACGCGGAGGCGCCCGACCCCGACTACGGTGACATCGGCAAGCTCACCTACATCCGTCAGGTGCTCAACGAGAGCCTCCGGCTGTGGCCGACCGCCCCCGCCTTCGCGGTGGAGCCCCTTGAGGACACGGTCATCGGCGGCAGGTACGGCGTCCGCGAGGGCGAGACGCTGATGGTCCTCACCCCGGCGCTGCACCGCGACCCCGCCTGGGGCGAGAACGTCGAGCTGTTCGACCCCGAGCGCTTCACCCAGGAGCAGGAGGAGAAGCGTTCCGTCCACCTGTTCAAGCCGTTCGGCAACGGCGAACGAGCCTGCATCGGACGTCAGTTCGCCCTCCACGAGGCCACGCTTCTGCTGGGTCTCCTCGTCCACCGCTACCGGCTGATCGACCACACCGACTACCAGCTGGAGATCAAGCAGACACTCACCCTCAAGCCCGACGACTTCACGCTCAAGCTCGCCCGGCGCACCACCCAGGAGCGCCGCCGGCCCGCCGTGACGGTGGGCGAGACGACAGCGGGACAGAGCGCGGGCGCGGCCCGGCGGGCCTCCGGCACCGCACTCACCCTGCTGCACGGCTCCAACCTCGGCACCTGCGCCGGCATCGCCCGCGACCTGTCGGACGAAGGCGAGGAATACGGATTCGCCTCCTCCGTGGCCCCCCTCGACCGCGCCACCGGGAAGCTGGATCCCTCCGCCGGCCCACTGGTGATCGTGGCCGCCTCCTACAACGGCCGGCCCACCGACGACGCCGCCGAGTTCGTCGCCTGGCTGGACGATCTTGAGCCCGGCTCGCTCACCGGCCTCCCGTACGCGGTGCTCGGTGTCGGCGACCGCAATTGGGCCGCCACCTACCAGCGGATCCCCACCCTCATCGACGAACGCCTCATGGCGGCCGGCGCCGTACCCCTCCTGGCCCGCGGCGCGGCCGACGCCTCCGGAGACTTCGCCGGAACGGTCGACCGCTGGACCACCGACCTGTGGACCTCTCTCCTCGAGCGGTACGGCGACGCCACGACCGACGCCGCCGCCGCGGCCGCCGAGCCCGAGGAAGGCCAGGGCCTCTACGAACTGGAGGACGCCACCGACTCGGTCATCGACGGCCTCGCCGCCCGGCACGGAGTCCAGCCCATGGAGGTCCTCGACGCCTACGAACTCGTCGACACGGACCACGAACTCGGCCGCTCCAAGCGCTTCCTTCGCCTTCGCCTGCCCGAGGGCGTCACCTACCGCACCGCCGACCACCTGGCGATCCTGCCGGGCAACCCGGAGGCACTCGTCCAGCGGGTCGCCGCCCGCTTCGGACTCGACCTGGACCGCACGGTCCGCCTGCGCGCCCGCCGCCGCAGCCGGGGTGCCCTGCCCGTCGACCGGCCGCTGACCCTGCGCCGCCTGCTCACCGACTTCGTGGAGCTCCAGGACGCCGCCACCCCCGAGCAGGTGGCCGTACTCGCCGAGTACACCGCCTGCCCGCCCGAGAAGCAGCCCCTGGCCGCCCTCGCCACCGCCGGGCCCGAGGACTTCCGCGAGCAGGTGACCTCACAGGGGCGCAGCATCCTGGACCTCCTGGAGCAGTACCGCGCCTGCGAGCTGCCCTTCGAGCACTTCCTGGAGCTGCTGCCGGTCCTCCGGCCCCGTCACTACTCGGTCTCCTCCTCTGCCCAGGCCTCGCCCGGCGAGGTGGACCTGATGGTGTCACTCCTTGCCGCGCCCCACCGCTCCGGCGAGGGAACCTTCCGCGGCATCGCCTCGCACTACGTCCAGACCGTGAACGCCGGCGACGTCGTCCAGGCCAGGGTGCTGCCGTGCAGCGACTCCTTCCGCCTCCCCGAGGACCCGTCCGTCCCGGTGATCCTGGTGAGCGCGGGCACCGGGCTCGCGCCCTTCCGCGGAGCGGTCCTCGACCGGCACCACACCGGGTCCACCGGCACACTGCTGTGCTACTTCGGCTGCGACCACCCCGACGTCGACTACCTCCACCGCGAGGAGTTCGAGGCAGCCGAGGCCGCCGGTGCCGTCAGCATGCGTCCCACCTTCATGCACGCGCCCGTCGACGGTGCCCGCTTCGTCCAGGAGCGCATCGCCCGGGAAGCCGACGAGGTCTGGGCCGTGCTGGAGGCCGGCGGCAAGGTCTACGTCTGCGGCGACGGGCGGCGGATGGCGCCCGCGGTGCGCGAGGCGTTCACGGCGATCTACCGGGAGCGGACGGGCGCGGACGAGGGGGAGGCGGCCGGCTGGCTGGTCAGCCTCGTCGAGTCCGGTCGCTATGTCGAGGACGTCTGGGCCGGCTGACCGGCTCCTCGGAGCGCCACGGCCACGGACGCGCAGACGCCCGTGGCCGTCAGCCGGTGGGGACGACCGCGAGTTCGAGCCTGCCACCGGCCAGTGCGACGGTCGCAGCGATCAAGGCCCGCAGGCCCGTGTCGTCCGCAGGCTCCTCCCGGGCGTAGAGGCGTTGCATCGTCAGGCCGTCGAAGCCGGAGAGGAAGAACCGGGCGACCAGGCCCGCAGGCTGGGCGAGGACGTACCCGGTGCGGGACGCGGTATCGGTGAAGATGCGCTCCGTGACCTCGGTGACCTGCCGGTAGTGGGCCGTACGCGCTTCGAAGAGACCAGGAGTGCGCAGGGCCAGCATGGCCAGCTCCGTCAGCAGCTGGTAACCGCTCGTCTCCTCCTCGACCGTGCGCCACAGGGCGCCGGCCATCGCGGCGATCGTCTCTTCGAAGCCCGCGTCCTGCGGAGCGGCCCGCGCGACCTGCGCGATCAGGTCCCCGGTGAGGTGCTCCATGACCGCCCGGTAGAGGTCCTCCTTCGTGCCGAAGGTGTAGTGGACGGTCGCCTGGGCGACACCCAGCTCCGCGGCGATGGCACGCGTACTGCCCGCGGTCACACCCTCCCTCGTCATGAGGGCGATGGCCGCCTTGATCAGCTGGGGTCGGCGCTCGGCCGCGGATACATGAGCCATACGTTCGACTATACCGACTTAGTCGCTGGACCAAGTCGTCCGCGGCGGCACCCCGCGGGACCGTACTGCCCGGGGGACCTTCAACTCGGTACGGCGCGCCCGACGCCGGCCACCGTCCCCGCCACGCACCCCGCCACGCAGGAAACGGCGCCCGGTCCGCTCCTGCGGGGCCCGGCGCACGCGAGGAGACATGGACGCAAGACACCTGCACCACTCGGAAGCGGTGGCCCCCGCCGGCCGCCCGTGCCCACCAGCCACCGGAGCCCCGGCATGACCAGTTGCCTGCTCCTGCTCCTGCTCTGCGCTCTCGGCCTGGCAGCCGCCATGCCGGTCGCTCGGGCGTTGAACCGGGCGACCTGGCCGGAGCAGAGCCCCGTGCTCGGCCTGTGGGTGTGGCAGTGCCTGGTCGCCACCGCCCTGCTGAGCTGCCTGACCGCGCTGGTACTCGGCATGGCCGCCGTCTTCCGTACCGTGCGCGACCACCTCTTCGGCTCCGCGCCGCCCGGTGTCGTCGCCGCCTACCAGCTGTCCTCCGCCCCCGCCTAGGCCGCGGCCCTCGTCTTGCTGATGGCGGCGGGAGCCGCTTGGACGGTGGCCGTGCTGGTCGGGCGGCTCGGGGCGGTCCGGCGGGCCCGGGCCGCGGCCCGGGCCCGGCTGCGGGAGCGGGCACCCGAACTCCCCGCCGGCCTTCCAGCGGGCCGCGGCCCCCTGCTGGTCCTGGAGGAGGAATACCCGGACGCCTGGTGGATGCCGGGTAGCCCGTCCCGGCTCGTCGTCACCACGGGGGCGCTGCGCCGGCTGACCGATCGCCAACTGGAGGCGGTCCTCACGCACGAGCGCGGTCACGCCCGCGCCCGCCACGACTGGCTGCTGCATCTGTCCGCTGCCCTGGCGGGCGGCTTCCCCAGGGTGCCGCTCTTCACCCACTTCTGCGAACAGACCCATCGGCTGGTGGAGCTGGCCGCCGACGACACCGCCGCGCGGCGGTGCGGGCATCTCACCACCGCGCTGGCCCTCATCGAGCTGAACCAGCACCGAGGGGTACTCTCCCGCGCATCCGGCCGCCGTCTGCTCGACGACCGGGTGAACCGCCTTCTGACGCCCCCGCCGACGCTCGAGCCACGACAACGCACCCGCATCGCCGCCGCGGCGGCACTGGCCCCGCTGCTGCCGCTGCTCATCACCTTCGCGCCCGGACTCGACGCGCTTGGCTGACCGGCTCACTCGTACGGGCGTCCAGGGCTCATTCGGCCACGAGTGCCGCTGCCACGCCACCGCCCCGGCGTACCGTCACCAGCGCCCCCGGTCGACCGGCGGCGACTGAGCTGATCGGGCCGGCTCTCAGAGACCGAGGTAGTCGCCCAGGTCGGCGTAGTCGACCTGCCACAGGCCAGGAGAGCCCGTCGGGTACTGGGAGCGGAACCCGAGCATGCGCTGGACACGCGGCGAGAGCGTCCTGGCGACCTCCATGTCGACCAGGAAGGGGTACGCCTCCTCGCCGGTGAGGAAGCCCGGATTGAGGGCGAAGGCCACAGCCCGCCGGTACTCGTCGCCGGTCCGGTTCGCGCCACCACCGTGCGCCGTCTTGCCGCTGAACAGAAGGGCGTCTCCGGCGTTCATGATCGCGGGGATGGTCTGCTCAGGAGTCCCGCGGTCCTCGAAATCGCTCCAGTGGTTGCTCCCGGGGATGACCCGGGTGGCGCCGTTCTCCTCCGTGAAGTCGCTCAGGGCGATGAGGAAGTTGAGGGTGACCTCCGGGCCGCTGGGCCCCATCCCGATGAACGGGAACCAGTTCTCCAGATCCCGGTGCAGCATCTGGGCCCGGCTGTGGGGACCGATCTCGATCACCTGGGCGGTGGTCATCCAGTATGTGCCCGACTCCGGGAGGAAGATCTGGTCGCAGATCTCGTGGACCAGGGAGTGTTCGAGGATCTCGTTGCGGAACGTGGCGCTGTGCGTGACCAGGTTCGTGAGTCGCTTGGTGTTGTTGCCGTGGAACGCGGCCACCATGTCGTCCTCGTGGGTCGAGCCCGGGCGAAGCGCCTGCAGCGGCGGCTCGATCTCCGCGTTGAAGCGGTCCATCTGCTCCCTCGTCAGGAAGTTCTCGACGACGACGCCTCCGTCGCGGGTCAGGAGCTTGAGAATCTCTTCCGTCGGCGTGTCAGTCGTGACCGGCGAAAGGGTCTGGGGCTGCTTCTGTGCTGTCATGTGAACTCTCTCCCTCAACGCGAACTCCGGTTGGCCTGACCCCCGATCAGCCGCCGGCATGGTGGCTTTCCTGGTCGGCTGCGCGTCGTTTCCTCGCTGTTCCGGTGACTTGTGGCGTCACTCTCGCCAGCCACGACCGTCGGCGAGAACGACAGCGAGCACCTGCTTCGCCCAAAACCGGGTGCACGATGCACAGGCCGGTCGCACGGCCGCTCTCGCCAGCCGAGCGGGTAGCGGTCACCGGCTCCGAGACGGCTGATCAGCGCGTCCGTGCAGCACGCAGGGCGCGGCGCCGCCTTGTCCGCACGAACGGTGCCGCGGGGTGTCGAGAGCACGACCTTGCCGCCGTCCCGGGTGACGTCGGTGACCTTGGTCCGTTCGTATACCTGCGCCGAAGACGCGAGCAGGGCGCGCCGCACTCCGCGGCTCAGCCTGCCGGGGTGCAACGCTCCGCCCACGGCCTCGCGCATGCCGCCCACGAAGCTGCGGGGAATGCCGAGTTCCTCGCTCGTACCGACCGTTCCCCGCCCTCCGGCGCGCCGAAGGATCGCGGCGATGGTGCGTGTCCGCAGCATCTGTCCATGGGACACCGCGGCGAAGGCCAGACCGTTGGGCTCGTGGTCGCAGTCGATGCCGTGGGTCTTGATGAGGTCTTCCGTGAAGCGCGCCGAGTTCTCGGCCACCCGCACCATGCCAGGCACCTTCTTGGGGTGGAAGGGGCTCAGCAGACGGAGGTCGCCGCCCGGAACGGATGCGATCTGGCCGCCGTTGCGCGAGCTGGCGCCGTAGCCGCAGAACTCGGCCTCCAGCAGGGATTCAGGGCTCCAGTCGAACAGGCGGAGCGCCAGCAGGGTCACCGCGGCGAGCGTCGCCAGGGCTACGGGCACCTAGGCGACCGTGATCTGTCCTCCCGCCGGGCGAGCTGAAGTACACGGAGATCTCTCCGAGGGCCGTGGAGCAGGAGAGCAGGAGAGCAGGACGCCGACGGCGAGCGGAAGCGGTTGACCCGGGACGCGCCGGGTGTCAGCGGCGAGCGGCCGCCGTCAGGCCGGCGTATCGCCCGGCCCGCTCCAGCAGCCGGGGGACACCCGTTTCGAGCGACGGCCCGAAGGTCTTGTCGTGGGGGCGCTCGCCACGCTGCCAGCGGGTGTGGATGGCCTCGCAGAAGATCGCCGCCTTCCACAGGGCGAGGGTCTGGTACCAGGGCAGCGGGGTCAGATCGAGGCCCGTGCGGGACAGGTAGCGCTCTGCCAGCTGACGCTGGGTGAGGTAACCGGGCGACCGGGTCACCCGGGTGAGCTCGAGCGGGGTGGCCGCCCTGCCCGCCTCGGAGTAGGTGGCGGTGAGGTATCCCAGGTCCGCGAGGGGGTCGCCGAGCGTGGCCATCTCCCAGTCCAGGATCGCGAGGACCCTGGCCGGCGCCTGTGGAGCGAACATCAGGTTGCCCATGCGGTAGTCACCGTGCACCACCGAGGCCGCCTGGCTCGTCGGCAGGTTACGGCCGAGCCAATCCCCGATGCGCTCCACCGCGGGCAGGCCGCGTGTGGTGTTGACCTCCCACAACCCGCGGAACCTGTCGACCTGGCGCCGGAGATACCCCTCCGGGAAGCCCAGGGAGGCGAGTTCCCCTCCGGTCACGTCGATGCCGTGCAGGGCGACGAGGGTGTCGACGACCGCCTCGCTGGTGGCCCGGCGCTGTCCGGCGGAGGAGAGGTGGGGTGGGATGGTGCCGGTGACGACGGTCCCGTCGAGCCGGGACATGAGGTAGAACGGCACACCCAGAAGCGACTCGTCCTCGCAGACGGCGACGATCTCCGGTACCGGTACCCCGTGCTCGCCGAGGATCTTCTGGATGCGGGCCTCGCGCACCATGTCGTGCGTCGACTTGGGCAGGGGCGGGCGCGGTCCACGCCGTAGTACGACGCACTCACCACCGCGCTGGATCAGATACGTGATGTTGGAGTGGCCGTCACCGATGCGCTGCCACGCGAGCGGGCCGCCGCCGATGCCGTGCGCGTCGAGGAAGCCGGTGACCGCGTCGAGGACCAGGAGCGGAGGGCTGTCGAGGTGACGGGCCCCCTCCCGGCTCGCGACGACCTCCACGCCGTCGGGAACGGTGTGCATCACGCGCCTCCGTCCCGGCCGACGACGGCGTCGCCCCTGTACCGCTCACCGGCCTGGACCGCGGCGCGGCGGCCGGCCGAGGCCCGGCGGGCGATGGCCCACCTGTGGGTCTCGTTGGAGCCGTCGTAGATGCGGAACGGACGGACCTCGCCCAGGTACTGAGCCAGCGGCAGCCCGTCGGAGACCCCGTCCCCGCCGCAGATCTGGATGGCGCGGTCGATCACCCGGAAGATCGCCTCCGAACAGTGCACCTTCGCGATCGACGACATCGCCGAACCCGCCTTCGGCTCACTGTGCAGCAGAGCCGCGGTCTTGGTGATGATCGCGTCGGAGGTCTCGATGTCGATCACCGACTCGGAGATCAGGTGCTGGGCCAGGCCCAGCGAGTCGATCGGACCGCCGAACAGCTCACGGCTTCCGGCCCGGTCCAGCGCGATGTCGTGCGCCCTGCGCGCCAGCCCCAGCCACCGCATGCAGTGCGTGAGACGTGCCGGCCCGAGCCGTACCTGCGCGTACCGGAAGCCGAGCCCGACCTCGCCGAGCACCGCGTCGTCGGCGACGAAGCAGTCCTCGAGGTACACGTGCGGGTGACCGCCGTCGATGGAGCGGTCGACGGTGTGGATCGCCTCGCCGACCCGGATGCCGGGGTTCGTCATGTCGACGAGGAACATGGTGGCCCCCTCGGGGGAGCCGTCGACGGCCGAAGTCCGCGCCATCACGATGCAGAACCCGGCACCGACGGCGCCGCTGGTGAACCGCTTGTGGCCGTCGATGATCCAGCCGCCGTCGGCGCGCACGGCCGTGGTCCGCAGCGCGGCCGGGTCGGATCCCGCTCCGGGGTGGGGCTCGGTCATGCCGAAGCACGACCGGACGTCCCCCGCCGCCAGAGGCGCGAGATAACGCTTCTTCTGCTCCTCGGTCGCGATCAGGTTGAGCATGTGCATGTTCCCCTCGTCGGGTGCCATGCAGTTGAGCGCGACCGGACCGATCGGCGAGTAGCCGGCCTCCTGGAGAATCGGTGACCAGTGCTCGACGGGCAGGCCCTGCCCGCCGTATCCCGTCGGCACGAGCGGCGCGAAGACGCCGGCCTCCTTCGCCGCGGACTGCAGCCGGTCACGGGTGGCCTGGTCGAGACGTCCGCCCGGTGCGGGCTCCGAGTCGATGACGACCTCGCGGACGAACCGGCGGGTGCGCTCACGCAGCTCCGCGGTCTCCGGCGGAAGGTGAGGGAAAGTCATGGCTGTCCTTTGTCGGATGGGCGCGGTCGTTACGCGGTGCCGTCGACGCCGCGGAGCCGGGCACGCCGGATCTTGCCGCTCTGCGTCTTGGGCAGGTCGGCGAGGAAACGGATCTCGCGGGGACACTTGTATGCGGCCAGCCGCTCACGGGAGAGGGCGATCAGCTCCTCCGCCGTGGCGGTCAGACCCGCCTTGAGCGAGACGTAGGCGACGACGGTCTCGCCGCGGTACGCGTCCGGCTGCCCGACGACCGCGGCCTCCAGCACCGACGGGTGCTCGTACAGCGCGTCCTCGACCTCGCGCGGCCAGACCTTGTAGCCGGACACGTTGATCTGGTCCTTGAGCCGGTCCACCAGGTAGATCCAGCCCTGCTCGTCGATGACGGCGACGTCACCGGTACGGAGCCGGCCCTCCGGCATCGTCTGGCGGGTGGCCTCGGGCCTGCCCCAGTACCCGGGCACCACCTGGGGCCCGCTCAACTCGAGTTCGCCCTGTTCCCCGCTCGGCACCGGGTTGCCGTGCGGGTCCACGACGCGCGCGGTGAGGTGCGGCAGGGGCCTGCCGATGGACAGCGTCCCGCTCGGCAGGTGCACGGGCGCCCTGTCCCCGGG
The DNA here is from genome assembly GCF_043199955.1 of Streptomyces sp. NPDC048514. NCBI lineage: Bacteria > Bacillati > Actinomycetota > Actinomycetes > Kitasatosporales > Streptomycetaceae > Streptomyces > Streptomyces sp. NPDC048514. The sequence goes on along the minus strand of NZ_JBICWT010000002.1, from coordinate 283,815 downwards.
AGGCACGGCGATGACGGCGGACGTCGTCTCGGTCATCCCGTAGCCGTTGTGGAGGTAGACGCCGAACCGCTCATGGAACCGTTCGACGGTCGCCGGCGGGATCGGCGCGCCCCCGGAGTACAGGGCCTTCACCGACGCGAAGTGCTCCGGTCCGGCCTGCGGCAGCTCGTAGATCGCGTTGTACGCGGTGATGGAGCCGATCGTGTAGGTCACCTCGTGCTCGGCGAAGGCATCCAGGGCGACCTCGGGGTGGAACCGGCCGGCCAGCACGAGCGTGGTGTCGGTGAGCAAGGAGATCGTCGCGTTGACCACCGCCCCGGTGATGTGGAACAGCGGGGCCATGGCGAACACGACGTCCCCGTCGCCCACCCCCATCCACGACGCGCAGGTCGCCACCACGCTCAGGACGTTGCCGTGGGTGTTCATGGCACCCTTCGGCGGCCCTGTCGTGCCGGAGGTGTAGGTCAGGAACGCAACGGCCTCACCCGTCAGCCTTGTCGGCGAGGGCCGGCGCCCACGGAACTCCTCGATCAGCGCCACCAGGTCGCCGTCCGGCGCCGGGGCGTGGCGTTGCGTGGTCGCGAAGACTCGCGGGTCGTTGCGGGACTGGTAGTCCAGTGCCGACGTGCTGATCAGCCACCGCACCGAGCTCCCCGCGAGCGTGCCGAGCGTCTCGTGGACGTCCGTGTCCGCGCAGACGACGCCGACCGCCCCGGAGTCGTCGATGATCCGGCGGAGTTCCTGGCGCCGGTACATCGGGTTGAGTCCCAGTGCCGTGGCCCCCAGCTTCCACAGGGCCAGCAGCACCAGCGCGTACTGCGGGATGTTCTGCAGGTACACGCCGACCCGATCACCCCTGCCGGTTCCGCGGGCCTCGAACGCGGCGGCCAGGGCGTCCGACGCCGCGTCCACCTCCTGCGCGGACAGGGCGCCGTCGAAGAAGCGGAGCGCCGTGCCCTCCGGGTTCTTCGCCACGCGTGCCTTCCAGGCGGCCACGAGCGAGTCGGGAACCGCATCCGTCCCCGTGCCCGCCCCGTCGGGGAACGTGTCCCTCTGCCGGTCCTCATCCACTGTCATCCGCCGTCCTTCCCACCCGTGTCCGTGCGCTTGTCGTGCCGGTCACGCGAGTTCGCGCTTGAGGATCTTTCCGGTGGACGTCATCGGCAGCGTCTCGACGATCTCCACGATGCGCGGGTACTTGTAGCCGGCCATCTGCTCCCTGCCCCAGGCGATCAGCTCGCCGGGGCAGGCGTCGGCGCCGCGGTCGAGGATGACGAACGCCTTGATCTCCTCGCCGTGGCTCTCGTGCGGCACGCCGACGACCGCTGCCAGGCTGATCGCCGGGTGCGTCATCAGGACCTCCTCGACCTCGCGCGGGTACACGTTGAAGCCGCCGCGGATGATCAGGTCCTTCGCCCGGTCGACGATGTAGTAGAAGCCGTCCTTGTCCCTGCGGGCCAGGTCGCCGGTGCGGAACCAGCCGTCCCGGATCGCTTCGGCGGTGGCCTCGGGGCGGCCGTGGTAGCCGGACATCACGTTGTGGCCCTTGACCGCGATCTCCCCGACGGCGCTGCCCGTGCCGTCGTCCTCGACCTCCGACCAGTCCGAGTTGACGAGCCTGAGTTCCACGCCCCAGATCGGCACGCCGACGGAGCCGGGCCGGGGCTCCTGCGCCGGATCGCTGAAGGTCACCACCGGCGAGGTCTCGGAGAGGCCGTAGCCCTCCAGAACCCGGACGCCCAGTCGCTCCCTGACCTGTCTGATGATCTCGGCAGGGAGTGAGGCACCGCCGGAGACACCGACTCGCAGGTTCCTCGCGATCCTCGTGACGTCGACATCGTCGGTGAGCGCCTGCAACAGGCCCCACCACATGGTGGGGACGCCTGCGAAGAAGGTGATGTCCTCCCGCTGCATCAGGGACACCGCCTGCCGGGCGTCGAATCGTGGCAGCAGCACCAGTGTGCTCGCCGTCGAGAAGCCGGCGTTCATCTGCACGGTCGCGCCGAAGGAGTGGAACAGCGGCAGCACGAGCAGATGGGTGTCCGAGGCCGGCTGGTTGTCCAACAGCCGGTTGCAGGCGAGGGTGTTGAGAACGAGGTTGGCGTGGCTGAGTTCGGCGCCCTTCGGCTGTCCTGTCGTACCGCTCGTGTAGAGCAGCACAGCCGGGTCGTCCCCCGTGGTCCCGAGGCTGTCGAACGTCGTCGCCGTGCCCCGCAGCGCGGCGCCCATGGTCTCGACGCCCTCGATCGGGCTTTCCGCCTCGGGATCGGCGGTGATGAGGAAGAAGTGCTCGCAGCCCGCGGTCCCGGTGAAGCCGGCGTGTCCCTCCACACCCATCGGCAGACCCGCGTCACCCTCGAAGCAGAAGAACGCCTTCGCCTCCGAGTCGGCCAGGTGGTAGGCGATCTCCCGGCCCTTGAGCAGGATGTTCAGCGGTACGACGACGGCGCCGGCCTTGAGGATCCCGTAGTAGACGATCGGGAACCAGGGCAGGTTCGGACAACTGAGCGCGACCTTGTCGCCGGGCCAGATGCCGCGGTCGACCAGGAGGTTGGCCACCCGGTTGGCGGCGGCGTCGACCTGGGCGTAGGTGAGACGCATCGAGCCGAGGACCACTGCGTCCCGGTTCGGGTACATACGGGCGGAGTCCTCGAGCAGGACAGAGAGGTTCAGCATGGTGTCTTCCGGGAAGGTGGACCGGGCCAGGCCGCGGAATGCGAAACACACGGCCTGGCCCGGGGCGGGTGGAACCAACGGGGAGGCTTGACCCGGACGTCACAGCTTCCGCAGAAGCCGGTCCAGGGCCTCGGCCGTCGCCTCGATGTCGGCGGAGGTATGTGCCGTGCTGATGAAGACCTTGCCGGACGGCATGAACAGGAAGCCTTGACGCAGCATCCCTTCGAGGAGCACGGTCCAGAGCCCGCCGGTTCCGTGGAGCCCGGTGGCCCCACCGGCAGGGACGTACTGGAGGAGCGAGCCGACCCGGTTGAAGCGGCCGAAGTCAGGAGATGAACCGAGAGCGCCACCGACGAGGGCCTCGAACTCGGACGAGGTCTGTTCGAGCAGCTCGTAGACCGCAGGGTCGGCCAGGACGCGCATCGTCGCCTCGACGGCCGCCAGCGCGATCGGGTTGGCGTTGAAGGTTCCGGCGTGCACGACGCCGGCCGTCACCTGATCGACCAGCTTGGCTCGGCCGACGACGGCGCTCTGGGTGAAACCACCGGCCATCGCCTTCCCGAAGACGGACAGGTCGGGCAGCACGCCGTACTTCTCGGCCGCCCCGCCCCGGGCGATCCGGAACCCGGCGATCACCTCGTCGAAGACGAGGACGACGCCGTGCCGGTCGCAGAGGGTCCGCAGCGTCGACAGGAAGTGCGGTGCGGGTGCTTCGACACCGGCGTTGCTCATCACCGGGTCGACGAGCACTGCCGCGATGTCGCGCTCGACGGACTCGCTCAGCAGGCGCTCGGCCAGATGCACGTCGTTGAAGCGCGCCACGACCAGGTCGTCCAGCACGCTGGACGACTGCCCCGGTCCGCCGGGGGCCGCGGGGCGATCGCAGTCGTCCTCGGACATCCCGGCATACACGGTGTCATGCCAGCCGTGGTAGCTCCTGGCGAACTTGAGGACGCGGCGGCGCCCGGTGGCGGCTCGCGCGAGGCGTAGCGCGACCTGCACCGCTTCGGTCCCCGTGTTGCTCCACAGCAGTCGCTCGCCGTGCGGCACGGCCTCGAGGACCGCTTCCGCCGCGCGGTACTCGAGTGGGTGGCCGGTGCCGACGACCTGCATCTTCTTCGCGACCTCGGACACCGCGGACAGCACGCGCGCATCACCGTGACCGAGGACGAGCGGGCCCCAGGCCATCACGTAGTCGATGTACCGGTCGCCGTCCAGGTCCCAGACGTACGGGCCCCGTGCCTCCTGCACGAAGAGCGGATGCGGAGGCATCGCGGCGCGCAGGCCCGACCCCACACCCCCGCCGACGCTGCGTCGAGCTCGCTCGAACGCCGAGCGTGATGATTCCAGGGCCATGCGATTGCCACCACCTTTCAGTACGTGATCACCGAGCGGATGCCGATGCCGCGCTTCATCTGGTCGAACGCCTCGTTGACGTCCTTCAGATCGATCACGCGCGTCACCAGGGAGTCGAGATCGAGGCGGTGGTTCATGTAGTGGTCGATCAGCAGCGGGAAGTCGGAAGCCGGCTTGCTGGAGCCGTAGTTCGAACCGATGAGTGAGAGTTCCTGATCGGACATGACGAAGGGATCGATGGAGACCTTCAGGCCGTCCGCCACCTGCCCGGCGACCACCGCCGTGCCGCCCCGGGCCAGGACCTCGTAGGCCGCCTCGATGGTGCGGGGCAGCCCGATGGCCTCGATGGCGATCTCCACGCCGCGTCCGCCGGTGAGCTGCCGCACCCGGTCCGTGAAATCCTCGCGGCCGTTGTTGATCAGATCGGTCGCGCCGAAGAGGCGCGCCTGCTCCAGCTTCTCGTCGGAGATGTCCGCGGCGATGATCTTCCGCGCGCCGGCGAGCCGGGCACCCTGGATCGCGTTCAGGCCGACGCCGCCGCAACCGAGGACCAGCACCGTGTCGCTCGGACGCACCTTGGCGGTGTTGACGGCCGCGCCCACACCGGTGGTGACGGCGCATCCGACCAGAGCCGACTGGGGGAACGGGGCGTCGTCCCGGATGGCGATCGCGCCCGATTCGGGCACGAGGGCGTACTGGCCGAACGTTCCGAGGCCAGCGAAGCTGAGGACGTCGCCCCCGCCGGCGGACGTGATCCGGGACCGGCCGTCGAACGACAGGTGGTTCGCCGAGTGCCGGCTGACCATGTCACACAGGACCGGCCTGCCACTGATGCAGTAGCGGCAGCGGCGACATGAAGGCGTCCAGGACAGCACGACGTGGTCGCCCTCCGTCAGCGTCGTGACACCCTCGCCGACCCTTTCCACGACGCCGGCTCCCTCATGACCGAGGATCATCGGCGAGGGGACCTCCCATTCGCCCAGGAGGACGTGGAGGTCGCTGTGGCACACCCCGCTCGCTTTGAGGCGTACGAGCACCTCGCCGGGCGGAGGCGTCGAGGGGAGAGCCACTCTCTCGATCGTCAGCGGTTCGTTCGGCGTCCTGAAGACGGCGGCGTCGAATTCGATGGTCATAGCGGGATTCCTTCTGCGCGCTGGGCGATCACGGCCGGGAGGTGCGGATGAGCTTCTTGTTGGCGAACTCGTCGATTCCCGCCCGGCCCAGTTCGCGGCCGAAACCGGACCGCTTGACCCCGCCGAAGGGCAGTTCCGCGCCTTCGAGGCCGACGCCGTTGATGAAGACCATGCCGGCGTCGATCCTGTCGGCGACGCGCAGCGCCTGCTCGGCGTCCGTCGTGAACACGTAGGAGCCCAGGCCGTACGGCGTGCCGTTCGCCAGCTCGACGGCCTCGTCCTCGGAGCCGACCCGGTAGACGGTCGCGACGGGGCCGAAGAGCTCCTCGGCGGCTGCCGGCGACCCAGGGGACACGCCCGTCAGCACGCCGGGCGGGAAGTACGCCCCGTCGCGCCGTCGTGCGGAGACGAAGGTCGCCCCCTCCCCGACGGCTCGCTCGACCTGTTCCTCGACGTACTCGGCGGCGGCGACCGAGGAGAGCGGCGCCAGGCCGTCGGTCAGGGCGAGCACCTTCCGGGTGAACTTGTCGAGGAAGGCGTCGTAGACGTCCTCGGCGACGATGAAACGCTTCCCGGCGTTGCACGCCTGCCCGGTGTTCTCGAACCGGGTCTCGACCGCCGCCCCGACCGTGGCGTCCAGGTCGTCGGTCGACAGGACGATGAAGGGGTCGGAGCCGCCCAGTTCGAGCACCACCTTCTTGAGGTTGCGTCCCGCCTTCTCGGCGACCTCCGCGCCGGCCCGCTCCGAACCGGTGAAGGAGACGCCCTGCACGCGGGGGTCCGCGATGACGCGAGCGATCTGCTCGCCGGTGGCGTGGACGTTGACGTAGCAGCCCTGGGGGAAGCCCGCGTCCGTGAACAGCTGCTGGAGCGCCGCGGACGACTCCGGGCACTGCGACGCGTGCTTGAGCACGATGGTGTTGCCCAGCGCGAGGTTGGGCGCGGCGAACCGGGCCACCTGGTAGTACGGGTAGTTCCAGGGCATGATCCCCAGCAGCACGCCGACCGGCTGGCGCCGGACGAAAGCGGTGCCCTCCCCTTCGAGGAGCTCGATCGGTTCGTCGGTGAGGAACTTCTCCGCGTTCTCGGCGTAGTACCGGTAGATGGAGGCGCTGAACTCGACCTCCGCGACGGCCTCGTCCACCGGCTTGCCCATCTCCCGGTGGATGATCTCGGCGAGGTGCCCGCTGCGCTCGTCGTGGAGGGCGGCGACGGTGTTCAACAGCTGGGCGCGCTCAGCCACGGAGGTCTGCCTCGACCACCGCGCGTAGGCGCCGGCCGCCGCGTCGACCGCCCCCTCGACGACCTCGTCCGTCGCGGTGGGGTATTCCTTGACCAGCTTGCCGTCCGCAGGGTCCACCACCGCGTACACGTGCCTCTTCGCCATACTGACTCCTTATTCGTTTTCGGGGTTCATGCGAGGGTTTCGGTTGCGCGGGCCGGGTTCGCGTCCAAGGCCGCGGTGCGGTCGTGCAGTGCGCGGTAGGCGCGGAAGTAGACGAATCCCTGGGTGCCCCAGGTCGCCAGCGCGGCGGTGTAGAAGATCGTGCGGTTCGCGTCGTCGAACGGCAGGGGGAAGAAGTCGTAGGTGATCGCGATGGCGGTCCCGGCGGCCGTGACCAGTCCCGTCCAGATCGCCGGCCACCTCGCGCCTGCCCCCCAGAGACGCTTGACGAAGTACCCGACGAAGACCGCCGTGAGCAGATTGACGACGACGTAGTACACGGCGACCGAGTACGCGGCGCGGTCGGTGTGGAGATCCGCGCCGTGGAAGTGCCGGAGGAACAGGCCGGCCGCCGTCGCGACTGCGAACACGCCGACATCGACGCCGAGGCTCGGCTTGTAGCGGTGGGTGACCTTCATCAGGCCCATGACCAGGATGAGCGTGATGCCGACCGACCTGGAGAACGCGTCGAAGAAGTACGCCACGTCGTAAAGGACGCTGCCGCTGTCGCCACCGAGCAGCGACCAGAGCAGGAAGTTGCTGCCCGAGGTCGCGACGACCATCCACTCGAGGCCGAGGAGGTAGTTGCCGTACCGGCGGATGAACCGCCATCCGTAGAAGTAGCCGGCGAAGATCATCCACAGGTCGGCCAGCAGGAACAGCGCTTCCTTCACCGCAGCGCCCCCTCTCGCACGTCGTGGGACAGGAGGGCGGTGACGCGCTCGGCGGCGCGCTGACCCGTCAGCACCGCGCCGTTCATGGTGCCGGCCCACTCGCCGGCGGTTTCGGTGCCGGCCCAGTGGATGCGCCCGTGTGGCTCGGTCAGCGCCTTGCCGTAGCTCACAGTCGCGTGGGGGCCGGCGGCAGGGTGGGGGCCGCCCGGGGCGAACGGTTCCGATCCCCAGCAGTGGTCCAGGTAGTCGATCGGGGTGCGGGCCTGCGGACCGTAGAGGTCGACGAGCTGCTGGACGACCAGGTCGCGTCGGGTCTCGGGGTCGAAGCCGTCGAAGACGCGGGGGTCGCAGAAGGCCATCAGGACGCCCGGTCCGCCGGGGCCGGGCGACACGTCGAAGGTGATGAACACGGTGCCGGTGTCGGTCACCGCCTCGCCGGAACAGCCGTCGGCCCGCCAGAACGGCTTCTCGTACGCCACGAACGCCTTGCTCAGCACGCCCATGCGCCAGGTTCGCGCGAGCCCTTCGGCCTGCTCGGGCAGAGCGGGATCGAACGCGATGGCGGCGCGGTGCGCCGGCGCGGCCGTGACGATGGCGTACCCGGCGTGGATCTCGCCGGAGTCGGTGTGGACGGTGACGCCGTCGTCGTCCTGCGTGACGCGGCGCACCGGTGTCTCCAGGCGCACGCGGTCGCCGAGCCGCTCCGCCACCCGTTTGGCGATCTCCTGGGTGGTTTCGACGAACCGGTCCTGGTTCGCTCCGCCCTCGACGTCCAGCATGTGGTTGAGCCCGCCCGCTGCACGGATGTAGCGCAGTACGTGCAGCAGGGAGACGTCTCCCGGGGTGCAGCCCCACTGCACCTTGCTGACGATGGTCATCAGCGCACGGGTGCTGGGCAGCGCGTTCTTCCGGTCGAGCCACTCGCCGAACGAGATGGCGTCCAGCCGGGCCGCTCCGGGTGTCTCCCATGGGGCGTTCACGTCGATGGTCGCGACCAGTTTGTTCACCGCCGTCTGCATGCGGGCCATGTCCACCAGGGTCGCGGGGGAGACCTTGGGGATGGTGCCGTTGTAGGTGCGGCGCCGGCCTGCCAGCCACAGCACGTTGCGACCCTGGTCGAACTGGCCGGTCGTGGTACACCCCATCCGGTCCGCGAGGTCCCGGACGGCGGTGTGGCGTCGGGCCACCCACGTCGCTCCGAGGTCGACCTTCACGCCTGCCACCTCGCCGGAGAGCGATCGGCCTCCGACCCGGTCGCGGCCTTCCACGACCAGGACGGACCGCCCCGTGCTCACCAGCCGCTCGGCGGCGCTCAGACCGGCGAAGCCGGCACCGACGACGACGACGTCGACCGCGGTGTCCCCGGAGCCGGGCTTACGAGATCCGGACATGGTTTCCTCCTTCACCCACGCGGTTCGCGTGCTGCGAGACGTACCGGGTGACGGTGCCGACGAGGGCCTCGGGGATGTGGTGGCCCATGCCGGGAATGACCACGTGCTGGGCCGAGCGGATCGCCTTCACCGTCGCTTCGCCGCCGCTCGGGTCGACCAGCAGGTCCCGGTCGCCGTTGATGACCAGCGTCGGGGCCGCGATGTCGCTCAACCGGGCCGTCCGGTCTCCGGAACGCTGGATGGCCTGGATCTGTCGCGCCGTGCCGGCCGCCGGATCACCGGCGCTGCGATCCCATCCACGCGCCGCGATGGCAGCCTCCGCCGCGTCGTCGATGGGATACCCCGTTCCCGCGACGTGCCTGGTGATCCGCAGGTGGGCACGGACCGCCGCGGTCCTGGTCCTCGCCGGTGGTGCGGCGAGCAGCCGGATCGTCGACAGCGCCGGCCGGCCCACCTTCTTCGCCCCGGTTGTCGAGTAGATGGAGGTCAGCGACAGAACGCGCTCCGGCGCCGTGGCCGCGATCGTCTGCGCGATCATCCCGCCCATCGACCGCCCCACCAGGTGCACCCGCGAGATCCCCAGCCAGTCCAGCACGCCGACGGTGTCCTGGGCCATGTCGGCCAGCGCATACGCGTCGCTGCGCGGGCGCGCGGCGATCTGACGCCAGAGCGCCGGAGGGGGCGCGGCGACGAACGTCGACTGGCCGACGTCACGGTTGTCGATCGCGACGACCCGGAAACCGCGGGCGACGAGCGAGCCGAAGAACGAGTCGGTCCAGAAGGTGAGATCCTCACCCAATCCGGCGATGAGCAGGATGGCGGGGTCGGCCTGGTCGCCGAAGTCCCGGAAGCAGATCCTCATCCCGGACGGCAGGGCCGCGTACTGGTCGGTGCTCTCCGCGCCGCTCGTCTCAGACATGGGTCGCCCGCCTCCCACCGGGCAGGTGCGCGGCCGGCCCGCCGGCACCGAACTCGAGGTGCTCGTCGGCCACCGGACCGCGCAGGGCCTTGGCGTCCTCGGGGTAGGACATCGCCATCCGCCAGGGCTTCTCGAGGCCCTGCTTGGGCAGGAACTTCTCGCCGCGCCTCGCGTAGCCGGCCTGGAGGTCCATGACGGGCCTGCGCTCCATCCCGGGCTGCGCGATCGGGACCACCCTGTCGTGTCCGTGGGCGTCCATGTGCCTGACCAGGTCGATGAAGTAACGGCACATCAGGCTCACCTTGAGCGTCCACGACGAGGTGGTGTAGCCGATCGCCATCGCCCAGTTGGGGATCCCGCTCAGCAGCATCCCGCGGTAGCAGACCGCGTCTGCGATGTCGACCTCGCGGCCGTCGACGACGATGGGCATTCCGCCGAAGAGCTGCAGGTTCAGCCCCGTCGCGGTGACGATGACGTCCGCTTCCAGCTCCTCGCCCGAGCTCAGCACGATTCCGCGTTTGCTGAACCGCGAGATCGTGTCGGTGACTACGGTCGCGGAACCCTTCTTGATCGCGTCGAAGAAGTCACCGTCCGGTGCCAGACACAGGCGCTGGTCCCACGGGTCGTACGGCGGGCTGAAGTGCTTGTCGACGTCGAACCCCCTGGGCAGCCGCTTGACGTTCTCGCGCCGGATCAACCGACGCCCGGCCTTCGGGAACGTGCGCAGTCCCTTGACGACGGCGCGGTCGAGCCAGATGTTCTTGAACCGCGTGACGGCGTACCCGCGCTTCTCCCCGAGCACCTTCGTGAGCGCCAGGGCGGCCTTGTCGACGCGAGGAAGGGCCATGACGTACGTCGGGGTCCGCTGCAGCATCGTCACGTGCCGGGCGGCGCCGGGCCCGGTGGCCATGGCCGGCACCAGGGTGATCGCGGTCGCGCCGCTGCCGATGACGACGACCTTCTTGCCGCTGTAGTCGACCGTCTCGGGCCAGTGCTGCGGGTGGACGACCGTGCCTTCGAAGTCGTCGCGTCCCGGGAACCGGGGGGAGAATCCCTCGTCGTACCGGTAGTAGCCGGTGGCGGCGAACACCCATCCGGCACGGATCGTCTTGGTTACGGTCCCTTCGCCGGTGGGGTCGGCCGCCTCGACGGTGAGGGTCCACTGCGAGTCGTACGAGGACCATTCCGCCCTGACGACCCGGTGGCGCAGCCTGATGAGGGGCTCCAGGTGGTTCTCCTCGACCGTCTCCCGGAGGTAGTCCCGGATCAGTGGCGCATCGGCGATCGCGGCTTCGTGACGCCACGGCTTGAACTCGTAGCCGAACGTGTGGAGGTCCGAGTCCGAGCGGATGCCGGGGTATCGGAACAGATCCCACGTGCCACCGATGTCGCCGCGGCCCTCGAGCACGAGCAGGGACTTGCCGGGGAGCTCTCGGCTGAAATAGCTGGCCGCACCGATTCCGGAGATCCCCGCCCCGATGATGACCACGTCGAACTCCTCGACGGCGTCAAGCACCTCAGTTGTCATGGTGTTTCCTCGCTGTTCCCGGGGTGGTGATCTCACTGTCGCCAGCCACGGTCACGGGCGGGAACGACAGCGTGCACCGGCTGGGCGCCGGGCTCGGTGCACGTTGCACAAGTCGGCAGCTCCTGGTCGTGGACGTCGGCATCGTGGGCCGCGGTGGCGCCCACGGCCTCACGGCGAAGCCCCTGCTGCCTTCGATCCCGGGGAACGGCTCCCTGGGCCTCGGCATGATGTTCGCCTTCTACGGGTTCATCGGCTTCGAGGCGACGGCCGTGTTCCGCGTCGCGGCAAAGGACCCCGGCGTCACGGTCCCCCGAGCGACGTATGCCGCGATCCCGGTGATCGGGATCTTCTCCTCGTTCACCGTGTGGGCGGTCGTGGTGGGTGTCGGCGTCGACTCGGTGACCGGCGCCGCGAAGGCCGACCCCGAGGGCCTGGTCCGCACGCTGGCGCGGAGCTACGTCGGTCGGCCTGGTTCGACGTGATGCAGTTGCTCCTGATCACCAGTCAGTTCGCGTGCGTGGCCTTCCACAACGTCGTGACGCGCTACCAGTTCGCGTTGTCCCGGGCCGGCGCCCTTCCGGCGCCGCTGGGTCGTTCACCCCCGGCACCGGGCGCCGTCAGCGTCCTCGGCCGTCGTCTCGGCGGTCGCGTTCGTCACCACGCTCGTCGTCGTCGCGCTCGGCCTCGACCCGATCGCGAACCTCTACGCCTGGTTCTCCGGCGCCGCCACCCTCGGCATCGTCCTGCTGTTCGGACGTGCAGGGCGGCTCTAGGACGGTTCTCGCGCGACACGAAGGAGCGGAGGCGACAGGACCCACAGGACCTCGCTCACCGTCGTACCCGGATTGTCGAACTGGTGAAGCGTCTGACCGGAGAACGAGGTGGACACACCGGCTGACAGCATCCGGGTCTCGCCCCCGACGATCAGACGGGTCGAGCCGCTCAGTCCGAGCGCGAAGATCGTGGTGGTGTCGAGCCGATAGGGACCACCCGTGCCCCCGCCTGGCTCGATCACGGAACGGAAGACTTGGAACGCCGTGGTGTCGGCAGGCGTGAGCAGGTACTCGGTGACGCCTTCACCGCCCATGTCGATCCGGCTTCCACCCTCCACGACCTGCTCATCCGGGTAGGCGAACAGCTCGCCGACCCCGATCTGCAGCACATCGCAGACGCGCAGCAACGTCGCGACGGACACGTTGGTGAGACCACGCTCCAACTGACTCAGGAAGCCCTTGGTGACGTCTGCCTGACGCGCAACCTCCGTCAACGACAACCCGCGGCTGAGCCTGATCTCCCTCAGTTGCGCGCCTGTGGATGCTTCGAGGGCAGGGGAGCCCTTCGCCGCCCCACCTGCTCCGCTGCTGCCATCCGTGGACATCGTGTACTCACCGCCCGTCCAAAGGTCGAGGTCGCGTGGCCTTCGGGTGACAGGCCGACTCGGACGAGCCCCCTCCGTGAGACGAGGCTAAGGCATGCGCCCCACGGGCAACTGGTGCCCCTTCAGACGGGGCGACGTCGCCGAACCCCTTGCAGCACGACCGACGGCGTGATAGATCTTCCGCCGTTTACCAATACTAAACACGACACCCCTGGAGACCCCGTGCGCGCCACCTCACGGTTGGGAGACGAGGGCTTCCCATGTTCCGCTTGCCTCGGCGCCGACTGACGACGAGCAGCAGAGCAGACGACGACGGATCCAGCTTCTCCGGCCTGCCGAACGCATGGCGGTCTCGGGGCCGGCAGCCGCCGGCGCACCGTGGTAGCGGCCTGACGCCCCCGCTGACGTCGGCCGGTGGCAGGCCTCGCCATCGCTGACGGCCCTGCCACCGGCCGGCCCTTCCTCTGGCTGTGACACGGCATGTCGGGAGCGCCGGCCTCTCGGGATCAGAGGGAGACTCGAAGACATGGAAGAGCTGTGGCCCCCGCCCCCGCGCGAGGTCGCTGATGCGATCAGGTCACTGTGCCAGCGCCTGTTGACGGAAACGGACGCCTTGGTCAACGCTCTCGCGGGGCCCGCTCTCGTGGCCCAGAACGATCCCGCCCTCCTCGCGGACGCATCGCTGGCCGAGGAGGATCGCGCACTCAACCGCTCTGATCTTGTCCAATGGCTGACCGCGAACGTCCAGCATCCGGGGCGGCGGGTGGAGCCCTACGTCGGCCCGAGGACCACGGCGTACATCAACGATCTCGTCTCCCGCGGCATCGCGCCCGACTTCGCTGATGCCTGGCGCGTGGCACTGGGGATCGGCTGGCGGCGATGGCTGGAGGAGTGCGTGGCGCACTGCGCCGCCCCCGACCTCCTCGTGGGGGTCCTGGACGTGTCGGCGAAGTCGCTGGCGCAGTACGCTCTCGACTCGGTCGCGGCCCTGCGTGAAGCCGGCCTCGCCGCTGCGATGGGCAATGCGGGTGCCGAGGCGGTCGCACTGATCCAGCTGATCGCCGGCGGAGCGCCGATGGCGGAGGATCTCGCCGAGGGGCGCCTGCGCTACCGGCTGGCGCGGTGGCACGTCGGTCTCGTGTTGTGGGTCGATGATCCCGAGCAGGCCGACGCCCTGGACGGAGCGATCCCGGCGATGCGCGCCGCCGGCGCGGGCCGGAGCGCCCTGGTGGCACGTGCCAGTGCCACGTCGCGGTGGATCTGGTTCTCGGGGCCGGGCATCCCGGACCTTCACCATGTGGAGAAGGTCATGGCGACGGCTGGCGTGGTTCGCGCGGCGGTGGGAAGGCCCGGACACGGACTCGAAGGGTTCAGGTCCAGCCACCAGGACGCCCTCGCGGCGCAGGCGCTGGTCACCCGGCTCGGGTCCGACCGGCGCCTCACCGCCTACGCCGACGTCGAGCTGATCGACGCGCTCACGAAGGACGGTGCCGGCGCCCGTCGGTTCGTCGTCAACACTCTCGGGCCGTTGGCCGAAGCGGACGTAGCACTACGGCAGGCGCTCCTCACCTACGTGCAGTGCGGCTTCAACACCACCCGGGCGGCCGCCAGCCTCTACGCGCACCGAAACACCGTCGAGCGGCGGGTCTCGCGCGCCAACGAACTCTCGGCCGTCAAGGTCGAGGACAACCCGACCCATGTGGCGGCGGCGCTCCTCGTGCTGGACATCGCGCCCGGCATCGTGGCGACCGGACCGAGCTGAGTTCACACCACGGCGTCGTGGTGCTCGAGCTTCCCGAACCAGTGGAGTGCCGGGAACGCGAGCAGGGTAGCGGCCGACAGGACCCCGAACGCGATCTCGGGGCGGCTGACGAAGAGTCCGACGGCCGTCGTCAGCAGTACGCCTCCCAGATTGCCCGCCATCCAGATGAGGCCGGCCGCCGTGCTCTCGGCTTCGGGCGCGTGCCGCTCGCTCAGGGAGAGCACGATGGGAAGAGCCGGGAGCAGCACGAAGCCTGTCCCCAGGAGCGTGAGGAAGGCCATGGGCGTGCTCGGGACCAGGGCGAGATGCAGGCAGGCCCCGGCGGTGAAAGCGATCGCGGCGCCCATGACCTGAACCTCGCGGCCACGCCGATCCGCCCAGACGGGCACGACGGCGCAGCCGATCACACCGGCGGTCATGGTCAGCGCGAGAATGAGGCCGGCGGAGGATCCGGGGACTCCCGCCGGCGCCAGCAGCGGTTGCACGAACGTCGCGAGTGCGATGAACGTGCCCATCGGGATGGCGACGACCCCGCACAGACGTCGGACGTGGTGATCGCCGAGTGCCGCGCGGAAGGCCCGGAGTCCGCCCGTCACGGATGCGGTCTCGGGGCTCGCCTGCGGCGCGCAGCGAAGCGCCCCGACGAGACAGAGCCCGGCGTCCATGGCGATCAGGGCGGTGATGAGGGTGAGGGTACGGATGTGGCTCTCACCGGGCAGAAACGCGCCGAGTAGGTAGCCCAGGACCATGCCGGCGAACGTGGCGGAGGATGCGGCGGCGATTCCGGTGGCGCGGTGCTTTTCGGCGAGGTAACCCACGGCAAGGCCCGGTATGGCGTTCAGGATGAAGGGCTGTCCCACGGCGGCGACGACCTGTCCGACGAACGCCCAGGTGAAGTCGTCGGCGACCAGCCGCAGGAACGCCCCGGACGCAGTGAGCAACGCGCCGACCACGAGGGCTGGGCGGAGAAACCGGTCGAGCGCGATGCCGGCAGGGATGGCAAGAAGGACGTAGATCAGCGGGAAGACCTGGGACAGCCAGCCGATCGCGCCGATGGAGACGCCGAAGTGCTGCGCGGCGTCCTGCGTCACGGGCGCGTAGTTCACGAAGAGCGCCTGGGTCGCGGCCGCCAGGAGTCCGTAGGCGAGGAAGACCAGCCACCGGCTCCTCGTGTGCTGCTCGACGTGCGGCACAGCCGTCGGCGAGGCTGCGCGTGTGTGCTCGCTCGCGCTGGTGAGCGGCGCGTGACGACCGAGCGGCTCGCCGCGCCTCCGGGCGCTGCGCCGGATCATGACTGCGGCGACTGCACCTACACCTACGGCGGCGGCTCCGCGCGCTCGCCGCCGAGCGGTCGTCAACTCCGGCATCCCATTGTCCTTGTCGGTCGACGGTGGTGCTCCACTGTCGCGATCCGGATCCTCTCCGGGTACGGCACACTGCACCCGGCTTCGCGCCGCGCTGTGCACTCGGCACTACCGGGGTAGGCCCAGGCGCACCGCGGGCTGCGTCCGCGGGCGCGCTGTTCACGCAGGCCGAGAGCCGTCTCCACGCATCGCCTCGTCAGTCGCGCCCGGGATGTGAACTGCGATGTCCTTCGGCTCCCTGACGTCCCGTCGGTCAGGCCGGCGTTTCGTCGGCACCAGTCCTGTGCATTCAGCGAAGAACGTCGTGCAGGTGCATGCTCGGCGACTTCACGGCCAACCCGGTCCGCGCTGAAGCCGCAGGTGCGGGCCCTGCGCGCCGAAGTGAAGCGACGTTCCTCACAGTCATCGAGTCCGGTGCGTGCCAGCGGTACAGTGAAGATCGCCCTTGACCTGTACAAAGCAGGCAGGGAGCCGTCTTCCAGGAGTCCAAAGTGCTGCGTACTCTGTTCAAGTCCAAGATCCACCGTGCCACCGTCACTCAGGCCGACCTGCACTACGTGGGCTCGGTGACCATCGACGCGGATCTCCTCGACGCCGCCGACCTGCTGCCGGGCGAGCTCGTGCACATCGTCGACATCACCAACGGCGCCCGGCTGGAGACGTACGTCATCGAGGGTGAACGCGGGTCCGGGGTGATCGGCATCAACGGGGCCGCCGCCCATCTCGTGCGCCCCGGAGACCTGGTGATCATCATCAGCTACGCTCAGGTCACCGACGTCGAGGCACGGCAGTTGCGGCCCAAGGTCGTACACGTCGACGGTGACAACCGGATCGTGTCCCTCGGCGCCGACCCGTCCGAGCCGGTGCCCGGCTCCGACCAGCAGCGCAGCCCGCAGGCCGTCAGGGCCTGAACGGCGGACCAGGACCAGGAGCGTGCGTGCCGATGAGCGAGACCGACATCCGCGACGACCGTGCGGCGGGCCGCCTGGAGGCCGTCGGCGAGGGTGAGGTCGTCGGCCGTATCGAGTACTTCGTCCTGGAGACACCCACGCGTGCCCTGGTTCCCGTGCACACGATCGTGGAGCCCGCCCACGAGGGCAAGGGCATCGCGGGCTCCCTGGCCCGTGAGCTGTACGCCGTCGCGGAGCGCGAGGGCGTCCCGGTGGCCCCGCTCTGCCCCTACGTCGTCCAGTGGGCCGAGCGCCACCCCGACGTCGCCCCGCCGGCCGACCCGGACCTGCTCGCCGCCGCCGAGGACTGGCTCCGCGCCCACCCCGAGAAGTTCTGACCGCCGTAGGCCGAGTGCTTCTCCTTGCCGTAGGGCGAGTTTCCGCGCTGCCACCAGCTTGAAGTGCCTGTGCTGCCGTCGGGTGAGTGACCGAGCGGCCTCCGGGTAGGCGGGGGAGTAGTCCAGAGGTGACGTCCAGCGACTGTCCGGAGGACTCGATGACGAACCCGTACCCCGACCCTTTGCCGCCGGGACCGGGACCGACCCCGCCGGATCCCTATCCGAGCCCGGTGCCGACGCCGCAGCCAGGTCCCGAGCCCAGCCCGCCCGGTCCCGGCCCGGAGCCTACGCCGCCCCCGCCGGGCCCCGATCCGACCCCGCCCCCGGCGCCCCCGGCCCCGGGCCCGCCGGAGCCCTCGCCCTCTCCGATCCCGCCGGGACCGGAGCCGGTTCCCAGCCCTGAGCCCGGCCCACCGCTCAGCTGAGCGCACCCCAGACGCCGGAGGCACCACAGAGGTCAGCGGCACCCCAGAGGTCAGAGGCACCCCAGACGCCAGAGGCACCGCGGGCGCCGGAGACAGAGGAACCGGAGGCGACCGGAACATCGGAAGCGGCAGAGGCACCGGAGGCGCCGGACGGCCGCCGCGGGGGCGAGGTGATCCCGGCGGCCGGCAGGAGGCGTACGGCCTCGGCGGCCCCTGGTTCTGGCCCCGCCCGTGGAGGGCGGGGCCCTGCGGGGGGAACCCCTAGGCCGAGACCTCCGACCGGTCTCCGCCCCACAGCGTGTGGAACGACCCGTCACGGTCGACCCGCCGGTACGTGTGGGCCCCGAAGAAGTCCCGCTGCCCCTGCGTCAGTGCCGCCGGCAGCCGCTCAGCGCGCAGCGCGTCGTAGTACGCCAACGCCGCGGCGAAGCCCGGCGTCGGCACCCCCTGCCGGGTCGCGGCGACCAGTACCTCGCGCCAGTCGTCCTGGGCCGCGGCGATCTCCCGGGCGAACGTCTCGTCCGACAGAAGGCTCGGCAGGTCGGCGCGGGCGTCGTACGCGGCGCGGATGCGGTCCAGGAACGCGGCCCGGATGATGCAGCCACCGCGCCAGATCGCGGAGACCGCGCCGAGGTCGATGTCCCAGCCGTACTCCTCGCTGCCCGACGCCAGCTCGTGGAAGCCCTGCGTGTACGACACGATCTTGGACGCGTACAGCGCCTGCTCCACCCGGTCCGCGAAGGCCGCCGCCTCCGACTCGCCCAGCGCGGCCGGCTTCGGCCCGGCCAGGCCCCGCGAGGCCTCGCGCAGCGCCGCGTGCCCGGACAGGGAGCGCGCGAAGACCGCCTCCGCGATACCGGACACCGGAACGCCCAGGTCCAGGGCGATCTGCACCGTCCAGCGGCCGGTGCCCTTCTGTTCGGCCTGGTCGACCACGACGTCCACGAACGGCTTGCCCGTCGCCGCGTCCACATGGGACAGCACCTCGGCGGTGATCTCGATCAGGTAGGAATCCAGCCGCCCGGTGTTCCAGGTGCGGAAGATGTCCGCGATCTGCGCGGGCGAGTACCCGGCGACGTCGTGCAACAGCTGGTACGCCTCGCCGATCAGCTGCATGTCGGCGTACTCGATGCCGTTGTGGACCATCTTCACGAAGTGCCCGGCGCCGTCGGGACCACAGTGCGTGACGCAGGGGGCGCCGTCCGCCGCCTTCGCCGAGATCTTCTCCAGCATGGGTCCGAGAGACTCGTACGACTCCTTCGAACCGCCCGGCATGATGCTCGGTCCGTGCAGCGCGCCCTCCTCGCCGCCCGAGATGCCCGTGCCGACGAAGTGGATGCCCCGCTCGCGCAGCTCCCGCTCCCGGCGCCGGGTGTCCGCGAAGTGCGCGTTGCCCCCGTCGATGATCATGTCCCCGGGCTCCAGCAGCGGTGCGAACTCCTCGATCACCGCGTCCGTCGGATCGCCCGCCTTGACCATGATGACCAGCCGGCGCGGGCGTTCCAGCGCCGCCACGAAGTCCTCGGCGGTCTCGGCCGCGATGAAGTCCCCCTCCTGCCCGAACTCCTCCACCAGCGCCTTCGTCCGCGAGACCGTACGGTTGTGCACGGCGACCGTGTAGCCGTTGCGGGCGAAGTTGCGGGCGAGATTGCGGCCCATGACCGCGAGTCCCGTGACGCCGATCTGCGCTGAAGTGCTCATACCGCCTGCTCCCTAGCTGCCTCGTGACTACGGCTTCGTCAGTACGTGCCCTCGCCCATCCTGACGTGCCGCTACGGCGAGCGCACATCCGACCCGCCACGCTTGTTTACGCGGCAACCGCGCCCCGAGCCTCAGTCTTCGGGGATCTGATGCAAGGAGCGGCCGTTACCGGCCACTTGGCTGCGGTGCAAGGCCGGTTTCCTGTCTTGTCATGGCCGGTTCGCCGCGCTTACTTTTGCCCCTCCTGACGCATGCCGAGGGGATTTCGGACATGGCCGTACGCGGCCGGCACCGCCGGTACCAGCCGAACAGGATCAACCGCGCCTCGCTCACCGTCACTGCGGGCGGCGCCGGTCTCGCCATCCCGCTGGTCGCCGCCGGCACGGCCGACGCCGCCGACGTGGCCACCTGGAACAAGGTCGCCGCCTGCGAATCCAGCGGCAACTGGGACGTCAACACCGGTAACGGCTATTACGGCGGGCTCCAGTTCACCCTGTCCACCTGGGAGGCGTACGGCGGCACGCGCTACGCACCACGCGCCGACCTCGCGACCAGGGACCAGCAGATCGCCGTCGCCGAGAGGGTGCTCGACGGGCAGGGGCCGGGGGCCTGGCCGGTGTGCTCCGTGCGGGCCGGCCTGACGCGGGGCGGCGCCGCACCCGGTCCGCACACGGACGACTCCGCCGCGCAGCCCGCCGGCACCGGTTCGAAGGCCCGGGCCGCGAAGGCCGGTCCGGGGCAGGACGTGCGGCCCCAGACCACCCCGCAGTCCCGCGCGGGCCGGGCCGAGATGTACACGGTGGTGCACGGTGACACCCTCTCGGGCATCGCCGGCGACCACGACGTCCGGGGCGGCTGGCGCGGGCTGTACGCGGGCAACCGCGCGACGATCGGCGCCGATCCCGACCTGATCCTGCCGGGTCAGCGGCTCAGCCTGCACCCCACCGGTACGGCGCCCGACGCCCACACCACGGCCAAGCCGCCCAGACGGAAGACCGCTCCGGCGAAGAAGGCCCCGGCGGAGAGGGCCCCGGCGGAGAGGGCCCCGGCGGAGAAGAGGAGATCCCCGTCGGAGCGGAAGTCCGCCCCCCACCACGCCTCGCCGGGCGGTCACTCGTTGGCGGCGCCCGTGGCCGCGCCCATCGGCACCGGCTACCACGTGGCGGGCTCCCACTGGTCGAAGGGCTACCACACGGGCGTCGACTTCCTCGTGCCCACCGGCACTTCGGTGCGGGCCGCGGAGGCCGGGCAGGTGGTGTCCGCCGGGTGGGGCGGCTCCTACGGCTACCAGGTGGTGCTCCGGCACGCCGACGGCCGCTACACCCAGTACGCGCATCTGTCGGCCATCTCCGTGCGGGCGGGCCAGGGCGTCACCACGGGTCAGCGCCTCGGCCGCTCCGGTGCCACGGGTAACGTCACGGGCCCGCATCTGCACTTCGAGGTGCGCACCGGGCCCGGTTTCGGCACGGACATCGACCCGCTCGACTATCTGCGCTCCGGCGGCGTCAGGATCTGACCCGCTCACGCCGCCGCCGGTCCAGGACCGGCAGCGGTACGTAGATGCCCAGCGCCGCGCACGACACGGGCAGCTCGTGGTCGGCCGGCGGTGCGCCACCCTCGGTGTCGCCGCCGCCGTCCGCACCCGGTACGAGCAGCTCCCGCAGGATCGGTTCGGCCGGCTCCCGCAGAGCCGGACCGGCCGAGCCCGGAAGCACGGCTTCCCCCGGCTGCCGGGGCACACCGTCGACCGGGCCGCCCGCCACCGGGCCGCCAGCGACCGGCTCCAGCCCCGCTGTCTCCGGAAGGTCCGGCTCCAGTACGACCGGCCACTTCCCGACGCCCCGATCCCGCAGAACCGGCTCCCCGGTCCGCACCGGCTCGGTCTTCCCGGCCTGCACCGGCTCGGTCTCCCCGGTCCGCACCGGCTCGGCGGTCTCGGCGTCCGGCACGCCCGGTGCCGGCCGGCCCGTCGTCCTCGTCTCGGCCTCCGCTGCCGGGCGCTGCGGCGGCACGGCGAGGAACGCGTGCGGCGCGTGAGCCGGTTCGGGGGCGGTGGGAACGGGCTGCGGCGCGTGAGCCGGTACGGGGGCGGTGGGAACGGGCTGCGGCGATGCAGGCTCCTCCGTGGTCGCCGTGGTCGCCGTGGTCGCCGTGGTCGACGCGGTCCCGGGGCCGGGGGCGTCCTCGACGCCCGCGGCCGTCCTCCGGTCCGCAGTCGGTCGTGCGTCCTCCATCCGGTCCGTGGTCAGCATGATCAGGCCGCCCGCCGCCACCACCCCGCAGCTCAGGGCGAGCACGGTGCCCGTCGTGCCGTAGCGGAACGTCTCGCCGAACATGAGGATGCCGACCGCAGCGGCCAGTACCGGATTGACCACGGTCAGCGTGGCCAGCGGAGCGGCGAGGCCGCCTCCCCGGTAGGACGCCTGGGACAGCAGCACGCCGGCGGCGGCGAACACGACGATCACCCCGAGGGACGGCAGGTCGCTCGGGCCGATGTCCCGGGACCAGTCGACGGCGACGGTCTTGGTGAACACCGACGACATCCCGAAGGCTATGCCGGAGGCGGTCGCGAGCAGCACGCTGCGCACCGCCGGGTGCCGGTGTGCCGCCAGGCCCGCGCACATCAGCGCCACGACCACGCCGCCGGTGACGAGCGCGACCGCCACCCGCTGGGTGCCGTCGAGGGAGTGCGC
Source organism: Streptomyces sp. NPDC048514 (assembly GCF_043199955.1). NCBI lineage: Bacteria > Bacillati > Actinomycetota > Actinomycetes > Kitasatosporales > Streptomycetaceae > Streptomyces > Streptomyces sp. NPDC048514. Next base: position 262,083 of record NZ_JBICWT010000002.1, on the reverse strand, counting down.
GTCGGAGGAGCCGACCAGGGACAGCAGACCGGACAGGCCCGCCGTGGCCATGAGGGCGCCGCGCCAGGCGGTGGCACCGGCCTTGCGGCCGACGAACAGCGCCGCCATGGGCAGTGCGAAGACGATGGTCAGCGCGCCCAGCGGCTGTACGAGGCTGAGCGGGCCGTAGGCGAGCGCCACGACGTGCAGCACTCCACCGAGGCCGTTGAGCGCCAGTGCCCCCCACCAACTCGCCCGGCGCAGTGGCAGATAGCCGCTGTCGGGGGAGGACACCGCGACCTGCTCCTGCACGATCGCTCCGCCCGCGTAGGCGAGGGCCGAGACGAACGACAGGAGCACGGACACCGCGAGGGCGCTCATCGGCGTCTCCCCTGCGTGAGGCGGGGGCCCCGACCCTGCGGGTCGCGGGGGTCCAGGGCCCGGCGCGGCGGACTGTCGGCTTCCATGACCAACACTCTGCCCGCCCGCAGTCTTCCCGTCGTCGTCCCTGAGCACGCGATGCGTCCTACTGCCGATGGAGTACGCCGGCGGTGCGATCATCCTCGAGACGGGTGCCGTCCGCTGTCCGCCCCGTGCCCCAACCGCCGTCCGGTGCGGGCCCGGTGTCCCGCGCGAGACGGGTGCAGTGGGTGCGGTGCCCGCGTCCCGCTCTCCGTCAGCCGGGGTCCCGCGTCCCGCTCTCCGTCAGCCGGGGTCCCGCGTCCCGCTCTCCGTCAGCCGGGGTCCCGCGTCCCGCTCTCCGTCAGCCGGGGTCCCCGTGTCCCGCTCTCCGTCAGCCGGGGTCCCGCGTCCCGCTCTCCGTCAGCCGGGGTCCCCGTGTCCCGCCCGCCGTTCGGGCCTGGTACTAGTGCCTGTCGTGGACCTCGATCGCGACCTCGCCGCGCTCCGCCCGCTCGGCGGCTTCTTCGCCCTGCGCACGGCCCCGCCCGGGGCCGAAGCCGGGAGCGCAACCGGAGCCGAAGCCGGAGCCCCAGCCGGAACGGGAATCACAGCCGGAGCCACAGCCGAAGCCGGAGCCCCAGCCGGAACGGGAATGACAGCCGGAGCCACAGCCGAAGCCGGAGCCCCAGCCGGAACGGGAGTGACAGCCGGAGCCGGAGCCACCGCCGGCCCGGGCGCGCCCCCGCCCGGCGCCCGCGCATCCTCGCCGGTACCGGCTCCCCTGCCCGCGTGGCCGGTGACCCTCGCCGAGGCCTATGAGGGGTCGGCGCCGGGCGGGCGGCGCGACGCGCTGAGGGTGCGCGTCGACACCGTCGCGGGCCGGCTCCGGGCCCCGGAGCCGCGCGTCGCCGCGTCCGTCGCGCAGCTGGGACTGGCGGCCCGGCTGTGGTCGGTGGCCCTGGGCTGTGCCGTCCTGTACGGCAGGCTGCCGGACCTCGGCCCCCGCCTGCTGCGCTGGGACCCGCTGGCCTCCGCCCCCGACGACCTGTGGCTCACCGAGGTGCGCCCGCTGCCCGGGGACGCGGACGCGGCCGCCCTCGCCCGTACCGTGCTGCACGGGCATCTCGAGCCCCTGGCGGCCGCCTTGCGAACGCACCACGGCGTCGCGGCGGGCCTGCTGCGCGGCAACTCCGGTTCGGCGCTCGCCGGTGCGGCCCGTGAGCTGGACCGCTGGGCCCGTGCCGGCGGCCGCGACGACCTGGCGGACCGGGCCGGCGCCCTCACCGACGACCTCTTCGCCCACCCCCTCCTGCGCGCCACCGGCACCCGCACCGGCACCGTCTTCCGCCGCCACAGCTGCTGCCTGTACTACCGCGTCCCCGGCGGCGGACTCTGCGGCGACTGCTGCTTCACCCGGTCGCCGCGCTCTTCCCCGCGCGGCGCATCTGGGTGACCATGAAACGGAACCTGCCGCCGGAACAAAGGGGTTGTCGGGTGCGAGTGGGACTGCTGACCCGGGAGTACCCCCCGGACGTGTACGGCGGTGCCGGTGTCCATGTGGAGTTCCTGGCACGGGAGTTGAGCGCTCTGGTGGACCTGGAGGTGCACTGCTGGGGCGAGGGCCGCGGCGTCGGTGTCGTACGCCACCGGCCCTGGCCCGTGCTCGACGGCTCCAACGACGCGCTGCGCACCTTCTCCGTGGACCTGTCCATCGCCGCCGCCCTCGAAGGCCGCGAACTCGTCCACTCCCACACCTGGTACGCGAACCTCGCCGGCCACTTCGCCAAACTGCTGTACGGCGTCCCGCACGTGGTGACCGCACACTCGCTGGAGCCGCTGCGGCCCTGGAAGGCCGAGCAGCTCGGCGGCGGATACGCGTTGTCGGGCTGGGCCGAGCGCACCGCGATCGAGGCCGCCGACGCGGTGATCGCCGTCTCCGGGGCCATGCGCGAGGACATCCTGGCCTGCTACCCGGCGCTGGACCCGGCCAGGGTCCAGGTGGTCCACAACGGCATCGACACCCGCCTGTACCGGCCCGACCACGGCACCGACGCCCTCACCCGGCACGGCATCGACCCTGCCCGCCCCTACGTCCTGTTCGTCGGCCGCATCACCCGGCAGAAGGGCGTCCCCCACCTGCTGCGCGCGGTACGGGAGATCGACCCGGGCGCGCAGGTGGTCCTGTGCGCGGGCGCGCCGGACACCCCCGAGATCGACCGCGAGTTCCGCGAGCTGTACGAGGAGCTGAGCGGGGGCCGCGAGGGCGTGTTCTGGATCCCGCAGATGCTGCCGCGCCCCGAGGTGATCCAACTCCTCACCCACGCCGCGGTGTTCGCCTGCCCGTCGGTGTACGAGCCGCTCGGCATCGTCAACCTGGAGGCGATGGCCTGCGGCACCGCGGTCGTCGCGTCCCGGGTGGGCGGCATCCCGGAGGTCGTGGACGACGGCCGTACCGGCCTCCTGGTCGACGCCGGCGACGACTTCGAGGCGCGCCTCGCCCGGGCACTGGACGCCGTGCTCGGCGACCCGGAGGCGGCGCGGCGGATGGGGGAGGCCGGACGGCAGCGCGCCGTCGGGGAGTTCGGCTGGGACGCGGTGGCCCGGCGCACGGCCGCACTGTACGAGGAGATCCGCAAGCAGGCTTAGTCCGGCCCGCGCGGGGCATCCATGGTTCACCAGGGTGAGGGGAGCGGCCATGCGTCGTGGAGGGCCTTCGGTTCTCGGGATCGTGCTGGCGGGCGGGGAGGGCAAACGCCTGATGCCGCTCACCGCGGACCGCGCCAAACCCGCGGTCACCTTCGGCGGGACCTACCGCCTGGTCGACTTCGTCCTCTCCAACCTCGTCAACGCCGACGTGCTGCGGATCTGTGTGCTGACCCAGTACAAGTCGCACTCGCTGGACCGGCACATCACCACCACCTGGCGGATGTCCAGCCTGCTCGGCAACTACGTCACCCCGGTCCCGGCGCAGCAGCGGCTCGGCCCGCGCTGGTACCTGGGCAGCGCCGACGCGATCCTGCAGTCCCTGAACCTGGTGTACGACGAACAGCCCGAGTACGTGGCGGTGTTCGGCGCCGACCACGTCTACCGGATGGACCCGCGCCAGATGCTCCGGGAGCACGTCGAGAGCGGTGCGGGCGTGACCGTGGCCGGCATCCGGGTGCCGCGCGCGGAGTCCTCCTCCTTCGGGGTGATCACACCGGGCTCGGACGGCCGCAGCGTCCGGCGCTTCCTGGAGAAGCCGGCCGACCCGCCGGGTCTCGCCGACGATCCCGAGTGCGTGTTCGCCTCGATGGGCAACTACATCTTCACCACCAAGGCGCTCATCGAGGCGCTCCAACGGGACGCGGAGGACGGCCAGTCCGTGCACGACATGGGGGGCTCGATCCTGCCCCAGCTCACCGCGCGCGGCGAGGCCCGGCTGTACGACTTCAGTGACAACCACGTGCCCGGCGAGACCACCCGCGACCAGGGTTACTGGCGGGACGTGGGCACCCTGGACGCCTACTACGAGGCGCACATGGACCTGATCGCCGAGCGCCCCGCCTTCAACCTCTACAACCGCCAGTGGCCCGTCTACACCCACTCGGGCCAGCTCTCCCCGGCCCGCTTCAACGCCGGTGGCATCGCGAGCGAGTCCATCATCAGCGCGGGCTGCCTGATCCGCGGCCAGGTCACCCGGTCCGTGCTGTCCCCGGGCGTACGGGTCGATCCGGGTGCGGTCGTGCAGGGTTCGGTGCTGCACGACAACGTGCGCGTCGGCCGGGGCGCGGTCGTGCGCGGTGCCGTCCTGGACAAGAACGTCGAGGTACCGCCCGGCGCGACGGTCGGCGTCAATCCGGACCGCGACGCGGAGCTGTACACCGTCTCCCAGGGCGGAGTGATCGCCCTCGGGAAGGGCCGGCAGGTCTCCTGACCACGCGACGGGCTGTCCGGCGGACGGCCCGTCAGGGCATCTTTCCGCGCGACGCGTTTGACACCACCTTGTCGGAATGCCCGGATTCGAACCGTTCTGCCGCCACGATGCAGGCAACGACGTCGAAACTCCGGAGGTCATCCGAGATGAGAGGGACCCGGCGCACGCGGCTGTGCCTGGCCGGCGTGATGGCAGCGTCCGCGCTGATCGCCACCCCCGCCGCACGTGCCGCCGAGCGGACCGACGGCCACCTCACCGATCTGGTCAACCCCTTCATCGGGAGCCAGAACGAGGGCAACACCTTCCCCGGCGCGGCCGTGCCCTTCGGCATGGTGCAGCTTTCCCCGGACACCGGGCACAGCACGGGCTACGACTACACGCAGAACCGTATCCGCGGCTTCTCCCTGGTCCACCTCTCGGGCGTGGGCTGCCGCATCGGCGGTGATCTGCCCGTGCTGCCCACCACCGGCGACGTCACACAGACGGACTACACCCGCTACGCGGCCGCCTTCTCGCACGAGGACGAGGAGGCGAGCCCCGGCTACTACCGGGTCGGCCTCGCCTCCGGCATCCGCGCCGAGCTGACCGCCACAGCGCGCACCGGCGTGCAGCGCTACACCTTCCCGGCCACCGGCAAGGCCAACGTCCTGCTGAACGCGGCCCAGTCGCTGCACAAGGCGGCCGGCAGCACCGTGGAGATCCTCGACGACCGCACCGTACGCACCGAGATCACCGGCCACGGCTTCTGCCGGGACACCGGCCCGTACACGGTGTACACGATCACCCGCTTCAGCAGGCCCTTCACCGCCTACGGCACCTGGGACGGCTCCACCGTCACCCCGGGTTCCCGCAGCGGACGCGGCGGCGCGTACGTCCGCTTCGACACCACCGGGGACCGCACGGTGGAGGCGACCACCGCGCTGTCGTACGTCGACGCGCGCGGTGCCGCCGGCAACCTGCGCGCCGAGGGCGGCCGGCCCTTCGACGCCGTACGCCACCGGGCGCGCGAGGAGTGGGAGCGCCGGCTCGCCGACGTCCGGGTCCGGGGCGGCACGGCCACCCTCCGCCGTACCTTCTACTCCTCGCTGTACCGGTCGTTCCTCGCGCCCAACGTCGGCAGCGACGCCGACGGCCGCTACACCGGCTGGGACCGCCGTACCCACCGCGCGGCCGGGTTCACGTACTACCAGAACTGGTCGCTGTGGGACACCTATCGCACCCAGATCCAGCTCCTGGGCCTGCTCGCCCCGCGTGAGGCCCGGGACATGGCCCGGTCGGTGCTCGCCGTCGACGAGGACGGCGGCTGGCTGCCCAAGTGGGGCTACGGCCCGGTCGAGACGAACATCATGAGCGGCGATCCGGTCACCCCGTTCCTGACCACCGCCTACCACCTCGGCCTGCTCCGGGGGTTCGAGGAGCGGGCCTACCGCGCGCTGCGGAAGAACGCCGACGGCGTACCGCCCGCCGAGTACCCGGGCGTCGGCCGGGAGGCCAACTCCGAGTACCTCGCCCGGGGCTTCGCCCCCTACGTCAAGGGGCGGCCGTACGCCAAGGTGGGCGACTCCGACTACCACCACGGCGCCTCGGTCACCCTGGAGTACGCGCTCGCCGACGCCATGCTCGCCCAGATGGCCCGCGGCCTGGGCCACGAGGACGACGCCGCCCGCTACGCCGCCCGGTCGCGCAACTACCGGAACATCTTCGACCCGGCCACCGGCTTCTTCCGCGCCCGCGACGCCTCCGGCGCCTTCGCCGGGCCGCCCGACCCGGCCCGCGGCACCGGCTTCCACGAGGGCACCGCCTGGCAGTACCAGTGGCTGGTCCCGCAGGACCTGCCCGGCATGGTCGGCCTGATCGGCGGCAAGCGCGCGGCCGACGACCGGCTGGACGCCTTCTTCGCCTACGACCGGCTGCTCGCCGACCCCCAGCGGACCGCCCGCGAGGTGTGGGTGCACGGTGACCCGTACGCCTACTACAACGCGGCGGTGTACAACCCGCAGAACGAGCCCGACCTGATCGCGCCGTACACCTACCTGGCCATCGGCCGGCCCTGGAAGACCACGGACGTGGTGCACGCGGCGCTGACCCTGTTCACCGACACCCCCACCGGCATGACCGGCAACGACGATCTCGGCACGATGTCCGCCTGGAACGTGCTGTCGTCCATCGGGCTGTTCCCGATCCAGCCCGGCTACGACACCTGGGGACTGTCCACCCCGGTCTTCGACCGCGTCCACCTCACCCTCGACCGCCGCTACTGGCCGGGCGGCGAACTGACCGTCACCGCGCCCGGCACCTCCGCCGCCGACCGGTACATCCAGGCCGTCCACACCGACGGCCGGGCGCACGGGCGGACCTATCTGACGACCGGCGGGCTGCGGTCCCTGCGCTCGCTGGTGTTCACGGTCGGCCCGCGCCCGTCTGAGTGGGGCACGTCACCCGGCGCGGCACAGCCGGTACTGAGGTGACCTCGCCTCACCTGGGCTCCGCCCCCCTGGGCGGGGCGGGCCTTGATCTGTCTTTAACTGTACGTAACCTGATCGTACTTGACCGTAATCGGCGGGCGGCGATTGACTGCAGATCCACCCGTCGTCGACGTGCGAGGCAACCTTGACTTCCGACCTGCTCGCTCCGCTCGACCTGGCCTTCTGGAACATGGAGTCCGACCGGCATCCGATGCACCTCGGAGCGCTCGGCGTCTTCGCCGCGCACTCGCCCACGGCCGGGGCCCACGCGGCCGACCTGCTCGCCGCCCGGGCCGCCGCCGTACCGGGCCTGCGCATGCGTATCCGCGACGTCTGGCAGCCGCTCGCCTTCGGCGGGGCGACCCGCGAGGCCGCCCCGGACTTCGACCCGCTCGACCATGTAAGGCTGCACGCGCCCGCCACCGACTTCCACGCGGCCGCCGGCCGGTTGATGGAACGCCCGCTGGAGCGCGGCCGGCCGCCGTGGGAGGCGCATGTGCTGCCCGGGGAGGACGGCGTGTCCTTCGCGGTGCTGTTCAAGTTCCACCACGCACTCGCCGACGGACTGCGCGCGCTCAAGCTGGCCGCCGGACTCCTGGACCCGGTGGAGCTGCCCGAGCGCCCTCCCCGCGCCCTCGAGCCGCCCCGGGGCCTGCTGTCGGATGTGCGCCGACTGCCGGGCCGCGTACCCGAACTCCTCAAGGGCGCGCTGTCCGACGTGGGCCGCGCCCTGGACATCGGTGCCTCGCTCGCCCGGTCCACGCTCGGCATGCGCCCGTCGTCGGCGCTGACCTCCGCACCCAGCGGCACCCGCCGCACCGCCGGGGTCGTCCTCGACATCGACGACGTGCACCGGGTGCGCAAGAGCGTGGGCGGGACCGTCAACGACGTCCTCATCGCCGTCGTGGCAGGCGCTCTGCGCCGCTGGCTGGACGAGCGCGGCGACGGCAGCGCCGGGGTGGCGCCCCGCGCCCTCATCCCGGTCTCCCGGCGCCGCTCGCGCACCGCCCACCCGCAGGGCAACCGGCTCTCCGGGTACCTGATACCGCTTCCGGTCCATGATCCCGACCCGCTCGGGCGTCTCGCGACGGTGCGCACCGCGATGGTCCGTAACAAGGACGCCGGTCCCAACCGGGGCGCCGGTGCCGTCGCGCTGCTGGCCGACCACGTCCCGGCCCTCGGTCACCGGCTCGGCGGGCCGCTCGTCGGGCAGGCGGCCCGGCTGTGGTTCGACATCCTGGTCACCAGCGTGCCGCTGCCCGGTGTGGGCCTCCGGCTCGGCGGCCACGAGCTGACCGAGGTCTATCCGCTGGCCCCGCTGGCTCCCGGGCAGTCGCTGGCGGTCGCGATCTCGACGTATCGCGGCCGTGTCCACTTCGGGCTGGTCGCCGACGCGCAGGCCGTGCCGGACCTGGACGTGTTCGCCCGGTCGGTGTCCGACGAGGTGGAGACGCTGCTGTCCGTCTGCGACGCCTGAACGCGCGGCCTGCGGGCTTTCGCGTCCGGAGGGGCCCGGCGGTCCGGAGGTGGCCCGGCGGTCCGGAGGGGCCCGGCGGTCCGGAGGGGCCGCGCCAGGCCCCTCCGGGACCCGGCGCGGCCGGGTGCGGCCGGGCGGTCGAGGCGGCCGGGTTTGGCCGTACGGCCCGCCGCTCCGTAAAATCCCCCCTTCGAGGGCGGGCGCGAGTCGGAGCGCTGCGCGGGTGATCAGGGAAGCGGCAGCGCGATGACGGTGACAGAGGACGGGTCTGCGTCCACGGAGGTCCCCATGGACGTCCCCATGGACGCCTCCACGGACGTCCCCATGGACGCCTCCACGGACGTCCCCACGGACGCCTCCTTGGACGAGGTGGTCCACGGACCCGGCATCGACCCGGAGCGCCTGGCCGTCTGCCTCGGCGTGCTCGAGGAACTGGACCGGATCGACGTCGACCACCCCGACGCGATCAAGGTGCGCCGCGCCACCTCGCACATCTACCGCACGGTCAAGCAGCGCCGCCGTCAGGAGCGCCGGGCCGCCAAGACCGCGCACGACCGTGCGGTCACGGAGGCCACGGCCACCGGCTCCGCCGAGCGCATCGACGACGAGACCGAGGGCATCCTGCCCTCCTCCAAGATCGAGTCCGGCAAGATCGCGGGGATACTCCAGCGCCCGCGCTCCTGCTACACCTGCAAGGGCCGGTACGTGGAGGTCGACTACTTCTACCACCAGCTCTGTCCCGACTGCGCCGCGGTCAACCGGGACAAGCGCGACGCCCGTGCCGACCTCACGGGCAAGCGTGCGCTGCTCACCGGCGGCCGGGCCAAGATCGGCATGTACATCGCACTGCGGCTGCTGCGCGACGGCGCGCACACGACGATCACCACCCGGTTCCCCAAGGACGCCATCCGCCGTTTCAAGGCGATGGAGGACTCGGCGGACTGGATGCACCGTCTGGAGGTCGTCGGCATCGACCTGCGCGACCCGGCCCAGGTCGTCGCGCTGGCCGATCAGCTCGCCGAGGCGGGCCCGCTGGACATCCTGATCAACAACGCCACGCAGACGGTGCGCCGCCTGCCCTCCGCCTACGCCGCCCTGGTCGAGGGCGAGAGCGCCCCGCTGCCCGCCGGGGAACTGCCCGCCCACCACGTGATCGGCGCCTTCAACTCCGGCGCGGTCGGTGAACTCGGCGGGTCGGCCGCGCTGCCCATCGGCATCAGCGGCCTCGACGCGCAGAAGGTCGCCGACCTCGCCCTCGTCGCGGGCAACGCCAGCGTCGCCCGGCACCTCGACGGCACCGCCATCGACGCGGGCGGCCTGCTGCCCGACGTCGTCGAGAGCAACACCTGGGTGCAGACGATCGAGCAGATCTCCCCTGTGGAGCTCCTCGAGACCCAGCTGTGCAACTACACCGCGCCGTTCATCCTGATCAGCAAGCTCCGTCCGGCCATGGCCGATGCCGCCGCAAAGGCGACGAGCGGTCGGTCGTACGTCGTGAACGTCTCGGCCATGGAAGGCGTCTTCGGCCGCGGCTACAAGGGCGCCGGCCACCCGAACACCAATGCCGCCAAGGCCGCGATGAACATGGTGACGCGGACCAGCGGCGAGGAGATGTTCCAGGCCGACGGCATCCTCATGACCTCGGTGGACACCGGCTGGATCACCGACGAGCGCCCGCACTACGACAAGCTGCGCCTGGCCGAGGCGGGCTTCCACGCCCCGCTCGACCTGGTCGACGGCGCCGCCCGCGTCTACGACCCGATCGTGCGCGGCGAGGCGGGCGAGGACCTGTACGGCGTCTTTCTGAAGGACTACGCGCCCGGCAAGTGGTGACCGGCCCCGCGGCCGCCGGCGCAAGACCGGCCGGACCTCGGGCGCCTCAATCCACCGCGCCCAGCCGGGAGTTGCGGGCCGCCACCAGTCCCAGGACCGTCCGCCAGTCCTCCAGCACGCCCGCGTCGATGCCGCCCGTCCGGCTCTCCTCGTCCGCCCGGCGCAGGCGCAGCACATCCTCGGCGCCGGGTCCCGCGTCCCCGCGCACCAGCCGGAACACCCGCTCGCCGAGGAGGCCGCGCACCGCCTCGGCGGCACTGCGGGCCCGCGCCGGCTCGTCGCCCGGGCAGAGCACCGGCCCGATGCCCCGGACCAGCCCGGCCACCTGGAGTTCCTTGTCGGCCGGACGGCTGCGGCGCAGCAGCGCGGCGGCCCGCAGCGCGTGCTGGTGCCGGCCGGCGTACAGCAGATCCATCAGCTCCTCGACGCTGCGCAGCTCCATGCGCCGGTCCTTCCGCGAGACGGCCGTTGCCCGCGCCAGCAGACCATGGCCGGCTTGCGGCACGGCCAACGGCACTTGAACTGCGCCGCGCCCCGCGTGGGCGGGTGGCCGGACGTCCGGGCTCGCGTCCCGCGTGGGCGCGTAGCCGGGCCTCCGGGTGGCCTCCCGGGCTCGAAGGGGCGTTCGCCGCTGTAGGCCGAGCGGGTGAATCGGCCCGTCCGGCGAGTGATGCGGTTTGTTGCAAATAGCTGCATATTGGGGTGCATTGGGGGGCTGGATGACGCGCATAAGTTACAGCTTGTTTGCACTCCCTATCGAGCGGGCCCCCGCTCATTTGGTTAACCTGGAGTGGACGGACAGCAGCACGGGGTCCCACCCACACCCATCGTCCGTCCTGGGGCGAGCCGGTCACCACGGCCTGCTCTGACGAGTGACCGGCGCCACCGCGTCCGAACTGGCCTTCCATCCAGACCCGAGCGGGCGACAAGTGCCGGAGCGCAGACTGTCCGGTATGCCCCGAGGGTGACCCGACACATAAGGAGTGCGCGGTGACACCGGAGAAGACGAATCGCGACGAACGCCCCAAGGAACGCGCGGAGCGCGCCGGCCGGCGGCCCGGAGAACTGGGCAGCCTCGACGTGTGGGCCCGGTCCGCTCCCATCCGCCTCGCGGGCTACGAGGAAGACCTCGCCGAACCGCACATCCTTCCCAGCGTGGACTGACGCGCGACGGGAACCGTCGCGATCGCCGGTGGCATGGGCGTGACAGGCTCGCGCCCATGCGGAGCAGAGCGGCCGCGGCCGGTCACCGGCCGCGGCCCCGGGCTTTCCGGCGCCGCATCGCCGCTGCCGGCACCCTGCGCCCCACCCCGCCCGGCAGTGCGGCGGGGAGTGACTTCGCGTACCTGAGGTGACTATCGGGTCACTGAACGTACTGATCCTCCATCGGTGCCGTCCGCTGCCACGGGTGCAGGCGCTCCAGCTCCTGAGCCAGATCCAGCAGGGCCGCCTCCGTGCCGGGGCGGCCGACCAGCTGCACGGCGCAGGGGGCGCCCGAGGGCAGGGCACCGAAGGGCACGGACATCGCGGGCCAGCCCGTCAGGTTCCACGGCGGGGTGAACGGCGAGTAGGCGGTGTTCGCGAGGACATTGCGCAGCCAGCCGCGCTCGTGCCACGGGCCCGCGGCGGGGGAGCGCCGCGCCAGTGCCGGGGTGAGCAGGACGTCGTACTCGGCGAAGAAGGGCTCCAGCCGGGCGCGCAGGCGTTCACGGCCGCCACCGGAGCGTACCGAGCGCACGAAACGCCGGCCCACCGCCGCGTGCACCCGGGTCCGCCGGGCCAGCCGTGCCGGGTCCAGGCCCTCGGCGTCCACCGCCGTCCCCGCCGTCCAGTGCCGCAACGAGGTCACACCCAGGGAGAGCGGGTAGGGCGGCTCGGCCCGCCGTACCCGGTGCCCGGCCCGGGACAGCAGCCCGGCCGCCTGCCGGACCGCGGTCGTATACGGTTCGCTCACGCTCACCCCGGCCAGCGGGCTGCGTACGGCGGCGGCGATCCTTCTGCGCGGCGGCTCCGCCGCCCGGTCCGGTCCGGTGCCGGCGAGGACGCCGTACATCAGCCGCAGGTCCTCGACCGTGGTGGCCAGCGGACCGTTCTCCGACATGCCGAACCAGTCGCCGTTGCCGATCCCCGCCGGCACCACCCCGTGCCCCGGCTTCAGGGTGACCAGCCCGCAGTTCGCGGCCGGGATGCGCAGCGAACCCATGCCGTCGTTGCCGAGCGCGATCGGCACGAGCCCCGCGGCCACCGCGGCCGCGCTGCCGCCGGAGGAGCCGCCCGCGGTCCGGGACGGGTCCCACGGATTGCGGGCGATGCCGTAGACGCCCTCCGTGGTGCCGAAGACGCACAGCTCGGGCACGTTCGTCAGGCCCACCACCACCGCGCCGGCCGCCCGCAGCCGGGCCACCGTGACGTGGTCCTCGGCCGCCGGCGCGTCCGGTGTGGCGAGGGTGCCGTCGCGGTGGGCCTCGCCGCGCACCGCGAGGTTGTCCTTCACGGCCACCGGCACGCCCGCGAGCGGCAGTCCGGCCAGATCGGCACGCGCGGCCACCTCGTCGGCCTCGGCGAGCGCGGCCTCCGTGCGGACCTTCCGGAACGACTCGATCCGTCCGTCGAGCCGCTCGATCCGTGCGAGGTGCTCGGCCACCACCTCCCGTGGCGTGACCTCCTTCGCGCGTACGGCGGCGGCGATGTCGGACGCGGTGCGGCCGGCCCAGCTGTTCAATGGCACTCCTCGGCTAGTCATCGACTCCGCTCGGCCGGTCGGCGGCTCCGCTCGGCCGGTCATCGGCTCCGCCGGCCGTTCGCCGGCCCTGCGCCGGTCGGTGAACCGGCTGCCCGCCGGCAGGAATTCAGGACGCGCCCGGAGTCGCGCGTCAAGATGCGTAGGGAGAACTGTGCACGCCCGGACCGGGTTCGTCGAGAGGCCGCTTCCGGGCCGGCGGTCCGCCGCACGGTCCGCCGCGAAGAGGACTCGGCGCCGTGCCGCCGCGCCTCAACCGGAGCGCGCGGGGCCCGTGCTGTCGCGTTCGATCAGGCGGGGGACCGGCACCCGCACGGCCCGGGCCGGTCCACCGTCCAGCAACGCCAGCAGCTCCCTCGCCGCCGTGACGCCGAACTCCACGCTGTCCCGGGACAGTGCGGACAGCCACGGCTTGACGATCCGGCACAGCGCCGAGTCCTCCCAGGCCACCACCGACAGATCGGCCGGCACCCGGAAGCCCAGGTCTGCCGCGGCGGCCACGCCGGCGACGGCCATCACGTCGTTGTCGTAGACGAGGGCCGTCGGGGGAGTGGGGCCGTGCAGGACCCTCCGGGTGACGGCGGCCGCCGCCACGTCGGAGTAGTCGGTCGTCACCGACTCCACCTCGGAAAGGCCGCGCCGCCGGGCCTCAGCGCGCAGGGTGCGGATGCGGCGCCGGGTGTGCGCGAGGTCCGGCAGGCCGGCGATGTGCACGATCCGGCGGTGGCCCAGGGCGGTCAGTTCGTCCACGACCGCGGCCATCGCGCCCGCGTCGTCCGCCCACACGGTGGACAGCCCGGCGTGCCGCTCGTCCGGTGCGCCGCCGATCACCACGGCCGGCAGGCCGAGTTCGTCCAGCAGATCGGGACGCGGGTCCTCGGCCCGCGGGTCGGCGACCAGGACGCCGTCCACCCGGTGCTCCGCCCACCAGCGCCGGTACACCCCGCACTCCTCGGTCACGTCCCGCGCCACCTGGAAGAGGAGACCGAGATGGCGCTCGGCGAGCACCTCCTGGATCCCGGAGACGAGTTGCAGGAAGAAGGAGTCGACCCCCAGCGTGTCCGGGGGGCGGGCCAGGACGAAGCCGACCGTGGCCGCCCCCTCGCCGGACAGGGCGCGGGCCGCCGTGCTCGGACGCCAGCCCAGCTGCTCGGCCACCCGGTGGACCCGGGCCCGGGTGATCTCGGAGACCCCGGGACGGCCGTTCAGGGCGAACGACACCGCGCTCTCGGAGACTCCGGCGCGGCGCGCGATGTCCTTCATGGTGGGCCGGCGCGCCGGTGATCGCCTCTCCGTCACCGCGGTGCTCCTCTTTCGACGGGTGTGGTTCGGCCAACAGCTAATGCGCTTGAGTGGCTGCACTCTAAAGCGCATTAGCGATCGATGGCAATGGTCGCCACGGACCGTACTGAGCAGGGGTTTTGCGTCACTAATGTCTTTAGCCGAGTCGAATCCATTGACTCTTGCGGGAATCGGCGTGCAAGGTCTGGCCCGGCACCTTCGCCACATCCCCCTGCAAAGGAGCCCAGCCACCGTGCGCATCTCCCGCAGATCCTTCGCCGCCGCTGCCGTCGCCCTCCTGCTGCCGCTGAGCGCCTGCGGCTCCGGCGGTGACGACGGCGGTTCGACCGACGCCTCGGGCAAGGTCGAGGGCGACATCAGCTTCCAGACCTGGAACCTGCGCGCCAACTTCAAGCCGTACTTCGAGGGCCTGATCGCCGACTTCGAGAAGAGGTACCCCGGGACCCACGTGAAGTGGATCGACCAGCCCGCCGAGGGCTACGCCGACAAGATCAGTGCCGACGCGGCCGGCGGCACCCTGCCCGACGTCGTCAACGTCTCGCCCGACCTGGTCGCCCCGCTCGCCCGGGCCGGACTCGCCATGGACCTCGGCAAGGCCGCCGCGAAGTACCGGACCGAGTACCTGGACGGGGCCTGGAAGAGCCATCAGGTGCCGGGCCTCAGCGGCACGTACGCCTTTCCCTGGTACCTGAACACCGGCCCCCTCTTCTACAACAAGTCCCTGTTCGAGAAGGCCGGACTCGACCCCGGCAAGCCTCCGGCGACCTACGACGAACTGTTCGCCGACGCCCTGCAGATGGCCCGGAAGTCCGGCGGGAAGGTCGCCACGCTCGCCAACGTCCCCACCATCGAGGACTTCGGGCGCTACGGCGTACGGCTGATGAACAAGGAGGGGACCGGGTTCGCCTTCGACGACGCCAAGGGAGTCGAACTCCTCGGCAGGTACAAGGAGCTGTACGACGCCGGGGCGCTCGATCCGCAGGCCCTGACCGCGACCCCGGAGTCGTCCGGGAAGAAGTTCCTCACCGGAGCCGTCGCCATGAACCCCGGCAGCGCCCTGGACCTCGGCAACTTCAGGAAGCAGGCGCCCGAGCTGTACAGGAACATCGGGATCACCGACCAGATCACCAGCACCGGACACGTCAACATGTACGTGATGGGCGTCATGGTCAACTCCCGCACCAGGCACACCCCGGCCGCGGTCGCCTTCGCGCACTTCGTCACCGATGCGCGCAACCAGATGTCCTTCGCCAGGAAGGTCGCCATCTTCCCGAGCACCGCGGGCTCCCTCGACGACCCCTACTTCACCGAACAGGACGGCACCGACGAGACCCGGGTACGCGTCGCCGCGGCCAAATCGCTGAAGAGCGCGGCCAATTACACGCCCGTCCTGTTCAGCGAGCAGATGAAGACCGCACTGCGCAACGAGGTGGCCAAGGCCCTGCAGGGCAAGGAGAGCCCCGAGGCGGCCCTGGACAACGCTGTCAGGGCCTGCGACCGGCTCCTGAAGCAGCAGGGCTGACCCCGCATGGCCACTCCCACCGCACCGACCCGCATACGTCGGCAACTACCCAGCAGCCCCTGGCTGTTCGCCGCCCCCGGACTGCTGGTCACCGGCGCCTTCGTGCTCTACCCGTTCACGGCGACGGTGGTGAACTCCTTCACCGACCGCCGCACCCTGATCCCGGGCCGCTTCGTCGGACTCGCCAACTACCGCGAGCTGCTCCACGACGACATGTTCTGGACGGGCCTGCGCAACAGTGCGCTGTACATCGCCGGTGTCGTCCCGGCCCTGGTGGTCCTGCCGTTGCTGCTCGCGCTGCTGGTGCGGAAGAACATCCCCGGCATCACCTTCTTCCGTGCCGCCTTCTACACCCCGGTCGTCGCCTCCATCGTGGTCGTCGGGCTGATCTGGGTGTGGCTGCTGGACGAGCGCGGCCTGGTCAACTCCCTGCTGGAGGCCGTGGGCGTCGGGCGAGTCGGCTTCCTCAGCGACCAGTGGCTGCTCCTGCTGAGCGCCATGACGGTGACGGTGTGGAAGGGCCTCGGCTACTACATGATCGTTTACTTGGCGGCCCTCGCGAACGTACCGCGCGAACTGCACGAGGCCGCCGCCGTGGACGGCGCGGGCGCGGTCCGCCGCTTCCTCACCGTCACGGTGCCCGCCGTGCGATCCACCATGGTGCTGGTCGCGGCGCTCTCCTCGGTCGCCGCGTTCAAGGTCTTCTCCGAGGTCTACCTGATGGCCGGCCCGAGCGGCGGCCCGGCCGGCGAGGACACCACTCTCGTCATGCTCGTCCAGCGCACCGGCACCGGCCTGACCGGCCGCGTCGGCTACGCCTCCGCCCTGTCGGTGGTCGTGTTCACGGTCACCGTCGCGCTGATGCTGCTCGTGCTGCGAGCCGACCGGAGGGAGGAGACGTGAGCGTCCTCGAAAAGACCCGCAGCGTACGGCCGGAGCCGCCGGCCGCCCCCCGGAAACCCCGCGTCACCGACGAGCACGGGCGACGCGTCCGTCCCCTCGAACTGGTCCTGCGCTACCTGCTCCTGCTCGCCGTCCTGGCGATCACCGTCGGCCCGTTCCTCTGGCAGTTGTCCACGTCCCTCAAGGGGCCCACCGAGAACATCTTCAGCTCGCCGCCGACGTTCCTGCCCGGCCACCCGACCCTGCACAACTACGAGCGGGTCGCGCAGACCATCCCCGTCTGGGACTACGCCCTCAACTCCCTGCAGGTGGCGGCCGCGAGCGTGGTGACCAACTGCGTGGGTTCGGCACTCGCCGGGTACGCGCTGGCCCGGCTGCACTACCGCGGCCGGCGGGTGGCCACGCTCGTCTTCGTCCTGGCGATGCTCGTGCCCGTCGAGGGCATCATCATCGCCCAGTTCACGACCATGCGGGAACTCGGCCTGAACAACACGCTGATCGGCGTCGCACTGCCCGGCGCCATCGGCGCGATGAACGTGCTGCTGATGCGCAACGCCTTCCGCAGCCTGCCCTACGAGATCGAGGAAGCCGCCTACGTCGACGGCGCCGACGTCTGGCAGCGGTTCTGGCGCATCGCCCTGCCGTCGGTGCGGGGCACCCTCGCCGTCGTCGCGATCTTCGCCTTCATGGGTGCCTGGGACGACTTCCTGTGGCCGCTGATCGTGCTCAGCGACCCGTCCAAGTTCACCCTGACCATCGGCCTCAACTACCTGCACGGCACCTTCGCGAACGACGAACGCCTCGTCGCCGCCGGCACCGTGATCGCCGTGGCGCCGCTCATCGCCCTCTTCGCCTGCCTGCAGCGCTACTTCTTCCGCGGGGTCGGCGAGGGTGCCGTCAAGGGCTGATCCCCGCAACCGAGGAGCAAGGACACCCATGTCCCCTGCCGTGCGCTTCGGCGTCAACTACACGCCCAGTGAGGGGTGGTTCCACCACTGGCTCGACTTCGACCTCGACTCCGTGCGCGCCGACCTCGACGCGGTCGCCGCGCTCGGCCTCGACCACATCCGGGTCTTCCCGCTGTGGCCGTACTTCCAGCCCAACCGCACCCTGATCCGTGCCGGCGCCGTCGACCGGCTCGTGGCCCTCGCCGACGCGGCCGCCGAACGCGGACTCGACGTCAACGTCGACGGTCTGCAGGGACACCTGAGCAGCTTCGACTTCCTGCCCGCCTGGACGCGCACCTGGCACCGGCGCAACCTCTTCACCGCCCCCGACGTCGTCGACGGGCAGGCCGCCTATCTGCGCACCCTGGCCGCCGCCCTGGCCGGCCGGCCCAACTTCATCGGCATGACCGTCGGCAACGAGGTGAACCAGTTCGCCGCCGGACCCCACCCGGACCCCGACCGGATCACGGCCGAGGACGCCGGCCGATGGCTGACGCGGATGCTGGCCGCCTGCGCCGACGGCGCTCCCGGACGACTGCACCTGCACGCGTCCTACGACGCCGCCTGGTACCAGGACGACCAGCCCTTCACACCCGGCCACTCGGCCCGCCTTGGCGCCGTCACCGCCGTGCACTCCTGGGTCTTCAACGGCACCGCCCAGCGTTACGGCCGCACCTCCGTGCAGAGCGAGCACCACGCCGCCTATCTGGTCGAACTGAGCAAAGCCTGGGCCGAGGAGCCGCACCGGCCCGTATGGCTCCAGGAGGTCGGCGCGCCCGCGCCCCTCGTGCCCGCCGAACACGCGGCCGCCTTCACCGAGGCGACCGTCGCGAACGCCCTCGACTGCCCCGGCTTGTGGGGCATCACCTGGTGGTGCTCGCACGACGTCTCCCGCGACCTCGCCGACTTCCCCGAACTCGAGTACTCCCTCGGCCTGCTGACCAACGACCGGCGGCCGAAGGACATCGCCCGGGTGCTCGCCGCGGCGGCCCGCGAACCGCACCGGACGGCCCCGGCGCGCACCACGGCCCTCGTCGTGCCCGCCGATCCGGCCCGCCGCTCCCGCTGCGCCCCCGGCGGTCCCGTCTTCGAGGCGTTCTTCCGGCTCGTCGCCGACGGCGCCCGTCCCGCCACCGTGCTGGACACCCGCGCCGGCGACCGGGAACACCTCGCCGCCCGCGGCATCACCGAAGTCGTCACTCCCGACCAGGTACTCCCCACCCCACAAGGAGGCACCCGCTCGTGAACCCCAGCAGACGCACCGTCCTGATCGCAGGCACCGCGGCGGCCCTGCTCCCGGCCGCCCCCGCCGCGGCCGCGGCCCGCCCGAGGGCCACCGCCACCCCGCCGTACGCCTCCTACTGGTACCCGGACTCCGTCCCGGCGGGCAGCCCGGGCACCGGCATCACCTGGCGCAGCCTGAAGACCTGGCGTGCGGCCGACGACGCCGACCTCGCCTTCAACGCGGCGTCCGTGCCGCTCGCCCCCCGTTTCACACCGACCCCGGCCAACACCACGGCACGCCCGGGCCAGGCCCGCGTCCAGGCCCTGGTCTCCTTCGGGCCCACCTCGTCCAACCCCGCCCAGGGCTCGGCCACCGCCGACTACTACGCCCTCACCCACTGGGCGTACCTCGACGAACTGGTCTTCTGGGGCGGCTCGGCCGGGGAGGGCCTGATCCTGGCCCCCAACGCACCGATCGTGGACGCGGCCCACCGGCACGGCGTGCCCGTCCTCGGCAACATCTTCCTGCCGCCCACCGCCTACGGAGGCCGGCTGGAGTGGACCCGCGACCTCGTGCAGAAGGACGCCACCGGGCACCACCCGCTCGCCGCCCAGCTCGTGGCGGTCGCGGCGGCCCACGGCTTCGACGGCTGGTTCCTGAACGCCGAGACGGGCGGCGGCGACACGGCCCTGGGCACGGCCATGCTCGGTTTCGTCGAGGAGCTGAAGTCGCTGGCGGCGGCCGCGCGACAGCGGGTGACCTGGTACGACGCGATGACCGTGAACGGCACGGTCAGCTGGCAGGGCGCCCTGAACAGACAGAACCAGGCCTTCTTCCAGGCCGCGGACGACATGTTCGTGGATTTCCGGTGGAGCGCGAACACGCTGGCGGCCTCCGCGATCAGGGCCGGGCAACTGGGCCGCGACCGCTACGAACTGTGGGCCGGCGTCGACGTCGAGTCCAACGGTTCGAACGCGACGGTCGACTGGGACGCCATCGTGCCGGCGGCGAAGGCGCACGTCACCTCGATCGGCTTCTACCGGCCGGAGTGGACCCGCAACCACCTGCCCGCCGACCGGCGCGCCCCCGAGGACTTCCACGCCGCCGACGACCGGTTCTGGAGCGGACGGTCGCTCGATCCGTCCCGGCCCGACGGCGCCGACCCGTGGCGGGCGCCCGCGCTGTCGGTGGCCGACCGCTCGACGGTCAGCGCGCTGCCGTTCGCGAGCGTGTTCAACACCGGGCACGGACTGCGCTGGTACGAGGACGGGGCCGTCACGTCGGACGCGCCCTGGAACCACCTCGGGTTGCAGGACCGGCTGCCGTCCCGGCGGTGGGTGGTGCGCACGGCGGGGGAGCGGCCGGCGGTCTCCTTCGACTTCGCCGACGCCTGGCGCGGCGGCAGCAGCGTGCTGGTGGCCGGTGGACTCGATCGGCCCGCCGTGCTGGACCTGTACGCGACCCGGCTGCCGATCGGTGTGGACACGGTCGTCGAGCTGACGTACCGGACCGAGGCCGGGAGCGTTGACGTCGAACTCGCGGTGGCGACCGCGGAACCGGGCGGGGCCGGAGCGACCCCGCCGTACCGGTATCTGCCGGTGCGGCCGGGCGTCCGGGGCGCACGGGTGCGCACGGGCGGCGGCTGGCGGACGGCGACCCTGCCGCTCACCGGGCTGTCCGGGACCGCCCATGCCCTCGGCGTCCGGCTCACCGCCACCGAGGGCCCGGTGCGCTGGCGGCTGGGCGCGCTCGCCGTCCGTGACGCGGTCACCACACCGGCCGCCCCCTCCGGCGCCCGCGTCACCGCGGCGAACGGCGGCGACCTGCGCCTCGCCTGGAACGCCGCCCCCGGCACCGTCCGCCACTACACCCTCCACCGCCTCCTCCCCGACGGCACCCGCCGCTTCCTCGGCGCCACCGGCCAGCGCGCCTTCTTCCTCGGCGGCCTGCGGGCCGAGCAGGGCGAGACGGCCGCACGGTTCGAACTGCACGCCGTGGGGGAGCTCTACAACGCCTCGACCCCCGTGACCGTCACCCACCCCTGGTGATCACCCGGAACCCCGCAGGGAGCACCCCGCATGCATGACGACCGCACTCTCGTGGAAGCCCGCCTCAGGCGCGTCCTCGACGAACGCATCCGCCCCGCCGTGTACCCCGAGTCCGTGCCGCTTCAGGTCGCGGTCTGGCACGCGCCCGGCGAACCCGTGCCGGTCGCGGAGGGCCTCGCCGCCGAGCCGGAGCCGATCGAGGTGGGCGCCCGGTGGGGCGCTCCCTGGGGCACCAGCTGGTTCCGGGTGACCGGGACCGTGCCCGAGGCGTGGGCCGGGCGCACCGTCGAGGCCCTGCTCGACCTCGGCTTCGACGAGAACATGCCCGGCTTCCAGTGCGAGGGCCTGGTCTACCGGCCCGACGGCTCCCCGGTGAAGGGCCTGAACCCGCGCAACCAGTGGGTGCGCGTCGGCGCCCCGGCCGAGGGCGGTGAGGAGGTGTGCCTGCACATCGAGGCCGCCTCCAACCCGGTCATCCTCGACTACCACCCCTTCCGGCCCACTCCGCTCGGCGACAAGGCCACCGCCGGGCACGAACCGCAGTACACGCTCACCCGCATGGATCTCGCCGTCTTCGACGAGACCGTGTGGCAGCTGGTGCTGGACCTGGAGGTGCTCGGCGAGCTGATGGCCGAACTGCCCGTCGACTCCGCGCGCCGCTGGGACGTCCTGCGGGCGGTCGAGCGGGCCCTGGACGCCGTCGACCTGCAGGACGTGGGCGGCACGGCGGACCGGGCGCGGGGCCTGCTGACGGAGGTGCTGGCCGCTCCCGCCGTGCCGTCCGCGCACCGGATCAGCGCCGTCGGTCACGCGCACATCGACTCGGCGTGGCTGTGGCCGCTGCGCGAGACCGTGCGCAAGGTGGCCCGTACGACGTCCAACATGACCGCCCTCATCGACGACGAACCTGAGTTCGTCTTCGCCATGTCCCAGGCCCAGCAGTGGGCCTGGGTGAAGGAGCACCGGCCCGAGGTGTGGGCGCGGGTGAAGAAGGCCGTGGCGGAGGGCCGGTTCGTGCCGGCCGGCGGCATGTGGGTCGAGTCGGACACCAACATGCCCGGCTCGGAGGCGATGGCCCGCCAGTTCGTGCACGGCAAGCGGTTCTTCCTCGACGAGTTCGGCATCGAGAACGAGGAGGCCTGGCTGCCCGACACCTTCGGCTTCGCCGCCGGCCTGCCGCAGATCATCAAGGCGGCCGGCTCCAAGTGGCTGCTGACCCAGAAGATCTCCTGGTCGCAGACGAACAGCTTCCCCCACCACACCTTCCGGTGGGAGGGCATCGACGGCACCCGGATCTTCACGCACTTCCCGCCCGTCGACACCTACAACTGCTCCATGAAGGGCGGCGAGATCGCCCACGCGGCCAGGAACTTCAAGGACATGGGCCGGGCCAGGCACTCGCTCGCGCCCACCGGCTGGGGCGACGGGGGTGGCGGCACGACCCGCGAGATGGTCGCCAAGGCGGCCCGGATGCGCGACCTCGAAGGCTCGGCGACCGTCGCCTGGGAGACGCCGCGCGCGTTCTTCGAGAAGGCCGAGGCCGAGTACCCCGAGCCGCCCGTCTGGGTCGGCGAGCTGTACCTCGAACTGCACCGCGCGACCCTCACCAGCCAGGCCAGGACCAAGCAGGGCAACCGGCGCAGCGAACACCTGCTGCGCGAGGCCGAGTTGTGGGCGGCCACCGCCGCCGTCCGCGCCGGGTTCCGCTATCCGTACGAGGACCTCGACCGGATCTGGAAGACGGTCCTGCTGCACCAGTTCCACGACATCCTGCCCGGCTCGTCCATCGCCTGGGTGCACCGGGAGGCCCGGGCGACGTACGAGCGGCTCGCCGGCGAGCTGACCGCCGTCGTCGAGGCCGCCCAGCGGGCGCTGGCCGGGCAGGGCACGACCCCGCTGCTCTTCAACGCCGCCCCGCACCCCCGCCACGGTGTCCCCGCGGGCGGAGCCGGCCCCTGGGAGGTGCCCGGCCGGACGACCCTCACGCCCGGCCCGGACGGCGGTCACGTCCTGGACAACGGACTGCTGCGGATCACCGTGGACGGCCGGGGTCTGGTCGTCTCGGCGTACGACCCCGCGGCCGACCGCGAGTCGATCGCCCCCGGCACGGCCGCCAACCTTCTCCAGCTCCACCCGGACTTCCCGAACATGTGGGACGCCTGGGACGTCGACTCCTTCTACCGCAACACCGTCACCGACCTCACGGAGGCCGAATCGGTCACGGCCGGCGAGGACGGCGCCTCGGTACGGATCGCCCGCTCCTTCGGCGACTCCCGGGTCACCCAGGTGCTGTCGCTGCCGCCGGGGGAACGGCGGCTGCTCATCGACACCGAGGTGGACTGGCACGAGACGGAGAAGTTCCTGAAGCTGGCGTTCCCGCTCGACCTGCACGCCGAAAGGTACGCCTCCGAGACCCAGTTCGGGCACGTCTTCCGCCCCACCCACACCAACACCTCATGGGAGGCGGCCAAGTTCGAGGCCTGCAACCACCGCTTCCTCCATCTTGCGGAGCCCGGCTGGGGCGTCGCGGTGGTCAACGACTCGACGTACGGGCACGACGTGACCCGGACCGTGCGGGCCGGAGGCGACCGCGGTACGACCACCACGGTCCGGGTGTCCCTGCTGCGCGCCCCGCGCTTCCCCGACCCGGAGACCGACCAGGGCGTGCACCGCTTCCGGCACGCCCTGGTCACCGGCGCCTCGATCGCCGACGCGGTGCGCGAGGGCTGGCGGATCAACCTGCCGGAACGGCGGACCACCGGAGCCGCGGCGGTGGCACCGCTGATCACCGTCGACGACGAGGCGGTGGTGGTCACGGCGGTGAAGCTCGCCGACGACGGCAGCGGCGACGTGGTGGTCCGCTTCCACGAGGCTCGGGGAGGCCGGGCCCGGGCCACCCTCACCGCCGGTTTCGAGGTCGCGGAGGCCACCGTGACGGATCTGCTGGAACGGCCGGGCGGCGACGGGGAGCCGCCCGTTCGCGACGGCGACCGCATCACGGTGCGGCTGCGCCCGTTCGAGCTGATGACCCTACGGCTGAGCCGGGTCTGACCACGAGACCGCGCCCGGCGTCGTGCCCAGCCATACGAGCGCGAGCCGCTTCCCGACCTCGCGGGCCCCCGGCCGTCCGTCACACCCCGGCCAGCCGGGTCGGCGGCAGATACTCGCGCACGTACGTGCGCTCCCAGTACGCGCCCGTCTCCCGCATCTCCCGCCGGGTGGTGTAGCGGTAGCGGAAGAGGCGGGCCCGGACGTGCCGGGGCGGGGTGTCCGGCGGGAACGGGGAGCGGCGCAGGAGCCGCAGCGTGTCGCGGTCGTTCTCCAGCAGCCGTTCCACCAGGCCGCCGAACCAGTCACCGGCGTACGCGGGCGACAGCGCGGCGAACCACATCAGCCAGTCGAGGCGGAGGTGGTAGGGCGCGTACTGGCGCGGACGGCGGCGCGGATCACCGGGCTTGCCCTTGAACTCGTACTCCCGCCAGTCCGAGTCCTCCCGCGGCGTGTCGTCCAGCGTCCCCTCGACCACCACCTCGTAGCGCACCCGGCTGACACTCCCGAAGGCGCCGTAGGTGTTCACCAGGTGCAGCGGGTCGAAGGAGCGGTTCATGATCTGCCGGCGGGAGATCATGTTCCGCACCGGCTGGTGGCTCAGGACGAGCAGCAGGGCGGCGACCGCCAGGACGACGACCTCGTACCACAGCGGTGCCGGCGGGACGGAGGGCGCGGCTCCCGGCAGCCGGAGCGCGGACAGGGCCAGCACGATGGTGATCCAGTTCAGCCACGCGAAGTTGCCGGAGAGCACCAGCCACAGCTGGGTGACGATCATCAGGGCGGCCGCGGCCGAGGCGACCGGCTGCGGGGTGAACAGGAGCACCGGCACGACCAGCTGGGTGAGGTGGTTGGCGGCCACCTCGGCCCGGTGAAGGGGCTTCGGCAGACGGTGGAAGAGCCGGCTGAGCGGGCCCGGCATGGGCTGCGTCTCGTGGTGGTAGTACAGGCAGGTCAGCTTCCGCCAGCAGGCGTCGCCGCGGAGCTTGATCAGCCCGGCGCCGAACTCCACGCGGAACAGGATCCAGCGCAGCAGGAACAGCACCACGACGGGCGGGGCCACCTCGCCGTTGCCGAGGAAGGCCGCGAGGAAGCCGGTCTCCAGCAGCAGCGACTCCCAGCCGAACGCGTACCACGTCTGCCCCACGTTGACGATCGACAGGTACAGCGCCCAGGGCACCAGCCACAGCAGGATCCCGGCCCACAGCGGCACTTCGGAGTCCGCGCCGGCCAGCAGGGCCGCCGACACCGCGCAGCCCGCCCAGGCGCAGGCCGCGAAGAACCGGTCCGAATAGTGGGCGTGGAACAGGCTCGGGGCCCGCTTGAAGGGCACCCGCGCCAGGAAGCGGGGGATCGGCAGCATGCCACGCTCCCCGAGGAGGGCCCGGAACTGCAGGGCCGCCGTCAGGAACGCGACGAGATACACGGCGGCCAGAGCCCGCTGGAGGACCAGCCGGCTGAGCCAGTATCCGGGTGCGGTGAACCAGTCCACGGCGGTGCGCGCCCTTCGTAGCGGCCAGACGGTCCCCGAGTTGCCTCTCGGGCCACCGCGATGCGGACGATACCGGGGAATCACCGAGAGTGATGAGATGCGTGCGTTCGCGCGCGTGCAAAGTCGAGGAATCGGGCAAATCCTGGCAAGGTGGCCCCATGGCTGATCGGGGAGCGAGCGCCCTGTCACTCCCGGAGGACTGGCCCACCCATCCGGACCCGATCCTGGCGCTCAACCGCATGGGCAGCTTCGACTGGGACCTGGACACCGGTCTCTTCCACATGGACGTCCAGGCCCATGAGGTCTTCGACCTGCTGCCCGAGGAGTTCGACGGCCGCCCCGAGTCCCTCGCCGTCCGGGTACCGCCGCCGGAGGCGGCCCGGCTCGACGCGGTGGTCGCCCGGGCCATCAAGGACGGCAGCGAGAACTACGGCGCCTATTTCCGGATCCGCTGCCGCGACGGCTCACCGCGCTGGACGCACACCCAGGGCTACATCCGGCGCGACGGCACCGGCCGCCCCCGCCGGGTCGTCGGCATCGTCCGCGACGCCACCCAGGAACTCGCCGACAGCGCGACCCGCAGCCTGCGGGCCGCCCAGGACGAGGCCCTGCGCCAGCAGACGAACATCGTCCAGGTCATCTCCGCCGCACTCGCCCACGCACGCAGCGTGCAGGACGTCATCGACGTGCTCAAGGACACCCACGGCGTCCGCCATCTCGGCGCGGCCAGCCTGGTCATGGGCCTGGTGGAGGCCGGCCGGATCCGGCTCGTCGCCGAGGCACCCCCGGGCAGCTTCATCCCCACCTCCACCCAGGTGCACCGCATCGACGAGCCGTACCCGATGAGCGAGGTCGTCCGCACGCTCCTGCCACGGTTCATCGAGTCCCCGGAGGAGTTCGCCGAGGGCTACCCGATCCTCTGGCCGCACCTGACCGACCTGCGCATCACCTCGGCCGCCTACCTGCCGCTGGTCGCCCAGGCCCGGCCGATCGGAGCCATGGGGCTGCTGTACGACGACCGGCGCGGCTTCTCCACCGAGGAGCGTGCCGTGCTGGTCGCGCTCGGCAGCAGCATCGCGCAGAGCCTGATGCGGGCCATGCTCTACGAGCAGGACAAGGACCTCGCCCAGGGCCTCCAGCAGGCCATGCTGCCCCGCACCATCCCCTGCGTCCGCGGCGCCGACATCGCCGTCCGCTACCGTTCGGCCGCCCTGGGCAGGGACATCGGCGGCGACTGGTACGACCTGATCCCGCTGCCCGGCGGGCGGGTCGGCGCGGTCATCGGTGACGTCCAGGGCCACGACACCCACGCGGCGGCCGTGATGGGCCAGCTGCGCATCGTGCTGCGCGCCTACGCCGCCGAGGGGCACACCCCGGCCACCGTGATGGCCCGCGCCTCCGTCTTCCTGCACGAACTCGACACCGACCGCTTCGCCACCTGCCTGTACGCGGAGGCCGACCTGACCACCGGCGTCGTCCAGGCGGTCCGGGCCGGCCACATCGACCCGCTGCTGCGGCACGCCGACGGCAGCTGCCACCGGGTCCCGGTGGCGGGCGGACTCCCGCTCGGTCTGTCGGCGGAGTTCGGCCGGCTGGAGTACCCCGTCTCCACCATCGAACTCGACCCCGGGCACACCCTGCTGCTGTGCACCGACGGACTGATCGAGCAGCCCGGCACCGATCTCGACGACGGCATACGCAGGCTGACCAGGCTCGTCGCGGCCGGTCCGGACGACGTCCGCGCCCTCGCCGACGGGCTGATCCGGATGGCCGAGGAGCGGGGCGGCGACGACGACGTGGCCCTGCTCCTGCTGCGCCGCCGGGTCCCGCAGTCCCCGCGGCCGAGCGGCCGGCTCCAGCAGCACGTGGCACCCGGCGACCCGGAGGCCCTCACCCACGCCCGGCACATGATCCGCGCCGCCGTCCACGCCTGGGGCGCCCGCGACCGCGCCGACGAGATCGAACTGGTCGCCGACGAGCTGATCACCAACGCCCTGATGCACACCGAGGGTTCATCGATCGTCACCCTGCGGGCCCTGGACGACAGCCGGCTGCGCATCGAGGTCGCGGACTCCTCCAGCGCGCTGCCGCGCCGCCGCGAGGCGGGCGAGGACGGCGTGTCCGGCCGCGGGCTGCTCCTGGTGGACCGGCTCGCCGACTCCTGGGGCGTCGAGGCGCGCGGCGGCGGCAAGGCGGTGTGGTGCGAGTTCCGGCTGCCGTAGGGCCGGCCGCCTGGCGTTGTCGGTGCCGGATGGCACCCTGGACGTATGCCGGAACTCCCCGAGGTCGAAGCGCTGACGGACTTCCTCACCGAGCACCTGGTCGGCCGCCGGGTGGCGCGGGTGCTGCCGGTCGCCGTCAGCGTCCTGAAGACGTACGACCCGCCGGTCACCGCCTTCGAGGGCGGTGCGGTGACGGCCGTACGCCGGCACGGCAAGTTCCTGGACCTGGCGGCGGACAGCGGACTGCATCTGGTGACCCACCTGGCCCGCGCGGGCTGGTTGCAGTGGAAGGACCGGCTGCCGGACGGCCCGCCCAAGCCGGGCAAGGGACCGCTCGCGCTGCGCGTGGCGCTGGAGACCGGCGAGGGCTTCGACCTCGTCGAGGCCGGCACCCAGAAACGCCTCGCGGTGTACGTCGTCCGCGACCCGCGAGAGGTCGAGGGGATCGCCCGGCTCGGCCCGGACCCGCTCGCCGCCGGCTTCGACGAGGAGCGCTTCGCCGCCCTCCTGAAGGGCGAGAGACGCCGCCTCAAGGGCGCCCTGCGGGACCAGTCACTGATCGCGGGCGTCGGCAACGCCTACAGCGACGAGATCCTGCACGCCGCGAAGATGTCCCCGTTCAAGCTCGCCGCGTCCCTCACGCCGGAGGAGACCCGTCATCTCTACGAGGCGCTGCGGAGCACGCTCACCGAGGCGGTCGAGCGCTCCCGGGGAGTGGCCGCCGGACGGCTGAAGGCGGAGAAGAAGAGCGGCCTGCGGGTCCACGGCCGCACCGGGGAACCCTGCCCGGTGTGCGGCGACACCGTCCGTGAGGTCTCCTTCAGCGATTCCTCGCTGCAGTACTGCCCCACCTGCCAGACGGGCGGCAAGCCGCTGGCCGACCGCCGGCTGTCCCGGCTGCTGAAGTGAGCCCTACCGCGTCCTCAGGGTCACCAGCGGCCGTCCGTCCTCGGCGCGGACCTCGTAGCGGTCGATCTGGTCCGGGTGCATCCCGGCGGTGCCGAGCGTCGTGGTGGGTCCGGCGTCCCGGCCCGGGTCGGCCCAGCCGGCGACGACCTGCTCCGTGCCGTCACGGCCGATCGCGACGAGCCGGCAGGTGCGCGAACCGGACCCGTCCTTGACCTCCAGCCGCAGGTCGCTGCCCCACTCCGCGTCCTCGGAGGTGACCTTGGCCCATACCCCGGTCCGCGGATCGGTGGCCGCGGTGACCCGTACGGCGGGCTCGTCGTGCCCGGTGAAGGCGACCACGCCCGGACCGGCCACGGCCAGCAGGACGGACGCGGCGAGGCCGTACAGGAGACGGCGGCGGCGTGTCCGGTGCCGGCCGGCGATCTCGCCGAGCAGCCGGTCCAGCAACCGCGGACCGGGCTGTGCCACGGGCGGGACGAACCGCGGTGTGGCCCGGCGGTACAGCATCAACTGCCGTGCCGCGGGTCCGAATTCGGTCACCTCTGCCGCGCACCGGGGGCACTCCATGAGGTGGTCCTCGAAGCGGAAGGCCTCCGCCTCGTCCAACACGCCGAGCGCGTAGGCGCCGACGTCGCGATGCCTTTCCAGGGACCTCATGCCGAATCCTCGTGCCGAAGGGTGGGGGTGGGGTTACTCCTTGCTCCCACCCGTACGCAGGGGAGAACCGAATCACTCAAGGCACACACCGAATCGTGACCGAAGAGATTCGGAGCGGTACGGCACGCGGATTGGTCTGAATTCCAGACGTTCAGAAAAGGTGGATCGCGAGGTGCCCGAGGGGCAGTCCGAGCCGCCAGGCCGGTGTCCACACCTTGGGTCCGTCGTCCTCGCCGAGCACCGCGCCGCCGCCCGGTACGGCGTCGAGATCCGGGGCGAGCAGTTCGGTCTCCTCCAGCCAGCGCCAGGCGTCCGCCGCGAGCGCCAGGTCGGGCGAGGGGGTGCCCTCCTCGGCGGACCCGGCGGTCAGCTCGGCCATCCGCTCGCGCACCCAGTCCCGCCACGGCTGGTCGTAGGCGGTCAGCGACAGCCAGTTCTCCAGCTGGGAGATCACCCGGATGCCGGAGAGTTCCCCGTCGGTGTCGGACAGGAAGACGGTCAGCGCCAGCGCGTCCCGGCCGGCCCGGAACTCGAAGGACGTCGGCGGCATCAGATCGCCGGTGCGCAGCAGCTCGTCGGCGATGTACTCGGCGTACAACCAGGCCATCGGGACGGTCAGTTCTCCGCCGCCGGTGCCGTCCCTGCTCTCGTGCCCTCTGTGCAGCATCCCTTCCTGCCCTTCCTCCGGTACGTGCGCGTCGCCCGAACCCCCGGGACCCTGCCCTCGCCCGGAACGCGGATGAGGACAGCCCATTGCCCGAACGGGGGCCACAGCAAGGCGCTTTACCGAGGTTTGACCAGACTTCCGGTTTCAGTGCAGGTCGGCTGCATAACCCGGAAGGACCCGGCGCAGGGCGCGCAGCGCGTAGTACGCGCGCGACTTCACGGTACCGGGTGGGATTCCCAGGGTCCGCGCCGCTTCCGCCACACTGGCCCCGCGGAAGTACACGAGTATCAGCACGTCACGGTGGGCCGGCGTGAGTGTCTTCACAGCCTCGCGGACGTCCAGCATCGCGGCCGCCCGCTCGGCGTGATCGCCGGTCACCCGGGCGTCCTCGGTGATCGCGTCGCCGATCTCGGGCGGCCGGGCCTGCCGGGCCCGCCGGGCGTCGATCGCCAGTCGCCGGGCGACGGTCAGCAGCCAGGGCCGTACGGAGTCGAAGTCGTCGGCGTGCAGTGCCTCGGGATGCTGCCAGGCGCGCACCAGGGTCTCCTGCACGAGGTCCTCGGCACGCTGCCGGTCCCCGTCGCAGAGCCGGAGCAGCAGGGCGAACAGGGGCCGGCCGTGCTCGCGCTGGAGCGCGGCCAGCTCGTGCTCGGCGGTGGTCGCAGGGCGGGTCGCTCCCGTGGTCCCGTGGATCAGTGAGGTTCCGGCCGTCATGGCCGTATGGCAGCGCAGCGCGCGGGCGGGGGACAGGGGGCGCACACGACTCTGCGGCGGACGGTCGATCGGGGCGGCGAACGGTCGGACGAGCGGTCGGCAGGACACCGGACGGGTTAATCAGGGTGCCTGGATTGTTTACGCGGAGAGCCAGATTCGTACCCATATGCCCGACGCGGCGTTGTCTTTATATAGGAAAAACCTTGGGGTGAGCTGATGATCGGACGCAGGCAACAGGTGGCCCTGGCCCTCACTGCCGTGCTCGCGGCGGCGGCCGCCTGCCAGAACGCGGGGCGGCAGGAGTCCAAGCATCCGACGGCCGCCGTCTCGCCGGCCCGCGGTTTCACCCTCGTCGCCTCCGGCGACATCCTGCCGCACGATTCCGTCATCGAACGGGCGGCCTTCGACGGGGGCGGCGGCTACGACTTCCGGCCCATGCTCGCCGGTGCCGAACCGGCCGTCGCCAAGGCCGACCTGGCGCTCTGTCACATGGAGACCGTCTTCGGCGCCGACGGGGACTACTCCGGCTACCCGAAGTTCAAGTCCCCGCCGCAGATCGCCCCGGCCCTCGCCGCGGCCGGCTACGACGGCTGCTCCACCGCCTCCGACCACTCCCTGGACGACGGCGCCGACGGCATCCGGCGCACCCTGGACGCCATGGACCGGGTCGGCCTCAAGCACGCCGGCACGGCCCGCAGCGCGGCCGAGGCGCGCTCGGTCACCCTTCACCGGGCCGGCTCGGCCAAGGTCGCGCACCTGGCGTACACCTTCGGCACCGACGTCGGCCCGGTACCGGCGGGAGAGCCGTGGGCCGTCGACCTGATCGACCCGGACCGGGTGATCGCCGACGCCCGCGCCGCCCGCCGGGCCGGTGCCGACGTGGTCGTGGTCTCCGCGCACTGGGGCACCGAGTGGCAGGACCAGCCCGACCGGCTCCAGCTCGGCCTCGCCCAGCGGCTCACCGCGTCCAGGACGAACGGCCGCCCGGACATCGACCTGATCCTCGGCACCCACGCCCACGTCCCGCAGGCGTACGAGAAGGTCAACGGCACCTGGGTGGTGTACGGCATGGGCGACCAGATCGCCGGCGAGATGTACAACGGCCGGGGTGTCCAGGACCGGCGCGGCAACGAGTCCACCCTCGGCCGCTTCACCTTCGCCCCGCCCGCCCGGCCGGGCGGGCGCTGGCAGGTGACCCGGGCCGAGTTCGTCCCGCAGGTCTACGACGTCGACGCGGGCCGGGTCCTCGACCTCGCCTCCGCGATCGCCGGGGGCGCCGAACTCGAGGGGGTGCGCGAACGCATCAAGGACGTGGTCCTCAGCCGCGGGGCCGCCGCGGACGGACTGGCCATGGGCGGGTGATCACTCGGCGGACGGGCGCGGGGCGAGCGCCGAGTGCCGGTAGGAGTAGCCGAAGTAGATCACGCACCCCACCGCGAACCACACCGCGAACCGTACCCAGGTCTGCCACTGCAGGAAGGTGATCAGCCAGACCGAGAAGACGACACCCAGTGCCGGCACGAACGGCATCCACGGCGTACGGAAGGTGCGCGGCAGGTCGGGCTGCCGGTGGCGCAGCACGATCACCGCCGCGCACACCACGACGAACGCCAGCAGGATGCCGATGTTGGTGAGTTCGGCCGCCTCCCCGATGGGCACGAACCCGGCGATCGCCGCCGACGCCACCCCGACGATCCAGGTGACCCGGGTCGGCACGTGCCGCGTCGGGTGCGTCTTGGCGAACCACCGAGGCAGCAGCCCGTCCCGGGACATCGAGAACCACACCCGGGTCACGCCCATCATGAACGTGAACATCACGGTGAGGATGCCGATGATCGCGCCCACCGCGACCAGGTTCGCCAGCGCGCTCAGGCCCACCGCGTCGAACGCCGTGGAGAAGCCGCTCTCCGGATCGATGACCCGGTAGCTCTGCATGCCCGTCAGCACCAGGCAGGCCGCCACGTACAGCACCATCGAGATCGCCAGCGAGTAGATGATGGCCTTCGGCATGTTCCGCTGCGCGTCCTTGGACTCCTCGGCGGCGGTCGACATGGCGTCGTAGCCGAACACGGCGAAGAACACGGTCGCCGCACCGGTGAACGCACCGCTCACCCCGAACGGGAAGAACGGATGGTAGTTCCCGGTGTCGATGTGGAACACGCCCACCGCGATCACCACCAGCACCACCAGCACCTTGAGCGCGACCACGACCGTCTCGAACCGGGCCGCGCTGCGCATCCCCAGATTGAGCAGCCAGGCGATCAACAGGCACAGCAGGGCCGCGATCAGGTCGACCCGGTGGCCGCCTCCGGTGCCGGGCGCGCCCTGCAGCCAGTCGGGCAGGTCGGCACCCAGGTTCTCGACGAGGAAGCCGAAATAGCCGGAGATCCCGATCGCCACCACGGCCACGATCGCCGTGTACTCCAGCAGCAGGTCCCAGCCGATGAACCAGCCCGCGAACTCACCGAGCACCGCATAGCCGTACGTGTACGCCGACCCCGCCTTCGGGATCAGCCCGGCGAACTCCGCGTACGACAGCGCGGCGCAGGCGCTCGCGACGCCGGCGATCAGGAAGGAGACCAGCACAGCCGGCCCGGCGATGCCGTGGGCCACCGTGCCGGCCAGCGTGAAGATGCCCGCGCCGATGATGCCGCCCACGCCGATCGCGGTGAGCTGCCAGAGCCCCAGCGACTTGTCCAGCCCGCCGCCCCCGCCGACCTCCGTCTCCTCGATGTGTTCGATGGGTTTGCGACGGAGAATCCCCTCACCCATACGGAGCCTGGCCATGCGCCTCACCTCTTCGCCCGTGGCAAACGGCTGACGGCGGATCATGATGTCCCAGGGCCGCCCCGGACGGAAGCCGCCACGCACGGCCCGGGCCGGCTGTGAGGCCCGACGGGCGGTGTGCCGGGCGTCCTCACCGCCCCGCGCCACCGCGCTCGCTCGCCGGGGGCCCGCTCCTCGCGGCCCCTCCGCCGCCGCGGCGCCCTACGGGACGACCGTCACCGGCCAGCGCCCCGCCTTCACCAGCCGGACCGCCACCGAGCCGATGATCCGGTGCCCGGCCTGCTCCGAGGCACCCACCACCACCGCGTCCGCCTTCAGTTCGCCGGCCGCCTTCACCAGACCGTTGTAGGGGTCGCCGGGGAAGGTGTGGAACTCCCAGCGCACCTCGAATATCCCCCTGACCCGCTCGGCGGCCTCCCGGATCTGCGTGATCAGGTCCTCGGCGATCTCATCGGTCGTCTCCGCCACCGGCGCCCCGAGCGCCGCGCCGGCCGCGAGCACCGGCTGCACGTACACCACGGCCAGCAGCGCGTGCTGGCGCCGGGCCAGCCCGCCCGCGTAGGCCGCGGCACGCAGCGAGGAGTCGGACCCGTCCACACCGACCATGATGACCTTCGGCCCGTCCGTGCCCCGCTCGAACCGGTGCGAGCGCTCGTCCTCTTCGTGCTGTTCCGTCACGGCCGTGAGGCTATCGGAACCCGCCGTTCCAGCCGAGTCCGGGCCCGCTCGACGGGCGAGCCGCCCGGCCCCTTCCTACAGTCGGAACCATGACCGCCACCGCGGAGCCCGGCGCACGCAGGCACGCCCCGGCGCCGGCACCCCCTCCCGCCGGCCGGCACCTCGGCTGGGTGCCGGAGACCTTCGCGACCCTTTTCGGCGCGCTCGGCCTGCTGTGCGCACTGCTCGCGGTCATCGCCCCGCTGCGCGGTCCGCTCCGCCCGGTCGCCCACACCCTCGACCTGCTCCTGGTCCCCATCAGCGCCAACCTCGCCTACGCCGTCTTCCTGTTCCTGCTGGCCGGCGCCACCGCCGCCCGCAAGAAGATCGCCTGGTGGCTGGTGGTCGTCTACCTGGCCCTGCTGATCGTCACCGACGCCCTCGGCGCGGCGCTCGGCCTGTACGCCCAGTCACTGCCGTCCCTGGTGCTGTGCGCCCTGCTGCTGCTCCTGCTGGTCGTCGCCCGCAGCGAGTTCTACGCCGCCTCCCGCCACGGTGCCGTACGGCGGGCGCTCGGCGTCCTGCTGGCCGGACTCGTCGCCGCCGTCCTGCTCGGCTGGGGCCTGGTCTCGCTCTTCCCGGGCACCCTGCCGCAGAGCCAGCACCTGGCCTGGGCCGCCGACCGGGTGTGCGGCGGACTGGTCGCCAACAGCTCCTTCGACGGCCGCCCGGCCCGCCAGGTCACCTTCGTCCTCGGCCTGCTCGGCGCGCTCGCGCTGCTGAACGCCGTCGTCACGCTGTTCCGCTCCCAGCGCCTCGAGGCCGCCCTGCACGGTGACGAGGAGGCCCGCATCCGCGCGCTGCTGGCCGCCTACGGCGAGCGGGACTCCCTCGGCTACTTCGCCACCCGCCGGGACAAGGCCGTCGTCTTCTCACCCAGCGGCAAGGCCGCCGTCGCCTACCGCGTGGAGGCCGGGGTGTGCCTGGCGGGCGGCGACCCCGTCGGCGACCCGGAGGCCTGGCCGCGGGCCATCGAGGCCTGGCTGGAGGCGGCCCGCCGGCACGCCTGGGCGCCCGCCGTGATGGGCGCCTCCGAGGACGGCGCCCGCGCCTACGCCCGTGCCGGGCTCGGCGCCCTGCAGCTCGGTGACGAGGCGATCGTGCACGTGGCCTCCTTCGATCTGAGCGGCCGGGACATGCGGGTCACCCGGCAGGCCGTGCACCGGGT
The DNA here is from genome assembly GCF_043199955.1 of Streptomyces sp. NPDC048514. Lineage (NCBI taxonomy): Bacteria > Bacillati > Actinomycetota > Actinomycetes > Kitasatosporales > Streptomycetaceae > Streptomyces > Streptomyces sp. NPDC048514. Next base: position 226,943 of record NZ_JBICWT010000002.1, on the reverse strand, counting down.
CCGCCGCACCGGCGCCACCTGCCGCATCCGCCGCCACGCCACCCTCACCGAGCGCGAGATGGAGGAGATCGTCACCAAGGCCGACGCCTGGCGGGACACCGAGACCGAACGCGGCTTCTCCATGGCCCTGGACCGGCTCGGCGACCCCGCCGACGGGGACTGCCTGCTCGTCGAGGCCCTCGGCGACGACGGCCGGCTCCTGGCGCTGCTCTCCTTCGTGCCCTGGGGCCGCGAAGGCGTCTCCCTGGACCTGATGCGCCGTGACCGCACGGCGCCCAACGGGGTGATGGAGTTCATGGTCACCGAACTGTGCGCCGCCGCGCCCAGACTCGGCGTGCACCGGATCTCGCTGAACTTCGCCGTCTTCCGGTCCGTCTTCGAGGAGGGCGCCCGCATCGGCGCCGGCCCCGTCCTCCGGCTCTGGCGCCGCCTGCTGCTGTTCTTCTCCCGCTGGTGGCAACTGGAGGCCCTGTACCGCTCCAACGCCAAATACCGTCCCGAGTGGTACCCGCGCTTCATCTGCTACGGCGAGACCGCCTCCCTCGCCCGCATCGGCCTCGCCTCCGGCATCGCCGAGGGCTTCGTGTCCGTACCGTCCCTGCGCAAACTCTGGGGAAAGGGGCACCCGAAGACCGGGCGGCGGCCCGCCGGCACCGAGGGGCTGCCGTCCCTGACGGCGCTCGGCCTCGACGGAGGGGACCAGGCCGGGCCCGCAGCCCCGGACGCGGGCCTGCCCGAACAGGTCCGCGTCCGGCACCGCACGCTCGACCGGCTGCGCGCCGCCGGCACCGACCCCTACCCCGTCGGAGTCCCCGCCCCCACCCACGCCCTCGCCGACCTCCCGCCCGGTGAGGACGTCACCGTGGCCGGACGCGTCATGCTGGTCCGCGACTTCGGCGGCATCGTCTTCGCCGTACTGCGCGACTGGTCCGGCGACCACCAGATCGCCCTCACCCGCGACGGCTCCGGCGCCGCCCTCGACCGCTTCACCCGCGACACCGACGTCGGCGACCACATCACCGCAACCGGACACACCCGGCCGAGCGACCGGGGTGAACCCACGGTCTTCGTCACCTCCTGGCAGCTCACCGGCAAGTGCCTGCACCCCCTGCCCGACAAGCACCGCGGACTCACCGACCCCGAGACCAAGGTCCGCCGACGCTACCTCGACCTCGCGACCGGCCCCGGAACCCGCGCCGTGCTGCGCGCCCGCTCCGCCGCCGTGCAGGCACTGCGTCAGGGCCTGCTGGAGCGCGGCTACATCGAGGTGGAGACCCCGATGCTCCAGCAGATCCACGGCGGCGCCAACGCCCGCCCGTTCACCACCCACATCAACGCCTACGACCTCGACCTGTACCTGCGCATCGCGCCCGAGCTGTATCTGAAGCGGCTGTGCGTGGGTGGCCTGGAGAAGGTGTTCGAACTGGGCCGCACCTTCCGCAACGAGGGCGTCTCCCACAAGCACAACCCCGAGTTCACGATGCTGGAGGCCTACCAGGCCCACGCCGACTACGACGTCATGCTCGACCTCGTGCGCGAGCTGATCCAGGCCGCCGCGACCGCGGCCTTCGGCTCCCCGGTGGCCCGCAGGGACGGCGAGGAGTACGACATCTCCGGGACCTGGCCGGTGAAGACCGTGCACGGGGCGATCTCCGAGGCGCTGGGCGAGGAGATCGGCCCCGGCACCGAGCTGCTGCGGCTGCACCGGCTGTGCGACCGCGCGGGCGTGCCGTACACCGCCGACGACGGGCCTGGTGACGTCGTGCTGGAGATGTACGAACGGCTGGTCGAGGAGCGGACCGGACTGCCCACGTTCTACAAGGACTTCCCGACCGACGTCTCCCCGCTCACCCGGCAGCACCGCACCGACCCCCGGCTCGCCGAACGCTGGGACCTCGTCGCCTTCGGCACCGAACTGGGCACCGCCTACTCCGAGCTGACCGACCCCGTCGAACAGCGCCGGCGCCTCACCGAGCAGTCGCTGCTGGCCGCCGGCGGCGACCCGGAGGCCATGGAACTGGACGAGGACTTCCTCCAGGCCCTGGAGTACGCGATGCCCCCGACCGGCGGGCTCGGCATCGGTGTCGACCGGCTCGTCATGTTCCTCACCGGCCTGACCATCCGGGAGACGCTCCCCTTCCCGCTCGTACGCCGCCGCTGAACCCGCCGCCGATTGCGCCGTCCGGGCGTATTCGCGCCGCCGCACCGGTGGCGTTGCGGTGCGCCGGAGTCCGACGGGGCGACTGATGAGTCATGCAGAAGGATCAGTTGTTCACGCGGCGCCGGATGCTCCTCGCCGGCGCCGCCGCCGTGGGCGCCGCGGGCACCGCCGGGCTCGTCCTCGCAGGCGGCGAGGAGACCGCCCGGACCGCAGCTCCTGTCGCCGGACCACAGGCCCGCCAGGCACTCAAACCCTCCGCCTTCCGGCTCCAGCCGCTCACCGGCTACGGACCGCCACGCCGGGCGCCCCGCAAGCTGAAGGTGCGCAAGGAGCCCATCCTGGAGATCTCCGGGCGCGGCCGGCGCATGATGCTCACCTTCGACGACGGCCCCAATCCGAACTACACCCCGCACATCCTGGACACCCTCGCCAAGTACGACGTCCGGGCCATGTTCTTCGTGTGCGGCGAGTGTGTGGTCGACAACCGGGAACTCCTGGCCCGGATGGCCGACGAGGGCCATGTCGTCGGCAACCACACCTGGACGCACCCGCTGCTGACCTCCCTGGGCCGCAAGGAGATCCGCTCCGAGATGGAGCGCACCAGCGACGTCATCGAGGACACCTACGGCGAGCGCCCCCAGTGGTTCCGCGCCCCCTACGGCGCCTGGAACCGCGCGGCATTCCAGCTGGGCGCCGAGATGGGCATGGAGCCGATGGCCTGGACCGTCGACACCACCGACTGGGAGGTGCCCGGCACCGGCACCATCATCGACCGGGTGGAGAGCGGAGCCGCCCCCGGCGTCGTGGTGCTCTCGCACGACGCCGGGGGCGACCGTTCACAGACCGTCCGGGCGATCCGGGAATGGCTTCCCTATCTGATCGACTCCGGATACCACCTCACCGTGCCGCCCCGCCGTACCTGACGGGTGCCGTCCGCCCGTCTGGTGACGCGGCCTCAGGTGACCGCGACCAGGCGGGCGAAGGCGACGACGTTGCCGTCGTAGCCGTTCTGCTTGGAGAAACCGCCGCCGCAGGTGATGACGCGCAGCTCCGGAGTCCCCTTCGAGCCGTACACGCGGTCGCCGGGGAAGCCGCTCTTCGAGAAGACCTCGACCCCGTACACCTCGAACACGGCGGTCTTCCCGTCCTGGCGCGTCACCGCGACCTGGTTCCCCTTCTTCAGGGCCCCGAGGCCGTAGAACACGGCGGGGCCCTTCTGGTTGTCGACGTGGCCGACGACGACGGCGGTGCCCTTCTCGCCGGGGGAGACCGCGCCGGTGAACCAGCCCGCCAGGTTGGGATCGTCCGGCGGGGGCGCGGCCACCCAGCCGTTGGCGTCCAGCCCGACCGGCATGACCGGCGCGTCGACCTGGATGGCCGGGATCCGGATCCGGTCGGCGGCGGAGAACGCCAGCGAGAGGGGCGCCGCGGCCACCGGGCTCGGGGTGTTACGGATGTCCGGTGCCACCGCCGAGGCCGGCTGCGGTGGGCCGGCGTCGAACTCTCCCGAACCGTTCCGAATGAGCGCGAGGCCGGTCAGCAGAACAAGCGCTATCACGCCCCAGGGGGCGCGCCTCTTCCGCCGTTCCTCCTCTTCGGCAAGTTCCGCCCACTCGGACGCGTACATTCGTCATCCCCTCTCGTCGCGGCCGTCGCCACGTCCGTCGCGCATGGGAAAACGCTAAGTCCCGCGCGGGCGACGGGCGACGGGTCGACGGGCGAACGGGTGGCCCGGCGCTTTCCCGGTGCGCCATCCGAGTTGCAGCCTTCAGGAATTTTCTGACGGGGCGTGACCTGCAGTAATGTCTGATTGTGTGGTTTTCGTTCGGCGTGTTGCCTCACCAGGACGGACCATTCTCGAAATGCGGGCGTGTTCCAGGGGTCTGAGGGTCATTCCGGGAGGTGTTTTCTCGCCGATCGACCGGGGACGGGACCCGGGCGCCTCCCGCGGAGGATCACATGCGAAACCAACGTGCCCTGGCGGCCGCGTGCGCCGCGGTTGCCGCGATCGGGTTCGTCGCCCCCGTGGCCGTCGCGGACGGCATGGGCAACGGGGGCGGCCCGAGCACCACCAACAACAACGGCACGGCCATCGTCCCCGGCACCGGCGTGGGAGGCATCGCGGGCATCGGGGGCGTCGGGGGCGTCGGCGTCATCGGAGGTGTCGGCGGAGTGGGGGGCGTCGGGGGTGTCGGCGGCGTCGGCGGTATCGGCAACGGCAACGGCTTCGGGAACGGGAACGGCAACTTCGGCAACGGCAACTTCGGCAACGGGAACGGCAACTTCGGCAACGGCAACGGCAACGGCAACGGCTTCGGAAACCGGCATCAGAACGGTTTCGGCAACGGCAACGGGCACGGGAACGGATTCGGGAACGGCAACGGGAACGGCAACGGGCACGGGTTCGGGAACGGCAACGGGAACGGGAACGGGCACGGCAACGGGAACGGCCTGGGTGACGATTTCGGCCGCGGTGACGACTTCGACGGTGGCAATTTCGGCGGAGACAATTTCGGTCGCGGAGAGGACGGCTTCGAGGAAGGGCTCGGAGGCGACTTCGGCGGCCGGGGAGGCAACGGCAACCCGCGCGACATCGTCGCCAGGCCCAGCGTGGTCCCGGCGGGGGGCCGGCTCACCGTCACCGTGGACGGCTGCCGGGGCGGCGCGATGACCTCCCGTGCCTTCCGCACCGCGCCGCTGGCGCCGGTGCGCGGCAACGTCTCGCGGGGCGTCGTCTTCGTCGACCGCGGTGCTCGTCCCGGCCGGTACGACATCACCGTCCGCTGCGGCGGCCTCACGCTGACACGTCCGAGGGCCTTCGCCGTGCTCGGCGGTGTGCAGGGTGGCCTCGGCGGCAGCAGGACCGTCGGCGCGACGCCCGAGGACACGGCCATCGGTGGCGGTCTGGTGGCGCTGGCCGTCTTCGGCGGTGGCGCGTTCTGGGTGCGCCGCCGGAACGAGCGGGGCGTCTGAGCCCGCCTGCCCGCCCCCGCGGGACGGCGTGGCGCGCACGTGCGACAGGCCTGTGCCCCGGTACCTCGTGGGAACCGGGGCCGAGGCCTGCCGTGACGCGCCGGTGGTGCCGACCGCGGGCTACGGCTATGCCGTGACGTGCGGCTATGCCGTGATGTTCGGAAACAGGTTGAAGAACGGCTCCGCGTTCACCGCGATGCCCCGGCTGTAGGGGGCGTCGAAGTCCCAGATGAGGAACAGCATGAAGGCGATGGTCGCGGAGAAGAGCCCGGCCAGCACCAGCTCCCTGCTGGTCCGCCGGATCTGCAGTGCGAACACCATGCCCACGGTGATCAGCGCGCCCGTGATCAGCCCCCACCACACCACCGGCGGCATGGTGGCCCCGGTGGAGTCGGCGCGCGCGTTGCGGGCCTGGTCGGCGGCGGCCATCTGGTCCAGCACCGGCTGGTAGGCCTGCGCCTCGAAGTCGTTGCGCGGCTGGTAGTCGGTCACGTCCTCCCGGACCTTCTGGAGCAGGTCGGCGCCCCGGTCGGTGACCTGACCGTCGCGCTCCATGGTCTTCCACTCGGTGTGCACCACGTAGCCGGCATAGGCGTCGATGTCGTTCCGGATACGGTCGCGGACGTCGGGCGGATACACCCGGACCCGCGCCGAGATCTCGTGCAGCGCCTGGGCTTCGGCCTGCACATGGTCCTGGGCGGAGTTGCGCGCCTCCCACACGCCCGCGATGGCCAGGCCCAGGACGATGGCGTACACGACGCCGATCCACATCGTCATGTACTCGATGACGTCGGGGGTCTCACTGGGGTCCTCGTCCTCGGGGGCCCTCTTGTGCCGCACCACGGTGACGAGCACCACCACGGCACAGGCCCCCAGGATCGCGAGGACGAGAACAAGCCAATCCGACAACAGGTGCCTCCAGGTGTGAGCGGGGCCGGCGCCTCAGCGCGGGCGCAGCGCCGCGACGGCGACGATCGCGGGAACGGTGATGAGCAGGACATAGGTGACCGGTGCGGTGTGACCGGGCGCGGGGCGGCTGACGGCATGGGGGTGGTACACCGGGTAGCTCACCGGCGTCACCGGCGGCCGCGGCACCGGCTTGGGCGCCGGCTTGGGCGCGGGAGCGGGCTTCGGCGGCGGCAGGGGCGGAGGCGTCGGCCTGGGCGCCGGGGGCGCCTGGGCCGGCCTGGGCGGCGGCTTGGGCGCGGGAGCGGGCTTCGGCGGCGGTTTCGGCTTCGGTTTCGGCTGCGGTGTCGGCGTCGGCGTTGGCGTCGGTGGGGGAGGGGGCGGCGGTGGCGGGGGAGGCGTCGGGGTCGGAGTCGGGGTCGGCGTGGGCGTGGGCGGGCACGGCGGCGGGGTCGGCATCGGGCAGGGCGGCGGAGGGGGCCAGTGGTGGCCGTGATGGCCGTGATGGCCGTGGTGGCCGTGGTGGCCACCGGCGTAGGCCACCGCCACCGTGCCGTCCGAGCCCGTCGAGGCGTACGCGCAGGCGTCGGCCGAGGCGCTGCCGACCGGGCAGCCCACCAATGTCCAGGTCAGCGTCAGCAGAGCCAACGCCCGTGTGGTGGGCGCGCAACGGGTCACTTCGGGTCCATGCACGACGAGATCATGGGGTCCGAAACGCGGTCGTACGCCGTGGTGCGCCGGGATTGCTCCGAAGGGGGGACATAGTGCGATCAATGGTTTGACCGCGGAAGCGGGGTGGCCGCCGTGAAACGTACGCCCGTGCGAGCCCCGGCCGGCGGCCCGCGGCACGGTGTCCGGAAAGAAAAACCCGAAGAACTTCCCGTCCCGTTGAACGCTCCGGCCCCTCCGCCGCGTACCCATGGCCGTGCGGCGGCACGCAGGGCGCTGCAATATCCAGGCGATAATGGGGAGTTGACCATGAAGACCTCCTGGCGGACCGCCGCACTGGTGGCCACGGCCGCTTCGGTGCTGGCGCTGACGACGGCGTGCGGTCAGGACAACGCCGGCGCTCCCGCGTCGTCGGCCCAGAACGTCGGGGCCACGGCGCCCGCGGGCGGCTACGGCAGCACCGGCACCGCGACCACGGCCGGCGCGGGCAACGGCTACGGCGCGGACGGCAGCCAGAGCTCCGCTTCCCCCACCCAGGCGGCCCCCGCGGGCAAGTTGACCGTGGCCGCCAACCCCGAGCTGGGCAAGGTGCTGACCGACGGCTCCGGTCTCACCCTGTACCGGTTCGACAAGGACGTCGCCGATCCGCCCAAGTCGAGCTGCGACGGCGACTGCGCCACCACCTGGCCGCCGGTACCCGCCGGTGACGCCTCCGCCGGCGCAGGCGTCGACAAGGCGATGCTCGGCGAGGTCACCCGAGCCGACGGCAGCAAGCAGCTCACCATCGGCGGCTGGCCCGCCTACCGTTACGCCAAGGACGTCAACGCGGGCGACGCCAACGGCCAGGGCGTGGGCGGGAAGTGGTTCGCGCTCGCCGCGGACGGCAAGAAGGCGTCCCTCGCCTCGCTGCCCGGTCTGTCCGTCCGCAAGGACTCCAAGCTGGGTGACCTGGTCGTCGACAAGAACGGCATGACGGTCTACCGCTTCATGAAGGACCAGGCCTGGCCCAAGTCCGTCTCCAACTGCACCGGCGCCTGCCTGGGGAAGTGGCCGGCCGTCGAGCCGGTCAGCGCCGACAACACCGAGGGCGTGAAGAAGAAGGGGCTCATGCCCTTCACCCGGTCCGACGGCAGGGAGCAGATGACGGTCAACTGCTGGCCGATCTACACCTTCTCCGGTGACAAGGCCCCCGGGGACACCAACGGTCAGGGCGTGGGCGGCACTTGGTACGCCGTCTCGCCCGACGGCAAGCCGGTCGGCGCGCCGGGCAAGTAGATCACCTCCCCAGGGTCGATCGCCCCGCCCGCCCGGCGCGCCGCCCGCAGGTCCGCCCCCTCCGCACCGCACGGAGGGGGCGGACCGTTGTGCGGGTCGTGCGCCTATGCGTCGTTTGCCACCGGTTGCCGGCGCAACCGTCACGCAGCGGGGTCGCACAGGCACTTGCCGCAGGCAGTGACCGGGAACGGATGGTCAATTTCCGTTTCAGGTCGCTCCTTTGGCACGCGATCAGTAGCCTCAGCTCGAACACCGGATCGCCTACGCCTGTCGTCCACGCCTTGGAGAGAACATGGAGCGTCCCGCCTGGGCCCCACGGAGCATCGACATCTCGGTGCCCAGCGTCTCGCGGATCTATGACTACTACCTGGGCGGTTCGCACAACTTCGAGGTCGACCGGGAAGCGGCCCGCAAGGCCATGGAGTTCATGCCGGGCCTGCCGAAGACCATGCAGGCCAACCGGGCGTTCATGCGCCGGGCCGTACGGTTCGCGGCCGAGCAGGGCATCACCCAGTTCCTCGACATCGGCTCCGGCATCCCGACCTACGGAAATGTGCACGAGGTGGCCGGGGCGGTCGTACCCGGGGCCCGGGTTCTGTACGTCGACCACGACCCGGTAGCCGTCGCGCACAGCCAGGCCGTCCTGGCCGGGAACGACGGGGCTGACGTGGTCGCGGCGGACCTGTGCAAGCCCCGGGAGATCCTCGCAAGTCCCCAGCGCGAGCGGCTGATCGACCTGAATCGGCCAGTCGCGCTCCTTCTCGTTGCGATACTGCATTTCGTGGAAGACGCGGACGACCCGTACGGTGCGGTGGCCGAGTTGCGCGAGGCCCTCGCGCCCGGCAGCCTGCTGATCCTCACCCATGCCTCGTACGAGGGAATCCCGGTGCCCGCGGAGCGGGCCGAGGGTGCGGTGGACGTATACAAGGACATTCGCAACCCGCTGATCATGCGCTCGCGCGAGGACATCGCGCGGTTCTTCGAGGGGTACGACATGGTGGAACCCGGACTGGTGCCGATGCCGCACTGGCGACCGGAGTCTGCGCCGGAGGACGAGGATCCGTATGCCTTCTCCGGATTCGCCGGCGTGGGGCGTACGGCGTGAGCGCGGAGCCGGACGGGCCGGAGGACAGACTGCGCCGGCTGACGACGATCTGGAGCCGGGCGGTCTTCCCGGTGACCTCGACGTCGCTCACCCGCCCGGAGTTCGAGGAGCGACTGCTGCCGCTCGCACACCGGTTGAGCGAGTTGCTGCGGGCGCGCGGCTTCGACGCGGACGGCGCCAGGGCGGTCGGCGCGGCCCTCGTCGAGGCGCACTGCACCGACCCGGAGGCGCTCACCCGCACGCTGGACTGCATCGAGGCCTACCTGGTCCTGTACTGCGGCGAGGACGGCCCGCAGGAGGAACTGCGGCTGCGCTCCTCGCGGTTGCAGGCCGCCATGGCCGCCGGGTACGCCCAGGCGCTGCGCGCGCGGACCCTGGCCGAGCAGGAGGCCATCGCCCAGGCCGCGTTGCAGGCCCAGGGGGTGGTGGCGCAGGCGCTGCACGCCAGCGAGGCCCGGTTCCGTGCGGTCTTCGAGGGCGCTGCCATAGGCATCGGCATCGCCGACCTCGACGGCAACGTGCTCCAGGTCAACGGCGCCCTGCTGCGCATGTTCGGGCTCACCGACCAGTCGCCGCGCATCCGCAGGGTGCAGGACTGGACCCACCCCGAGGACGCCCCGCAGACCTGGCGGCTCTACGACGAACTGGTCCGCGGCGAACGCGAGCACTACCACCTGGAGAAGGCGTTCAACCGGCCCGACGGCACGGTGCTGTGGACCAACCTGACCGTCTCGCTGCTGCGCGACGCCGACGGCAGTCCGCGGTACCAGCTCGCCCTCATGGAGGACACCACCGAGCGCCGGCTGCTCAACCTCAGGCTGCGCTACGAGGCCACGCACGACGCGCTCACCGGACTGCCCAACCGCACGCTGTTCTTCGAGCGGCTGGAGAAGGCCCTGGGCGCCGGCGAGGGCCAGCGCTTCGGGCTGTGCTATCTCGACCTGGACGGCTTCAAGACCGTCAACGACAGCCTCGGCCACGCGGCGGGCGACCGGCTGCTGGTGGAGGTCGCCGACCGGCTGCAGTCCTGCGCGACCGCGCCCGGCGAGATGGTCGCCCGGCTCGGCGGTGACGAGTTCGTGGCGCTGACCACCGGGCCCGGCACCGAGCGGGAGGTGGACGAACTCGCCGAGCGGATCATGAACGCGCTGGTCACCCCGATCAGCGTCGACGGCCGGGACCTCATGGTCCGCGGCAGCCTGGGCATCGTCGAGGGCCCGGCCGGCGAGCGTACGGCGGCGGAGGTCCTGCGCAGCGCCGACATCACCATGTACCGGGCCAAGTCGGCGGGCGGCAACCGCTCGGAGCTGGCGGATCCGGAGGCCGACGCCCGCGCGATCACCCGCCACGGTCTGACCACGGCCCTGCCGACCGCCCTGGAGCGCGGTGAGTTCTTCATCGAGTACCAGCCGCTGGTCCATCTCGGCGACGGCAGCGTGCGCGGCGCGGAGGCGCTGGTGCGCTGGCTGCACCCGCAGCACGGGGTCCTCGGCCCCGACCGGTTCATCCCGCTGGCCGAGCACACGGGGCTGATCGTGCCGCTGGGCCGCTGGGTGCTGGAGGAGTCCGTCCGCCAGGCCCGCACCTGGCGGGAACGCTACGGCGCCGAGACGACCGCCGGCCCGCTGCGGATCAACGTCAACCTGTCGCCCTGCCAGCTCAGCCATCCCGGTCTGGTGCAGGACACGGTCGACATCCTGGAACGCACGGGCGTCGCGCCCGACGCGCTGTGCCTGGAGGTCACCGAGTCCGCGCTGATCGGTGCCGACGACGACCTGCTCAAACCCCTGCGCCGGCTGGCCGAGATGGGCGTCGACATCGCCCTGGACGATTTCGGCACCGGGTACTCGAATCTGGCGAACCTCCGGCGCCTGCCGGTGAGCATCCTCAAGCTGGACCGGTCCTTCACCCAGGGCATGCAGCAGTTCCCGGCCGACCCGGTCGACCTGAAGATCGTCGAGGGGATCGTCTCCCTCGCCCACAGCCTCGACCTCGCGGTCACGGTGGAGGGCGTGGAGACCGGCGCCCAGGCCGAGCAGTTGCGGATACTGGGCTGCGACACGGCCCAGGGCTGGTACTACGCCCGCCCCGGCCCACCGGAGCGGCTGCACGACCTGGCCCTGGCCGACGCGACCAACTGACCGACCGCCCCCTCCACCCCAGAGGGGGCCCACCAGCAGACCCCCGCGCAACGCCCCGCCCCCTGACCTCCGCCGACCGCGGCCCCCCGCCCCGACGCCCCGAGCCCCTCAACTCCGCCGACCGCGGCCTCCCCCCCCCGGGCCCCGACGCCCCGAGCCTCTCGACTCCGCCGAGCGCCACCACCCCAGGGGCGCGGGGAACTGCGCGACCAGCCACGACGCACCCGCGTCCCGCCACGGCGCTCCCACCGCAGACGCGGACGCGCACGCGGACGCAGCCGGAGCCGCACCCGCACCCGCACCGGCATCGCGACCGCGGCCGGCGCACAGCAGTCACCCTCACCGCTCCAGCAACATCCGCTGCAACTCGCGTGCGGCCCGGGGCGGAGCCACATCGCTGCGGTGGGCCAGCGCGATGGTCCGATGCAGCCCCGGCCGGGCCAGCGGCGTCACCCGCAGTCCGCGCCCCGCCCGCGTGGCGACCATCCGCGGCACGACGGCCACCCCCAGCCCCGCCCGCACAAAACCCAGCACCGCGTCCATCTCGCCCCCCTCGACCGCGAAGTCCGGCTCGAACCCCGCGGAGCGGCACGCGGCGACGGTCAGCTCCCTGAGGTCGTAGCCGTGCCGGAACATCACCAGCCGCTCACCCTCCAGGTCCCCGATGCGCACGACCCGCCGGCCCGCTCCGGAGGTGCCCGGCGCCGGCGCCTCCGGCGAGGACACCACCACGAGGTCCTCCCGCAGCAGTTCCACCGTGCTCAGCGCGGGTGCCGGCGTCGGCAGCGGCAGCACGACCAGCGCCAGGTCGAGCGCGCCGCGAGCCAGCTCGCGTACCAGGTCGTGTGAGCCGCCCTCCTCGATCAGCAGCCGGATGCCGGGGTAGCGGTCGTGGAAGGCGCGCAGGACGTCCGGAAGCAGACCCGTGCACAGGCTCGGGGTCGCCCCGAGCCTGACCCGCCCCCGGCGCAGCTGCACCAGCTCCTGCACCTCGTGCCGGGCGGTGTCCGCGTCGGCCAGGATCCGCCGGGCCAGCGGCAGCAGCGCCTCGCCCGCGTCGGTGAGCGTGATGTTGCCCCGGGCACGCAGGAACAGATCGGCGCCCAGCTCCCGCTCCAGCGTCTTGATCTGCTGCGACAGCGAGGGCTGGGCGACATGGACCAGCTCGGCGGCCCGGGTGAAGTGCCGGGTCTCGGCGACGGCCACGAAGTACTGAAGCTGCTGGAACTGCATCCAGGCAGGATAGCTTGAACCTATGGAAACCAGCTGGACCATGTCTTGGACCGATCGGCCTCGTCGGGCCTAGCGTGCTGTTCCATGGCTCTGGCAACGCGGACGGACCGACGGCCGTCCATGGCACGCACCGTGTGGGACTCCTCCGTCGGCAAGAAGACGGTGATGGCCGTCAGCGGCCTGATCATGCTGATGTACCTGGTCGCCCACGTGATCGGCAATCTGAAGATCTTCTTCGGGGCGGGCGAGTTCGACCACTACGCCCACTGGCTGCGCACCATCGGCGAACCCTTCATGCACTACGAGTGGACGCTCTGGCTCATCCGGATCGTCCTCGTCGTCGCCGTGCTGGCGCACGCCACCTCCGCCTACCAGCTCAGCCGCCGTGACCTGAAGGCGCGGCCCAGCAAGTACGTGCACAAGAAGCCGAGGGCGAGCTACGCGACCCGCACCATGCGCTGGGGCGGGATCATCCTCGGGCTGTTCGTCGTCTGGCACATCCTGGACCTGACCACCGGCACCGTGCACTCGGGCGGCTTCCAGGAGGGGCACCCGTACCGGAACGTCGTGGACACCTTCTCCACCTGGTACGGCAACGTGATCTACATCGTCGCGATGCTCGCGCTCGGACTGCACATCCGGCACGGCTTCTGGAGCGCCGCCCAGACCCTCGGCGTCGGCAGCCGGGCCCGTGACCGCTTCCTGAAGACCTTCGCCGACGTCCTCGCGCTGCTGCTCACGGCCGGCTTCGTCGCCGTACCCGTGGGCGTCATGACCGGAGTGGTGAGCTGACCCATGACCGCATACGTGAACTACCCGACCGGTGCACCGGTCACCGACCGCAAGGCGCCCTCCGGCCCGATCCACGAGCGCTGGGACAAGCGCCGCTTCGAGGCGAAGCTGGTCAACCCGGCCAACCGGCGCAAGCACACCGTCATCGTCGTCGGCACCGGCCTCGCGGGCGGCTCCGCGGGCGCCACGCTCGCCGAACAGGGCTACCACGTCGTCCAGTTCTGCTACCAGGACTCCCCGCGCCGGGCGCACTCCATCGCCGCGCAGGGCGGGATCAACGCGGCGAAGAACTACCGCAACGACGGCGACTCGGTCCACCGGCTGTTCTACGACACCGTCAAGGGCGGCGACTTCCGGGCCCGCGAGTCCAACGTGCACCGGCTCGCGCAGATCTCGGTGGAGATCATCGACCAGTGCGTGGCCCAGGGCGTGCCGTTCGCACGCGAGTACGGCGGCCTGCTCGACACCCGTTCCTTCGGCGGTGTGCAGGTCTCCCGCACCTTCTACGCCCGCGGCCAGACGGGCCAGCAGCTGCTGCTGGGCGCCTACCAGGCGCTCTCCCGGCAGATCGCCGCGGGCAACGTGGAGATGCATGCGCGCACCGAGATGCTGGACCTGATCGTCGTCGACGGCCGGGCCCGCGGAATCGTGGCCCGCGACCTGGTCACGGGCCGGATCGACACGTACTTCGCCGACGCGGTCGTGCTGTCCAGCGGCGGTTACGGCAACGTCTTCTACCTGTCCACGAACGCCATGCACTCCAACGCGACCGCCGTCTGGCGGGCGCACCGGCGAGGCGCCTACTTCGCCAACCCCTGCTTCACCCAGATCCACCCCACCTGCATCCCGCGCACCGGCGACCACCAGTCCAAGCTCACGCTGATGAGCGAGTCGCTGCGCAACGACGGCCGGATCTGGGTGCCCAAAGCCAAGGGCGACGACCGGCCGCCGAACCGGATCCCGGAGGACGAGCGCGACTACTACCTGGAGCGCGTCTACCCCTCGTTCGGCAACCTCGTGCCGCGTGACATCGCCTCCCGCGCCGCGAAGAACGTGTGCGACGAGGGCCGGGGGGTCGGCCCCGGCGGGCAGGGCGTCTACCTCGACTTCGCCGACGCGATCCGGCGGATGGGCCGCAAGGCCGTCGAGGCCCGGTACGGCAACCTCTTCGACATGTACCAGCGGATCACCGACGAGGATCCGTACGAGGTGCCGATGCGGATCTACCCGGCCGTGCACTACACCATGGGCGGCCTGTGGGTCGACTACGACCTGCAGACCACCGTCCCCGGCCTGTTCGCGATCGGCGAGGCCAACTTCTCCGACCACGGCGCCAACCGGCTCGGCGCGTCGGCGCTGATGCAGGGCCTGGCCGACGGCTACTTCGTCCTGCCGGCCACCATCAACGACTACCTGGCCCGCAACCCGCACCAGGAGCCGGTGACCTCCGGACACCCGGTGGTGCAGGAGGTGCTGGCGGAGACCGAGGACCGGCTGCACCTGCTGCTCGCGGTGGACGGCGACCGCACCCCCGACTCCTTCCACCGCGAACTCGGCGAACTGATGTGGGAGTTCTGCGGCATGGCCCGCACCGACGCCGGCCTGCGCAAGGCGCTGGAGCGCATCCCGCAGATCCGCGAGGAGTTCTGGCGGCGGATCAAGGTGCCGGGCACCGGCGAGGAGTTCAACCAGTCGCTGGAGAAGGCCAACCGCATCGTCGACTACCTGGAACTCGCCGAGCTGATGTGCCTCGACGCACTGCATCGCGCCGAGTCCTGCGGCGGCCACTTCCGCGAGGAGTCCCAGACCCCCGAAGGGGAGGCGGCCCGCGACGACGACGCGTTCTCCTACGCGGCCGCCTGGGAGTTCACCGGCACCGGCGAGTCGCCCGTCCTGCACAAGGAAGACCTGGTCTTCGAGTACGTCCATCCCACCCAGCGGAGCTACGCATGAAGCTCACCCTGCGCGTCTGGCGGCAGCACGACGCCGACGCCGACGGCACCATGTCCACCTACGAGGTGGACGGCATCTCGCCCGACATGTCCTTCCTGGAGATGCTGGACGTCCTCAACGAACAGCTCATCCTCTCCGGCGAGGAGCCCGTCGCCTTCGACCACGACTGCCGCGAGGGCATCTGCGGGGCGTGCTCGCTGGTCATCAACGGCGACGCGCACGGACCCGAGCGGACCACCACCTGCCAGCTGCACATGCGGTCCTTCCAGGACGGCGACACCATCGACGTCGAGCCGTGGCGGGCCGCCGCCTTCCCGGTGATCAGGGACCTGGTGGTCGACCGGTCCGCGTTCGACCGGATCATCCAGGCCGGTGGCTACGTCACCGCGCCCACCGGCTCCGCGCCGGAGGCGCACGCCACACCGGTTCCCAAGGCCGACGCCGACTTCGCCTTCGAGCACGCCGAGTGCATCGGGTGCGGGGCGTGTGTGGCCGCCTGCCCCAACGGGGCGGCGATGCTGTTCACCTCCGCCAAGGTCAACCATCTGAACGTGCTCCCGCAGGGCGCCCCCGAGCGGGAGACGCGCGTGCTCGACATGGTGGCGCAGATGGACGAGGAGGGCTTCGGCGGCTGCACCCTGGCCGGCGAGTGCGCCACCGCGTGCCCGAAGGGGATCCCGCTGGTCTCCATCACGAGCATGAACAAGGAGTGGCTGCGGGCCACCCGGAAGGCCGCGAAGCGGTGAAACCGCACTGATCGTTCGCCGCAAGGGCGGGCGGGTGGGACCGGGCGTGGTGCTCCGACCCGGTCCCACCAGGCATCCGGCGGGCCGGACGCCGACTCCCGTCATTCAGCAGGCGCACATCCCCGGGTCCCGCCGCGGACACGCCGAGGCCAGCCTGCCGCGGAAGAAAGCAGGTGCAGTTTTCCGCACGCTTCCGCTCGGCGCAGGAGACCCCCATGACCGCGATGCCCGCCTCGCCCCCCGCCCTCGCCGCCCCGCCCGACGGTTCCGGTTACCGTGTGACGCTCGCCCGTGACCAGGACGACGTCCGGGCCGCGCAGCGCCTTCGCCACCAGGTGTTCGCCGGGGAGCTGGGCGCCCGGCTCGACGGTCCGGAACCGGGCCTGGACATCGACGCCTTCGACGCCTACTGCGACCACCTCCTCATCCGGGAGGGCGCCACCGGCGAGGTCGTCGGCACCTACCGGCTGCTGCCCCCGGAGCGGGCCGCGACCGCGGGCCGCCTCTACTCCGAGGGCGAGTTCGATCTCGGCCCGCTCGCCTCGATCCGGTCCGGCCTGGTCGAGGTCGGCCGCTCCTGCGTGCACCCCGACCACCGTGACGGCGCCGTCATCGGCCTGATCTGGGCGGGCATCGCGCGCTACATGGTCGACCGGGGCCACGAGTGGCTGGCCGGCTGCTGCTCGGTGCCGCTCGCCGACGGGGGCGCCCTCGCCGCCGCGACCTGGGAGCGGGTGCGCGCCAAGCACCTGGCACCCGAGGAGTTCCGGGTACGGCCGCTGCTGCCCTGGATCCCCGGCCCCGCGGCCACGGCCGGGCCCACGGCCCCTCCCGTGCCCGGCCGCCCGGAGCTGCCCGCCCTGCTGCGCGGCTACCTGCGCCTCGGCGCCTGGGTGTGCGGCGAGCCCGCGCACGACCCCGGGTTCGGGGTCGCCGACCTGTACGTGCTGCTGTCGATGCGCCGGGTCGACGCGCGCTATCTGCGGCACTTCCTCTCGCTCGTCCCGGCGTGATGAGCGTCTGGCTGCCCAGCGCGCCCTGCACCCCCGGCGCCTGCGTGGACCCGGCCCGGACCGCCGTGGCCGTACCCCGTGCCGTACTGCGGCTGACCGCGGTCACGGCGCTGGTGCTGGCCGGGGCAGTGGTGTCCCTGCTCGGCCGGGCGAGCCCCCGCCTGGGGCGGAGGATATCCGCCGAGTGGATCGGCAGGTGGTGCCGGATGATCGTGCGTGCCGTCGGGGTCAGGGTCAGCGTGAGTGGTGGCGCCGCACCGCCCGGCGGGCTGCTGCTGGTCGCCAACCACGTCTCCTGGCTGGACGTCCCGCTGCTGACCGCCGTACGCCCGGCCCGGATGCTCGCCAAGAGCGAGGTCGGCCGGTGGCCGGTGGCAGGCGCCCTGGCCGCGCGCGGCGGCGTCCTGTTCATCGAGCGGGACCGGCTGCGCGCCCTGCCGGGCACGGTCGCCCGGATCGCCGACGCCCTGCGCGAGGGCGGGGCCGTGGCCGCCTTCCCTGAGGGCAGCACCTGGTGCGGGCGGTCCCAGGGGCATTTCCGCCGGGCCGTCTTCCAGGCGGCGCTGGACGCGGGTGTGCCCGTGCAGCCGGTGCGCCTGCGCTACCGGCAGCAGGACGGCGCGGCCGGCACCGCGGCGGCGTTCGTGGGCGAGGACACCCTGCTCGCCTCCCTGTGGCGGGTGGCCCGTACCCGGGGTCTGGTGGCCGAGGTGGAGGTGCGGCCGCCGATACCGCCGGGCACCCATCCCGACCGGCGTGCCCTGGCCCGCGCCGCCCAGCCGGTCACGCCCGAGCCGGCCTGGACCCATGCGGCCCTGGTCGCCGGCCGGCCGGTGCCCGCGCGGACCGCCCCACCCACCGCTCAGGACATGACCCGCGCCAGGTAGGGCGCCGTGGCGCTGTCCGCCGCCCGCGCCACCCGCTGCGGGGGGCCGGCCGCCACGATCCGGCCGCCCCGGCCGCCACCGCCCGGCCCCAGGTCGATCACCCAGTCGGCGCCCGCGACCACCGTCATGTCGTGCTCCACCACCACGACCGTGTGCCCGGCGTCCACCAGCCCGTCCAGCCGGTCCATCAGCACCTCGACGTCGGCCGGATGCAGCCCGGTCGTCGGCTCGTCCAGCAGATAGAGGGTGTGACCGCGCCGGCCGCGCTGCAGCTCGCTCGCCAGCTTGATCCGCTGGGCCTCGCCGCCGGACAGCTCGGTCGCCGGCTGGCCGAGGCGGAGATAGCCGAGGCCCACGTCGAGCAGGGCGCCCAGACTCCGGGCCGCGGCCGGGATGTCCGCGAAGAACTCCGCCGCGGCCTCCACCGTCAGGTCGAGCACCTCGGCGATGTCTCGTCCCCGGTAGGTCACCCGCAGCGTCTCGGGGTTGTAGCGGGCGCCGCCGCAGTCCGGGCAGGGCGCGTACGTGCTCGGCAGGAACAGCAGCTCGACGACGACGAACCCCTCGCCCTGGCAGGCCTCGCAGCGACCGCCCGGCACGTTGAAGGAGAACCGGCCGGGCCCGTAACCGCGCGCCCGCGCCTCCCCGGTGCCGGCGAACACCTTGCGGACCACGTCGAACAGGCCCGTGTAGGTGGCCAGGTTGGAACGCGGAGTGCGTCCGATCGGCTTCTGGTCCACCCGGACCAGCCGGTCCACGCCCGCCAGCTCCTCCGTCAACTCGCCGATGAGCGTGGACTTCCCGGAACCCGAGACCCCGGTGACGGCGGTGAACGCGCCCACCGGGAACTCGGCCGTCACCGCGCGCAGATTGTGCCGGGTCACGGGACCGACCTTCAGCCAGCCGCGCGGTTCGCGGATCTCACGTGCCGGTCCCGGAGCCTCGTCGAAGAGGAACGCGGCCGTCGCCGACTCCTGCACCGACGCCAGCTCCGCCGGCGGCCCGCTGTACAGCACGCGGCCACCGTGCTCGCCCGCGCCGGGACCCACGTCCACCAGCCAGTCGGCGCCGCGCACGACGTCCAGGTGGTGCTCGACGACGAACACCGAGTTGCCCGCCGCCTTCAACCGGTCCAGCACGGTCAGCAGCGCCTCGGTGTCCGCCGGGTGCAGACCGGCGGACGGCTCGTCCAGCACGTACACCACGCCGAACAGCCCCGAACGCAACTGCGTGGCCAGCCGCAGCCGTTGCAGCTCGCCCGCCGAGAGGGTGGGGGTGGCCCGGTCCAGGCTCAGATAGCCGAGGCCCAGTTCGACCACCGGGGCGATGCGGGACCCGAGGTCCGCCATGAGGACCCCGGCCGTCCGCGAGGTGCCGGCCGGCACTGCGGCGAGGTCGCTCAGCGGCAGCGCGGCCAGCTCGGCGATGGTCCGGCCGCCGAAGGTCACCGCCAGCGCCTCCGGCCGCAGCCGGCTGCCCCCGCAGGCCGGACAGGGCCGACTGGTCAGGAAGCGCTCCGCCTTCGCCCGCAGCGTCGCGGACTTGGTGTCCGAGAAGGTCTTCAGCACATATCGGCGGGCGCTCATGTACGTGCCCTGGTAGGGCCGTTGGATGCGGTCGGCGTCCCGGACCGGATGTACGGTGACGACCGGCTGCTCGTCCGTGAACAGGATCCATTCGCGCTGCTCGGCGGGCAGTTCGCGCCAGGGCCGGTCCACGTCGTAGCCGAGGGTGTCGAGGATGTCCCGCAGGTTCTTGCCCTGCCAGGCGCCCGGCCAGGCCGCGACGGCGCCCTCACGGACGGACAGCGAGGGATCCGGGACGAGCGACTCCTCGGTCGTCTCGTGCACCCGGCCGAGGCCGTGGCACCCGGGACAGGCGCCGGCCGCCGTGTTCGGCGAGAACGCGTCCGAATCGAGCCGCTCGGCGCCCGGCGGGTACCGCCCGGCACGGGAGAACAGCATCCGCAGGGAGTTGGAGAGATTGGTGACCGTGCCCACCGAGGAGCGCGAGGTGGGGGCGGAGCGCCGCTGTTGCAGCGAGACCGCGGGCGGCAGCCCGCTGATCTCGCCGACCTCGGGCGCCCCGACCTGGTGGATCAGCCTGCGCGCGTAGGGTGCGACCGACTCGAAGTAGCGCCGCTGGGCCTCGGCGTAGATGGTGCCGAAGGCAAGCGACGACTTGCCCGAGCCGGACACACCGGTGAACACGGCCAGTACGTCCCGCGGGATGTCCACGTCGACGCCCTTGAGGTTGTGCTCGCGGGCGCCGCGGACGCGGACGTACGGGTCGTGGGGGCTGTGCATCGTGGGGGAACTCTATCCGCCCCCGAGTGCTACGGCCGCGGAGGGTTGCCCGGGTCCCGGCGGGTGCCGAACTCGTCCCTCAGCTTGTCCTGCCCGGTGTCGACCTGTGACTGGTACTTGTTCCCGGTGCGCTGGTCGACGTAGTCGCCGCCCTTGTCGATGCCCTTGTCGGCCATGCCCTCATGGCCCTTGAGCATGCCCTTGATCTTGTCCATGAAGGACATGGCAGCCCTCCTCGTCGTTTGCGGTTTCCCTCCCAGGGTCACCGGGCCCCGCCGGGTTCGCATCTCGAGCCGGTCAGCGCTCCGGTGGCGGCTTCGGCGCCGCGGTCGCCGGATCAGCCCTGCGGTGCGAAGAGCGCGGCGAGCCGCCGGTAGGAGTCGAGCAGTGCCGTGCGGTCGTAGGTGCTGGTGGTGACCAGGACCTCCGCGGCGCCGGTCTCCTCCAGTAGCGTCCGCAGCCCGTCGGCGACCTGCTCCGCGGTGCCGGCCAGGTGGCCGGCGAGCCCGGCCTCGTAGAAGTCCCGTTCCCTGGCGGTCATCGTGCGGGCCCGGATCTCCTCGGCGGGGGCGAGGGGCGGAAAGGTGCCGTGGGTGCGCGAGTGCGCCATCGACCAGGCCTCCGGGACCAGCAGCCGCCGGGCCTCCTCCTCGGTGCCGGCCACCGCGATCGTCCCGGAGACCACCACGTACGGCTCGGCCGCCCAGGCGGAGGGCCGGAACCGGGACCGGTACTCGTCGATGCCGCGCAGCATCCGGTCCCGGCCGCGCAGGTCGCCGATGACCACGGGCAGACCCGCGCGGGCCGCGATCCGCGCGCCCTCGCCGGTCGCCAGCACGAAGGGCGGCACGTCGAGGCCCTCCGCGGGTCGGGCGTGCACCCCGGTCGGCGAACCGCCCGCGAACCACTGCAGCAGCTCGTCCAGCTGCGCCGCGAAGTTCCCGGCGTCGCCCTTGTCCCGGCCGAGCGCCCTGCGCACCCCCTCCGTGAAGCCCACGGAACGGCCGAGGCCCATGTCGATCCGCCCCGGGAACAGTGACTCCAGGACGCCGAACTGCTCGGCCACGACCAGCGGCTGATGATTGGGCAGCATCACCCCGCCGGTGCCGACGCGGATCGTACGGGTGGCGCCCGCGACCGCCGCGGCGAGCACGGTCGGCGCCGAACCGGCGACCCCGGGCACGCCGTGGTGCTCCGACACCCAGAAGCGGTGATAGCCGAGCCGCTCCGCCTCCCGCGCCAGGGCCACGGTGTCCCGCAGCGCCTCGGCGGGCGGGTGCCCCTCCCGGGTGCGGGAGCGGTCGAGGACCGAGAACCGGGTCCCGCTGATGCCTGTGCTGCTCGGAGTGCCGCTCACGGTGCTGCTCACGATGGGTTCAACGCTCTGGGCCGCCCGGGATTCCCGCGGCGGGCGCCGTGTCCGGCGCCGCTGCCGCCTGACTACGCTGTCGGGGTGACCGACAGCAGCAGGCGACCGCTCGCCGTGTTCGACCTCGACAACACCCTCGCCGACACCGCCCACCGGCAGCACCACCTGGAGAGCCGGCCGCGCGACTGGGCCGCCTTCTTCGCGGCCGCGCCCGCGGACCCGCCTCTCGCCGAGGGGGTGGCGCTGGCGCTGGAGAGTGCCCGGGAGTGCGAGGTCGTCTACCTCACGGGCCGCCCCGAGCGGTGCCGCCGCGACACGCTGGAGTGGCTCGCGGCCCACGGGCTGCCCGAGGGGCGGGTGCACATGCGCGGCAACGCCGACCGCAGGCCCGCCCGGTTCACCAAGCTGGAGATCCTGCGCCGCCTCGCCCGCGACCGTGCGGTGCGGGTCCTCGTGGACGACGACGAGCTGGTGTGCGACGACGCCGAACGCGCGGGGTTCACCGTGGTGCGGGCCCGCTGGGCCGCCGAGTCGGCCGCGCTCCGTCAGGCGCAGGAGGGCGAGGGGCGTACCTGACGGTTCAGTCGGCGTCCTCCAGGCGGAAGCCCAGCTTCAGGCCGACCTGGTAGTGCTCGATCCGTCCGTTCTCGATCTGCCCGCGGACCTGGGTCACCTCGAACCAGTCCAGGTTGCGCAGAGTCTGGTCGGCACGGGCGATGCCGTTGCGGATGGCCTGGTCGATGCCCTCGTGCGAGGTGCCGACGATCTCGGTGACCCGGTACGTGTGGTTCGACATGCGGGTGCTCCTCTCGTGTCACGCCGTACTCCACGGTGCCGCATCCGCGTCCGGCCCGCACGGCGTCGTCGTCGTCGGCGGACCGTGGGCAGCCCTTGACCCCGCGCATTGGTCCATACCAAAATCCCAGCACACCCGTACGAACGCATGTGTTCGTCCCCCCACGACCGGGCGCCCACCCCTGTCCGCACCGTCCAGGCCAGACAGAACAGGACCCCTCGTGAGACGTCGTCTGCTCGCCCTCATCTGTGTCGCCGGATCCCTCGTCAGCGCCTGCGGGGTGCTCCCCGGCGGGCACGAGCGCAAGACCGTCACGGTCTGGCTGATGAAGGACAGCGCCTCCGAGAAGTTCCTGCACCGCTTCACCGAGGACTTCGAGAGCACCCACAAGGACCTGCGCCTGGACATCCGCATCCAGGAATGGACCGGCATCGTCGAGAAGGTCAGGGGGGCGCTCGCGGACGGCTCGGGGGACGGCCCGGACGTCATCGAGGTCGGCAACACCCAGGTGCCGCTGTACGCCGACGGCGGCCGGCTCGTCGACCTCACCCTGGAGTCGATGCGCGACTGGGGGAAGGAGAAGTGGCTGCCCGGCCTCGCCCAGCCCGGCAAGGACGGCAACAAGCAGTACGGCATCCCCTGGTACGCGGCCAACCGGGTCGTCATCTACCGCAAGGATCTCTTCGAACGGGCGGGCATCACCCGTGTACCGAAGACCCGCGACGAGTGGCTGACCGACACCGGGAAGCTGAACTCGGCCGGCGATCAGGGCATCTACCTCGCCGGACAGGACTGGTACACGCTCTCCGGCTTCATCTGGGACGAGGGCGGCGACCTCGCCCGCGAGAAGGACCACGAGTGGCAGGGCACCCTGGACACTCCGGCCGCGCTGCGCGGCATGGACTACTACCGGCGCCTGCAGGCGCTGGGCACGGGACCGGTGGACGCCGACGAGGAACACCCGCCCCAGGCCGGGGTGTTCGCCGGCGGCAAGGTCGCACAGATCGTCGCGGTACCCGGCCTCGCCCAGTCGATCGTGCAACAGAACCCGGAACTGGAGCACAAGCTGGGCTTCTTCCCGGTACCCGGCCGGAGCGCCGGCCGGCCCGGCACGGTGTTCACCGGCGGCTCCGACCTGGTCGTACCGCAGAACACCGAGGACCAGTTCGCCGCGACCGCCGTCGTCGGGGCGCTCACCGACGCCAAGTGGGACACCGAACTCGCCCGGGCGATGAACTACGTGCCGAACAAGACCACGCTCGCCGGCGCGGTCGCCGAAGCGGAGGGGGTCGCCGCCATGGCCGCGGGCGCGGCGCACGGGCGGGCGACCCCCAACACCCCTCAGTGGGCCGACGTCGAGGCCGACAACCCGATCAAGGAGTACATGACGCGCGTGCTGAACGGGGCGGACCCGGCGGCGGAGGCGCGCCGGGCGTCCCGGAAGATCACCGAGGCGCTCCAGCCGGACGTGGGCTGACTCACCGAGCCACGCTCAGCGACAGTGCGAACCGGTCCTGGTCGTCCGTCCACCAGTGGGTCAGGTCGAACCCCACCGCGGCCAGTTCGGTGCCGACCTTGTCCTTGCGGAACTTCGCCGACACCTCGGTGCGCAGCTCCTCGCCCGCGGCGAACTCCACGGCGAGGCCCAGCGCGGGCACCTTCACCGTCTGTTCGGTGCGCGAGCGCAGCCGCATCTCGATCCACTCACGCTCGGCGTCCCACAGCGCCACATGGTCGAAGGCGTCCAGGTCGAAGTCGGCGCCCAGTTCACGGTCGACGACGGCCAGCACGTTCTTGTTGAACGCGGCCGTCACCCCGGCCGCGTCGTCGTACGCCCGCACCAGCACCTGCTCGTCCTTGACCAGGTCGGTGCCGAGCAGCAGCCCGTCGCCCGGCGCGAGCAGGGCTCGTACGGACGTCAGGAACTCGGTGCGCTCGGCCGGCAGCAGGTTGCCGATCGTGCCGCCGAGGAACGCCACCAGCCGGGGCCCGGGGGTGGCCGGCAGCGTCAGCGGTGCGGTGAAGTCCGCGATCAGCGCGTGGACTTCGAGGCCCGGGTGGTCGGCGATGAGCGCCTGAGCGGCCTGGGTGAGGGCGCTCTCGCTGACGTCGACCGGGACGTAGGCCGCGAGCGGTAGGGCGTCGATGAGATAGCGGGTCTTCTCCGAGGAGCCCGAGCCCAGCTCGATCAGCGTGCGGGCACCGCTCGCGGCGGCGATCTCGCCGGACCGGGCGGCGAGGATCTCCCGCTCGGCCCGTGTGGGGTAGTACTCGGGCAGTTCGGTGATCTGCTCGAACAGCTCGCTGCCGCGGGCGTCGTAGAACCACTTCGGCGGCAGCCACTTGGGTGTGGCGGTGAGGCCGTGCCGGACGTCGGCGCGCAGGGCCGCGTCCGTGGCGTCCTCGGGGAAGGTACGGGTGACGTGCAGGGGACTCACGTACAGGGCTCCTTCGTCGATGTGGGCTCCTCCGCTCGAGCGGAGCCGAGAGCGGGGGCGGCCGCCGGGTCCTCCAGCGGGGCGAGCAGCACACCGGTGCTGCTCGCGGTGAGCGCGGTGCGGTCGGGGACCTCCTGCCAGAGGGGATCGTCGTCGGAGGGTTCGGAGGCGACGACCGTGCCGCGACCGGGCTCCGTCCGGTACCAGAGGGTGTCGCCCCAGGCGGTGGCGGCGATCGTGGTGCCGTCGGTCAGCAGCAGGTTGAGGCGGGAGGCGGGGGCGGCCCCGGCCAGTCGGCGGACCGTCTCACCGAGGGCTCGGGCCGGTTCGTCGCCGCCGCGCAGCCGGTGCAGGACCAGCGCCCAGACGAACGCCGAGTCGTTGCGGGCCTGCAGCGACAGCAGGTCCACCGGGGGCAGTGCCGACACCAGCGGTGCCGCCGAGTCCGGCCAGCCGGGGACCGCGCCGTTGTGGCTGAACAGCCACCGCCCGGCCGCGAAGGGCGCCGCCGCGGCCTCGGCGTCCGCGCCCGCGAGCGTCGCGTCCCGTACGGCGGCGAGCACCGCGCCGGAGCGCACCACCCGTGCCAGGTCGGCGAAGGACAGGTCCGCCCAGATCGGGCCGGCCCGCCGGTAGCGGGCCGGCGCCGGGTCCCCGGGCGCGTACCAGCCCACCCCGAAACCGTCGGCGTTGACCGTCCCGTAGCGCTGCCGTCGCGGTGCCCACGACTGGCGGAACAAACTGTGCTCCGGCTCCACCAGGAGCCGGCCGAGCGGCTCCTCGGGCCCGAGATAGGCCAGATGCCGGCACATCAGACGGCCTCCGAACGGGCCGTGCGGAACCCGGAGAAGATCTGTCGGCGGATCGGATGGTCCCAGTTGCGGAACGTGCCCCGGCACGCCACCGGATCCACGGCGAACGAGCCCCCGCGCAGCACCTTGTAGCCGGAGCCGAAGAAGACCTCCGAGTACTCCTTGTACGGAAACGCCCGGAACCCCGGGTACGGCAGGAAGTCGCTGGCCGTCCACTCCCACACGTCACCTATCAACTGCCGGACGCCCAGCGCGGACTCACCCTGCGGGTAGCTGCCGGCGGGCGCCGGCCGCAGATGCCGCTGGCCCAGGTTGGCGTGCTCGGGCGCCGGGTCGGCGTCGCCCCACGGATAGCGTCGCGAGCGGCCGGTGGCCGGGTCGAAGCGGGCGGCCTTCTCCCACTCCGCCTCCGTGGGCAGCCGGCGACCGGCCCAGCGGGCGTAGGCATCGGCCTCGTACCAGCACACGTGCAGCACCGGCTCCTCGGCCGGGACCGCCTCCGTGACCCCGAACCGGCGCCTGAGCCACTGGCCGGCGTCCCGGCGCCAGAACTGCGGGGCCGTGAGGGAGTGCCGCTTGATGTGCGCCCAGCCCTCCGGCGTCCACCAGCGCTCGGTGTCGTACCCGCCGTCCGCGATGAACGCCTGGTACGCCCCGTTCGTCACCGGGGTCGTGTCGATCCAGAACGGCGCCACCTCACGCTGGTGGGCCGGCCGTTCGTTGTCCAGCGCCCACGGCTCGGCCGACGTGCCCATGGTGAACGGGCCACCGGGGACGAGCACTTCGGCCGGCCCGGTGAACAGCGCTACCGGCTCCGGGTCCGGGGCGGTCAGGGCCTGGGGTCCCTTCCTCAGCTGATGGGTGATCAGCATCGTCTCGTCGTGCTGCTGTTCGTGCTGGGCGACCATCCCGAAGGCGAAACCGGCCTCGGTCAGCCGGGTGCCGTGGAAGTCCGCGCCCGCCAGCAGATCCATCACCCGGCCGCGCACCTCGGCCGCGTACCGGCGGGCCTCGGCGGGCGGCAGCAGCGGCAGCGAGGGCCGCTCCGCGCGCGGATGCTCGAAGGCGTCGTAGAGGGTGTCGATCTCCGGCCGCATCGCCTCCCGGCCGCCGACGGCCCGCAGCAGCCACAGTTCCTCCTGGTTGCCGATGTGCGCGAGGTCCCACACCAGCGGGGACATCAGCGGGGAGTGCTGGGCGGTGAGGTCCGGTTCGTCGACGCAGTCGGTCAGCAGCGTGGTGCGGTCGCGGGCGGTGGTGAGCGAGGCCAGCGCCCGCTCGCGCAGGGCGTCGGCGTCCGGCTCGACGGTCGTGGTGCCGGACCCGGCGGCCGTGGTGCCGGAACCGACGGTCGTGGTGCCGGACCCGAAGGTCGTCGTGCCGGTCTCGGGCGCGGTCATGTGCGGATGTCCTTCCTCCCGTGGGCGGTGCGGGTACCCGCTGCGGGGCCGGACCGGTGCCGGTCCGTGCGGTGCGATCCGTCCAGCAGGTCGTCGGCCGGGCAGCGGCCCCGGGCGACGTAACGGTCCAGATGGACCGCCACGGCATCCACGACCTGCCGGGACGCGCCCAGCCGGGGCAGTGCCTCCAGGGCCACCCCGAAACAGACGGTGGCCGCGTCGCGCAGCTCCGGATCGGCGAGCCCCAGCCGGGCCGCGTCGGCCCACAGCGGATTGTGCGGGGCGGGCAGGTTCAGCGCCCGCTCGGCGAGCGGCTTCACGATCCGGTACGCGGTCTCCGCCGCCGCCGGATCGTCGAACAGCGCCGCCGTGACCGCGAGCGGCACGATCCAGCCGTCGTCGCCGGGTTGCGCGTCGATCATCCTCAGCTCCAGGTGACCGCGCGGCCGCACCGGCGGGAACAGGGTGGTCAGGTGGTAGTCGAGGTCCGCCCGGGTGGGCGGCCGGGGTGATCCGGTGCGGGCCCACTCCCGGAAGGTGAGCCCGTCGGGCACCTCCCACGGCCCGTGCTCCCGGCGGACGCACATCACCGGCGAGTCCAGTACGTGCCGCGCCCACATGGCCCGTGGGTCACCATCCAGCGGGGGGCCGCCCGCCCGGCCGGCGCCGATCTCCATCCAGACCAGCTGCCGGGTGGACTTCCAGCCCGTGGGCCGCTGCCCGACCAGCGGGGAGTTGGCGAACGCGGCCACCAGGACGGCGCCCAGCTGATGGGCCAGCCACCAGCGCCGCCGGTGCCCCAGGGGGCCGGGCTCCTCGTGGCCGGCGTCCACGCACACCTGGACGGAGGCGGAGGCGCACATCATGTGCCGGCCGGCCGGACCGTTGCGGTCCAGGCACGCCTCCATGGCGTCGTAGCGCGGCTGGTGCAGGAACCTGCGGGGTGCGTGCCAGGGGTCGTGGCCGATGCCGACGAGGCCGAGACCGGCTTCGGCGAGGACGGCACGGACGGTGTCGAGGTCGGCCGAGACGGTGCCGATGCACTCCATCAGGGAGGCGGCGGGCGGCGAACTGAGCTCCAGCTGGCCACCGGGTTCGACGGTGAGAGCCGAACCCAGGGACACGGCCCGCAACGCGGCATAGGCCGCCTCGAGACGTTCGGGTGTCACGGTGAGCTGCGGCTGCCGCAGCTCGTGGACGAGCCATTCCAGTTCCACCCCGACGGTGCGGGGCGGCCCGGTCTTGAAGCAGATGCCCCTGACGAGGGCCTCCACCTCAGGCTCGGTGACGGCGACAAGGTGCTCGGTACAGCCACCGCCGTCGCTATGTGAATCGGACATGTCGGGATCCTCCTGAGATTCCACCATGCCACCGGCCCGGTACTGCGAGGGGGGCCGGGCAGGCACTCGCTCCACCCAAAACCCTCGAGGCGATTCGCACAAGGGTGCCCCTCCGGACGTTCCGGATCGGTCATCTCCGTTTCCGTACCCGTTTTCCGGACTGTTCCGCGGGCGGTGAAACTCCGTTGCACCGCAGGACCAGCATCACCCAGGATGCCTGTATGAGCACGACGGGGGAGATCGCGCAGGCCGCGGACATGGCGTCCACGGGGGTGGCGCCATGAGCGCGCGCCTGCGCGGTATCGCCACGGACACGGAGAAGATCGTGGCGGCCGGCCGGTACCTGGCGCCGGACGGGCGGGAGGTACCGATCGCGGCGGCCGTCGCGGCGGCCCGAGCCGGCACGCGGATGTTCGGACCCGCGCCGGTGCCGACTCCTCCGGTCCCGCCCGTCCCGGTGCCGGTCCCGACCATGTCCGGGGCCGGCACCGGGACGGATCCGCGGACCGGGCCCGTCGTCGAGGTCACCGGCGAGAGCAGTCTGGAGGCGGCCCGCCGGCTGGCCGGCGCGCCCGTCGCCGTCCTGAACTTCGCCTCCGCCCGGAATCCGGGCGGCGGTTACCTGAACGGCGCACAGGCCCAGGAGGAGGCCCTGTGCCGCGCCTCCGCCCTGCACACCTGCCTCCTGGCGGCCCGTGGCTTCTACGATCACCACCGGGCCGAGCGTGACCCCTTCTACACCGATCGGGTGATTCACTCGCCGGCCGTCCCGGTCTTCCGCGACGACCGCGGCGGCCTGCTCGCGGAGCCGTTCCTGGCGGGCTTCCTGACCGCCGCGGCGCCCAACGCGGGCGTCGTTCGGCGTACGGCACCGGAGCGCGCCGCGGAACTGCCGTCCGTGCTGGCCGGCCGGGCCGAGCGGGTCCTGGAGACGGCCGTGGCGCACGGCTACCGGCGGCTGGTGCTCGGGGCCTGGGGCTGCGGTGTCTTCCAGAACGACCCGGCGCAGGTCGCGGACGCCTTCCGGGCGCTGCTGGGCGCCGGGGGCCGGTTCGCGCAGTCCTTCGAGCACGTGGTGTTCGGCGTACTGGACCGGACGCCGGGCGCCGCGACCCGCACGGCTTTCGAGAAGGTGTTCGGTTAGGGCGGTCGCGTGCGCAGGCGGCCGGGACGCACCCCGCCGGGCTGCGCGCACCGGCCCTCGGCACCTTGGCGCGCGGCTCGCACGAGGCGGGGTCCGGGCGTGCGGCACCCGGCGCCGGGCTCACGTGCGGCGGGCCGCCCGTCACGAGGCGAGCCGGATGCGCCCAGCGCGTGCCGGCAGGGTCAGGTCCAGCCGTAGCGCTCGTGGAGCCGTCGGCGGACCAGGTCGAAGCGCATCCGGTCCAGGGCGCACGCCTCCCTGCGCATGCCCGCCTCGTGCAGCCGCAGCACTCGGTCCACGTCCACCCACGAGTCGCGGCCCGAGCGGTCCCACGGCCCGCTGCCGATCGCCACCCACTCCCGGTCGCCGTCGTGCCGCTTGCTGGAGAGCTGCACGGCGAGAAACGTTCCTGCCGCCTCTCGGGCCACGACCAGGACCGGGCGGTCCTTGCCCCGGCCGTCGTTCTCCTCGAACGGCACCCAGGTCCACACGATCTCCCCGGGGTCCGGGTCGCCGTCGTGGGCGGGGGAGTACTCGGTGCGTACCCGGCCGACCTCCCGCGGGTCGGCCTCGGTGGTGGCGTGGCGGCCAGGGCGGCCGGGGATGCTCTCATCGGTGGACGTGCTCACGGAAGGCACCCTAGTGGTACCCGCCCGGAGCGCAACAAGCGCCCGGGGCACGCACGTTATTCCGGTGGGACGGCGGTGGTCGGGGCCGTGGGAGTGCCGGGCGGCCGCGAGCCGATCCACATGCCCGGGCGGCGGCGGTGCACGGTCAGATAGGTCAGGCCGCTCTCCGCGGCGGTGACGCTGCGGGCGGCACCGCGCGGCAGCCAGACAAGGGCGCCCTCGCCGAGCGGCTGGGGTTCGCCGGAGAGCTCGTCGCCTAGCACACCGGTCCCGGCGACGACGAAGAGCATGACGTCCAGCTGCGTCTCGGTGTGGGCCGTGATCCGGCCGCCCGGGGGGAGCCGGACCACGTTGGCGTCCAGCTGGCGCCCGCTCTCGGCCAGCTTCCACAGCACTCCGGCCGGCGCGGGCGGCGCCTGCACCAGGGCCCGCGTGTCGCACAGCACGCGCGGGCCCGCCGTGGAGTCCTCCCACGGTCCGCTGCCCGTCGTCGGCGGTGGCGCCATCTGATGTGTCCCTCGGCTCCGCTGTGTCCGTGCCCCGCACATGCCGTCGATCACCCTACAGCCGACTCGTGTGGACGCGGTGAAGGACAGGCGGGCGGCAGCCGACGGGCCGGACCGAGGCCCGTGCGGCCCATGGTGAGCGCCTTGGCTGGCAACTCTCCCCTGGCGTCCGCCCCGTTGAGCGGCACGATGTGGTCGCGTCGCCGCACGTGGACGCATCCGCCGGGACGATCTCCGGGCCCGTCTCCGCGAGTTGCTGGGCGACGACGTGCGCCTCCGGTTCGGCACCAGCGTGCACCGCCCGGTGACCATGGCCAACCGGGTACGGGCGGAACGCGGTCAGGGGGCCGGTGTGCCGGCCTCCGCCCGCTGTGGCGGCCACACCTCGTGCCAGCGCAGTTCCGCCTCCAACTGGGCCGCGAGGGAGACCAGCAGCGGCTCGCTGCCGGCGGGGCCGAGCAACTGGGCGCCGACCGGGAGGCCGCCGTCCACGAACCCGGCGGGCACGTTCACGCCCGGCCAGCCCAGCACGTTCCAGGGCCAGGCGTACGGGCAGGCGGCGATCATCGCGCGGTCGGTGGCGAACCCGCTCAGCCCGGACAGGGCGCCGATCCGGGGCGGGGGAGCCGCCGTGGTCGGCGCCAGGATCACGTCGTACGACCGGAAGAAGACGCCGATCCGCCGGTGCAGCACCGCCTCCGCGCGCCGGGCCGCCCGGAGCGGGGCCCCGCCGAGCAGCCGGCCCAGCCGGGCGGCGCCCCGGGTGCGCGGGTCGAGCAGCGTGAAGTCGGGTGCCTCGAGGGCCCGTTCGGCGATCCCCGCGGTGGCGCGAGGAAGGAAGGTCAGCCCGATCTGGCCGTAGGGCGGATCGGCCTCCTCGACATGGTGGCCCGACGCGGCCAGTCTCTCGGCGAGTTCGACCACTCGGGCGCGTACCTCCGGCCGGAGACGGGCGGGTACGGCGGTGAACGGCGGCTTCAGCGACAGGGCGATGCGCAGCCGGCCCGGATCGCGGCCGACCGCGTCGGCCACCGTCACGGCGGGCGGCCGGTGCGGGTCCAGGTCGTGGTTGCCGCTGGCCGCGTCCAGCAGCAGGGCCGCGTCGGCGACCGTGCGGGCGAGCGTGCCGTTGACCGTGATGCCGTGGAAGGATTCGCCGCGGGGCCAGGTCGAGATCCGGCCGCGCTGCGGCTTGATGCCGATCAGGTGGGTCCAGGAGGCCGGGATGCGCACCGAGCCTGCGCCGTCGGAGCCGAGGGCGGCCGGGACGAGCCCGGCGGCGACCGCCGCGGCCGAGCCGCCCGAGGATCCACCGGGTGTGTGCTCGGTGTGCCAGGGGTTGCGGGTCTCGCCGAACGCCGGGCCCTCGGTGAACGGCCACTGCCCCAGTTCGCAGGTGTTGGTCTTGCCGACGATGACCGCACCGGCCGCGCGCAGGCGCCGTACCGCCTCCCCGTCCGCGGCCGCCGGCGGGAACTCGCCCCGGCAGCCGAACGCGGTCGGTTCGCCGGCCACGTCCATGTCGTCCTTGACCGCCACCGGTACCCCGAGCAACGGGCGGCGTACTCCGGCGGCCAACTCCCGGTCGGCGGCGTCCGCTTCGGCGAGCGCGGCCTCGGCACGCACGATCCGGAAGGCGTTCAGCGTCGGCTGGGTGGCGTCGATCCGGGCCAGCGCCTGCTCCACCAGCGCCCGCGAGGTCACCTCCCCGTCGGCGAGGGCACGTCGGGTCTCCGCGAGACCTGCGGCACGGTCGGGCGTCATGGGGTGAGCACCTCCGGGAGGCTCCGGGCACGATGTCTACCGAACGGTAACGTCATGTCGGCGGCGCGCCTACGGTTTGCGCAGGGGTGTCTTCGGTATGAGGGGTCGTCGCCGTCGTCGCCGTCGCCGCCGGGGGCCCGCTGCCACGCGGTGGCAGGGCCGGCCAGTGCCGGCTCGCGGAACGACGACACGACTGGCCCCTCGCCCAGGACGTCGCCGCCCTCACCGAGACGGTCCCGGCCGCCTTCCGGACCGAGCCGCGGGAGGAAGGCCTCGTCGCCCCGGACGCGCCCCTGCCCGCCTGAGCCGCTCCCGCTCGACGGACGTCAGCGCTGGTCCCGGCGGTCCCCGCCGAGCAGCCGCCGCAGCCACGCCACTCGTGCCGCGCGGGCGGCCCGGGACAGGGCCGCCTCGGGGACCAGGGCGTCGAAGCCGTGGAAGCCGCCCGGCCAGACGTGGAGTTCGGCCGCGCCGCCGGCCTGCCAGATGCCGGAGGCGTAGGCGACCACCTCGTCCCGGAAGGTCTCCGCGGAGCCGACGTCGAGGAAGGCCGGGGGCAGTCCGGACAGGTCGGTGGCGCGGGCGGGCGCGGCGTACGGGGAGACCCCGGGGCCGCCCCGGCGGTCGCCGAGCAGCGCCGTCCAGCCGGTCTCGTTGGCGCTGCGGTCCCAGGCGCCGAGGCCCGCCATCTGGTGGCCGGAGGCGGTGTCGTTGCGGTCGTCCAGCATCGGGGACATCAGGACCTGGCCGAGCGGTCGCGGACCCCGCCGGTCCCGGGCGAGCAGAGCGAGCGCCGCGGTGAGGCCACCGCCGGAACTGGCGCCCGCCACGACCATCCGGTCCGGGTCGCCCCCGATCTCCTTCGCGTGCCCGGCGGTCCACAGCCAGCCGGCATACACGTCCTCGACCGGCGCGGGGTAGGGGTGTTCGGGGGCGAGCCGGTACTCCACCGACACCACCACCGCGCCCAGCTCGCGCGCCCAGCCGAGGGGTTCGGCCACGCCGGCCCGATTGGTCCCGGTCATCATGCCGCCGCCGTGGACGTGGTAGACGACCGGCAGCGGAGGTGTGAACGCCGTGGCGGTGGGGCGGCAGATGAGCAGGGAGACGTCGGGGGCTCCCTCGGGGCCGGGAACCGCGCGGTCCTCCACCTCGAAGGCGCCGTCCAGGGTGACGTCCAGCAGGCCGAGCAGTTCGGCGGCCTCCCGGGCCTCGTCCAGGTCGTCCAGGGTGAAGCCGGGGGTGGTCACGTCCTTGACCGATTCCAGCGCGGAGGCGAGTTCCGGATCGAACGGCGGCGGGACCAGGGGCATGGCGTCTCCTCGGGTGACACTGGGTCCGCCGCGGCGAGTGCCGGAGCGGAGTGTGAGCGGTCAGGAGTCGCCTACCCCGTGGCGAGTGATCCGCGGCGCCGACCGGCGGAACGGATCCGCGAGGCCCCCCGTGATCGGTTCCGTAAGGAGCGCCGCTCGGGTGGAGCGCCGCTCGGGTGGAGCGCCACTCGGGCGGAGCGGCCTCGGGTGGTGCGCTGCCCGGTCGGGGTGCCGCCCGGCAGGGCGCCTCTCGGGCGGAGCGGCCCTCGGGTGGGGCGCTGGTCGGGGTGTCGCCCGGGTGGAGCGCCGCCGGCCGGATTCCGGGGGAACGCGGACGGGGCCGGAGCTGTGGGCTGCAGCTCCGGCCCCGTGCGGGTGAACCTCCGGTCAGACGGCGACGGCCTCGGACACGGTGCCGTGCAGGCGCACCACGACCTCGGTCAGCTGGGCGGCGACCTCGGCGTCGTCGACCGGGTGGGTCTCGGCGAAGCGGGTCACGGAGCCGGGGATGGCCAGCTTGATCTCCTCGACCACCTTGCCGCCGGCGATGCCCACCGCCTTGCGGGCCTCGTCCTGCGCCCACACGCCGCCGTACTGACCGTACGCGGTGCCGATCACGGCCACGGGCTTGCCGCCGAAGGCGCTGGCACCGTACGGGCGGGACAGCCAGTCGATGGCGTTCTTCAGGACGGCCGGGATGGTGCCGTTGTACTCGGGGGAGAAGAGCAGGAACGCGTCGGCGGCCTGCGCGGCAGCGCGCAGCTTCGCGGCGGGGGCCGGGACGTCGCCCTCCACGTCGATGTCCTCGTTGTAGAACGGGATCTCGGCGAGGCCCTCGAACAGCTCGACCTCGGCGCCCTCGGGTGCGAGCTTCACGGCGGCCTCGGCGAGCTGGCGGTTGTGCGAACCGGCGCGGAGGCTGCCGACGAGCGCGAGGATACGAACGGACATGGGAACTCCAAGGGGCTGAAACATCGCGGTCACGATCCGGACCAAGGTCCGTTTAGATTTCTATCACCCTAACCGGACCGTGGTCCAGTTTTCTTCCCGATGCTTTACGCTGTCTTCATGACCAGCGCCCTGCCGCACCTCCCCGAGCCTCAGGAGCCATTCGAATCCTCTCAGTTGCTGGAGGTCGGGCCGGTTCCCGACGAGCCCT
This sequence comes from Streptomyces sp. NPDC048514, assembly GCF_043199955.1. Classification (NCBI taxonomy): domain Bacteria; kingdom Bacillati; phylum Actinomycetota; class Actinomycetes; order Kitasatosporales; family Streptomycetaceae; genus Streptomyces; species Streptomyces sp. NPDC048514. The sequence goes on along the minus strand of NZ_JBICWT010000002.1, from coordinate 192,113 downwards.
GCCTGCGGGCCGACGCGGCCCGCAACCGGGCCCGGCTGCTGGAGGCCGCCGCCCGGCTGATCGCCGAGCACGGCGTGGGCGGAGTGACGATGGAGGCGGTGGCCGCGGCGGCCCAGGTCGGCAAGGGCACGGTGTTTCGCCGCTTCGGCGACCGCACGGGGCTGCTGATGGCCCTGCTGGACCACTCCGCCAGGCAGCTGCAGGCCGACTTCCTGTGCGGGCCCCCGCCGCTGGGGCCCGGGGCGCCGCCGCTCGACCGGCTGCGGGCGTTCGGCGTGGCGGTGCTGTACCGCTCCGCCGAGCAGCTGGATCTGCAGCTGGCCGCCCAGCCGGAGCCGGATCGGCGGTTCGCCCACCCCGCATTCGCTGCCCTGCGTACACAGGTCACGATGCTGCTGCGGCAGATCGTGCCGGACGCCGACTGCGCTCTGCTGTCCCAGACGCTGATGGCCTCGCTCGACCCGGCACTGATCCACCATCTGACCCGGCAGTGCGCGATGCCCATGGAGCGCCTGGAGGCCGGCTGGATCGACCTGGTCGCCCGGGTGACCCGCACGGCCCCACCCCGCTGAATCCGCTTTCTCGGTCGGCCCCACCCTGCTGAATCCGTTCTCTCGGCCGGCCCCACCCTGCTGAATCCGTTCTCTGGGCCGGCCCCACCGCGCTGAATCCGTTCTCTCGGCCGGGATCACCGCGAACCGCTCTCTCGGCCGGGCCCTCTCCGAAGCCGTCGAGGCGGACCTGCTGGACGCGGACCTGCTGGACGCGGAACTGCTGGAGGCGGAACTGCTGGAGGCGGACCTGCGCGCCGCGCGCCGGGGCCGTCCTCCCACTCCCACCCGTGTCGTCCAACGCCGAACCACGTTCCCCCGAGTGCTCCCGGCCGCCGTTCCTCTGCCAAGATGCGGTCTGTCATGGTGCAGATACCGAACACGCCCACGAGTGCCGACGTCGCCCGCCTGGCCGGCGTCTCGCGCGCGACCGTGTCCTACGTCCTCAACAACACCAGCGCCGTCCGCATCAGCGAGCCGACGCGCCGGCGCGTCCACGAGGCCGCGCGGGAACTGGGATACGTGCCGCACGCCGCCGCCCGCAGCCTGCGCGCCGGACACAGCCGCATGGTGCTCATGCCCGCCCCGGCGATCCCGGTGGGCCCGCTCTACAGCAGGTTCCTCAACGAACTCCAGTGGGCGCTCGGCCGGCTCGACTACACGGTCGTGCAGTACGGAAGCGTCGGCCTGCAGGGCGACGAAGCCGCCCGCGCCTGGGCCGAGTTGCGGCCGGTGGCGGTGCTGGTGCCGGGCGCGGGGCTCGGCCCCCAGGGGGTCCAGGTCCTGAAGCGGTCCGGCGCCCGGGCCGTCGTCACCCTGGGCCCCGAACGCGTCGAGGGCGCGCACGCCCTGCTCATGGACCAGGCCACCGTGGGCCACTGCGCGGGCGCCCATCTGCACGAGCGCGGCCGGCGCCGGATCGGGGTCGTCGTTCCCGGGGAGACGGGGCTCGAGGCCTTCTCCCGGCCGCGGCTCGCAGGCGTACGCCAGGCCCTGCGCGGTACGGGCGCGACCCTGACCGAGCTGCCGCTCGACTACACGGAGGAGGCCGCCGTCCAGCTGGCCGCCCAATTGCGGAAGTCGGATCTGGACGCGGTGTTCGCCTACAACGACGAGTACGCCATGCTGCTGCTGCGCGCCCTCCAGGACGAGGGCGTCCGCATCCCCGACGACATGGCCCTGATCGGCGCCGACGACCTGATGCTCGGCCGGCTGCTGCGGCCCAGGCTCAGCACGGTCCACATCGAGCTGCCCTCGGGCCGCGACCTCGCCGAACTGGTCGACCGCGTGGTGCGCGATCCCGGGGGCGAGCCAGAGGTGCACGGGCTGCTGGGTGCCTCGGTGGTCCGGCGCCAGTCCAGCTGACCCTGGAACGAGTCCAGCCGACCCCGGGACGAGCACGGCTGACCGGGGACCGAGCACGGCTGACCCGGGACCGCGTACGGCTGACCCGGTGGCCGGTCCGGCCGCCCGGTGGCGGGTACGGCTCCCCGGTGTCCGCCGGGGAGCGCCGCGCCGGACGGCCGAGGGCGAAGACGGGTTCTTCCGCCGGTGCTACTGGGCCGCGTCGCCCTCCTGGGCGGCGATGCTCTTGCGGACCTCGTCCATGTCCAGCTTGCGGGCCTGGCCGATGAGGTCGGTGAGGGCCGCCTCGGGCAGGGCACCCGGCTGGGCGAAGACGGCGACCTTGTCCCGGACGATCATCAGCGTCGGGATCGACTGGATCTGGAAGGCCGCGGCCAGCTCGGGCTGGGCCTCGGTGTCCACCTTGCCGAAGACCAGGTCCGGGTTCTCCGCGGCGGCCTTCTCGTACACCGGCGCGAACTGCCGGCAGGGCCCGCACCAGGACGCCCAGAAGTCGATGAGCACGAACTCGTTCTCGCCGACCGTCTGGTCGAAGTTCTCCTTGGTCAGCTCCACGGTGCTGCTCATGGCGTGATTCCCTCTTCCTGGTGTGGGGTGTGCCGACGGCGGAAACACGGCCGCCGGGCCGCCTATTCCACACGTGCACGCTCGTGTTCCGCGCGCGTACCCATGTGGCCACGGCGCACACCACCGACCAGACTGGCCCCATGACGGAAACGGAATCCATCGAGTACGACGTCGTGGTCATCGGGGGCGGACCCGTGGGGGAGAACGTCGCCGACCGCACCCGTGCGGCCGGTCTGACCACCGCGGTCGTGGAGAACGAACTGCTCGGCGGCGAGTGCTCGTACTGGGCGTGCATGCCCAGCAAGGCCCTGCTCAGGCCGGTCATCGTCCAGGCCGACGCGCGCCGCCTGCCCGGCCTCGCCGGGGCGGTCCAGGGCTCCCTCGACACCCCGGCGGTGCTCGCCCGGCGGGACGAGTTCACCTCCCACTGGAAGGACGACGGCCAGGTCGCCTGGCTCGAGGGCACCGGCGCCGACCTCCACCGCGGCCACGGCCGCCTCGCCGGACCGCGCACGGTCACCGTGACCGGCCCCGACGGCAAGGTCACCACGCTCACCGCGCGGCACGCCGTCGCCGTCTCCACCGGCACCCGCGCCCAGCTGCCCGACCTCCCGGATCTCGCCGGCGTACGGCCCTGGACCAGCCGCGAGGCGACCAGCGCAGAGGCGGCCCCCGGCAGGCTGATCGTCGTCGGCGGTGGTGTCGTGGCCGCCGAGATGGCCACCGCCTGGCAGGCTCTCGGCTCGCGGGTCACGCTGCTGGTGCGCGGCAAGGGGCTGCTGAACCGCATGGAGCCGTTCGCCGGTGAACTGGTCGCCGAATCGCTCGCCGAGGCGGGCGTCGACGTGCGCACCGGCACCTCCGTCGAGTCCGTCACCCGCGAGAGCGGCACCGTCGTCGCCGTCACCGGCACCGGCGACCGGATCGAGGCCGACGAGATCCTCTTCGCCACCGGGCGCGTCCCGCACACCGACGACATCGGCCTGGACACCGTGGGCCTGGCACCCGGCTCCTGGCTGGAGGTGGACGACAGCCTGCTGGTCACCGGCACGGACTGGCTGTACGCGGTCGGCGACGTCAACCACCGGGCACTGCTGACCCACCAGGGCAAGTACCAGGCCCGCATCGCCGGCGCCGCCATCGCCGCTCGCGCCGCCGGCAGCCCGCTGCTGGACGAGGAGTGGGGCGCGCACGTGGCCACCGCCGACCACCACGCCGTACCGCAGGTCGTCTTCACCGAACCCGAGGCCGCCGCGGTCGGTCTCTCCCTCGCCGAGGCGGAACAGGCGGGCCACCGCGTCCGCGCGGTCGACGTCGAGTTCTCCTCGGTCGCCGGGGCGGGCCTGTACGGGGACGGCTACAAGGGCCGGGCCCGCATGGTCGTGGACGTGGAGGACGAGATCCTGCGGGGTGTCACCTTCGTCGGCCCGGGCGTCGGCGAACTCATCCACTCGGCCACGATCGCCGTCGCCGGCCGCGTCCCCGTCAGCCGGCTGTGGCACGCGGTCGCGTCCTACCCGACGCTGAGCGAGGTCTGGCTGCGGCTGCTGGAGGCCTACCGGGACAGCTGAGCACCGGCGGATCGTCCCGCACCGAGGAGACGTGCGGGACGCCCGGCCGCGGCGGTCCCGCCTGGTGCCGGGGCCGCCCGCGGCGGTGCGAGGCTCCGCCGGGCGACCGGGTCGGCTACGGCAGCGCGAAGCCCAGGGCCCGCGCCGCCGCCTCGGGCGTCGGCTGGGCCCAGAGCGCCGACACCGCCTCGTTCGTGGACAGGGAGCGCGGCTCCGCGCGGTCCAGGTACAGAGTGCCGTCGAGATGGTCCGTCTCGTGCTGGACGATGCGGGCCGGCCAGCCGGTGAACACTTCGTCCAGCGTGCGGCCCCGCTCGTCGGCGCCGCGCAGCCGTACCGCGGCGTGCCGCGCCACGACCGCCTGCCAGCCCGGCACGCTCAGGCAGCCCTCGAAGAACGCGACGCGGTCGTCGCCGGCCGGTTCGTACACCGGGTTGACCAGGACCCGGAAGGGCTGCGGGACCCGGCCCCGGGCCACGGCGACCGGTTCGGGCACCGGGGCCGGGTCCTCGATGACCGCGATCCGCAGTGGCACGCCGACCTGCGGTGCGGCCAGGCCCACGCCCGGAGCGGCGTGCATGGTGACGCGCAGGGCCTCGACGAAGCGGTTCAGCAGAGCGGGGCCGAGCTGACCGTCGTACGGTTCGGTGCCCTGGCGCAGCACCGGCTGTCCGGCGGCGACGATGGGCAGGGGGCCACCGGCGGCGAGGAGTTCCTCGACCCGCTCGGCGAGGGGCGCGTGATCAGGAGGGGGTGCCATCGCGTCAGAATGCCACGTCGGCGCGCCTCGCCCGGTGACACGCCAGGTAGCGCCCCCTCCCACGGTCTGCGGCTCACTCCCGCGGGAAGTCACCCGCGAGCGCCGAGGCGAGCCGCAGATGCCGCTCCGCCTCCTCGTGCCTGGCCTGCCGCTGGAGGGTGCGGCCCAGCATCAGCCGGGCGTAGTGCTCCACCGGGTCGCGCTCGACGATGACCCGCAACTCGGCCTCGGCGCGGTGCAGCTGGGCCGAGTGGTAGTAGGCGCGGGCCAGGAGCAGCCGGGGACCGGTCTGGTCCGGCACCTCCTCGACCAGTCCGGCCAGCACGCGCGCCGCCGCCGCGTAGTCCTTCGCGTCGAAGAACAGCCGCGCGCGCTCCCAGCGCTCGGCGGCGGTTCCGTGGTCGTAGTACGGGATCTCCACTTGCGTGTCCACTCGTGACCTCCTTCGCGGGCTGCAACGAAGCGCGGTTGTTCAATATTCCACTACTTGGGTGCGGGCGCCCGGCGAGGGGTGGATGCGGCACCGGTCCGGGTTGCGGCACAGGCCGGGTGTCCGGGTGCGTCCCGCGCGGCGGAACGGGTGGCGGCCGGCCCGGGAGGTGTCGCCGCACAGCCAACTGCGCCGCCGTCCTTGCGGGTCAGGGGCGCCGGGGAGGTGGCCGCGGGCCACAAGTGGCGGGGTGTGAGGGGCGGGCGTGGAATGGAGGAGCAAGGGCGGAGACGAGGAGGCGCCGTGGGTGTGACACCGCTGACCGAGATCCTCGCCAAGCCGTTCGAGGAACGCTATGCCGTTCCGGCCGTCAACGTGTTCAACGATCTCACGCTGGAGGCCGTGCTGGCGGCGGCGGTGGAGAACGCGTCGCCGCTGATCGTGCAGACCTCCGTGAAGACCGTCAGGTCCATCGGCAGCGACGTGCTCTACGCGATGTGGACCTCGATGACAGCGGGCATCGAGGTGCCGGTCGCCCTGCATCTGGATCACTGTCCGGAACGCGAGGTCATCACCGAGTGCCTGCGCCGGGGATGGAACTCGGTGCTGTTCGACGCCTCGACGCTGCCGGTGGAGGAGAACATGAGGCAGACCGTCGAAGTCGTCGCCGAGGCCCGTGCCTTCGGCGCCGCGGTCGAGGGCGAGATCGAGTCGATCACCGGTGTGGAGGACGGCGTCGGCAGCGACACCGCCGCCCGGCAGCAGGACCTCGCGGTCGCTCTGGAGTTCCTGCGCACCACACAGGTCGACGTCTTCGCGCCGGCGATCGGGAACGCGCACGGATCGTACAAGCAGGCGCCGGTCCTCGACGCCCAACGGGTCTCCGACATCGTGGCGGCCCATCCGGTACCGATCGCCCTGCACGGCGGCAGCGGACTGTCCGACGAGCAGTTCCGCGACCTGATCTCCCGCGGCTGCGCGAAGGTCAACATCTCCACGGCGCTCAAGGAGACGTACATGAAGTCGAACCTGGCCTTCCTCCAGGCCGCGGCGGAGCGCGGGAAATGGGACCCTCCGTCGCTCTTCCGGGCCGTCCGCCAGGACGTCGTCGAACTGGCCGGTTCGCTGATGACGCTCTTCGGCAGCGCCGGACGGGCGGGCTGACCGTGCCCGCGCTCGTCTTCGACTGCGACGGCGTCCTCGCCGACACCGAACGCGACGGCCACCTGCCCGCCTTCAACCGGACGTTCGAGGAGTTCGGTCTGCCGGTGCGGTGGAGCGACGCGGAGTACGCGGAGAAGGTGAAGGTCGGCGGCGGAAAGGAGCGGATGCGGACCCTGCTGACCCCGGAGTTCGTCGCAGCCGCCGGTCTGCCCTCCGACCCGGCCGCACTCGACGAGCGGATCGCCGTCTGGCACCGGCGCAAGACCGAGATCTACACGGGGATCATCCGCGGCGGGAGTATTCCGCCCCGGCCCGGTGTACGGCGGGTGGCCGCGGAGGCGCACGAGGCCGGGTGGACGCTCGCGGTGGCCTCCACCTCCGCCGAGGCGTCCGTGCGCAGCGTGCTCGAACTCGCCATGGGCCCGGAACTCGCCGCCCGCTTCAGCGTCTTCGCCGGGGACGCGGTCCAGCGGAAGAAGCCCGCCCCGGACATCTACGCGTTCGCCGTGCACCGGCTCGGGCTGGACCCCGCGGACGCCGTCGCGATCGAGGACAGCCGCAACGGGATGCTGTCCGCGCTCGGCGCCGGGCTCGTCTGCGCGGTCACGACCAGCGCCTACACCGGGGAGGAGGACTTCACCGGGGCCGCCCTGGTGGTCACCTCGCTCGGTGATCCACCCCCGCGGGAGACGGTCACCCGCGTGCTCGGCGACCCGCTCGGCATCCGCCCGGGGCCCCGTGTGGTGCTCGCGGACCTGGCCGCCCTGCTCGGCTCCGGCGACCTCACGGACTCCGCCACGTCCGATCCGCCCGTGGGCGGCCTCCTCGACCCCGGGCCGTCCGGTCCCCGTCCCCGGCCGCACTGAGCTCGCGGAAGTAGGGAGAGCCATGCCATCGCCATCGACGTCCGCGAGCGACCTCGCCTTCGTCGTCCGGGTCATCGCACGCACCGCGGTGGACAACGAGCGGGCCTTCAGCGATCTCGACGCCGTCGCGGGGGACGGGGACTTCGGCTACTCGCTCGCCCGCGGTTTCGAGATCGTACTGGCCGAATGGGACACCCTCGCCCCGGAGCCGCCCGCCGAGCTCCTGAAGAAGGTCGCGATGGTGATCTCCAAGCGGGTGGGCGGCACGTCGGGGCCGCTGTGGGGGACCGCCTTCCTGCGGGCCTCCGGGGTCGTGCGGGACCGGCCGGAGCCGGCCGCCGCGGACGCGGTGGCGATGCTGCGGGCCGCCGCGGAGGGGATCAAGGCGCGCGGCAGGTCCGACCTGGGCGACAAGACGCTGCTGGACGCGCTGATCCCGATGACCGACGCCCTGGAGCGGCGGCTCGCCGACGGCGGACCGGAGACCGCCGGTTCCGAACTGGCCGCTCTGGCCGCCACCACCGCCCGCGCCGCGGCCGACGCGACGACGCCCATGCAGGCCAGACGCGGCCGCCAGAGCTACACCGGAGAGCGCAGCATCGGCTCGCCGGACCCCGGCGCGGTGGCGGTCGCGGTCATGGCGGAGCGCGTCGCCGCCGAGTGGGACACACGCGGCTGACGGCAGGGACCGGGCCCCGACGACCGGCCCGCCTCCCGGCACCCGCGGCCGGCAGGACCAGGAGGAGTCACGACATGAAGAAGTTCGTCAACGACCCGAAGGACTACGTCGCCGAGATGCTGGAGGGGCTGGCCCTGGCCAATCCCGGCACACTCACGTACGTGCCCGAGTACAACCTGATCATGCGAGCCGACGCCCCGCAGCGGAACAAGGTCTCGATCGTGCAGGGATCCGGGTCCGGGCACGAGCCGGCGCACGTGATGACCGTCGGCAAGGGCATGCTCGACGCCGCCTGCCCCGGCGACGTGTTCGCCGCGCCGCCCGCCGACTTCGTCTACGAGACGGTCAGGCTGGTCGCGTCCCCGAAGGGCGTGCTGCTGCTCGTCAACAACTACACGGGTGACCGGATGGCGTTCGAGATGGCCGAGGAGATGTCGCAGGCGGACGGTGTGACCGTGCGCACCCTCTTCATCGACGACGACGTGGCCGTACAGGACTCGACCTACACCGTCGGCCGGCGCGGGGTGGCCGGCAACTTCTTCGTGATGAAGGCCGTCGGCGCGGCCGCCGAGCGCGGCGCCGACCTCGACGAGGTGTACCGGGTCGGCGAGAAGGTCAACTCCGTCACACGCACCATGGGCATGGCGCTCACCGCGTGCACACCGCCCGCGAAGGGTTCGCCGCTGTTCGACCTGCCCGAGGACTCCGTCGAGATGGGCGTGGGCATCCACGGCGAGCCGGGCCGCAGGCGGGAGAAGCTCCGGCCGGCGGCCGCGATGGTGCGCGAGCTGGTCGACGCCGTCGTGGACGACCTGCCGTTCGCCACCGGTGACCATGTCGCCCTGATGGTCAACGGCCTCGGCGGCACACCGGTCGGCGAGCTGTACCTGGTGTACGGCCTGGCCCACAAGCAGCTGGCCGAGCGGGGCATCGAGGTCGGGCGCAGCTACGTCGGCGAGTACTGCACCTCGCTCGACATGGCCGGCGCCTCCGTGACGCTGGTCCGGCTGGACGACGACATCTACGACCTGCTCACCGACCCCGCCGAGATCCCGATCCGGGTGTTCTGACGGACCGGCGCGGCCACCCGCCCCGCCGTCAGTAGACGTCGCGGACGTAGCGCTTCTCCGCGGCGAGGTGCCTGACGTAGGCGCCGGCCTCCTCCGGGCTCATGCCGCCGTGGACGGCGGCGATGTCCGCGAGGGCCCGGTCCACGTCCTTGGCCATGCGGGCCGCGTCGCCGCAGACGTAGAAGTGGGCGCCGTCCTGGAGCCACTGCCACAGGCGGGAGCCGTGTTCGCGCATGCGGTCCTGGACGTAGATCTTGTTGCGCTGGTCGCGGGAGAAGGCGAGGTCGAGCCGGTCGAGGTGGCCGGACGCCTGGTACGCCTCCAGGTCCTCGCGGTGGTAGAAGTCGGTGGCCCTGCGCTGTTCGCCGAAGAAGAGCCAGTTGGGGCCGGTGTGGCCACGGGCCAGACGGTCCTCGAGGAACCCGATGAAGGGCGCGACACCGGTTCCGGGACCCACCATGATCATGGGGGTGGCGGGGTCGGCGGGCGGCCGGAAGTGCGGTGAGCGCTGGACGAAGACCTGGACGGGGCCGTCGTCCGCGCAGTCGGCGAGATAGGTCGAGCACACGCCTTTGCGGTCCCGGCCGAGATCGCTGGTGTAGCGGACCACGGAGACCGTGAGGCGGACCTCGCCGGGGTGGGCGAGCGGGCTGGAGGATATGGAGTACAGGCGAGGCTGCAGGGGTTTGAGGACGCCCGCCCACTCCGCGGCCGAGGCGCGGACCGGGAACTCGGCGAGGACGTCGGCGGCCTGCCGGCCCCAGCTCCACTGCGCGAGCGCGTCCTTGTTGGCGGGGTTGTCGGTCCGCAGCAGTCGCTTCAGCCTGTGGTCGCCGGTGCGCTCCGTGACGAACTTCAGCAGGCCGGTGGTGATGCGGGAGATGTCCAGGCGGGTGCGCAGCGCTTCTTCGAAGGGGAGGGGCGTGCCGTCGCCCAGCGTGACGGTCTCCTCGGGGTCGAGGCCGGTGAGGGCGAGCCACTCGGCGACGAGCGGGGCGCCGTTGGCCGGCCAGACACCGAGGGCGTCCCCGGCGTCGTAGGCGAGTTCACGGTCCCGGGTGTCGAAGGCGAACTGCCGTACCTCCTTGCGTGAGCCGGGCAGGCTCAGCAGCCTGTTGCCGATGAGCAGGGTGGCGAACGGGGATGCCTTGGTGTAGCCGGCGGGTGCCGGCGGCGGGCCGACGACGGCCGGTGCGGACGCGGTGGCCGCGGTGGGGGCCGGGTCGCTCGTCCCGGCCGGGCCGGCGGGCACCGGTCGCCGGTCCCCGGCCGTGGCCAGGGCGGCGGCGACCCGGCCGAGCCACTGCTCGGCGGCCTCCTCGAAGTCGGGCTCGCAGTCGGTGCGGGGCAGGAGCCGGGTGGCGCCGAGTGCTTCGAGGCGTTCGTCGAGGCGGCGGCCGTGGCCGCAGAAGTCGTCGTAGGCGGAGTCACCGAACCCGAGGACCGCGTACCGGATGGTCTCCAGCCGGGCGGCGTCCGGGGCGGACAGCGCCTGCCAGAAGCCGGCGCCGTTGTCGGGGGCGTCGCCGTCGCCGAACGTGCTCGTGACGAGCAGCACGTCGCTGTCCGGGGTGAGGTGTGCCGGGGAGACGTCGGCCATGGACAGCAGTTCGGCAGGACGCCCGGATCCGGTGAGGCGGGCGGCAGCGGTGGCGGCGAACTCCTCGGCGCCACCGGTCTGGGACGCCCACAGAACGATGAGACGGCGGGCCGGTACGGCCCTACCGGCTGCCGGCGAGCCGATCCGGGTGGCCTCCGGGGCGGGCGCGGCGCCGGTGCGGGAGTACAGGCCGGCGAGGACGCCGTCGACCCACAGGGCGTTGCCCGGGGTGAGGGGCGCCCCCGGGGGCAGGACGGGAACGCGTCCGTCCGGCGGGGCGAGGGCGAGGCCGGAGAGGAAGCCGGACAGGTAGTCGCGCTCCGGCCCGGCCAGGGGTGCGGGGACGAGGCTGGTGGTGCCGAACAGGGTGGCGAGGGCGTGGACGGGCGATTCCGCCGGGAGGGCCCCGGCTCCGGCTCCGGGGACAGCGGATTCCGCCGGGACGGCTCCGGCTCCGGGGACGGAGGATTCCGCCGGGCCGGCCCCGGCTTCGGCCGCGGCCCCGGCGCCGTGCTGGGCCGGGGCGTTCACGGGTGGTGCTCCTCGCCGGAGGGGGTCGGGCCGGCTGCCCGGCCGGTCCGCCGGGGCGGGGGCGGTCGTCCTGGTGAGGGCGACGGCGCAGGCCTTGAACCCGGGCTGGAAGGAGATCGGGTCGACGGCGTCGTGGGTGACGGCGTTGATGCTGAGGTGTTCGCCGAACAGGTCGTTCCAGTGGAACGGCGCGAAGCAGGTGCCGGGCCGCACCCGGTCGGTGACCACGGCGGGCAGCACCGCGCGGCCGCGCCGCGAGGCGACCTCCACCTGGTCGCCCTCCGTGATCCCGAGCGCGCCCGCGTCTTCCGGATGGACCTCCACGAACGGGCCGGGGTCGAGCTTGGTGAGCTTGGCGACCTTGCCGGTCCTGGTCATCGTGTGCCACTGGTGCTGCAGGCGGCCGGTGTTGAGGACGAAGGGGTGCTCGTCGTCGGGGAGTTCGGCCGGGGGCAGGTGCGGGCGGGCGAAGAACCGTGCGCGCCCGCTCGGGGTGGGGAAGACCGGACGGGGGCGGGTGCCGTCCGCGCGTTCCGGGAGGGCCCGGCCGGCGCCGTCGGCGAGGTAGCGGATCGGGTTGCGGTCCGGGCCGTCGGCGGTGGGCGCCGGCCACTGGACGGGCGTGGTGCGCAGCCGCTCGTAGGTGATGCCGCGCAGGTCCCAGCCGGTCGTGGGGTTCCACGCCTGCCTCAGCTCGTCGAACACCTCTTCGGCCGAGGCGTACGTGAACGCCTCGGCGAAGCCCATCTCGCAGGCCACCCGGGCGATCAGCTGCCAGTCGGGCAGCGCCTGCCCCGGCGGGTCGACGACTCCCTGCACGAGGGTGAGGTTGCGCTCGGAGTTGACCAGTACGCCGTCGGACTCCGCCCACAGCGTCGCCGGCAGCGCGACGTCGGCGTACGCGTTGGTCTCGGTCTCGGCGAACACGTCCTGGGTGATGACGAGTTCGGCGGTCTCCAGAGCGGCCACGACGTTCTTGCGGTTGGCCACCGAGGCGACCGGGTTGGTGCACATGATCCAGCACGCCTTGATGTCGCCCCCGGCCATCCGCTCGAACATCTCGACCGTGCCCCGCCCGACCTCGGTACGCAGCGAGCCCTCGGGGATGTTCCACAGGTCCTCGACGAAGGCGCGTTCGGCGTCGACCAGGACGGAGCGCTGTCCGGGCAGGCCGGGGCCCATGTAGCCCATCTCGCGGCCGCCCATGGCGTTGGGCTGGCCGGTCAGCGAGAAGGGGCCGGATCCCGGGCGGCAGATGGCGCCGGTGGCCAGGTGCAGGTCGATCAGGGCGTTGGTGTTCCAGGTGCCGTGGGTGGACTGGTTCAGGCCCATGGTCCAGCAGCTCGTCCACTCGCCGGCCTCGCCGATCCACCGCGCTGCCTGCCGGATGTCGGACTCCGGTATGCCGGTGATCTCCGCGACCTTCCCGGGCGGATAGTCCGCGAGGAAGGCGGGCATCTCGTCCCAGCCCTCGGTGCACTCGGCGATGAACTCCTCGTCCGTGTGCCCGTTCGCCACCAGCAGGTGCAGCAGACCGTTCAGCAGGGCGAGGTCGGTGCCGGGCCTGATCTGCAGGAAGAGGTCGGCCTTGGCGGCGGTGGCGGTGCGGCGCGGGTCGACGACGATGAGCCTGGCGCCCGCCGACCTGACCCGGTCCATCATGCGCAGGAACAGGATCGGGTGGCAGTCGGCCATGTTGGCGCCGATGACGAGGAACACGTCCGCGTGATCGAAGTCCTGGTACGAACCGGGCGGCCCGTCGGCCCCCAGCGACAGTTTGTAGCCCGAACCCGCGGAGGCCATGCACAGCCGTGAGTTGGACTCGATCTGGTTGGTGCGCACGAAGCCCTTGGCCAGCTTGTTCGCCAGGTACTGCGCCTCCAGGGACATCTGCCCCGAGACGTAGAAGGCCAGGGCGTCGGGCCCGTGCTCGTCCAGGACCGCCCGCAGCCGGGCGGCGACGGACGAGATCGCCTCGTCCACGTCGGTCTCCTGCGGCTCGGCGCCCCGTCCGGCACGCACCAGTGCCGTCCGCATGCGCCCGGGCGCGGCCAGCATGTCCGCGCTGGTCGCCCCCTTGGTACAGAGGCGGCCGAAGTTGGCGGGGTGCTCCTTGTCCCCGGACGCCTTCGTGGCACGGCGCCGTCCGTCGCCGGAGTCCCGCGTGATGTCGAGCACGATGCCGCAGCCGACGCCGCAGTACGAGCAGACCGTGCGGACACCGCCGTCCTTCGACCCAGCTGCCACCGAATGCCACCCCGCGTGTGTGTTGTCCCGGCCGGGACCGTCTCGCCGGCCGGCGGGAGCCCCAGGCCAGTACCGTAGGAAGATCGAATTTCCGGCTCGTCACACGCCGGGCGCGGGTGTCGTTACGCGCCCCGCACGCGCCACCGCAGGGCCCTGTGAGGCGAGGCCCCGCCGGATGGGAACCCTGGGCTCGGGTGCACGGGTGACCGCCCAGTAGAGTGCGCCACTGTCGCCCGTCCCAACTCCGAGGTATGCCGCAGTGACCCCCGCCCGACCAGCACAGCCGTTCCCCGTCACCGTCGTCGGGATCGGGGCCGACGGATGGCAGGGCCTCCCCGAGTCCTCCAGGACCGAGCTGCGTGCGGCCGGAGTGCTCATCGGAGGGCAGCGCCAGCTGGACCTGCTGCCGCCCGAATGCGCGGGGGAGCGCATCGCCTGGCCCTCGCCCCTGCGTCCTGCCGTCCCCCGGCTGCTCGCGGCTCACGCCGGCCGCCGCATCGCCGTTCTGGCCAGTGGCGACCCGATGTTCTACGGCATCGGGCGCGCCCTCGCCGAGGAGGCCGACGCCCTGCGGGTGCTGCCTCACCCGTCCTCGGTGTCCCATGCCGCCGCCCGCCTCGGCTGGCCCCTGGAGGACGTCGAGGTCGTGACGCTCGTCGGCCGCCCCGCCGCCGGCCTCGCCGCCGCCCTGCACGAGGGCCGGCGCCTCCTCGTGCTCAGCGCCGACGCCGGCACCCCCGGCGAGGTCGCCGCGCTCCTCAGGGACCGGGGCTTCGGGCCGAGCCGCATGCGGGTCCTGGAGCAGCTCGGCGGCGACCGGGAACGCACGACCGCCGAGACCACCGCCGACGACTGGGTGCAGAGCCAGTCGCCCGGCGATCCGCTCAACATCGTCGCCGTCCGATGCCGTCGCGCACCGGACACCCCGCGGCTCGGGGCCGTGCCGGGCCTGCCCGACGAGGCGTACGAGCACGACGGGCAGCTCACCAAGAAGCACATCCGGGCCGCCACGCTCGGCGCACTCGCCCCCGCCCCCGGCGAACTGCTGTGGGACGTCGGCGGCGGATCCGGCTCGATCGCCGTCGAGTGGATGCGGACCCACCCCTCCTGCCGGGCCGTCACCGTCGAGCGCGACCCGGTGCGCGCCGAACGCATCACCCGTAACGCCGAACGCCTGGGCGTGCCCGGACTCAGGGTCGTCGGCGGGGCGGCTCCCGCCGCTCTGGCCGGACTCCCCGCCCCGAACGCCGTGTTCGTGGGCGGAGGGCTCACGGCACCCGGTCTCCTCGACGTCTGCTGGGCGGCGTTGCCGCTCGGCGGACGGCTGGTCGCGAACACGGTGACCCTGGAATCCGAGGCGCTGCTGGCCGATGCCCATCGCCGGCACGGCGGCGAGCTGGTGCGGCTCGCGGTGGCGCACGCCGTGCCCGTGGGTGGCTTCACCGGCTGGCGCCAGGCCATGCCGGTCACCCAGTGGTCCGTAGAGAAGACCGTCGACCCCTCCCCAGGAGCAGACAGATGACCGTGTACTTCATCGGCGCCGGCCCCGGTGCCGCCGACCTCATCACGGTGCGCGGCGCCCGCACGCTCGCCGCCTGCCAGGTCTGCCTGTACGCGGGCAGCCTGGTCCCGCGCGAACTGCTGGCCGAATGCCCGCCCGGCGCACGTCTGGTGGACACCGCCCGGCTGAACCTGGACGAGATCACGGCCGAACTGGTCCGCGCGCACGAGGAGGGCCACGACGTGGCCCGGCTGCACTCGGGCGACCCTTCCGTGTTCAGCGCGATCGCCGAGCAGATGCGGCGACTGGACGCGGCCGGCGTGCCGTACGAGGTCGTCCCCGGCGTTCCCGCCTTCGCCGCCGCCGCCGCCGCCCTGAAGCGGGAGCTGACCGTGCCGACGGTCGGTCAGACCGTCATCCTCACCCGGGTCGCCCAGCAGGCCACCGCCATGCCCGAGGGCGAGGATCTTGCCACCCTCGGCCGCAGCGGCGCGCTGATCGTGCTGCACCTGGCCGCCAGGTACGTGGACCGCGTGGTCGACGAACTCCTCCCGCACTACGGTGCCGACTGCCCCGCCGCCGTCGTCGCCTACGCCTCCCGCCCGGACGAGCTGATCATCCGTGGCACTCTGGAGGAGATCGCCCCGAAGGTGAAGGAAGCCGGCGTGCTGCGCACCGCTGTGATCATGGTGGGGCGCACGCTGGGTGCGCAGCAGTTCGGCGACAGTCACCTGTACTCGCCGGAGCGGGAACGGCACCTCTGCTGAGCGGAGTCGCCTGCTGCGCCGTCCGGACGTCCCCGCCGGCGGCGCAGGGTCCCGGGCGGGGATCGGCGCCGGGAACGGGAAGGGGCGGGACCGCGCCGGGGACGGGAGCGGGTGTCATCGCACCGAGCTGCGTCCCACGACGGTGCCCGCACGGTCGATGCAGATGACGTCGACGGCGACCGGTGCTCCGCGCAGCACGGCCAGCGCCTCGTCGCGGGCCGCCCCCGCCACCAGGTCACCGAGCGGTACCGCGGCGCCCTGGCACAACTGGAGTGCGGCGAGACCGGTGTTGGCGGCGGCCACCTCGCGGGCGAGCCTCTCGTCCGCGCCGCCGTCCCGGGCCAGCGCGGCCAGGAAACCCTTGTCGACCTGGGAGCGGCCGGAGTGCAGGTCCAGATGGCCCGCGGCGAGCTTGGAGAGCTTGGCGAAGCCGCCGCAGATCGTGAGGCGGTCCACCGGGTGCCGGCGGACGTACTTCAGCACCGCACCCGCGAAGTCGCCCATGTCCAGCAGGGCGTCCTCGGGCAGGGCGTACTCGGCCATGACCGTCCGCTCGGAGGTCGACCCCGTGCATCCGGCGACGTGGGTCCGGCCGGCCGCGCGGGCCACGTCCACGCCCCGCCGGATGGAGTCGATCCAGGCCGAGCAGGAGTACGGCACGACGATGCCCGTGGTGCCGAGGACGGACAGGCCACCGACGATCCCGAGCCGCGGGTTCCAGGTGGACCGGGCGATCTCCTCGCCGTGGTCCACGGAGACCGTGATCTCCACGTCGCCACTGCCGCCGTGCCGCTCGGCGACCTCGGCGACGTGCTCGCGCATCATTCGGCGGGGCACGGGGTTGATGGCCGCCTCGCCGACGGGCAGCGGAAGGCCGGGCCGGGTGACGGTCCCCACGCCGGGCCCGGCTCTGAAGACGACGCCCGTCCCCGCGGGCAGCCGCCGTACCGTCGCCCGGATCAGTGCGCCGTGCGTGACGTCCGGGTCGTCACCGGCGTCCTTCACGATCCCCGCCATCGCGCTCTGCCCGGACAGCCGCTCGGCGGCCAGCGCGAACGACGGCTTCTGCCCCTTGGGCAGCGTGATCGTCACCGGGTCGGGAAACTCGCCGGTCAGCAGGGCGGTGTACGCGGCCGTCGTGGCCGCCGTCGCGCAGGCACCGGTGGTCCAGCCGGGCCGCAGCCCCGTGTGCTCCAGCTGGGCGCGGCGGCCGCCCTTCGCCGCGCCGGAACCCGGCGCCCCGCCGGTGCCGCTCGACTCATCCATGTCCCTGCTGCTCCCGCTGCTCCTCATGAACGGACCCGGACTCCCATGCACGTACTGATTCTCGGCGGCACCACGGAGGCCCGCCGTCTCGCCGAACTGCTCCACGGCCTGCCCGGGCTGAAACTGACCAGTTCCCTCGCCGGGCGGGTCGCCAGCCCCCGGCTGCCGCCGGGCGGCACGCGCGTCGGCGGCTTCGGCGGGGCGGACGGACTGGCGGCGTGGCTGCGCGAGCACGAAGTCGGCGCGGTCGTCGACGCCACCCACCCCTTCGCCGGAACGATCAGCTTCAACGCGGCCCGGGCCGCTGCCGCCACCCATGTTCCCCTGCTCGCCCTGCGCCGCCCCGGCTGGGTCCCCGCCGAGGGCGACCGATGGCACGAGGCGGCCTCGCTGGAGGAGGCCGCCCGGTCACTGCCCGCACTCGGCCGCCGGGTGTTCCTCACCACCGGGCGCATGGGCCTGGCCGCTTTCGCGGACCTGGACGACCTGTGGTTCCTCGTGCGGTCCGTGGACGCTCCCGAGCCTCCGTACCCGTCCCACATGGAGGTGCTCCTCGACCGCGGCCCCTTCGATCTGGGGCGGGAGCGCGAGCTGCTGCTGCGCCACCGCATCGACGTCGTGGTGACGAAGGACAGCGGCGGAGCGGCCACGGCGCCGAAACTGACGGCCGCCCGCGAGGCCGGCCTGCCCGTGGTCGTGGTCCGCAGACCACCGGCGCCCGCCGGCGTGCCCGTGGTTGCGGACCCCGAGGAGGCGGCCCGGTGGGTACGGGAACGTTCCGGGCCGGAGCCGTTCTCGGCCGGTTGACCCGGACCTGGCAGGGGCCGCTCGCCGGGAAGCGAGGCTCACGCCCCTGCGGCGCGGTACCGCGCGCTCTCACGCCTCCGGATACCGGCGCGGCGTCCAGACGATCTCCTCGCCGTCTCCGCGTCGTACCACCCGCGTCTGCGAGGAGCCGACCAGCAGGATCGTGCGCATGTCGACCTCGGCCGGATCCAGCTCACCCAGCGCCACGATCCGTACGCTCTCATCCGCACCGCCCACGTCCCGCGCGACCACCACGGGTGTCTGCGGCGCCCGGTACTCCAGCAGCAGTTCCCGGGCCTTGCCCACCTGCCAGGTACGGCTGCGCGAGCCCGGGTTGTACAGGGCGAGCACCAGGTCCGCGGAGGCCGCCGCGCGCAGCCGCTCGGCGATGACCTCCCACGGCTTGAGCCGGTCGGACAGCGAGAGGGTGGCGTAGTCGTGGCCGAGGGGAGCGCCGGCCCGCGCGGCAGCCGCGTTGGCGGCGGTCACCCCCGGCAGGACCCGCACCGGCACGTCCAGGTACTCCGGCCGGGAGGCGGCCTCCAGGACGGCGGTGGCCATGGCGAAGACACCGGGGTCACCGCCCGACACGACGGCCACCCGCCGTCCACGCCGGGCCAGTTGCAGGGCGAACTCGGCGCGCTCGGCCTCGACCCGGTTGTCCGAGCCGTGCCGGGCCTGGCCCGGCCGCTCGGGCACCCGCTCGAGGTAGGTCGTGTACCCGACCAGGTCGTCGGCGGCGGCCAGCGCGCCGCGTGACTCGGGCGTCAGCCACAGCGGACCGGCCGGACCCGTACCGACCACGACCACTTCGCCGTGCGCCCGCGCGGGCGGTTCGGCGTCGACCTGGCTGGGCAGGACGGCCACCGAGAAGTACGGCACCGAGTCCGGGTCCACGTCCGCCAGTTCGGCGACCCGTTCCTTGCTCATGGTGGCCCGCTCCACGTACCGGGCCTCGGCCAGACGCCCGGATCCCTCCAGGGCGCGGCGCACCTTGGGGAAGGTCCGGCCGAGCTTCATCACCACCGCCGCGTCCGTCGCGGCGAGCCGTGCGGTCAGCTCCTCCTCGGGCAGGGTTCCCGGCAGGATGGTCAGCACCTCCTCGCCCTCGGCGAGCGGTGCGCCCAGGCGGGCCGCGGCAGCCGACACGGACGTGACACCGGGGACGACCTCGGTGTCGTAGCGGTCGGCGAGCCGCTTGTGCATGTGCATGTAGGAGCCGTAGAAGAGCGGATCGCCCTCGGCGAGCACGGCGACGGTCCGGCCGGCGTCGAGGTGGGCCGCCAGCCGGGCCGACGCCTCGGCGTAGAACTGCTCCATGGCGCCCCGGTAGCCACCGGGATGGTCCGTGGTCTCGGTCGTGACCGGGTAGACCAGACGTTCCTCGATGTGGTCGGCCCGCAGGTGCTTCGCCGCGATCGACCGGGCGATCGACCGGCCGTGCCGGGCGCTGTGGTAGGCGATCACGTCCGCCCCGGCGATGACCTCGACCGCCCGTACGGTCATCAGAGAGGGGTCGCCCGGGCCGAGACCCACCCCGTACAGCTTGCCGCTCATTCTTCCTCGCTCGCGATCGCGTTGAGCGCGGCGGCCGCGATGGCGCTGCCACCGCGACGGCCCCGCACCACCAGGTGGTCGAGCCCCGACGCATGCGCGGCGAGGGCGTCCTTGGACTCGGCCGCACCGATGAAACCGACGGGGACACCGATGACGGCGGCGGGCCTCGCAGCGCCCTCCTCGATCATCTCCAGGAGCCGGAAGAGAGCGGTGGGCGCGTTGCCGACGGCGACCACCGAGCCCTCCAGCCGGTCGCGCCAGAGCTCCAGCGCGGCGGCGCTGCGCGTGGTGCCCAGCCTCGCGGCCAACTCGGGAACGGCAGGGTCGGACAGCGTGCAGAGCACCTCGTTGCCGGCCGGCAGCCGCTTGCGGGTCACTCCGCTGGCCACCATCTGCACGTCGCAGAAGATCGGTGCGCCGGCGCGCAGGGCCTCGCGGGCCCGGGCCACCACCGCGGGCGTGTAGGACAGGTCCCGGACGAGGTCGACCATTCCGCAGGCGTGGATCATGCGCACCGCCACCTGGCTGACATCGGCGGGCAGGCCGGCGAGGTCCGCCTCCGCGCGGATCGTGGCGAAGGACTGGCGGTAGATGGCCGCTCCGTCCTTCTCGTAGAAGTGGGTGGTCACGGTGCTTTTCTCGTCACTCTCGGTCGTCTTGCGGCTCATGAGCTGAACGCCGCCAGGGCGGCGGGTATCTGGGAAGGGTCTGCTGCGCGGGCGGTTCGCGGTCTCGGGCCGGCCGGAGCGGCGGACAGGCGGTAATCGCCGCCCGGTTGCGCGACCACCTCGACATGGTCGGTCCGTGGCTGCCCGCACCGGCGTTCGCAGCCGGACCAGTACAGGGGGAGGCCCGGGTCGCCGATGGCCTCGACCGTCCGGGCCGCGTCCGTCCGTACGTCGGCGTGTGCCTTGGCGCACCCGGGCCGGCCGATACAGGCACCCACGTGAAGCCAGGGTGATGCGGGATCGGTGACCAGACCGGCCGCGCCGAGACGGGCGAGCGCTTCGGCCGCCTGCCCGGGGGTCGTGCCCACGGCGGGGAGGACCACACCGCGCCAGGGGGTGAGCCGGAGTTCGGTGCCGGCGAGCTGCGTCAGCCCGTCCCACTGGTGGGCCGAGAGCCGTCCCAGCGGGATGTGCACCGACACGGCGCCGTCGACGATCCCCGGGGGAGGGCCGTCCGCGACGCCGGCCGGCTCGGGGTGGTCCGTGTGGCCGATCCCCTCGGCGTCCAGGCGGTGACGGACCAGGCGGGCCATCTCATCTCCGGACAGGCCGAGTTCGGGCAATCGCCAGGCGCGCTCACCATGCGCCCGGGCCGCCTCGAGGAACGCCTCGGCGGCCACCAGCGCGGCCCGGGGCGCGTCCCCGGCGGCCACCCGCACCGAACCCGGGGCGAGCCACGCACCGCCGTCCGCGAGCGCCCGAACCGTGACATCGGCACCGAGGCCGGACATGTCACCACGCCCGTCGTCCAGGGCGAACAGGAACCGGCCGGAAAGGCCCTTCGCGGCCCGGCTCGCGCACAAGGCGGTGTCGAGAGCCGTCAGCCAGGGCCGTACGTCCCGGAAGCCGGCGCCGCCGAGACCGGACAGGGGTGAAGCCACGACATTGCGCACCCGCTCGTGCTCCCGCGAGGGCAGCAGGCCGGCCGTGTCCAGCAGTTCCGCCAGCTCCGCACCGCACCCCTGCGGCAGCCCGCGCAACTGCACGTTGCCACGCGAGGTCAGATGCAGGTCTCCGTCGCCCAGCCGGCGGGCCGCGACGCCCAGCGCGCGGGCCTGACCGGTGGACAGCACGCCCCCGGGAAGCCGGATGCGGGCCAGCGCTCCGTCGTCCGCCGCGTGCAGGCGCAGTGCCCCCGGGCAGGCGTCACCACGGTCCCGTGCGGCGGCACGGGCGGGCGATGTGGCCTGGGACGACGGATGAGGGGCTGCCGCGGACATGGCCGTGAGCATACCTACGATCACTCCGACTGTATGTCCCGCACACCCTTCGGGGGCCCTTACTATGCTCCCGAGTGGATCACCCGGTCCACGAACCGCCACAACGGCGAAAAGGGGAGGAAGCCGGTGCGAGTCCGGCGCGGTCCCGCCACTGTGAACCCGTCCACAAGGGACGGGTGAGCCAGGAACTCCCTTCCCCCGCATCCGGCTTCGCCCGGGGGGCGAGACCCATCCCACACCGCCCGGGGCGCGGACCCCGAGGAAGGCCAGGCATCGCATGCCCACTCCGCCCGGAGAGCGCGCTCCCAACGCCCGCGAGATCCTGCTCCTGTCGACGTCCGACACCGACCTGCTCAGCGCCCGCGCGGCCGGCGGCCCGGTCTCCTACCGTTTCGCCAACCCGTCCAGGCTCCCGCTGGACGACCTGCCGGCCCTCCTCGACGGAGTCGGCCTGGTGGTCGTACGCCTCCTCGGCGGGATCCGCGCCTGGCAGGACGGCCTCGACCTGCTGCTCGCCGACGGCCGTCCGGTGGTCGTCCTCAGCGGTGAACAGGCCCCCGACGCCCAG
This sequence comes from Streptomyces sp. NPDC048514, assembly GCF_043199955.1. Taxonomy (NCBI): domain Bacteria; kingdom Bacillati; phylum Actinomycetota; class Actinomycetes; order Kitasatosporales; family Streptomycetaceae; genus Streptomyces; species Streptomyces sp. NPDC048514. The sequence continues at coordinate 170,298 of NZ_JBICWT010000002.1, read as the reverse complement.
TTGATGGCCGCCTCCACGGTCCCGGTCGGCATCGCCGCCGAGGCCCACGCCTACCTGGCCCACGGCGGCCCCGCCAACCTGGAGCAGCTCGCCCGGTTCCTCTCGGACACGGTGCTGCTCACCGGGCACGGCTTCGACGCGCCCGCGCCCGCACCCACCTGGGGCCCGCTGGAGCGCGCGAGCCGGCCCGCCGACGGCCCGACCGTCGCCGTGCTCTACTACCGCGCCCACCACATGAGCGGCAACACGGCCTTCGTGCACGCCCTGTGCGACGCCGTCGAGAACGCGGGCGCCCGGCCGCTGCCCCTGTACGTCGCCTCGCTGCGCGCCCCCGAGCCGGAGCTGATCGACACCCTGCGCACCGCCGACGTGATCGTCACCACAGTGCTGGCCGCCGGCGGCACCAAGCCCGCCGAGGCATCGGCGGGCGGCGACGACGAGTCCTGGGACGCCGGCGCCCTGACCGCCCTCGACGTCCCCATCCTCCAGGCCCTGTGCCTGACCGGCTCCCGCACGGCCTGGGAGGAGAACGACGAGGGCGTCTCCCCGCTGGACGCGGCCAGTCAGATCGCCGTCCCCGAGTTCGACGGCCGTCTGATCACCGTCCCGTTCTCCTTCAAGGAGATCGACGCCGACGGCCTGCCCGCCTATGTCGCCGACCCCGAGCGCGCGGCCCGCGTCGCCGGGATCGCCGTACGCCACGCACGCCTTCGCCACATCCCGCCCGCCGGCAAGCGCCTCGCCCTCGTGCTGTCCGCCTACCCCACCAAGCACTCCCGCATCGGCAACGCCGTCGGCCTGGACACGCCCGCCAGCGCCGTCGCCCTGCTGCGCCGGCTGCGCGAGGAGGGCTACGACTTCGGCGACGCCGACATCCCCGGACTGGCCTCCGGTGACGGTGACGAGCTGATCCGCGCGCTCATCGAGGCGGGCGGCCACGACCAGGAATGGCTCACCGAGGAACAGCTGGCCCGCAACCCGGTCCGCATCCCGGCGGCCGACTACCGCCGCTGGTACTCCACTCTCCCCGCGGACCTGCGCACGGCGGTCGAGGAGCACTGGGGCCCCGCACCGGGCGAGATGTTCGTCGACCGCAGCCGCAACAAGGACGGCGACATCGTCCTTGCGGCGCTGCGCTTCGGCAACCTGCTCATCCTCATCCAGCCCCCGCGCGGCTTCGGCGAGAACCCCATCGCCATCTACCACGACCCGGACCTCCCGCCCTCCCACCACTACCTGGCCGCCTACCGCTGGATCGGATCCCCGGTCTCCGACGGCGGATTCGGCGCCGACGCGATGATCCACCTCGGCAAGCACGGCAACCTGGAGTGGCTGCCCGGCAAGAACGCGGGCCTGTCCGCCGCCTGCGGCCCCGACGCCGCCCTCGGCGATCTCCCGCTGATCTACCCCTTCCTGGTCAACGACCCCGGCGAGGGAACCCAGGCCAAGCGCCGCGTGCACGCCACCCTCGTGGACCACCTCGTCCCGCCGATGGCCCGCGCCGACTCCTACGGCGACATCGCGCGCCTGGAGCAACTCCTGGACGAGTACGCCCAGATCTCCTCCATGGACCCGGCCAAGCTGCCCGCCATCCGCGCCCAGATCTGGACCCTCATCCAGGCCGCCCGCCTCGACCACGACCTCGGCCTGGACGACCGCCCCGACGACGACGGCTTCGACGACTTCCTCCTGCACGTGGACGGCTGGCTCTGCGAGGTCAAGGACGCCCAGATCCGCGACGGTCTGCACGTCCTCGGCAACCCGCCCGCCGGCGCCGACCGCGTCAACCTGGTCCTCGCCATCCTCCGCGCCCGCCAGATCTGGGGCGGCGCCCAGGCCCTGCCCGGCCTGCGCGAGGCCCTCGGCCTGGACGAGTCCGCCGCGACCCGCACGACCGCCGACGCGGCCGAGGAGCGGGCCCGCGCTCTGGTGCAGGCGATGGACGACGCGGGCTGGGACCCCGCCGCCGTACCCACCGAGCACGGTGAACAGGTGGCCGCCATCCTGGAGTTCGCCGCCCGCGAGGTCGTCCCGCGGCTGGCCGCGACCACCGCCGAGATCGACCACGCGGTGCATGCCCTGGCCGGCGGCTTCGTCCCGGCAGGCCCCTCCGGCTCACCTCTGCGCGGCCTGGTCAACGTCCTGCCGACCGGCCGCAACTTCTACTCCGTCGACCCCAAGGCCGTCCCCTCCCGGCTCGCCTGGGAGACCGGCCAGGCCCTCGCCGACTCCCTCCTGGAGCGCTACCGCGCCGACAACGGCGACTGGCCCACGTCCGTCGGTCTGTCCCTGTGGGGCACCAGCGCCATGCGCACCGCCGGTGACGACGTCGCTGAGGCCCTCGCCCTGCTCGGCATCCGCCCCGTCTGGGACGACGCCTCCCGTCGCGTGACGGGCCTGGAGCCCATCCCGTACGAGGAGCTGGGCCGCCCCCGCATCGACGTCACCCTGCGCATCTCCGGCTTCTTCCGCGACGCCTTCCCGCACACCATCGGTCTGCTGGACGACGCCGTACGCCTCGCGGCGTCGCTGGACGAGCCGGCCGAGGCCAACCACGTCCGCACCCACGTGCAGGCGGACCTGGCGGCCCACGGTGACGAACGCCGCGCGACCACCAGGATCTTCGGCTCCCGCCCCGGCACGTACGGCGCCGGCCTGCTGCAGCTGATCGACTCCCGCGACTGGCGCACCGACGCCGACCTGGCCGAGGTCTACACCGTCTGGGGCGGCTACGCCTACGGCCGCGAACTCGACGGCCGGCCGGCTCGCGAGGACATGGAGACGGCCTACAAGCGCATCGCGGTCGCGGCGAAGAACACCGACACCCGCGAACACGACATCGCCGACTCCGACGACTACTTCCAGTACCACGGCGGCATGGTGGCCACCGTGCGCGCACTGCGCGGCACGGCCCCCGAGGCGTACATCGGCGACTCGACCCGCCCCGAGACGGTCCGTACGCGCACTCTCGTCGAGGAGACCTCGCGCGTCTTCCGCGCCCGCGTCGTCAACCCGAAGTGGATCGAGGCGATGCGGCGCCACGGCTACAAGGGCGCGTTCGAACTCGCCGCCACGGTGGACTACCTGTTCGGCTACGACGCCACGACCGGCGTGGTCGCCGACTGGATGTACGACAAGCTCACCGAGACGTACGTCCTCGACCCGGCCAACCGCGAATTCCTCCAGCAGGCCAACCCCTGGGCGCTGCACGGCATCGCCGAGCGGCTGCTGGAGGCGGAGTCGCGGGGGATGTGGGAGAAGCCGGACCCGGCGGTGCTGGAGCAGCTGCGGCAGGTGTACCTGGAGACCGAGGGGGACCTCGAAGGGGACGCGTGACGGCTCCGGCCGTCGCGCGGGGTCGCGACGAGCGCCGGATCTCCCGGAGGCCGGCCGCGGGGACGCCGTAGCGGCACGTCCCGCGGCACGGCCGGCCGGTGCGGGACGCCGCCTCTCGGCCAACCGCGCGCCACGGGTGTGCCGTCGGTTCGGGGGTGACCGCGTCCGCCGGCCTCCGGGACTAGGGCCGCCGTGCGCTGGGGGAGGGCTGGGCGGTGAGGGGGCCGGGGGGACTGGGGGCCGGTGACGGTGTGCCGGTGGTCGGCCGTGGTGGTCGAGCCGGCCCGGACGGGCCCGGGTGTGCGTCGCGTACGGTGAAGAACACCAGCGCCGCCACGGCGGCCAGCGCCAGCACCCCCACCACGGCCAGGCGCAGCCGCACCCGGCCGGGCCGCGCCTGCGCGACGGGCGGACGCAGGGGCCGCAGGTCGGCCGGGCCGACGGAGCGCGCCCGCGCGGCCAGGGCGGCCCGCAGCCGTTCCTCGACGAGTGCCGACGCGGTCCCGGTGCCGCTCTCGTTCATCGCAGCCCCTCCAGACGCCGGCCCAGCGCGTCCAGCGCCCGGCTGGCCGTCGATTTGACGGTGCCCCGCGACAATCCGAGCGCCGCCGCGATCTCGGCCTCGGTCAGATGCGACCAGTAGCGCAGCACGAGCACCTCCCGCTGACGCCGGGTCAGCGTGCGCAGTGCCGCCAGCACCTCCTGGTGGTCCTCGTGGATCAGCACGTCCTCCTCCGGGGCGGGCGCGTGCTCCTCGCGCGGGGGGATGTGCGCCCGTACCGTCCTGCGCCGGCGCAGCACCGAGCGGGCCCCGTTGACCACGCTGGTCCGCAAGTACGCCTCCGGGTCGTCCAGGGAGCCGAGCCGGTGCCCGTGCCGGCGGAACAATGCGGTGAACGCGTCCTGGACGACGTCCTCGGCCGTGGGCAGGTCGTCCACCAGCAGCACCGCCAGGCGCACCAGCGAGAGCCGGCGGTGGTGGTACAACTCCTCGATGGCCGGCGGGGCTTCGGGCGCGGCGGGTGGAGGTGGGCCGGTGCGGAGCCCGGTGCCCGGCGCCGCCGGTGCCGTACCCGCGCGGGGCCGGGCGGGCATGCGCGCCCGCAGAGTCCGGATGAACCGCCGCCAGGGGACGGGGTGTTGCGCGATGCCGGGCCGGTGCCAGGGCAGGCCGGCCGCCGGCGGTGTGGCTGTCGTCATGGATCTCCCGGAGCCGGATGGGGGGGTGGGGGGGGCCGCCGCCCGGCGGCGCCCCCCCCCCCCCGGGGGGGCGTGGGGGGGGGGCCCCCGCGCCGGGGGGGCGGGGGCGGGGGGCGGCCCCCGCGCCCGGCCCCCGCGCCCCGG
>NZ_JBICWT010000002.1:126115-165608 GCF_043199955.1 Streptomyces sp. NPDC048514 | reverse complement strand
CCCCACCTCCTCCCGCTGTGCGGGTGTGGTGGGGGGGGGGGGGGCCGGGCGGGCGGCCCCCCCCCCGCGGGGGGGGGGGGCCCCGCGGGGGGGGGGCGCGGGGGCGCCCCCCCCCCCCCCCCCCCCCCCCCCCCCCCCCCCCCGGCCGTGCGTCAGTGGTGCTGCGGAACCGGCGCCGGTGCGGCGTGGCCGTGGTGCGGCACGTGCGCCGGGCCCCGGAGCCCGGACGCGGGGGTGGACGGCACGGGGACGGGGCCAGGGGTGGCCGCGCGGGGAGGTGCCGGAACGGGCGAGGGGGTGCCCGTCGCGGGCACCGGCCCGGGGGCCGTGCCACGCACGGGGGAGGGCACCGGCGACGGCGTGCCGTGGCCGTCCGCGGGGGCCGGCGATGGGGTGGCGTGGTTGTCCGCCGGGGCCGGGGACGGGGTCGCCCGGTCGTTCGCCGGGGCCGGGGCGGGGGCTGCGGTGGTGCCGGAGTGGGCCTGGGAGCGGTGGGCGCCCTGGGCGGCCTGAGCGGTCATGGTGCCGGCGACGGCCAGCGCCGCGCCTACTGCGGAGGCCCCCAGGGCGGTGCGCAGCCTGCGGGCGCGGATCGGGCGGGGGGTGCGGTGTGCGGACATGTGTTCCTTCGGTCGTGAGCGTCGGGCATCAGGTCGGAGTGGAGGCCTCCATCCCGACAGACGTCCGGCCCAGGCCGGGGTTGCGGGTGACGTCCGAGGAATTTCCCGCACGGCTCGCAGGCGCCGCCCGCCGACGCGGTGCCGAGGGGCTCCGCGGTCTGCCTGGGGCCGAGAGGGCACGGTTCGGCGTCGTCGTCACCGAGGGGTACGGCGTACATGGTCACCTACCGTCGTTCTCGGGGTGCCGGCCCGGGAAGGCCACCGCCCCCTCCTCGGCGCGTGCGACGGCGTCCGGGTGGCCGAACAGGCCGGGCAGGCCGCCGGTGTGCAGGAGCACGGTTCTCTCACCCGGCCGGACGTCACCGTCGGCGACGGCCGCGCGGAGTCCGGCCAGGGCCCGGCCCGTGTAGGTCGGGTCCAGGATCAGGCCCTCGGTGCGGGCGGCGAGCCGGAGCGCTTCCGTCACCGGCCCGGTCAGCACCGCGTACCCGCCGCCCACCTGGTCCCGGCGCACCCGCAGCCGGTCCGGCGTGACCTGCTCCGTGGTGAGCGGGCCCGCGAACCGCGCCGCCGCGGCGGCCGGATCGGCCAGCGCGCCCACGTCGACACCGAGCACCGACTCCGGGCCCAGGGCGGCGACCAGCCCGGCCATGGTGCCGCCGGAGCCCAGCGCGACCACGACCGTGCGCAGGTCCGGCACCTGGGCCCGCAGCTCTTCGCCGCATCGCACATAGCCCCGTGCCCCCGGCGCGCTCGACCCGCCGAACGGGATCAGCGCGGGGCGCGCACCGCCCGCGCGCAGCCGCGCGCACACCTCGGCGGCCGCGGCGTCCAGGCCCGCCTGGTCCACGTCGCCGGCCCAGGCCAGCCGGGCCCCCAGCTGCCCGTCGAGGGCGAGGTTCCCGGACCGCGACACACCCGGTGAGCCGCGCAGCACGAGCACCGCGGCCAGGCCCAGCCGGGCGGCCGCGGCGGCCGTCAGCCGGGCGTGGTTGCTCTGCGGGGCGCCGGTGGTGACGAGTGTGTCCGCGCCCTCCGCCAGCGCCGCGCCCACCGTCCACTCCAGCTTGCGGACCTTGTTCCCGCCGCCGCCCAGCCCGGTCAGATCGTCCCGTTTGACCCACAGGTCCTGCGGACCGAGCCCGAGCGCGGCGGCGAGCCGGGGCGCCGGTTCGACGGGGGTGGGAAAGGTGCCGAGCGGTACCGGCGGGTGGCTCATGACGTACGTCCTCGTCTGCGGGCGGCGGTTCGGGGGTGGTGGCCGGTGGCCGGTGAGGGGTGGTGGTCGTGGGTGGGCGGTCGGAAAACGGTGGGTGGTGTCTCTGTTTCCGGGTGCCGGGTGCCGGGTGCCGGGTGCCGGGTGCCGGGTGGACGGGCCGGGCCGGAGGTACACGGGCGACGGCGCCGGGTGGGTGCCCGTGGGCCGGAGCCGTCGGCCACCCCGCGTCAGACCGGCAGCAGCCGTGCGATCAGTGTGCCGAGTTGGCGGGCCGTACGGCACTCGTGCATCTCGACGAGTCCGGCGTAGGAGGGTGCCGCGGAGTCGCCGGTGCCCCACTGGGAGCGCGGCTCGGGGTTCAGCCAGTACACCCGGCGGGCCCGTCCTGCGACAGCGCGTAGGGCGGGCAGGTTCGGGTCGCTCATGTTCGTCCGGGCGTCCCCGAGCACGAACACCGTCGTGCGCGGCCCGACCGCGTCGCCGTACCGCTCGGCGAACTCGCCCAGCGCCACCCCGTAGTCGCTGCTGCCGTGCCAGCCGGTGAGCGTGGCCTCGGCGCGGATGCGGGCGCTGAGCCCGTCGGGATCGGCGCGGCCGTGGTCGAGCAGGCCGGTCACCTCGTCGAGCCGGTTGACGAAGGCGAACACGCGGATCTTGCTGAACTGGTCGTGCAGCGCCTGCACCAGCAGCATCGTGAAGTCGGAGAAGCCCGCCACCGAGCCCGAGACGTCGCACAGCAGCACGAGTTCGGGGCGGGCCGGGCGGCGCCTGCGCAGCACCGGCCGCATCGGCACCCCGCCCGTGGACAGCGAGGAGCGCAGGGTGCGGCGCAGATCGATCGTGCCGCGGGCCGCTCGCCGGCGCCGAGCGGCGAGCCGGGTGGCCAGTTTGCGCGCGAGCGGCTGGACCACCCTGCGCAGTTCGGCCAGTTGGTCCCGGCCCGCGTACAGGAAGTCCACCCGGTCGGCGGTCGGCCGTACGCCCCGGCGGGCGATCTCCTCCCGGCCGCGCCGCTCGGCGACCCGGCGCCGCGCCTCCGCCCCGACCATCCGCCGGAACTCCTCGATCCGGCCGCGGATCTCGTCGTCCAGCAACCGGTCCGCGAACCCGGCGCCGTTCCCGTCCCGGCCCCGGACGTCGGCCCGCACCCGGGCCAGCAGGGTCTGCGGGCGCAGCCGGTCGAGGGTCTGGTACGCCGACCAGCCGTCGGAGCCGGGCGTGTTCCCGTACCCGCCGAGGCCTTCGACGGCCTCCGCCGCCAGTCGGGCCAGCAACGTGCGGTCGTCGGCCGCCAGCGCCTCGGCCAGCCGGTCGCGCAGGGCCTCGCGGTCCGCGGGACCACCGTCCGGACCGCCGACCCCGCTCGGGAAGTACAGGTCGAAGACCGGGTCGAACACCACCCGTTGGCCGGGGCCGTGCAGCAGCGTCGCGGCCAGCCCCTCGCGCAGCAGCTCCCGGTCGGCGAACCCGAGCGCCTCCACCGCGTGGGCCGCGTCCACACTCTCCCCGGTGCCGATGCGCACCCCGTGCGCGCGCAGCGCCCCGACCAGGCCGGTGATCCGCCCGGCGACGTCGGTCACAGTGCGTCCAGGTCGAGCTTCGCGGCCGCCTTCTGGATGTCGTCCTGATGCTTGAGGATCACCCCGAGGCTGTCCCGTACGACCGTCTCGTCCAGCGTGTCGGCGCCCAGCGCCAGCAGGGTGCGCGCCCAGTCGACGGTCTCGGCGACGGACGGCGCCTTGCGCAGGTCCATCGCGCGCAGTGCCCCCACGACCCGCACCACCGACTCGGTCAGCGCCTCGCCGAGGCCGGGCACCTTCAGCCGCACGATCCGCCGCTCCAGCTCCTCCTCCGGGAAGCCGATGTGCAGGAACAGACAGCGGCGGCGCAGCGCCTCGGACAGCTCACGGCCGGCGTTGGAGGTGAGGACGACGAAGGGGCGCCGGGTCGCGGTGACGGTGCCCAGCTCCGGGACGGTGATCTGGAAGTCGCTGAGCACCTCCAGCAGCAGGCCCTCCATCTCGACATCGGCCTTGTCGGTCTCGTCGATCAGCAGCACGGTCGGCTCGTCGCCGCGGATGGCGGTGAGCAGCGGGCGGGGGAGCAGGAACTCCTCGCTGAAGATGTCGGTGCGGGTCTCGTCCCAGCTCTCGTCGCGGCCCGCGGTGATCCGCAGCAGCTGCTTGGCGTGGTTCCACTCGTACAGGGCCCGGGACTCGTCCACGCCCTCGTAGCACTGGAGCCGGACCAGCCGGGCTCCGGACACCTGGGCGACGGCTTTGGCCAGCTCGGTCTTACCCACCCCGGCGGGGCCCTCCACCAGCAGCGGCTTGCCCAGCCGGGCGGCGAGGAAGACGGTCGTGGCGACGGCGGGCGAGGCGATGTAGCCGGTCTCGGCGAGCCGGGCGGAGACATCGTCGACGGACGTGAACAACGGGGCCTCCGGCGGGATCGGGGAGCAGTGCCTTCCAGGCAGCTATCTAAGCGCTTGTTCAGTCCCCGTGTCACGTGGGTCCGGACGAGGCGGCGGGGCTCCTGTGTGCATACACCGATCGGTTTCCTTTTGCCTGTGGCGCGGTAACCTCGGGCTATGGCCTCCACACCCAAGGCGTCACCCCGTGACCGGCTGCTCGACGCGACCGCGCGGCTCTCCTACCGTGACGGGGTCTCCGTCGGCATCGAGGCGCTCTGCCGGGAGGCGGGGGTCTCCAAGCGAACGATGTACCAGCTCTTTCCGGGCAAGGACGAGATGCTCGCCGCGAGCCTGGAGCGGCGGGTCCCGGGGTACGAGGCCCGGCTCGCCCACCCCGATCCGGAGGCCGCCACCCCGCGCGAGCGGATCCTGTACGTCTTCGCACAGCTGGAGAGGAACTCCGCGGACGCCGGCTTCCACGGCTGCCCCTATCTGGCCGCGCTGGTGGAACTGAAGGACCCCGGGCACCCGGCGAACGCGGTCGCCCGATCGGTGAAGACAGGCCTGACGGACGCCTTTCGCACCGAGGCGGAGCGGGGCGGCGCCCGCGACCCCGAGCTGCTCGCCCGGCAGCTCCTGCTCGTCTTCGACGGCGCCAGCGCCCGGGCCGGCGCCGGGGTCGAACGCCTGGACGACGGACTCGCCACGGCCACGGTGACCACCCTGCTGGACGCGGCCGGCGTGGAGGAGCACCACCGGCCGGCGTGAAGGAGCACCACCGGCCGGCGTGATGCAGCACCACCGGCCGGCGTGATGCAGCACCTCCGGCCCCTGTGACGCAGCACCCCCGGTCTGAGCGAAGCAGCACCCCCGCACCCTCGAGCCCCCGTACGGGCCACCACAACGCGCCGCCCCGTCGTCCGCCCGGTGCAATGGACCCGTGACCGCGCCCCCGGACGACTGCCTCGCGCGCAACGAGTGGATCTGCGGCGCCTACCTCAGCTCCCGTCAGCAGATCCTGCTCGACGCGATGGTCCAGCACGTCCGGCTGACCGCGCTCTCGGTCCTCGTCGGCCTGGCCATCGCCCTCCCCCTCGCGGTGCTCGCGCGCCGCTGGGGCTGGGCGGCCGGCCCGGTCCTCGCCGCGACGACGATCCTGTACACCATCCCGTCCCTGGCGATGTTCTCCCTGCTCCTGCCCCTCTACGGCCTCTCGGCGACCCTCGTCGTCGCCGGGCTGGTCCTGTACTCGCTCACCCTGCTCGTCCGGAACATCCTCGCCGGCCTGCGCGCCGTCCCGGAGGAGACCCGGCAGGCCGCGCGCGGCCTCGGCTACGGCCCCGTCCGCCTCCTGCTCGCCGTCGAACTGCCCCTCGCCCTGCCCGCCGCCATGGCCGGACTGCGCATCGCCACCGTCTCGGCGGTCTCCCTGGTCACGGTCGGGGCGATCGTCGGATTCGGCGGCCTCGGGAACCTCATCTACGCGGGCATGAACACCTACTTCAAGGCCCAGGTGCTGACCGCGTCCGTGCTGTGCGTCCTGATCGCGATCGCCGCCGACCTGCTCCTGCTGGGAGTGCAGTGGCTGATCACTCCCTGGACGAGGGCGAGCCGGGCGTGAACACCCTCACCGCCACCTGGGACTGGCTCACCGACCCCGCGCACTGGTCGGGTGACGACGGCGTCCGGCACCGGCTCCTGCAGCATCTCCTGCTCACCGTGGTCTGCCTGCTGATCAGCTGCCTGATCGCGCTGCCCGTCGCCCTGGTCCTCGGCCATCTCGGCAAGGGCGGCGCACTCGCGGTCAACATCTCCAACGTCGGCCGCGCCGTTCCCACCTTCGCCGTCCTGGTCCTGCTGCTCCTCACCCCGGTCGGGAGGTGGGGCGAGGGCCCCACGGTCGTCGCCCTGGTGCTGTTCGCCGTGCCGCCGCTGCTCACCAACGCCTACGTCGGCATGCGCGAGGTCGACCGCAGCACCGTGCAGGCGGCCCGGGGCATGGGGATGACCGGGCGCCAGACGCTGTTCCGCGTTGAGCTGCCCCTCGCGCTCCCGATGGTCATGAACGGGGTGCGGATCGCCGCCGTGCAGCTCGTCGCCACCGCCACCATCGCCGCGCTCGCGGGCGGCGGCGGCCTCGGCCGGATCATCACGGCGGGCTTCAACCTCGCCAGTACACCCCAGGTCGTCGCCGGCGCACTCCTCGTCGCGGTGTTCGCGCTCTGCGTCGAGGCTCTCTTCGAAGTCGCCGAACGGCTGGCACCGGGGTGGGCCAGGGGCGGCCGGTGAACGCCCGGAGCGCCCTGGCGGCCGTCGCCCTCGCCACCCTCGCGGCCTGCTCCGGCGGCCCCTCCCTGGAGAACCGCGGCCAGGTCACCGCACCGCCCGGGGACAGCCGCCACCTGACCATCGGCTCGGCCGGCTTCACCGAGAGCGATCTGCTCGCCCAGATGTACGCCCAGCTGCTCGACCGGGCCGGCTACAGGACGTCCATGCTCACGGTCGCCAACCGGGAGCTGTACGAACCGGCGCTGGAGTCCGGCCAGATCGACGTCGTGTCCGAGTACGCGGCCACCTTCGCCGACTGGCTCAACGCCAAGGCCCACGGCGCCGACGCGAAACCGGTCGGCTCGCCCGACCTCGACGCCACGATGAAGGCCCTGCGCGCGCTCGCCACCCCCCGCGGCCTGACCGTCCTCCCGCCGGGCCGGGCCGTCGACCAGAACGCGTTCGCCGTGAGCGCGGCGTACGCCCGGCAGCACCACCTGAAGACCCTCAGCGACCTGGGCGCCTCGAAACTGCCGGTACGGCTCGCGGCCGGCGACGAGTGCGTACAACGCCCGTACTGCGAGCCGGGCCTGAAGAAGGTGTACGGCATCGACATCACCGGGGTCGACCCCAAGGGCGTCGGCACCACACAGGCCAAGCGGGCCGTGCAGGACGGCCGGGACCAGCTGGTGCTGACCACCACCACCGACGCAACGCTCGACCAGTTCGGACTGGTCCTGCTCGCCGACGACAGGCATCTGCAGAACGCCGACTACGTGGTCCCGGTCGTCAACCGGTCCCGCGCGGGCGGTGCCGGCATCGTGAAGGCGCTCGGCAGGCTCAACGACGTCCTCACCACCCGCGACCTCGCCGACCTCGACCGGCAGGTCGACAGCTGGCGCCGGCTCCCCGCCGACGTGGCCCACACGTATCTGAAGGACAAGGGCCTGCTGTAACGGCCGGAATCCGAAGGCCGAGGGCCTGCTGCGACAGCCGGAAGCAGGTCGTGTCAGGCGTCCGACACCGAGTCGAAGGGCACCTGACCGCGTGCCACGCCGCGCGCGTCCGCGTCCACCGAGCGGCGCAGCGCCTCGTGCAGCTTCGCCGGGGTCAGCACGCCGAGGAAACGCGCCCCGTCCAGCACCGCGACCCACCCGGCGTCGTACTGGAGCATCACCCCGAAGGCCTGCTTCAGCGGCGTGCCCACCGGCACCCAGGCGGTCATCCGGTGGGCGAGGTCGCCGACGGTGCCGCCCGGCGTCAGCTCGTCGATGCCCACCCAGCCGTGCAGGTCCCCGTCAGCGTCCAGGACGACCGCCCAGCGGGAGCCCTCCGACCGCAGCCGCTCGCGCGCCCGTTCGGCGGATTCGTCCGGCCGGGCCACGGGGGGCTGCTCCAGGTCGTCCGGCTCGATCGCGGTGACCGACAGCCGCTTCAGCCCCCGGTCGGCGCCCACGAATCCGGCGACGTACGGGGTCGCGGGCGCCCCGAGCACCGTGCCGGGCGTGTCGAACTGCTCGATACGGCCCTCGCCGTAGACGGCGATGCGATCGCCGAGCCGGACGGCCTCCTCGATGTCGTGGGTGACCAGCAGCACCGTCTTGCGCACAGCGGCCTGCATCCGCAGGAACTCGTCCTGCAACTGCTCGCGCACCACCGGGTCGACCGCGCCGAACGGCTCGTCCATCAGCAGCACCGGCGGGTCCGCCGCCAGCGCCCGCGCCACGCCGACCCGCTGCCGCTGCCCGCCGGAGAGCTGCTCCGGATAGCGCGACCCGTACGTCCCGGGGTCGAGTCCCACCAGGTCGAGCAGTTCCGCCGCGCGGTCCCGGGCCCTGGCCCGCTTCCAGCCGAGCAGCGACGGCACGGTCGCGGTGTTGTCCAGGACGGTGCGGTGCGGAAAGAGACCGACCTGCTGGATCACGTAGCCGATGCGGCGGCGCAGCCGCACCGGATCGACGTCCGCGATGTCCTCGTCGCCGACGAAGATCCGGCCCGAGGTCGGCTCGATGAGCCGGTTCACCATCATCATGGTCGTCGTCTTGCCGCACCCGGACGGCCCGACGAGGGTGACCAGCTCGCCCTCGGTCACCTCGAAGGAGAGGTCGTCCACGGCCGTCGTACCGTCCGGATACCGCTTGGTGACCTGCTCGAACCGGATCATTCCCTCACGCTACGGCCGGCCGCACCGGCCGTCACCCGGCCTTGGCCCGACCGGCGGACCAGCGGAGCCGTCAGCCGAGCAGGACCACTTCCAGCCTGCGCGGGCCGTGCACGCCCTCCACCCGGTCCAGCTCGATGTCGCTGGTGGCCGACGGGCCGGAGATCCAGGTCGACGGGCGGGCCGGGTCGAGACGTTCGAGCGCCTGCGGGACGGAGGCGACGACCTGGTCCGGCACCCGCACGACACAGATGTGGTGGTCCGGGACGAGCGAGATGCGGCGCCGGCCCTGGTCGGGGGAGCCGTCCAGGATGAGGGTCCCGGTCTCGGCGATCGCCAGGGCGCACCCCGTGACCACGCTGTCCACCCGGTCCAGCCGCTGCGGCGGGTCGGCCGCCCGGTCGTGGATGCGCACGGCGCCGGCCGCGGACAGCCACTCCGGCGGCAGTCCGGGCGGCACCAGCACCTCCTGGGAGCCGTGCTCGGCCAGCAGCCGCGTCAGGAGCCCGGACACCTCCCGCGCGGCGCAGCGGTGGACGATCGCGCGGTAGTCCGCCAGGTTCTCCGCCAGCAGTTCCACCGTCCGCTCGGTCGTCCGCTCCCCGTGCGCGCGCAGATAGTCCCGCTCCACGGCCTCCTCGTAGGGCGGGTCGTCCGGGGGGACGTCGGCGAGCGCCCGCCGCACCCGGCCCAGGATCCGGTCCCTGCTGCTCATCGGGCACCCTCCTGTCCGCCGCGCGTGCGCTGCCACCAGTCCCGGAAGGGTTCCGCCGGTACGGCCGGAAGGTCCCGGGTGCCGCTCCACGCCCTGCCCGGGCCCGGCAGGGTACGGGGGTGCAGCCGCCGGGTGCGGGACGCCAGGCGCTGGCCGGTGCGCAGGGCTCCGGGGTGACCGAAGGCCCAGCGTGCGGCCCGCATGGCGGCCCGCTCGGCCGCGTGCCCCCGGGCGGGCTTCAGGACGACCCTGTTGCCCTCGCGCACCGCGGGGCCGCCCTCGACCACCCGCTCCCGCAGGTGCACCAGCACCTCCGGGATGTCGATGGCGACGGGACACACCTCGTAGCAGGCCCCGCACAGGGACGAGGCGTACGGCAGGGAGGCGTCGATCTCGCTGGCGGTGCCCCGGAGCTGGGGGCTGAGGATGGCGCCGATCGGGCCGGGGTAGACCGAGCCGTAGGCGTGTCCGCCGGCGCGCTCGTAGACCGGGCAGACGTTCAGGCAGGCCGAGCAGCGGATGCAGCGCAGGGCCTGTCGGCCGACCTCGTCGGCGAGCGTGTCGGTGCGGCCGTTGTCGAGGAGCACCAGGTGGAAGGCCCGCGGGCCGTCGCCGTCCGTGGTGCCCGTCCACATGCTCGTGTACGGGTTCATCCGCTCGGCGGTGGAGGAGCGGGGCAGGGTCTGCAGGAAGACCTCAAGGTCCCGCCAGGTGGGCACCACCTTCTCGATGCCGACCACGGAGATCAGCGTCTCCGGCAGGGTCAGGCACATCCGGCCGTTTCCCTCGGACTCCACGACGACGAGTGTGCCGGTCTCGGCGACCATGAAGTTGGCGCCGGAGACGCCGACCTTCGCGCGCAGGAACTTCTCCCGCAGATGCAGCCGGGCCGCCTCGGCGAGATCGGCGGGGTCGTCGGTCAGTGCCTCGGGGGCCGGGCGCCCCCACTCGCCCATCTCGCTCGCGAAGATGTCCCGGATCTCACCGCGGTTGCGGTGGATGGCGGGGACGAGGATGTGCGAGGGCCGGTCCTTGCCCAACTGCACGATCAGCTCGGCGAGATCGGTCTCGTAGGCGCGGATGCCCTCGGTCTCGAGCGCCTCGTTGAGCCCGATCTCCTGCGTGGCCATCGACTTGACCTTGACCACCTCGCGCTCGCCGGTCTCCCCGACCAGGCGCGCCACGATCCGGTTGGCCTCGTCGGCGTCGGCCGCCCAGTGGACCGTACCGCCCGCCGCGGTGACCGCGCCCTCCAACTGCACCAGGTAGCGGTCCAGATGCCGCAGGGTGTGGTCCTTGATCCGGCGGCCCGCCTCCCGCAGCTCCGCCCAGTCGGACAACTCGCCCACCGCCACGGCGCGTTTGGCCCGGATGGTGTGCGTGGCGTGCCGCAGATTGCCGCGCAGCGTGGGGTCGTGCACGGCCGCACGAGCCGCCTCCGGGAAGGCTGGCATGCCGACGAACGTCGCGCTCATTCCGCCGGTTCCTCCTCCGTGCTCGCCAGGATCTCCGCGATGTGCACCGGTCGCATGCCCGTCCGCAGCCGGCTCATCGTGCCGCCGATGTGCATCAGGCAGGAACTGTCGGCCGCGCACAGCACCTCGGCGCCCGTCGACTCGGCGTTGCGCACCTTGTCCGCGCCCATCGCCGCCGACACCTCGGCGTTCTTCAGCGCGAACGTGCCGCCGAACCCGCAGCACTCCTCGGCGTCCGGCAGCTCGACCAGCTCCAGCCCCTTCACCGCCGCCAGCAGCCGCCGGGGCCGGTCACCGAGCCCGAGGGAGCGCAGCCCGTGGCAGGTGGGGTGGTAGGTGACGGTGTGCGGGTACCAGGCGCCGACGTCCGTCACACCCAGCACGTCGACCAGGAACTCGGTGAGTTCGTACGTCTTGGGCGCCACCGGCGCCAAGGTGGCCGCGAGCGAGTCTCCGCGTCCCTCGGCGCGCGCCCGTTCGCCCATCCGCGGATACAGCTCCCGCACCATCGCCCCGCAGGAGCCGGACGGGGTCACGATCGCCTCGTACGCGCCGAAGACGTCGGAGAAATGCCGGGCGAGCGGCTCCGCCTCGTGCCGGTAACCGGTGTTGTAGTGGGCCTGCCCGCAGCAGGTCTGGCCCATCGGGAAGTCGACCTCCACACCCAGCCTGGTCAGCAGTTTCACCACGGCACGGCCGGTGTCCGGATAGAGCGTGTCGTTGACACAGGTCAGGAACAGGGCGACACGCATCGCGGCTCCTCGCTGTCGGTCGTCGGACGAGTGCAGGGTAGTGGGCGAAGCCGCCACCCGCGGTCCGCGCCGCCTTCTCCCTTCCCCGCCTCCCCTCATTCTCCCGCCTCTCCCGGCGCCGCTGGTGCGCCGCTCGAGCCTGGCCGCCCGCTGACTCGAAGTTCAGTAACAATGCATGATCCCGGGGGTCGGCCCGCGCATGGTCATGTGCTGAACTGGAACGCGTCCATCCCCATCCGTCCCGGGAGCCCCGTTGAGCCTCAGCTACCGCCAGCCCGGTGTCGTCCTCACCGACCGCCGCTTCACCGTGCCCCTGGACCACGCCGACCCGGGAGGCGAGACGATCGAGCTGTACGCACGCGAGGCGGTCGCGAGCGACAAGGCGGGACAGGATCTGCCCTGGCTGCTGTACCTGCAGGGCGGCCCCGGCTTCGGGGCGAATCGTTTCGTCGGACGGCAGGCCTGGCTCGCCCGGGCCCTGCAGGACCATCGCGTCCTCCTGCTGGACCAGCGCGGCACCGGCAGTTCCACGCCCGCCACCCGCCAGACGCTTCCGCTGCGCGGCGGCCCCGCCGAGCAGGCCGACTACCTCACCCGCTTCCGCGCCGACTCCATCGTCCGGGACTGCGAGGCCATCCGTCCGCAGGTCACCGGCGGCGCCCCGTGGACCGTGCTCGGGCAGAGCTTCGGCGGCTTCTGCACGGTGTCGTACCTCTCCCTCGCCCCCGAGGGCCTGCACACCGCCGTGATCACCGGTGGCCTGCCCTCCCTGAACGCCCACGCCGACGACGTCTACCGCTCCGCCTACCCGCGCGTCGAGCGCAAGGTCGGCGCGCACTACGCCCGCTATCCGCAGGACGTCGAACGGGCCCGCCGGATCGCCGACCACCTCCTCACCCACGACGTGGTCCTGCCGAACGGCTACCGGTTCACGGTCGAGGCCTTCCAGTCCCTCGGCCTGATGCTCGGCACCAGCGACGGCAGCCACCGCCTGCACCACCTGCTGGAGGACGCCTTCGTGCGCACCCCCGGCGGCCTCGACCTCTCCGACGCCTTCCAGGAACAGGCGCAGTCCCTGCTGTCGTACGCCTCGAACCCCCTCTACGCGCTCGTCCACGAGACGATCTACGGCCAGGACGCCCGCCCCACCGCCTGGGCCGCCGAACGCGTACGCGCCGAATTCCCGCAGTTCGACGCGGCGAAGGCGCTCGCGGGCGACACCCCGGTGCTCTTCACCGGCGAGACCGTCCACCCCTGGATGTTCGACGCCGACCCCGCCCTGCGCCCGCTGCGCGAGACGGCCGCCCTGCTCGCCGCCCGCACCGACTGGCGTCCGCTGTACGACCCCGCCCGGCTGGCCGTCAACGAGGTCCCGGTCGCCGCCGCCATCTACCACGACGACATGTACGTCGACACCGCCCACGCGCTGGAGACCGCGCGCGCCATTCGCGGCCTGCGCACCTGGGTCACCGACGAGTACGAGCACGACGGCCTGCGGACGGGCGCGCCCCGGGTACTGGACCGGCTGCTGGCCCTCGCCCGCGACGAGGCCTGAGACACGGCGCCGGGCGACGGCTCCGGCCCGGTCGTGAGGGGTCCGGCTCCGCGGCGGTCCGGGGTGGACGGCCTGGCCGGGCGGCGGCCGGTCGTGAGCGGTCCGGCTCCGCGGCGGCCGGTGGTGGACAGGGCGGCTTCGCAGGTCAGTAGGCTGGACTCCATGCCGGACCAGATAGTCGAACCCTCCGATCTGCGCGGTGACTGCGCCCAGTGCTTCGGGCTGTGCTGTGTCGCGCTGCCCTTCGCCCGCTCCACCGACTTCGCGCTCGACAAGCCCGCCGGCACACCGTGCCCGAACCTCGGGCGCGACCACCGCTGCGGCATCCACGCGGACCTGCGCGACAAGGGCTTCGCCGGCTGCACGGTCTACGACTGCTTCGGCGCCGGTCAGAAGGTCTCGTGGGTCACCTTCGGCGGGCAGGACTGGCGTACCGCGTCGAAGGAGGACGCGCGCCGGATGTTCGACGTGTTCCCGGTCGTCCGGCAGCTGCAGGAACTGCTGTGGTACCTGACGGAGGCCCTGAGCCTGCCCGCCGCCCGTCCGGTCCACGCCGATCTGCGGCGGGCGCTGGAGCGAACCGAACAGCTCACCAGGCAGACCCCCGAGGAACTGGCCGCGCTGGACGTGGCCGCGCACCGGCAGGAGGTCAACGTGCATCTGCTGCGCACCAGCGACCTGGTCCGGGCCGCTGCCGGCGGCAAGGGGAAGGGCAAGGGCAAGGGCAAGGACCGCCGGGGCGCGGACCTCGCCGGCGCCCGGCTGAGGGGTGCCGACCTGCGCGGGGCGAGCCTGCGCGGCGCCTGCCTCATCGCCGCCGACCTCACCGGAGCCGACCTGCGCGGTGCCGACCTGATCGGTGCCGACCTGCGGGACACGGACCTGACCGGCGCGGACCTCACCGGCGCCTTCTTCCTGACCCAGCCGCAGCTCGCAGCGGCCCGGGGGAGCGCCGGCACCCGGCTGCCCGGGTCAGTCACCCGTCCCGCGCACTGGACAGCCGCCGGCTGACCGGCCGGCGTCGCGCGGCACCGGGACCGACGCGGTCCCGCCGTCGGCCGGGCAGCGAGCCGCAGCCCGCGCCCCCTCCCGCGGCACCGGCACGTCTCCGGCGTCCGGCGCGGGTCCGGCGTCCGTCACGGGTCCGGCGTCCGCCGGTGGTTCGGCGGCTCGCGCGGGGCGCGGTTCCAGCCGCAGCCGCAGTCCGTGCGGCATCAGGGTCAGGCGTTCGGTGACGGTCAGCCGGTAGCCGGGGACCAGGCTCAGGTCGTAGCGGCGCAGCAGCAGGCCGAGGACCAGGGTCGCCTCGTGGATCGCGAACTGCCGGCCGATGCAGGCCCGCGCCCCGGTGCCGAACGGCTTGAAGGTGTGGGCCGGCCGGGCCCGTACGGCTCCCGTGTCGAACCGGTCGGGGTCGAACCGCTCGGCGTCCTCTCCCCACACCTCGGGGTCGCGGTGCAGCATGGGCGTCAGCACCAGCGCCCACGCGCCCCGTCGCATCGGATGCCGCCCGGCGAGCACCGTGTCCTGCCGGGCCTCCCGGGCGAAGGCCGGCGCGGTCGGCCACAGCCGCAGCGACTCGTCGAGCACGCGGCGGACGTAGCGCAGCTTGGCGACCCGGTCGTAACCGGGCTGCGGGGTGTCGCCCCAGACCCGGTCCACCTCGGCGCGGGCCCGGGCGGCGACCTCCGGGTGCCGTGCCAGGTAGTACAGGGCGAAGGAGAGCGCGCCCGAGGTCGTCTCGTGGCCCGCGACCAGGAACGTGATCACCTGCTTGCGGACGTTCTCCGCGGACAGCCGCTCACCCGTTCGCGGGTGCGCCGTCTCCAGCATGCGGTCCAGCAGGTCGCCGTCGCCACCGGACCGGCGCCGGGCCGCCACCAGGTCGTCGACCGTCCGGTCGAGGTGGGCCATGTCGGCCGCGTTGCGCCGGGCGGCGGCGCGCAGCAGCAGCGGGGCCAGCGGCCCGGGCACGCTGTTCAGCCGCTGGGCGTACGTGAGGGTGCCGACCATCGCCGTGACGAAGGGGTGCGGCCGCTCCCGCTCGAAGGAGCCGAAGTCGTGCCCGAACCCGGTGCGCGCGATCGTCTCCAGGGTCAGCTTGGTCATGTCGCCGGGCACGTCCACGGTGTGCCCGGCCGCGGCCCGGCGGTCCCAGTGGTCGGTGAGCCGGCCGGCGACCGCCAGCATCATCGCGTGGTAGCCCTCCATGGCCTCCCGGCCGAACCCGGGCGCCAGCACGTCGTGCGCCAGCTGCCAGTTCGGCTCGTGGTTGTAGGCGGTGAACAGGCCGTCACCGGCGACGGGCCGCAGATTGGCCACCCCGAGCCCGACGTGCTTGGCGAACCGGGACTCGTCCGCGAGGTCCGCGACGAGCGGCGCCCCCCACACGAACACGAACTCCTTGCCGAACGCCCGGCGCCGGAAGACCGGTCCCAGCTCGCGCCCGAAGCGCATGGTGTCCTGCAACGGGCGGCGCCGGTCGGCGCCGAGCACGTCGCCGAGCAGGGGCAGCCTGCGCGGCGGGTGCGGGATGCGGTGCAGTTCGGGCCAGCCCCGCTCCGCGCTCCGGAAACCCCTCGGCAACCCGGTCTGTGCCGCCTCCGCCATGACGACCTCCCTGGAGCCGGCGGACCGTTGGACCTGTGGAACGCACGTGTTGTACGTGAGTTCAATAAGGGCTCCAGTGTCGTCCCGCTGCTGAACCGGCGTCAAGTAAAGTGTCGCCATGCCCGCTAACCAGGGGGAACGCGCCCGGCGCAGGCTCAGCACCGAGGAGCGCCGTGAGCAGCTGCTGTCGGTCGGCGCGAGGCTGTTCTCCGAGAGCCCCTACGACGAGGTGCGGATCGAGCAGGTCGCCGGGATAGCCGGGGTCTCCCGCGGGCTGCTGTACCACTACTTCCCGAACAAGCGGGACTTCTTCGCCGCGGTCGTGGAGCGGGAGAGCGAGCGGATGCTGCGCATGACCGCGGCCGTGCCCGGGGTGCCGGTCCGCGAGCAGCTCACCGCCGGTCTCGACACCTACCTCGGCTATGTGCGGGCCCACGCCCACGGCTTCCGCGCCTTCCACCGTGCCGACGCGGCCGGCGACCGTGCCGTACACCGCGTCTACCAGCGGGCGCTGGCCGCCCAGGAGCGGCAGATCCTGGCGGCCCTCGCGGCCGACCCCGAGTTCGGGCCCGCCTTCGGCGGCGATCCGCGGGTGCGTCTGGCCGTCCGGGGCTGGCTCGCCTTCACCACGGCCGTGTGCCTGGAGTGGCTGCGCGACGGCGAGTCGACCCTGGAGCAGGTGCGGGACCTGTGTGCCCGTGCGCTGCTGGGTGTCATCACCTGATCCTCGGCCGCACACGCCCTCGACGAGTGGCGCACGCCTGGTTGGCGCACGCTCCGATCTTCGCTAAGTTAGGCAAGGCTTACCTTAGGAGGTCTCGGGATGGGTGACATGCAGGACTGGACGGCCGCACCCGGCGCGGCGGAACGGGCGCGATCGGTACTGGCCGCCGCGTGGTCGTGCGCGGTCACCGCGGACGGCGTACGCGAGGAGTACGTCGGCGCGCACACCGTGACCGGCGACGGCGAGGTGCGGCTGTCGGTGCCCGACCACAGCACCCTGTTCACGGCGGCCGTCCGCGCACCGCGCCAGGAGCCCTCCGCCGTGCTGGAGTTCGCCGACGTGGCACCCGTGCCGGTGCGGGGCCGCATCCGTGCCCGGGTCTGGATCGCGGGCTGGTTCGCCCCGTCCGGCGGCACCCTGCTCCTCAGGCCCACCCGGGTCGTGCTGCGGCAGCCCTCCGGGGCCGTGGTCGTCGACCTCGCCGAGTTCGCCGCCGCCCTTCCGGACCCGCTCGCCGGTGCCGAGTCCCAGCTGCTCACCCATCTCGCCGCCGCCCACCCGGACGCCGTCGAGCGGCTCACCCGCCTGGTGCGGCCGGAGAGCCTGCACGCCGCGACCCGGGTGGTGCCCCTCGCCGTCGACCGGCACGGACTCACGCTGCGCATCGAGCGCGGCCGCGCCCACGGCGACGTGCGGCTGCCGTTCCACGCCCCGGCCGACGACGTCGGCCAGCTCACCGAGCGCATGCACGTCCTGCTGGCGCAGGCGGGCGCCGCCGCCTGCCCCCGCGCGCTACAGCGGCAGCGCGCAGACGGCGACGGGTGAGGCGAACGGCTCACCGGCCGAGCGCAGTTCTCCGCTGCCGGTGTCCACGTGGAAGACGCCGACCGTCCCGGAGCGCTGGTTCGCCGTGAACAGGAGGCGGCCGTCGGGCGAGAAGGCGATCTGGCGGGGGAAGTCCCCGCCGGCCGGCACCGTCCCGAGCAGCCGCAGCCGGGCCCCGCCGGCCTCGACCGCGTACCGCGCGAGGCTGTTGTGACCCCGGTTGGCCAGGAAGGCGTACGCGCCGTTCGCCGTCACCAGGATCTGCGCCGGATAGTTGGTGCCGCCGGCCGAGCCCGTCGGCTGCGGCTCCCCGACCCGTACGCGGCCGGTCCCCGGGTCGTAGGCGCAGACGGCGACGGTGTCGTCCACCTCGTTGGCCAGGTACGCGTACCGGCC
Organism: Streptomyces sp. NPDC048514; assembly: GCF_043199955.1. NCBI lineage: Bacteria > Bacillati > Actinomycetota > Actinomycetes > Kitasatosporales > Streptomycetaceae > Streptomyces > Streptomyces sp. NPDC048514. Next base: position 147,875 of record NZ_JBICWT010000002.1, on the reverse strand, counting down.
GCCCGGGTGGAAGGTCAGATGGCGCGGCCCCGCGCCCGGCCGGGTGCGGGCCCGGGCCACCTCCGTGAGCCTGCCCGCGCCTTCGTCGAGCCGGTAGGTGTACACCGTGTCGGTGCCGAGGTCCACGGCGAGGACATGACCGCCGTCCGGGGCGGTGACGATCTGGTGGGCGTGCGGCCCCTGCTGCCCCGGGCCGGGCGGCGGCGAGGAGTGCGTGACCAGATCGGTGCGCTCGCCGAGGGCGCCCGAGGCGCCGATCGGATGCACCGCGACACTGCCCGAGCCGTAGTCTGCGCTGAGCAGCCAGCGCCCGCCGGGATGCACCGACAGATGACAGGGGCCCGCGCCGCCCGTGCTCCGGGTGCCCAGCACCCGCCGGTCCGCGAGACGCACCGCCGTCACGCCGCCGGCCTGCCGCTCGTCCACCGCGTACAGCGTCCGGCCGTCGGGGTGCACGGCGAGGTAGGACGGATCCGGGACCCCGGTGATCGTTCCCGAACCGGTGATCCGGCCCGTCGCCGGGTCGTACGCGGCCAGGCCGATGCCGGTGCCGCCGCCGTCCACCGAGGTGTAGGTGCCCACGTACAGCGGGCGGGGCCCGGACGCCTTCCGGGGCGGTGCGGCGGACCGGGGCTCGCTCCGCACGGGCGGGGGTTCCGCCGACGGGGAGGCCAGGGACGGCACCGCCACGACCGCCGCCGTGCCCGCCACGGCCCCGGCGAACCGGCGTCTGGTCCAGCCGCGCCCGCTCTCCCGGTCCCGCCGCGAGGACCCGCCTGCCGCCGCCCCTGCCTCCGTGTCCATGCCACACCTCAGGTCGTCGGTTGCCCCGGTCGTGACGGCCACCTTGGCCCGCCGGCCCCGGCAAGGGCAAGCCGGGCAACGACCGTTGCACCCGGTGCAACCGTCGGGCGCCCTACCACTCCCCGTCCTCGACCGGCCGGCCCGGCGCGTCCTTCAGCGGGGCCACCTGCCCGTCGGCCGGCGCCTGCCAGGGGTCCAGGTCGTCCCCGAGCCAGTCACCGGCCGGCCGGACGGCCTGCAGGGTGTCCGTGGGAGCGAGATCCTCGGCGTCCGTGTCGTAGTAGTCGTACCAAGGCAGTCCCGCCCGGGTGTAGGCCGCACGGTCCACGGGGGAGGGCGGGGGCGCCTCGCCGGTGATCCGCCGCCACTGCGGCGGCGTGACCAGGTGGACGAACACCCGGCCGGAGGGCTGCGCGGACCAGTCCCCGAGCGGCCGGTCGTCCCGGTAGACCTCCTGCCGCATCGAGCCGCCGACGCCCAGGCCCATGGCCGCGGCGGGCCGCCCGGCCGCGGCCCCCGGGGCCCGGGGGGCCGGCGGCGGGACGGCACCGGGGGCGGAGGCCGTCATCGGCATCGCCGCACCGTATCCGCCGACGGTCCCGGCGGCCCGGACCGCCCGCTCCCGCTCCTGGCGCCGCCACTCGGTCAGCGCGTCCTCCCGCAGCGGGAACGACTGCAGCTGGACGCCGCCCCACACCTCCTCGCCGGTGACCTGTCCCTCCACGGTCGCGCCCAGCCCGAGCGGCACGGCGACGAACTGGCGGACCGTGCCCTTGCCGGAGTTGATGCCGTCCAGCCAGGGCTGGCGGGGCAGCACCACGTAGTTCTGCGGGCGCCGGGAGAGCCGGTCGCTCCACGGCTCGCCGGACACCGCGCACACCTTGCCCACCCCGACCTGGAGCGCGGCCGGTTCCGTCGTGCCACCGAAGCTCAGCCACATCGCCTCGCGGAGATACACCGGGAGCAGCACGCCACCGCGCGCCCGCCACTCCCCGGGGACCGTGTCGGCGTAGTCGGCGACCCGCCGGACCGGGAACTCGCCCAGCCCGGGCGGCAGCGGATGGGTGCCCTTCTCGGGCAGCCGCAGCGTGCGGACGAACCGCACCGCCACCCCGCCCGGCAGCCGCACCGTGTTTCCGTCGATCCGAACAGCCGCGCCGGTCATCCGGCCCCCCTCGCACCCGGTGCCGACCCGCCCGGCACTTCTTCAGCGTGAACGCTCGCTGACCCCCGTACGGTTCCGCCACAGCTCTTCCTGGACGCCGATGCGCTCGCGCAGCCAGGTCATCCGCGGCAGCTTCGCCCGCTGCTCCCGGGACACCCGGTCCAGCTCCTCCAGCAGGCGCCGGGTGCGGTGCTCGGTGTTCAGCTCGTCGATGATCCGGGTCGTCTCGGTCAGCACCGCGCCCATCAGCTGCCAGTTCGCCCAGTCCTTGCCGATCTCCTCGCGCAGCAGCTCGGCCAGCCGGTCGCGGGTACCGGCCGCGGTGTGCAGCTCGGCCGTGAGCCGGGCCTCGGCCGATTCCGCGTTCTCGCTCAGATCGGTGGTCACCAGGACGGCGAAGCTGACCACCGCGTCGGCGATCTCGGACAGCAGTTGCGCCACGGTCGCCCCCACCTGGGACGGGAACAGTTCCTCGGATCCGCGGGCCTTCGCCAGGTCCGTGAACGAGCGGGCCAGCACCCGGAGGACCACCGTGCAGATCTCCAGTGTGTCCAGGCCGGTGCGCAGCACCACGCGGTGCAGCAGCCCCTCCTTGACCCGTGGATTGAGCCGCAGGCTGTCCTCCGCCTGCCGCAGCGCCGCGTCCACCTGGACGATGTCGTGGTCCAGCCGGCGCGCCTCGTGCAGCCGCTCGGCCGCCTGCTGCCAGGGGATGCGGCTCGCGGCCTCCTCACCCATCCGCAGCATCAACTGCCGTACCCGGCGTGCCAGGTCCTCGATCGACCGGCCCGCCGCGTCCACCCACACCGGGGGCGGAAGCAGCAGGTTGCAGGCGGTTCCGACGACCGCGCCGATCAGCGTCTCCACGATCCTCGCCCACGCGGTGAACCCGACGGTGGTCACCCCGAGCACCAGCATCGCGCTGATCGCCACCTCGGCCACGTACTCGTCGACCCGCACCAGATGCCCCACGGCCAGCGCCGCCACGATGAGCAGCGCGAGGCTCCACCAGGTCAGGCCGACCAGCACGCTGAAGGCGATGGCGACCAGCACGCCGGCCACCACCGCGTTCACCCGGCGGATGCCGTTGGTGAGCGTGGCGAAGAAGGTCACCTGGACGACCAGCAGGGCGGTCAGGGGCGCGGTGAGCGGGGCCGGCTCGGGGCTCAGCCGGAGCGCGATGACGTAGGCGATCGTCGCGGCCGTGGCGGAGCGCAGCGTCTGGACGACCACCGGCTCCCGGCGGCGCCCCACCAGACGCCGCAGCCCCGCGGTCCACTTTCGTAGGTCGAGCATCCCTTGGCCTGTTCCCGCTCATGGGGTGCGTCGAACGTGGCGGATTGCAGGCCGTTTCTGTTCGTAAGTGTTCGCGTGCGGACGGAGTGGATGTGGTTACGCCGTCTGGAGCAGGGAATTCACCGCGATGTGCTGGACCGGCTGCGCACGCGAGAACCGGCCACCTTCGCGAAGTCGCCGCACCGCTCCGTCGGCCACCAGCGACGGCGCCGTGACCGGCGGTCGACCGCCGGTGCGAACCGGTCGACGGGGTGTGTACGCGTGAGGTGCGCCCGCGTTGCGGAGACTCACCGGGCGGTGCTCAGGCGTACAGCTTGTCGAGGAACGCGGACAGATTGCCCCGTGCGCGGGTGATCTGGTCGTCGAGGGTCAGGCTCTCCTCGATCCGGGCGCCGGATTCCGGGGCCTTCCTGCCGCGCAGATACAGCGAACACGCCAGGTCGGTGCACATGTACAGCCCGACCGAGTTGCCCTCGCGGCCGGCCGCTCCCGCCTTCCGCGCGGTCATCAGTGACACCCCGCCGCCGGCATGGGTGGTGAGGCACACCGAGCACATGCTGCGGTGCAGGAAGCCGCGCTGCGCGGCCGGGAAGCGCAGGGTGACACCGATGAGTTCGCCCTCCCGTTCGGTGACCAGGTAGCTGCGGTCGGGGGCCCCGGGATCGCGCCAGCCGAGGAAGTCCAGGTCGTCCCACGGTCGCTCGGCGAGATCGCGCGGGACCGGCAGCCGCTTGGCCTCGCCCTTGGAACAGTTGACGAACGAGTTACGGATGTCCTGCTCGGTGAGCGATTTCACGGGGGTCCCTCCGGATCCGGATGCGTAACCTAGAGGTCCTAGGTTCTGGGCTAGCTTAATTAGCCAGATGAGGGTGGGCCAATGGTTTTCGCCGTGCCGGCCGGCTGCCTTTTGATCGCCCTCTTCCAGGTACGCGTCACCCGCACCGGGCAGCGACTCGCGGGAGCCGTGCGCTCATGCCCAACCCCGGTACGGCGTCTCAGCCCGCTCCCCGCACGCTCGCCTCCGGCGGCCACACCCCGGGGGCGAGGACGCCCGACGCGTAGGCGCGGGCGACGAGTTCGGTACGGTTGGCCGCGCCCCAGCGGGTCGACAGGCGGCGCAGGTGGTAGTTCACGCCGTCCACGGTGAGCCCCAGCTCCCGGGCGGCCCTGGTCGTGGTGGCGCCTCCGGCCAGCAGGGCCAGCACCCGCCCCTCCACGGGCGTGACCGGCGCCGGGCCGGGCTCCGGGGGCTCGGTGCGCTCGCCCAGCACCCGAAGCATCACGAGCAGCGCGGGCGTCTGCGCCACGGTGTCGCTGACCGGATCCGCCGTCAGTTCGCCGTACCGCTCGGCTCCGCCGGGTGCCCGCCAGCGCACCGACACCTGGTAGCGGGAACGGCGGCGCAGCCGCAGTGCCTCGGCGATCCGCTCCACCTGCGTGGCCTCCTGCGGGCGGAACAGCTCCAGCACGCTCTCGCCCCGCAGCCGCCCCGGCGTCGTAGCGGCCTCCGCCGCCATCGCGGGATTGGCCAGCACCACAAGGCCGTGCACATCGCACACCGCGACGGGCACCGACACCCGGTCGAACAGGGTCATCGCACGGTTGCGCCAGAGCACGGCTTCCTCCCGCCCCTTGTCCACGCGCACCTCCCGAGACCGCCGGGTCGTCCCCCTCATCCAAGACGAACACCCAGGTCAGCGACAACTCCACAACCGCGGACAAGGGGGTCGGCCGGCGGAGCGCAAGCCCCGCGGGCCGGTTTCGACTGCACGATCGTGTAGTGCGGCGGACTTCGGGCCCACCGGCGCTGGACCACCCTGGAACCGAGTACTCCGTTACCGCGAAAGGCAGTTGTCGCGCCATGCCCCCCACCGCACTGCACCTCGATCCGGCCGGAACCCTGCCCGCCGTCCCCGTCGTCGACATCACCGCCACGGGACCGGGCCGTACCCCCATCCAGCAGGTCATGGACCTGATGCGCACCCACGGTCCGGTGCTGGTGCGCCGGCTGCACGGGCGGGAGGTGCTGTTCGTCGCCGACGCGGACCTGGTCGCCGACCTGGCCGACGAGGAGCGGTTCGCCAAGCACGTCGGGCCCGCCCTGGAGAACGTGCGCTCCTTCACCGCCGACGGCCTGTTCACCGCGTACAACGACGAGCCGAACTGGGCGAAGGCGCACGACATCCTGATGCCCGCCTTCGCGCTGGGGTCGATGCGCACCTACCACCCCGTGATGCTGAGGGTGGCGCGGCGGCTGATCGGCTCCTGGGACCGTGCGGCCCATGCCGGACAGCCCGTGGACGTGCCCGACGACATGACCCGGATGACCCTCGACACCATCGGTCTCGCCGGCTTCGGCTATGACTTCGGCTCCTTCGAACGCGCCGAGCCGCACCCCTTCGTGGAGTCGATGGTGCGCTGCCTGGAGTGGAGCATGACCCGCCTGGCCCGCACCCCGGGCGCGGACCACACGGCCGCCGACGCGGCCTTCCGGACGGACGCCGACCACCTCGCCGGGGTCGTGGACGAGGTGATCGCCGCCCGCGCCGGTACCGACCAGAGCGGCGCCGGCGATCTGCTCGGGCTGATGCTGAGCGCGCGGCACCCCGCCGACGGCACCACCCTGGACCCGGCCAACATCCGCAACCAGGTCATCACCTTCCTCATCGCCGGCCACGAGACGACCTCGGGCGCGATGTCCTTCGCCCTGTACCACCTCGCCAAGCACCCGAGCGCGCTCCGGCTGGTGCAGCGGGAGACCGACGCGCTGTGGGGCGACACCCCCGACCCCGAACCGACCTACGACGACGTCGGGCGGCTCACCTACACCCGCCAGGTCCTCAACGAGGCACTGCGGCTGTGGCCGACCGCCGCCGCCTTCAGCCGGCACGCCCGTGCCGACACCCTGCTGGGCGGCCGGATCCCGCTGCGGGCCGGACAGGCCGTCACCGTGCTCGCCCCGATGCTGCACCGGCAGCCCGTCTGGGGTGACAACCCGGAGCTGTTCGACCCCGAGCGGTTCACCGCCGAGGCGGAGGCGGCCCGCCCGGTGCACGCCTTCAAGCCCTTCGGCACCGGCGAACGCGCCTGCATCGGACGGCAGTTCGCCCTGCACGAGGCCACCATGCTGCTCGCCATGCTGGTCCACCGCTACCGGCTGCACGACCACGCCGGCTACCGGCTCACCGTGAAGGAGACCCTCACCCTGAAGCCCGAGGGCTTCACGCTGACGCTCACCCCGCGCACCCCGGCCGACCGCCGCCACGCCCCGCTGCCCGGCGCCGCCCCCGCCCCCGAAGCACAGAGCCCCGCCCCCGGCACCCTCCCGGCCCGGGTCCGCCCCGGCACCCACGCCCTGTTCCTGCACGGCAGCAACTACGGCACCTGCCGTGCCTTCGCCGCGCAACTCGCCGACGAGGCCGCCGCCGTGGGCTGCACCACCGAGGTCGCCTCCCTGGACGCCTACGCCGGCGCACTGCCCACGGACCGCCCCGTCGTCATCACCGCCGCCTCCTACAACGGCCGCCCCACCGACGACGCCACGGCCTTCGGCGCATGGCTCGACGGCACTCCCGACCTGACCGGCGTGACCTACGCCGTACTCGGCGTCGGGGACCGCAACTGGGCCGCCACCTACCAGCAGGTCCCCACCCGCCTGGACGCCCGCCTCGCCGAGCTCGGCGCCACCCGCCTGACCGAGCGCGCCGCCGCGGACGCCTCCGGCGATCTCACCGGCACCGTCCGGGAGTTCACGGCCCGTCTGCGCACCAGCCTCCTCCAGGAGCACGGCGACCCCGACACCACGGACGACGGCCCGGCCGAGCCCGGCCACGCCTACGAGGTCCGCACGCTGACCGGAGGCCCGCTGGACGCCCTCGCGGAGCGGCACGGACTCGTCCCGATGAAGGTGACCGAGGCGTACGACCTCACCGCGCCGGACCACGGCCGTACCAAGCGGTTCCTGCGTATCGCCCTGCCCGACGGCGTGGACTACCGCACCGCCGACCATCTCACCGTGCTGCCCGCCAACGCCCCGGACACGGTGGACCGCGCCGTCGCCGCGTTCGGCCTCGACCCCGAGACCGTGCTGGACATCCGGGCCACCCGCCCCCGCCGCGCCGGGCTCGCCGTCGACCGGCCCCTGACCGTACGGCAACTCCTCACGCACCACGTCGAGTTGCAGGAGCGGCCGACAGCCCGGCAACGGGCTCTGCTCGCCGGGGCCGACCCGTGCCCGCCCGAGCGAGCCGCCCTCGCCGCCCTGACCCAGGACGACCAGCGCACCCTGCTGGAGCTCGCCGAGGACCACCCCGCCCTGCGCGGCGCCCTCGCCCCGCCGCTCCTGCTCGACCTCCTGACCCCGCTGCGCCCCCGGCACTACTCCCTCTCCTCCTCGCCGGCCGTGACCCCGCGCCACGCCGACCTCATGGTGTCGGTGCTCGACGCCCCCGCCCACTCCGGCCGGGGCCGCTACCGGGGCACCGGCTCGGGCCATCTCGCCTCCCTCCGGCCCGGCGACACCGTGTACGCCCGGGTCCAGCCCTGCCGCGAGGCCTTCCGGATCGACGGCTCGGCACCGGTCGTGATGGTCGCCGCCGGGACCGGACTGGCCCCGTTCCGCGCAGTCGTGGCCGACCGGGCCGCCGCCCGCGCACGAGGCGCCGAACTCCCGCCCGCACTGCTCTACTTCGGCTGTGACGCCCCGGACGCGGACTACCTGCACTCCGCTGAACTGGGCGCCGCGCAGACGGCCGGCGCGGTGGCGCTGCGCCCGGCCTTCAGCGCCGCGCCCGAGAACGGTCACATGTTCGTGCAGCACCGCATCGCCGCCGAGGCCGACGAGGTCTGGGAACTGCTGAACGCCGGGGCCCGGGTGTACGTCTGCGGCGACGGTGCCCGGATGGCCCCCGGGGTCCGCGAGGCGTTCCGTACCCTGTACCGGCAGCGCACCCCCGGCACCGACGAGGCCGCGGCCCGGCGCTGGCTCGACGCACTGGTGGCGGACGGGCGTTACCTCGAGGACGTGTACGCGGCGGGCTGAGCCGCCGGGAAGGGGGCGGACGGTGCGGGAAGCGCGGCCGCGGGCCCGGCGGGCCGTCCCAGCCCGGCACGTCCGGCCCGGGCCCTGGGCGGCCGGACGTGCGGGCCGCCGGGGTCCGGCGCACCCGATCCTGGCAGGTCGGGTGCCCGGACCCGGGGCAGCACCGGGCCGGTGCGCACCACCGCGACGCGATATCGAGCGTCCCGGTCTTAGCTCATAGCGTGAACTAAGGGTTGTGAGAATATCGCGTCCCCGCTGGCCGAAGGGGTATGTTGCAGGTCGGGCAGGGTTTGTGAAGGGAGCCACATGGCGGGGCGCAGCGGACGCACGGTACGCGACCTGAGGCGAGGCAATCGCACGGCGGTGCTGCAACGGCTCTACTTCGACGGGCCGCTCAGCCGGTTCGAGCTGGGCCCGGCGACCGGGCTGAGTTCCGGGTCGGTGAGCAACGTGGTCGCCGATCTGATCGCCGACGGCCTGGTGGAGGAGGCCGGCAGCGTCGACTCCGACGGCGGCCGCCCCCGCACGCTCCTGCGCGTCGCACCGCACAGCGGCCAGATGATCGGCGTGGACGTCGGCGAGACCCGGGTCCGGGTGGAGCTGTTCGACCTGGCTCTCACGGAACTCGCGCGCGTCGAACGCCCGCTGACCCCTCAGGGCTACGACGTGGACGTCATCGCCGGTCACATCCGCGAGGGCATCGCCGAGGTCCTCACCGCCGAACAGGCCGAGCCCGAGAGGCTGCTCGGCGTCGGCGTCGGCGTTCCCGGCATAGTCGAGCACACCCCGGACCAGGGGGCGGTCGTGCACGGGCAGACCATCGGCTGGAACGCCGTACCGCTGGAGCGGCTGCTCCGGTCCACCTCCCAGCTCCCCGACGAGGTTCCGTACTTCATCGACAACGGCGCCAAGACGCTCGGGCAGGCGGAGATGTGGTTCGGCGCCGGGCGCGGTGCCCGCAACGCGGTCGTCGTGCTCTTCGGCTCCGGTGTCGGCGCCTGCCTCGTGACCCCCGAGGTGGAGTACGGACGGGCGGTGGAGTGGGGTCATCTGACGGTCCGGGTCCGCGGCCGCCGCTGCCGCTGCGGTGCGCCCGGCTGCCTGGAGGCCTACGCCGGCGCCGAATCGCTGCTCGCACGCTGGCGCGAGGAGGGCGGACGGCCGCCCGAGGGCACGGACGAGGAGACCGCGCTCACCGCGATGCTCGCCGCCGCCTATCCGGCTGAGGCGGGTGCGGCCGACCCGGTCGCACTCGGCGTCCTGGAGGAGACGGCCGAGTACCTCGGCGCCGGCCTGTCCGACCTGATCAACCTCTTCCAGCCCGAGCGCATCCTCATCGGCGGCTGGGCGGGCCTCCAGCTCGGCACCCGTTTCCTGCCCGCCGTACGCCGGCACGCGGCGACGTACGCCCTGCGCCACCCGGCCGACAAGGTGACCATCGAACTCGGCCGGCTCGGCCCCGACGCGGTCACCGTCGGAGCGGCGATCCTGCCCCTGGCCGACTTCTTCGCCAGCGGCGGCCGGCGCCCCGAACCGGTCGGCGAGGACCGGCTTCCGGCCTGGCGGGCAGCCCTCGAGGAGCGGTCCCCGCGGTGAGCCGGCCCGCCCGTCGATGAGCGGCCGCCGCGCCGGGGCCACCGGCTCCACAGGGAGCGGCCCCGGCGCCGGGGCGACCGGCTCGGCGCCGGGACCGCGCCGAGGCGAGCGGTTCCGCAGGGGCGCTCTCCACGCCGAGGCGAGCGGCTACGCCGACGGCTCCTGCGGCGTCGGGTGCTCGGGATGCACCGTGCCGGAACGCGGCGCGTCCCTGGGCCCGCTGCGGGCCTCGTCGGTGTCCGGCACCTCCTCGTGCTCCTGTTCGCCGGAGCCGCTGCCCGGGACGACCTCCCACGGGTCGTCGTCCGGCTGTGCCTGCTGATCGGGCAGGTCCCTCGGCACCGGCCGCTCGTCCTCGCCGGCCTCGTGTCCGGGCCCCTGCTGCCGCTGTGCGGCCATGGCGTTCTCCCTCGTCTCGTTGGTGCGTGTGCCGCCCAGCCGTGTGTGTCCTCGTGCCGGCCTGTGCCGGCCGGGCCGTGTGTCCTTGTGCCGGCCGTGGGTCTTCGTGCGGGCTCCGTGTCAGCCGACCTTGCGACCCCGCATCGGCTCCGTCTGCATCCCGCCGCCCTTCTGCAGGCCGTCCAGGAACTCCTGGAGCACCTCGGTGGCCGTCCGCGTCGGCTGCCAGCCCAGCTCGGTGCGGGCCCGCGAGCAGTCCATCAGGGGCAGGCGCAGCACCGCGTCGAACAGGTGGGGGGAGGCCGGGAGCAGATGCAGGCCCCAGGCGGCGGCGATCGCGGACCGGGCGGCGGCGCGCGGCAGCCGCACCGGGCGGGTGCCGAGCAGTTCGGCGAGCACCCCGGCGTCCAGCGGTGGATCCGCGGCCAGGTTGAATGCGCCACGGGCGGTGCCGGAGTGCACCGCGAGCCGGTAGGCCTCGGCGGCGTCGTCCGTGTGCAGGGCCTGCACCCGCAGGCCCGGGACGTCCGGCAGGAACGGCAGCAGCTCGGGCCGGGCCAGCGGGCCGGGCAGGAAGCGCCCGCCGAAGATCCGGCGCTGCTCGCTCGCCGACTCCCACTTGAAGAGGAAGCCCGGGCGCATGCGCACCACCCGCACCTCGGGGTGGTCGCGCTCGAACACGTCCAGCGTGCGCTCCAGATAGGCCTTCTCCCGGCAGTAGGCGGCGTCCGGCCAGCCGTGGGTCGGCCAGGACTCGTCCACCGGGCGGTCCTTCGGCCCCGGCGAGTAGGCGCCCACCGAAGAGGCGTGCACCAGTACCGGCACCCGGGCGGCCGCGACCGCCTCGAACACCTTGATGGAGCCGAGCACGTTGGTACGCCAGGTGGTGGCCGGATCGTGGGTCGGCTGGAAGGCCCAGGCCAGGTGGACCACGGCGTCGGCGCCCTCGAACCGCTCCGCGAGGTTCGCCTGGTCCGAGGCCAGATCGACCGCGGACCACTCGGTCTTCGGCGGCGACCACGCGGGTGTCCGCCGGGCCAGCCCCCGCACCGACTTGATCCGGGGGTCCTCCGAGAGCAGGCGCACCACGCTCGTCCCGACATTGCCGGTGGCGCCGGTCACGACCACCCTGCTGCCCGCTGAGCTGCTCACCTTCGGCTCCTTCCGGCCTCGCGGCGGAGGCTGCTGCGACGATCGCCCGGGTACCCGGGCGCCGTCCGCGCACACGGGGCCGTCGGGGGGCGAGGTGATCGGCCGAGAGGTGATCGGCCGCGCGGGGCCTACGCATGGGAAAGCCCCGGCCGTGACGGGGGAATCACGGCCGGGGCGGCTCGGTGGTGGGCGCGGACGGCGGTCGCCTCTCGGCGAAAGGCTCCACAGGGCTTCAGCCGAACGATCGTCCCTGTGGGCAAAAGGTGAGGCCCGGGGACACTGTCCCATCCGCACCCACGGATGGTTCAACGGGCAATCACCCCGCGGTGTTCCACTGCCGCACGTGACCTGAGTCACGCTCGGTGAGGCTCAGCCCAAGGCACGGCGAGCCGGTCCGAAGGCTCGGCGCCCTCGGCGCGACGACTCCCCGTTGCGCCGGCCCGGGCAGGCCGGTGCGCCTTGGCCCGCGGGGCCGGTGCGCCTTGGACCGGCGGCTGGGCGCACCTCAGCCGAAGGCGCTGCCGTCGAGCCGGTCCAGCAGGTCGGCGGGGTCGGCGTACACCGCCTCCGCCCCGGCCTCCTCCAGATCGGCGCGGGGGATCCCGCCGCACAGCAGGCCCACACAGCGCACACCGGCCTTGCTGCCGGCCCGCATGTCCCACACGGTGTCCCCGACGAACACCGCGCGCGAGGCGGGGACCCCGGCCAGTTCGAGCGCGTGTTCCACGGGCTCCGCGGCCGGTTTGCCCTGTTCGACGTCCTCGGCGCTCGCGGTGTCCTCGATGGCGTCGTCGGCTCCGATCGCCCGGCGCAGCGCGCCCAGCTCCGCGCCGCTCGCCGAGGTGGCGAGAACCACCGTCCAGCCGTCCCCGTGCAGCCGCCGCAGCAGCTCGCCGGCCTTGGGCAGGGCAGGGAGCCGTTCGAAGTACTGTCCGTAGAGGGCCTTGTGCGCGGCGCTCAGCGCGGCGTCCTGGTCCTTGTCCCGCTCGTCGCCGAGCAGATGTGCGACGAGGTCGTCGGAGCCTAGGCCGATCGCCCGGTGGACGGCGTGCATGGGCACCTCGTGGCCCGCCTGCCGGAAGGCCTCCCACCAGGTCACGACGTGCAGGTGATTGGTGTCGACGAGGGTTCCGTCGACGTCGAACAGGGCGGCGCGGTCCATCCGGGATCCTTTCTCTCGTTACCGGGACCGGGTACCACGCCCGGCACCCGCCACGCGTGCCGGCACGCGGCCCGCACGCGTCCAGTCGAGCAGCTCGTCCGCCGACCACGTGGTCACCACGCGCTCGGCCGGCACCCCGCACTCCTCCGCCCGGGCGCATCCCAGGATCTGCCAGTCCAGCTGACCGGGCGCGTGCGCGTCGGTGTCGATCGCGAACAGCGCCCCCGCCTCGACCGCCTTGCGCAGCAGCCGGCGCGGCGGGTCCAGCCGCTCCGGCCGGCTGTTGATCTCCACGGCCGTCCCCGACTCGGCGCACGCTGCGAACACCTCGTCCGCGTCGAACTCCGACTCCGGACGCCCCCGGCCGGTCACCAGACGCCCGGTGCAGTGCCCGAGGACGTCGGCGTGCGGATCGCGGACCGCGGCCACCATCCGGCGGGTCATGGACCGGGCGTCCATCCGCAGCTTGGAGTGCACCGACACCACGACCACGTCCAGTTGCTCCAGCAGCTCCGGCTCCTGGTCCAGCGAGCCGTCCTCCAGGATGTCGCACTCGATGCCGGTGAGCAGCCGGAACGGCGCCCACTGCGCGTTCAGTGCCGCCACCACCGCCAGCTGCTCGCGCAGCCGCTCCGGCGACAGGCCGCGGGCCACGGTCAGCCGAGGGGAGTGGTCGGTCAGGACGGTCCACTCATGGCCCAGAGCGGCCGCGGCCCGCCCCATCTCCTCGATCGGACTGCCCCCGTCGGACCAGTCCGAGTGCGTGTGGCAGTCCCCGCGGAGCAGCGCCCGCAACTCGGCGCCGGGGCCGTCCGGGTCGGCCGCCGCACCGGCCTCCTCCTCCAGCCTGCGCAGATATCCGGGCACCTCACCGGCCAGTGCCTCGCGCACCACCTGGGCGGTCTTGGGGCCCACCCCTTTCAGCGCCTCCAGCGTCCCCGCCGCCGCACGCCGGCCGATCTCCTCCTCGGGCAGATCCGTCAGCACCCGGGCCGCGGTACGGAACGCCCGCACCCGGTACGTGGGCGCCAGCGCCCGCTCCAGCAGGAAGGCGATCCGGTCGAGAGCCGCCACGGGTTCCATGCCTACCAAGCTTGCACCCGGCGCCCTCGTGGGGCGCGGGGAGCCAGGCGACCGGCCCCGCCCCGGCCGCGAGGGAACCGCGCACGGCCCAGGACGGCCCCGGCCCCGCGTCCGGCCACCGCGGTCTCGCCTCCGGCCATCGCGGTATGACCCCCTACCTCGACCTGACCCTGGCGGACCTGCGCCGGGTCCTCGACGTCGATCTCGCCGGCCCGTTCCTGTGCGGCCAGCGGGCGGCGCGGCGGATGATCCGGCAAGCCCGGGCGGTGGGGGAGGCGGCCGTCCGCGATCTCCTGAACGGCTCCCGCCGACACGTCGCCGGCCCGCGTCGCGTTCTACGCTGAATTGCATGACCGAACAAGGAGTCCCCTACATCTCCCGGCCGCGGATCATGGTGCTCGGCGTGTGCCCGGGCCGGCACGGCGCGCCGCCGTTCAGGATCATGGAGATCGACGGTCAGGTGGTCGGTGAGGCCAGGACCGTCACGGACGTGCTGGAGACGGCCGCCTACCACGGCATTCCCATCCACGATCTGGACGACCCGGACGTGGTCCGCTTCGTGGGCGGCGACAAGTACACCTGGACGCTGCACTGAGCCGGTCGCTCAGCCCACCGTCCACTTCTGGTTGGCGCCGCCCGTGCAGGTCCAGAGCTGCAGTCGCGTCCCGTTCGCCGGGTTGTTCCCGGTGACGTCGAGGCACTTGTTCGCCTGCGGGTTGACGATGTCGTGCGCACCGGTGACGGTCCACTTCTGGTTGGGGCCGCCGGTGCAGTCCCACAGCTGTACGGCCGAGCCGTCCGCGGTGCCGTTGTTCGCGACGTCCAGGCACTTGCCGAGCGCCCGCAGCGTGCCGTCGGAGCCGACGGTCCAGGCCTGTGCCCCGGTGCCGTTGCAGTCGTAGAGCTGGATCGCCGTGCCGTTCGCGGAGTTCGCGGCGGCCACGTCCGCACACTTGCCCGCGAGGCCCCGGACCGGCACCCCGGCGGCACTGCCGCTCGTCGTCACCGACACCGAGTCCACCACCAGCTGCTGCGGGAACTGCGTGGAGCCGTCCGGGTCGCCCGGCCAGTAGCCGCCGACGGCGAGGTTGAGGATGAGGAAGAAGGGCTTGTTGAACACCCATGTCCTCCCGCCCAGGTCGGCGGGCGTGCGCCGCTGGTAGACGTTGCCGTCCACCGTCCAGGTGATCGAGTCGGGCGCCCAGTCGACGGCGAAGGTGTGGAAGGCGTCGGCGAAGGCCTGGCCGCCCGGCAGCGAGTAGCCCGCGCCGATGCCGCCGGAGCCGGAGTAGCCGGGGCCGTGGATGGTGCCGTGCACGGTGGAGGGTTCGAAGCCGACGTTCTCCATCACGTCGATCTCCCCGGAGTCCGGCCAGTTGACCGGCGTGCCCAGCATCCAGAACGCCGGCCACATGCCCTGCCCGCGCGGAATCTTCATCCGGGCCTCGACATGGCCGTACTGCGCGTTGAATTTGCCCGAGGTGTTCAGCCGGGCCGAGGTGTACTGGCAACTGCCGTACCAGCACTGGTAGCCCGCCGGGTTCTCCTTCCGGGCGGTGATGACCAGGTGGCCCTGGCCGTCCAGGGCCGCGTTCCTCGTGCCCGAGGTGTAGTACTGCCGCTCGTGGTTGTTGACGTTGTCGCCGGCCTCCAGCGTCCACTTCGAGCCGTCGACCGCCGAACCTGCGGGCCCGTCGAAGTTGTCGGTGAAGGCGGCGGCGGCCGCCGCGGGGGCGGCTTCCCGGGCGTGCGCGGGGCCGACGGCGGCGGACCCGATCAGCGCGGCGGACAGGGCGGCGAGGAGACATCTGCGGAGCAGGCGTGGGCGGGCCATGGCTCTCCGTTCGGGGTGGGGGGAGATGCCTCTTGATTTAAGGAGTGAGATAAGGGAGGCGTCAAGACTCTGGTACGTACCAGTCCCCTCGGCGGTCAGCCGGCCCGCGGCGCGCGGACGCGGGCGTGCACCGCCCGCCCGAGCCGCCGGCCCAGCACCAGCCAACCGAGCAGCGCACCCGCGGTGTTGAGGATGACGTCGTCGATGTCGAAGGCCCGTCCGGTGACCAGCGCACCCTGCGCCAGTTCCACCATCAGCATCACCAGCGCCGTGAGGGCCAGCACCTGCAGCATCCCGCGGGCACGCGGGGCGAGGACCGGTACCAGCACCCCGAACGGGACACCGAGGAGAACGTTCCCGCCGACCTGCTTCACCGCGTCCCGCCACGGCGCCTGCTCCAGATACGCGTGCAGCGAGCGGCCCGGGTGCAGGTTGCTGTGGGTCAGCGGCACCGAGGCCGGCGACGGCTGCAGCGTCAGCCGGGCCAGGACGACGGCGAAGGCCACCATGAACGCGAAGGCGACCAGCATCGCCAGGACCCGGAGGGGCAGCGCGAGCGCGTGCCGCGCGACCGGCGGCCGGGCCGGCTCGGCCCCCTCCTGCTTCCGGTCGGGCCGCCCCCGCTCCCGCTTCCCGAAGGTGCGCAGGGACCCGGGCAGGTGCCGTCCGGTGCGGGCCGGTTCGGCTCGCCCCCGGCTCCTCGGGGCACGCAGGACCGTGGGCAGACGCAAGGCGGTACGGGCCATTCGGTCCTCCAGTGCTCAACATCCGGGTCTGCTGGAGCGGTTACCCGGCCTGCGCCCCGGGATGCCACCGACCCCAAGGGCGGCGGGGGCGCACCGCCGGATTCCGTTCACGCTCCCGGGGCACTCCGCGTGCCGACCCGCGTGCCGCCGCCCCGCCGCGGGCCCGGCGGTGCTTGGATGCCCCAGGCGGCGAAGGGGGCACAGCGCCGCACACATGTGCAGAACGGACCGAGGAGGTGCCGGATGGCCCGGGGTGCGTCCCCGCGCACGGTCCTCCTCGCCGTCGTCGAACTCCTCGCCTGGTGGGTCGCTCTGACGCTGCTGTGGCTGGTGCTCATCACGACGGTCGACAGCCTGGAGCTGATCGTCGGCGCGAGCTGCGCCGCCCTGGGTGCCCTCCTGGCGCGGGCCGGCCGGCGGGCGGTGAGCTGGCGGTGAACGGCTGGATCCTCGCGGCCGCCGTCGAACTGGGCGGGGCAGGAGCGGCCGTCCTGTGGGGCGTGACCACCGGTCCGCCCGCCCGCCGGGTGATCGCCCAGAACCTGGCGACCTCGGCGGTCTGCCCGGCCCTGCTGCTCCTCGCCCAGGGCTACGCCCGCCCGTCCTACGTCGACCTCGCCCTGCTGCTGGCCCTGCTCGGCCCGGTCGGCACCCTCGTCTTCGCCCGGCTCCTCGCCGGGGACCTCCACGGGCGACGGGCGAGCGCCTGGGGGCTGACCTGGGCGGCCGCCGGACTGGGCCTGGCGGTCGTGGTCGCGCTGTGCGTGGTCGCCGGACCGGGCCGCGCCCTGGTGAAGCTGCTGGTGGTCGGCGCCCTGCTGACCTGCGGCAACGTGATCGCCGCACGGGCGCTGTCGGGCGGCATCCAGGGGGTGCGCGGTGGCTGATCCGCGGTGGGGCGGCGTTCAGGGGGTGCGCGGTGGCTGATCCGCGGTGGGGCGGCGTTCAGGGGGTGCGCGGTGGCTGACCCGGTGCCGGGCGGTCGTGGGGGAGGGGTGCCATGGCCGATGCCGTGATCGTCGTCGCCCTGCTGCTGGTCGCCGGGTGCGCCACCGCGGCCGTGGCCCAGCGCGACCCCGCCCGCCAGGCCCTCGTGCTGTCCGTGCTCGGGGTCGGCCTGGCCGCCCTGTTCACCGTGCTGCAGGCCCCGGACGTCGGGCTGTCCCAGCTGGCCGTCGGCTCCGCGCTGACCCCGCTGCTGATCATGCTCTCGGTGCGCAAGATCAGACGCCGCGGGCGCTCGAAGGAGGGTGCGAAGTGAACCGGCTGCGGCTGTGGCTGCTGGCCTTCGGCGGCTCGGGCATGGCCGCCCTGCTCGTCGCCGCCTGCCTCGACCTGCCGGACTTCGGCGGCCGAAGGCATCCGTACGGCGATCGCGCCGTCCAGGCCTCCCTCGACCGGCGCATCGCCAACACCATCGCCTCCGTCAACTTCGACCAGCGCGCCTACGACACCCTCGGCGAGATGAGCATCCTGTTCGCCGCCGTCCTCGGCTGTGTGGTGCTGCTGCGGCAGACGCGCGACGAGCACCGGGCCCCGCCCGAACCCGCGGCGGTGGCCCGCCCGGTACGCCGCTACGCACTGATCGCGCTCCCGGTCGCCCTGGTCACCGGCCTGTACGTGATCGCCAACGGCCAGCTCAGCCCCGGCGGTGGCTTCCAGGGCGGGGTACTCGCCGCGACCGCCCTGCACCTGCTCTACCTCGGCGCCGACTACGCCGCCCTGGAACGCGTCCGCCCGCTCGGCGCGTTCGAGACCACCGACGCGCTCGCCGTCGCCTCCTTTGTGGTGCTCGGCCTGGCCTCGGTGCTCGCGGGCACCGCGTTCCTGGCCAACACGCTGCTGCCGTACGGCACCTTCGGCACCCTGTCCTCCGGCGGCTCGGTGCCGCTGCTGAACGCCGCCGTCGGCATGGAGGTGGCGAGCGCGGTCGTCGTGCTGATCGCCAACTTCCTCGATCAGGCCGTCGAGATCGAGGAGGAGCGGGCGAGTTGACCGCCGTGACGCACGTCCTTCCGTACCTGGTCGCCTCCTACGTCTTCCTGACGGGCTGCTACGGCCTCGCCACCAGCCGCAACCTCATCCACGCCGTCGGCTGTCTCGCGGTGTGCCAGTCCGCCACCTACGTCCTGCTGCTGGCGGTCGGGTACCGCGAGGGCGGGACCGCCCCGGTCTTCAGCGACATCGAGCCCGGCTCCCGGCCGGTGGTCGACCCGGTGGTACAGGCCCTGACCCTCACCGACATCGTCGTCGGCGCCACCGTCACCGCGCTGCTGCTCGCCCTCGTCCTGCAGATCGCCAAACGGCACGGCACCATCGACCCCGACGAAATGCGGGAGTTGCGCGGCTGATGCACCATCTGCTCCCGCTGCTCGTCGCGATCCCGCTGCTCGGGGCCGCCCTGCCGGTGGCCCTGGGCCGCCGGCTGCCCCGGATCGCCACCGAGATCACCGGCTTCGTGGTCTCCGGCGGCACGGCCGCCCTCGCCGTCGTCCTGCTGCTGGACTCCTCGCCACCGATGGTGGAATGGGTCGGCGGCCGGCTGCCCGTGGACGGCGAGAGCGTCGGAATCGTCGTGGTCGGTGACGGTCCCGCGCTCGGCATGGCCACCGCCGTCTCGCTGCTGACCCTCGCCGCGCTCGCCTACTCCTGGCGCTACTTCGCCGAACCGCCGCCCGGCCGCAGCGGCGCGTTCACCGCGCTGATGCTGGTGTTCCAGGGCGCGATGTGCGGATTCGCCATCGCCGGCGACCTGTTCAACGCGTTCGTGTTCTTCGAGCTGATGAGCGTCACCGCCTACGCCCTCACCGGCTACCGCATCGACGAGGCCAAGGCCGTCCAGGGCGCCCTGACCTTCGGCGTCGTCAACTCCCTGGGCGCCTACGCCATGCTGATGGGCATCGGCCTGCTGTACGCGCGCACCGGTGAGCTGGCCATGTCGAAGATCGGACGCGGCCTCGAGACGGCCGCCGGCAGCGGCGGCCCGGACGCGCTGGTCCTCGCCTCCTTCGTGCTGGTCATGACCGGGCTGCTGGTGAAGGCGGCCGCCGTGCCCTTCCACTTCTGGCTCCCGGACGCGCACGCCGTCGCCCCCACTCCGGTCTGCATGCTGCTCTCCGGAGTGATGGTCGAACTCGGCGCCTACGGCGTCTGGCGCGTGTACGGCACCGTCTTCGCCGGCCCCGGCGGCATCCCGGCCGCCGACCTGACCCGGGCGCTGGTGACGCTCGGCACCCTCACGGCCGCGATCGGTGCCGTCATGTGCTGGTACCAGCGGCACATCAAACGGCTGCTCGCCTACTCCACCGTCGCCCACGCCGGCCTTTTCCTCGTCGGCCTCGGCGTCCTCACCCCCGAGGGCGACGACGGGGTCGCCCTCTATCTGCTCGGGCACGCCGCGGTGAAGGCCGCGCTGTTCGCCTGCACCGGCGTCCTGCTCGACCGGTTCGGCAGCGTGGACGAGCACGCGCTGCACGGCCGGGCCCGGCAACTGCGCGCGACCGGTGTGATGTTCGCGCTGGGCGGCCTCGGCCTGGCCGGACTGCCGCCCTTCGGCACCGCGCTCGGCAAGGCGGTCACCGAAGAGGCGGTCGGCGGCCCGCTCACCGTGGTCTACGTGGCCGCCTCCGCGATCACCGCCGGCGCCGTCCTGCGGGTCGCCGCCCGGGTGTTCCTCGGGCTCGGACCGCGCCCGCGGGACGCCGAGTACGAGACCGGCGGCTCCGACGAGGAACCCGAGACCGGCACGCTGCTGAGCAGGATCCCCGACACCATGACGACGGTGCCCGCCCTGCTGCTCGCCGCCGCCGTCGCCGTGGGCGTGGCCCCCGGCTTCGGAGACGTGGTGGCCCGCTCCGTCAACGAGGCGGGCTCGGGTGGCGCCCACGCCTCGGCGCACTGGACGCCGCACGGCGCCCTGCTGGGCGTGGTCTCCACCGTGCTGGCCGCGGCCCTCGCCGGTCTCGCCGTGACCCGCCCGCGCTGGGTGGCCGCCCCCGGCCGGGCCGCACCGCTGCGCCGCCTGCAGTCCGGCCACGTCGGTGACTACGTGGCCTGGCTGCTGGTCGGCGCTACGGTGCTCGGGGCGCTGGCCCTGCCGGGAGTGCTGGGCGGCTGATCAGCCCGAGGAGGTGCGGTAGGAGATGCGCACCTCCTCGAAGCCGAGGGAGTGCAGCAGCCCCTGGAGCATGGACGTGGTGTTCGTCTCGGCGCGGGCGGTCAGCCCGCTGCTGCGCGCTGCGTCGCCGATGTGCCGTACGGCGACCTTCTGCACGGCCTGCTCGCTGTTGGGGTTGTCCGAGAACAGGTCGCCGAGCCGGTCCAGCAGCCCGCGCTGCTTGGACACGGCGTAGGAGTGGTCGGGGTCGAGGGCGGGCTTGCCGAGGCTGGCGTGCGGCAGGCGGAGCGTGGCGGACGTGCGGTCACCGTTGACGGAGACGTCCTTGTCGCCGAGCTGTCCGAGGTCGACATAGGCGTCCACGGTCCCCGCCCCGACGTACAGGGTTCGGGTGCCGCGGACCGCGTCGGGCAGGAACTTCGCGTCCTTGTCCAGGTCCACCACGACCTGGAAGTTGCCCGAGGCCGCGTCGTAACGGCTCATGTCCTGGATCGACTTCAGGAGTGCGGGTCCGGAACGGTCCTTCGTCTCGGTACCGAACAGGTCCTTGATGCCCGGCAGTACGGCCAGCCGGATACCGGCGAACAGCACGGCGAGCACCAGGACGAGGGCTGCCACGGCCTTGGCCCAGCCGGGCATGCGCCTGACGGGAGTCGTCATCGGGACGGTCCTCCTTCCTGCAGTGCAGATGCCCGCGAACCGCCGCGGCAGACCGGCCCGCGCCGACCTGATCGGCGCGGTCCGGGGATCAGGGGGTGCCGGACGTGGCCTCGGTCAGCGCCGCGTCCGGCGTCGGGTGCGGCGGCAGCAGCCGGGCCAGGCCGGTCACCCGGAAGACGCGCAGGGTCAGCGGGTGGGTGCACACCAGATGCAGCCGGCCGCCGTGCTCCAGTACCCGGGCGCGGGCCCGGTAGAGGAGCCGCAGGCCCGAGCAGTCGAAGAACTCGACCGGCCGCAGGTCGATCACGATCCGGGAGGCGCGCTGGGTGACCAGGTCCAGGACGGGCTCGATCTCGGCCGCCGCGGCGATGTCGATCTCGCCCCGGAACTCCAGCACCGTGCAGCCGCGGTGCTCGTGCACCCACAGGTACCGGGTGAGCGGTGCGGGCTCGTCCCGCATGACGGCATCACCTCCCACCCGCGCCCGGACATCGGTTCCCCGATCGTCAAGTTACCCTCGATGGAAGGAATTTGAGCATGTTCGATTGACATATGTCTTCGAGTTTGTGGTGCGCCATGGCGCGGGGGGGGGGGCCCCGCCCCCGCCCCCCCCGCCCCCCCCCGCGCGGGCCCCCCCCCCCCCCCACACCCCGGCGGCCCCCGCTGCCCCACCCCCGAGCGGACTGGCGGCCCGGCGCCGCGGGG
>NZ_JBICWT010000002.1:0-126105 GCF_043199955.1 Streptomyces sp. NPDC048514 | reverse complement strand
TTTTTTTTTTTTTTTTTTTTTTTTTTTTTTTTTTTTTTTTTTTTTTTTTTTTTTTGGGGGGGGGGGGGGGGGCGCCGGGGCCCCCCCCCCCCCCCCCCCCCCCCCACACCTCCGACCCGGTCAGTCGGCCAGCAGCACCAGCTTCCCCGTCGTGCGTCCGGTGTCACCCAGCTCGTGCGCCTTCGCGGCGTCGGACAGCGGGAAGGTCCCGGCGATCGTCGCCTTCAGCTTCCCGGACTCCGCCAGCTCCGCGACCGCCCGCATCCCGGAGCGGTCGGCGTCCACCAGCATGCGCAGCGCCCGCACGCCGAGGCGCTCGGCCTCCTCGTGGAAGTCCTGGGAGCCCACCGGCAGGGTCGACACCACCACACCGCCCGGCCGCAGCATCCGCAGGGACCGCACGGACGTCTCCCCGCCGAGCGTGTCGAGGACGACGTCGACGTCCCGCACCGTCTCCGTGACATCCGTCGACCGGTAGTCGACCGGCTCGTCCACGCCGATCTCCCGCAGGAAGTCGTGCTTGCCCGCGCTCGCCGTGCCGATCACGTACGCGCCGCGCGCCTTGGCGATCTGCACGGCCACGTGCCCGACCCCGCCGGCCGCCGCGTGGACGAGCACCCGCTGACCCGGCTGCACGTCCGCGTGCTCGGTCAGCGCCTGCCAGGCGGTCAGGGACACCAGCGGCAGGGCGCCCGCCTGGGTGTGGTCGAGCGAGGCCGGCTTGTGCGTGAGGGCGCGGACCGGGGCGATCACGTACTCGGCGTGCGAGCCGTGACCGAAGGGGTAGGGCAGCATGCCGAAGACCTCGTCGCCGGGCTGGAAGGCGACCACGCCGATCCCGGTCTCGGCCACCTCGCCGGACACGTCCCAGCCGAGGACGAAGGGCGGCTCGCCGAGGAATCCGCCGTTGGCCCGGTGCTTCCAGTCGGTGGGGTTGACACCGGCGGCCCGCATCCGGACCAGCACCTGGTTCGGGCCCGGCTTCGGCCGCTCCACCTGTACTGCCTTCAGGACCTCGGGACCGCCGAGGACGTCCTGACCGATGGCTCGCATCGTGTTCGTGTTGCTCATGGTCACCAGCCTGCCTGGCTTCGCATCCCCCGAAAATGGCATGATTGCCAACCTTCGATAGGATCCTGCCATGCTTGACATGCGGTCGCCGGCGCGGCGCCCCGAGCGGGTCGCCGTCCTGGCCCTCGACGGCGTCTACCCCTTCGAGCTGGGCATCCCCAGCCGTATCCTCGGAGCGGCCGACGGCCACTACGAGGTGCTGACCTGCACGGTCGACGGCCGGCCGGTGCGGACGAACGCCGACTTCACGGTCGGCGTCGAGCACGGCCCGGAGATTCTGGAGACGGCCGACACGGTGATCGTCGCCTCCATGCCGCCCGCCTTCATCCCCACCGAACTCCCCGGCGAGGTCGCCGCCGCCCTGGCCCGCATCCGCCCGGACGCGCGGATCGTGTCCATATGCACGGCCGCCTTCGTGCTGGCCGCGGCGGGCCTGCTGGACGGCCGCAGGGCGACCACGCACTGGCAGGTCGCCGACCTGTTCCGGCGCCGGTACCCGCGCATCGAGCTGGACCCGGACGTCCTCTTCGTCGACGACGGCCGCATCCTCACCTCGGCCGGCGCCGCCTCCGGTGTCGACATCTGCCTGCACATCGTGCGCACCGACCACGGCAGTGAGCTGGCCAACGCCGTCGCCCGCCGCTGTGTCGTCCCGCCGTTCCGGGACGGCGGCCAGGCGCAGTACATCGACCAGCCGATCCCGGACAGCGGCGCCGCGAGCACGGCGGTCACCCGGGACTGGGCCCTGGAGCGGCTGGACGAGCCGCTGACCCTGGCCGACCTCGCCGGGCACGCCCGGATGAGCCTGCGCACCTTCGCCCGCCGCTTCAACGACGAGGTCGGCCTCAGCCCCGGCCGCTGGCTGATCCAGCAGCGGGTGGCCCGCGCCCGGCACCTGCTGGAGTCCAGCGACCTGCCCGTCGACCGCGTCGCCGCCGAGGTCGGCTTCGCCACCGGTGCCTCGCTGCGGCAGCACCTGCACGCGGCGATCGGTGTCTCCCCGCAGACCTACCGCAGAACCTTCCAGCAGACCCGCTGACCGCCCCACCGCCCCAGGCGGCCGCCCCCGAGCCGTACCCGGCCGTCCGGGAGGGCCTGTAGCCGGCCGTCCGGGAGGGCCTGTAGCCGGCCGCGGGTGGGTTCACTCCGCGGCGAACACCCTTTCGCCTCCGACGTAGGTGAGCGCCACGGTGGTCGCCGCGAGGGTCTCCGTCGGCTCCGAGAAGGGGTCGCGGTCCAGGACCACCAGGTCGGCGAGGGCCCCGGCGGCCACCCGGCCGCCGTCGTCGAGGTGGTTCACGTACGCCGACCCGGCCGTGTACGCCGTCAGCGCGTCCCCGAGGCTCAGCCGCTCGCCGGGCAGGAACACCGGCCCGGAGCCACCCGGTTCGACCCGGTTGACCGCGACATGAATGCCCTGCAGCGGATCGGGGCTGCTCACCGGCCAGTCGCTGCCCGCCGCGAGCCGTGCCCCGGAGCGCAGCAGCGCCCCGAACGGATACTGCCACGCGGCCCGCTCGGGTCCGAGGAACGGGATCGTCAGCTCGTCCATCTGCGGCTCGTGCGCGGCCCACAGCGGCTGGATGTTCGCCGTCGCGCCGAGCCGGGCGAAGCGGGGCACGTCGTCCGGATGCACGACCTGCAGATGCGCGAGGTGCGGCCGGGTGTCACGCGGTCCGCCCGCCGCGCGGGCCGCCTCGATCGCGTCCAGCGCGTCCCGTACGGCCCGGTCGCCCAGCGCGTGGAAGTGGCACTGGAAGCCGTGCGCCTCCAACTCGGTGACGTAGGACGGCAGTCGCGCCGGATCGATGAAGCTCTTGCCCCGGTTGGCCGTGGCGCAGCCGCACCGGTCGAGGTAGGGATCGAGCAGCGCGGCCGTGTGGTTCTCGGCGACGCCGTCCAGCATCAGCTTCACCGTGCCTGCACGGAACCGGCCGTGGCTGAACGCGGCCCGCCGCTCGACGAGTTCGGGGAGCTGCTCGATGCCGCGCTCCCGGTCCCACCACAGCGCGCCCACCACCCGGGCGGTGAGCGACCCGTCCCGCGCGGCGGTGAGATAGGCCTGCGCCGGGTCGTCCATGCCGAGGAAGTCCCCGACCAGCGCGTC
Organism: Streptomyces sp. NPDC048514; assembly: GCF_043199955.1. Lineage (NCBI taxonomy): Bacteria > Bacillati > Actinomycetota > Actinomycetes > Kitasatosporales > Streptomycetaceae > Streptomyces > Streptomyces sp. NPDC048514. The sequence goes on along the minus strand of NZ_JBICWT010000002.1, from coordinate 122,927 downwards.
CTGCCAGGCGGTGATGCCGAGCGCGTGCAGATGCCGCTGGGCGTGCAGCAGCGCGGTCAGCCGGTCGGCCGCCGTGGCGGGCGGGGTCAGCCGGCCCACCAGCCGCATCGCGCCCTCCTGCAGGGTGCCGGCGGGCGCGCCGGAGGCATCCCGCTCGATCCGCCCGTCGGCCGGATCCGGCGTGTCCCGGCCGATGCCGGCCAGCTCCAGCGCCCGGCTGTTCACCCAGGCGCCGTGATGGTCCCGGTTCGGCAGGTAGACCGGCCGGTCCGGTACGACCGCGTCCAGCAGCTCCTTCGTCGGCGTACCCCCAGCGAACGCCTCCATCGACCAGCCGCCGCCGAGGATCCACTCCCGCTCGGGATGGGCGTCGGCGTACGCGCGGACGACGGCGACGGCCTCCTCGGCCGTCGCCGTGCCGGTCAGATCGCACTGGGCCAGCTCGAGGCCGGCCGGCACCGGGTGGACGTGCGCGTCCTGGAAGCCCGGTAGCAGCAGCCGCCCGGCGAGGTCGACCACCTCGGTGCGGGGCCCGGCGAGTTCGCGCAGCTCGGCGTCGCCGACGGCCGTGATCCGGTCGCCGGTGACGGCCACCGTGGTCGCGGTGCGGCCCTCGGGGGTGAGGACGGGGCCGCCGGTGAAGAGAAGATCAGCGTGCATGATGCCTTTCCGAAAGATCAGTTGGAGGTGGTCAGGAGCCGCGGCGAGTCGGCGTCGGTGCCCTCGCCGGTGCGGAAGTACGGCGATCTGCGCACCCACTTCGCCCACGCGGCCACCGCGAACCCGGACGCGATCATCACCAGCGGCATGCACAGCAGGAACCAGCCGTTGTCCGCGCCGACCTCGAAGTGGTCGGCGGAGGCGGCGAAGGACCAGCAGAGGTATCCGCCCAGCCCGAGCAGGGCGAAGGCGCTCAGCGTGGGCGGGACCACCGCGCGCACCCCCTGCCACCGGTCCTGGCGCAGCAGCGAGCGGAAGCGGACGGCGGCCGCGAGCGCGATGAGCGCGTACGACAGCGCGACGACGATGCCCACGGCGTTCACCGTCGCCGTGATCATGTCGGCGAGGCGCGGGATCACCAGGGCGCCCACCGCCACCGCCGCGGCCAGGGCGCCGGTCAGCAGCGTCCCGGTGGCCGGGGTGCCGTACCGCGGGCTGACCTTGGACCACACCGGCCCGAGGGTGCGGTCCCGGCTCATGGCGAACATCCCCCGCGCCGCCGGGATGACCCCGGCCTGCAGGGAGGCCACGGCCGAGAACATCAGCGCCACGAGCGGCAGCGCGGCCAGCGGCTGGGCGGCCAGCCGGTCGCCGAAGTACGCGAGCCCCACCGCGCCGTGCCCGGCCAGCTCCTCCTCGGACAGCACCCGCTGGAAGGCGACCGAGCCGAGCAGGAACAGCCCGAGCATGGTCACCAGGGTGATCAGCCCGGCCCGGGAGGCGTCCCGCGGGTCGCGCACCTCCTCGTTCACGGTGAACGCGGCCTCGAAGCCCCAGTAGCAGAACACCGACAGCAGCAGTCCCTGCGCCAGCGCGGTCGCCGAGGGGATGGCGAACGGGTCGAACCACGACGGGCTGAAGGGGTGCGTACCGCGCGCGATGCCGTAGCCGCAGAATCCCAGCAGCACGGCGTACTCGAGGACGAGCAGCCAGGTCTGCAGCCGCGCCGCGGTGCGCACGCCGGTCACGGCGGTGAGTGTGACCGCGACCAGGACGACGATGCCGACCGCGGTGGTCTGCGCGGTCGAGCCGGCGTCGAGGGTGAGCGAGCCGATCCGGTGCAGGCCCGCCTCCGCGGCCAGTTGCAGGACGGCCGAGCCGGTGACCGCCGTGGTGTAGGCGAGGAAGGCCACGCTCGCCACGAAGTTCACCCAGCCCACCGTGAAGCCGAGCCAGGGGCTGAGCGAGCGGCCCACCCAGACATAGCCGTTGCCCGCGTTCGGCTCCACCCGGTTGAGCCTCGTGCAGGCCCCGGCGATCCCGAGGACCGGCAGGAACGCGAGCAGCATGATGGCCGGCAGGTGCGGCCCGACCACCCCGGCCGTCACGCCGAGGCCGATACCGATGCTGGTGGTCGCGGCGGTGCTGGAAGCGGCCACCGCGACGCCGTCCAGCACGCTCAGGGTCTTGCGCAGCTCGGGCCGCGCGGGGGGATCCACACCCAGGGGGTTGTCGCTCATGGCCGGCTCTCCACTCGCACCGTGGGGCCCGGTCGGCCCCGGTGACCCGAGATGAAACCGGCCGGCCGCTTCACAGGTCAACGGTGTTGTCGTAAGGTGCCGGACACACGGCCCCGGCACACGGCCCCGGCACACGGCCCCGGCACACGGCCCCGGCACGCGGCCGGGGAGGCAGCCGGACGCGCGACCGGACGACCGGGCCGGCCGCCGGCCGGGCGAGCGGCCGGACACGTGGCCGGGCGAGCGGCCCGGCCACAGAGACCGGTACGGCCGATCGAACGGCCTGATACCTCCAGGGAGGGCCACCATGAGCGACCGAGTCGTCCCGGCGGCGGACCGGCGGCGCCGGCGCCCCACCAAGCAGGGCGTCGTCCTGTCCGAGGAACTGATCGTGGAGACCGCGCTCCGGCTGATCGAGGAGCACGGCTCCGACGCCCTCTCCGTGCGCCGCCTCGGCCGGGCCCTCGGCGCCGACCCCAGCTCCCTGTACCGGTACTTCCGCCACACCGACGATCTGATGCTGGCCATCGCCGACGAGCTGATCGGCCGTACCGTCAGGGCCTGGCGGCCGAGCGGTGACTGGGTGGCCGACCTGCGTGACATCGGGCTGCGCATGCACGCCGGTGCCCTCGCCCACCCCCGGGCGGCCATGCTCAGCGCCCACCGCGTCACCGGGCGCACGCACGAGATCCAGGCGGTGGAGAACATCCTCGGCGTGCTGCGCCGCGCCGGATTCCCGGCCGCGGAGGCGGTGCGGATCTACCACGCGTTCGTGGACCAGGCCCTCGCCTTCGGCGCCCTGGACTCCGCGGGCACCGCCCTGCCCCGGGCCGCCCGGGAGGCCGAGACGGAGGTGTGGCGGACCACGTACGGCCGGCTGCCGGCCGACACCCATCCGCACATCGCGGCCACCGCCCGCCACCTGGCGGCCACCATGCGCGGCAGCTCCTACCCGGCCGCCCTGGACCTGCTCCTCGACGCCACCCGGACACGCCTCGGCCACATCCGTGCGGGGACCGGCCGGTGACGGACACACTGGACGCCATCCGCACCCGAGGAGGCCGTACCAGATGACGCCACCGCCCGCCCGCAGCGCCGAGCAGCGCAAGAAGGACACCCTCCACCGGCTGGAGCACGACGTGGACGCCTGGGTCGCCACCGCGGGCCCCGACGGCGCCACCCCCTATCTCGTGCCGTTGTCCTTCGTCTGGGACGGCTCCGCCCTGCTGATCGCCACCCCCGCCGAGAGCCCCACCGGACGCAACCTCGTGGCCACCGGCCGCGCCCGCCTCGGCATCGGCCCGACCCGCGACGTCGTCGTCGTCGAGGGCACCGTCCGGGCTGTGGCGCCCGAGGACCTGCCCGAGGAGGACGCCGAGGTGTTCGCCGGGAAGACCGGCTTCGACCCGCGCCGACTCGCCACCCGCTACCTGTACTTCGCCGTCACCCCGCGGCGCGTCCAGGCCTGGCGCGAGGCGAACGAGCTGGCGGGCAGGGAGCTGATGCGCGACGGGCGGTGGCTGCCCGGCGACTGAATCCGGTGGCCCGGGATATCCGCAGGGGAGCGAAGAACACCGGAGGAGACATGACACTGGTGAAAGCGGGCGTCGTGGTGCTGGACTGCGCCGAGCCCGAGAAACTCGCCGAATTCTACAAGGGGTTGCTGGAGGGCGAGCAGTCGGCGGCCTCCGCCAACCTCGTGGAGATACGGGGCGCCGACGGCGTCCGGCTGGCGTTCCGCCGGGACGTCAACGCCACCCCGCCCAGCTGGCCCCGGCCGGAGAACTCGCTCCAGGCCCATCTCGAGTTCCTGGTCGAGGACCTGGACGAGGCCGAACGCCGGGTGGTGGGACTGGGTGGCCGGCCGATCGAGACCCGGGACGCGGCGGGACCGTACGAGGAACGAGGCTATGCCGACCCCGCCGGCCACTCCTTCACCCTGCGCCTGCACCCCACGAGGGCTCCCAAACAGGGCTAGCGGTGGTGTTCCGGTCCGCGGCGGGAAGACGGCTGTCCCCGGGCGCTCACCACAGGCGTGCACGCCCGGGGACGACCCGCCGCGGAGGCCGCTTCCTCACACCGCGGCGATGCCCTCCGTGCCGGACTCGGCACGGGCGGGCGGTCCGGTCGCCGTCGTCACCCCGGCCACCGCGGCGCCGCCGAGGACGGCCGGCCTGCTGCGCGCCCGGACTCCCGCCTGACGTGCCTGCTCATGCGTGGCTCCTCCGGTTCGGCGGCTTGCCTGACCAGAGTGGCCGACGGGGCCCGGATGGTGAAGGCGGACGAGGGGTGCGTCAGAGTCTCGTAAGAACGACCGTGTCACCATGACGACCGTCCCGTGCAAACCGAACGGCTTGTGCGCACGCCCACTTGACAGGGCGCACGCACAAGCCGTGGCTCGTGGAGGGGGGTTCCCCGGCGGGGGCGGTCCGGCCGGCCGCCGTACCGCCCTGTCAGCCGCTCAGTCCCGGCCGCCCTTGTCCGCGGCCGGCCACACGCCGGTCGACCGCGCGATGGCCTTGGCACCGGTGCGGTCCACGGCGCTGCGCACCACCGCGAAGATGGCGCCCTGAACAGCAGCGGCCAGCAGGATCTCGGCCCAGCCGCGGTCCGGGTCCAGGGCGTCGGGCGCGTCCTCCTCGTGCCGGATCGCCATCCAGGCCTTGCGGAAGGCCATGCCGGCGAGCGCGCCGCCCGCCCAGCTGAGCACGAATCCGACCGGCTGGTAGGCGAGCGGGAGTTTCTTCTTCTTGTTCTTGGCCATGTCTGACTCCTTCCTCGTCACGCGGCCCTCATGCGGGCCGTCCCTGCGGGGCCACCCGTTCGCCGGGAGGCACCGGTCCCGGCGGTGTGCCGTCGCCGAAGGGCCGACCGCCCAGTTCCGCGCGGTGGTGCGGGGTCAGCCAGCCCGTGAGATCCGGGCCGAGAGGCACGATCCCGGTGGGGTTGATGCCGTTGTGCACCTGGTAGTAGTGCCGCTTGATGTGGTCGAAGTCGACGGTGTCGCCGAACCCGGGCGTCTGGAACAGGTCCCTGGCGTACGCCCACAGCACCGGGTTCTCGGCGAGCTTCCAGCGGTTGCACTTGAAGTGGCCGTGGTAGACGGCGTCGAACCTGACCAGCGTGGTGAACAGCCGGATGTCGGCCTCGGTCAGGGTGTCGCCGACCAGATACCGCTGCCCGGCCAGCCGCTCGGCGAGCAGTTCCAGCCGCCGGAACACCGCCGTGCACGCCTCCTCGTACTCCTTCTGCCCGGTGGCGAACCCGGCCCGGTACACACCGTTGTTCACGTCCTCGTACACCTCGGCCATCACCTGGTCGATCTCCTCGCGCCGGCCGGCCGGAAGAAGGTCGGGCGCGCCGGCCCGGTGCAGCGCCGACCACTCGGTGGCCAGGTCCAGGGTGAGCTGCTGGTAGTCGTTGGTGACCAGCCGCCCGCTGGGCACGTCCACGACGGCGGGCACACTCACCCCGCCCGGGTGGTCCTTCTCCCGGCGCTCGTAGGCCTCGCCCAGGTACCGGATGCCGAGCACCGGGTCCCGGCCGTCCGGGTCCAGGGTGAACCGCCAGCTGCGGTCGTCCTGGATCGGGTCGGCGACCGCCATCGGCAGGGCCTCCTCCAGCCCCAGCAGCCGGCGCGAGATCACCGCCCGGCTCGCCCACGGACAGGCACGCGAGACCACCAGCCGGTATCGGCCTGCCTCCACCGGCCAGCCGTCGCGGCCGTCGGCGGTGATGCGGTCCTGGAAGTGGCTCCGGGACCTGCTGAACGTCCTGTGGCCGTAAGCGCTGTTGCCGTCGCCGTCCATCTCTCCTCCTCGCCGGACCGGGGGCCCTGGGGCAACGCGTTCCCCGTTTCGGCCCGCCCGCACGGTGTGAGGCGCACGGTCGCGGGCAGTCGGCGAAGGGTGAGCAGGACATCCTCGGAACGGGAGACGGCCGCAGAGACGGCCGAAGACAGCGGCGCGACGGACACCCACGCGCCGGCGGAGGACAAGGGGAGGGGTTCGAAGAACGACCGGCACACCAAGGTCACCGTCCTCGTGGCGCTGGCCGCCAACCTCGTGATCGCCGTCGCCAAGGCGGCGGGGGGCGTCCTCGCGGGATCCCCCGCACTGCTGTCGGAGGCGGCGCACTCCGTCGCCGACAGCCTGAACGAGGTGTTCCTGCTGGCCGCGCTGCGCCGCAGCCGCCGTCCGGCCGACAGCCGGCACCCTTTCGGCTACGGCAAGGAGCGCTTCTTCTGGTCCCTGCTCGCGGCCGTCGGCATCTTCGTCATGGGCGGCTGCTTCTCCTTCTTCCAGGGCTTCGAGGCGCTGAGCTCGGGCACCGAGGAGAAGTTCAGCGGTTACGTGGCGGGATTGATCGTGCTCGGCTTGGCGCTTCTCGCGGAGGGCGCGTCGCTGCTGCGGGCCCTGCACCAGGTGCGCCGGCAGGGCGGCGGCCTCGGCGCACTGCGCGATCCCGCGCTGCGCACGGTGATCGCCGAGGACGGCACCGCGGTGCTCGGCGTGACCTTCGCCATCGTCGGCATGGCGCTGCACATGGTCACCGGGCAGGTGGTCTGGGAGGCGTCCGCCTCGCTGGCGATCGGCGTGCTGCTCGTGTTCGTCGCCTACCGGCTCGGGCGGGACGCCCGCGACCAGCTCATCGGTGAGGCCGCCGACCCCGAGCTGAGCGGCAGGATCCGGTCGCTGCTCGCGGCGCAGCCGGAGATCGACAGCGTGGAGGCGCTGTTCACCATGAAGATGGGCCTCGACTCGACCATGGTGGCCGCTCGCATCGACCTGATGCCGGGCCTGGACAGCGAACGGGTCGAGGAGGTCGCCGTACGCATCAAGGCCTCTCTGGCCCGGACGTTCCCGGAGACCGACCAGGTCTTCCTCGACGTGACCGACCGGCCCGCCGACGGGGCACAGGAGAGCCCCGCCGCGACGGGGGAACGCGGCGGGGCCTGACGCTCGGGTGCCCGTGCGTCGACGGCCCCACACCTCACCGGAACAGATTTTTCCGGAACGGAACGGTTCCGGGCCGGAAATCAGCTCTCGTCGGCGGGCTCCAGCACGAACACCGGGATCTCGCGCGAGGTCTTGCGCTGGTAGTCGGCGTACGGCGGGTAGGCGGCCACGGCCCGCTCCCACCACTCGGCCTTCTCCCGGCCGCTGATCTCGCGGGCCCGCATGTCCCGCCTGACCGGCCCGTCCTGCAACTCGACGTGCGGGTCGCCCTTGACGTTGAAGTACCAGACCGGATGCCTGGGCGCGCCGCCCTGCGAGGCGACCACCGCGTACGCCCCCTGGTGCTCCACCCGCATCAGGGGCGTCTTGCGGATCTTCCCGCTCTTCGCACCCCGGGTGGTCAGCACGATCACCGGCAGTCCGGTGTCGAGGAGCGTCGTCCCCTTGGTCCCGCCGGAGCTCTCGTACAGCTCGACCTGCTCGCGCACCCACTGCTCGGGGCTGGGCTCGTACTCACCCTCAAGAGGCATGGGATCCGTCTCCTTCGTCGATCCAACGGCTGTCTGCCACCGGCTTCAACACCGGTGCCCGCGTGGATCATCCGTACCTCGGCGCGTTTCACCCGACCGGGTGATCGCGTTCCGCGCCCGGGTCCGCCGGCGCACGGCCCCTCCGGCGTTCCCCCGGCGGCCGACGTAGGCTGGACGGGACCCCGGGGGCTCTGCACTTCGGCCAGATCCCACGCGTCACCGATGTGGCCGAACTTGTCATCGTCATATAGGTGCCTCGGGCATCTAATGAAGATCGGCACGACGCACTCTTCGTCTGCGAGGTCTCTCCCATGACGGAACTGACGGACACGAACGGCCCGGCACCGGCCGGCCCCGTCGCTTTCCCCCAGGACCGCACCTGCCCCTACCACCCACCCACCGGATACGGCCCACTGCGTGACAGCGAGCTGTCCCGCGTCACCCTCTACGACGGCCGCGAGGTCTGGCTGGTCGCCTCACACCCGACCGCCCGCGCCCTGCTGGCCGACCCGCGCCTGTCCAGCGACCGCCGCCGCGAGGGCTTCCCGGCGCCCACGCCCCGCTTCGCGGCCGTACGCGACCGCCGGCTGGCCCTGCTCGGCCTGGACGACCCCCAGCACCAGCAGCAGCGCCGGATGCTGATCCCGCCGTTCACCGTCAAACGCGCGACCGAGCTGCGGCCGAGGATCCAGCGGACGGTGGACGACCTGCTGGACGCGATGATCGAACAGGGGCCGCCGGCCGAGCTGGTCTCCGCCTTCGCGCTCCCGGTGCCGTCGACCGTGATCTGCGGCCTGCTCGGTGTGCCGTACGCCGACCACGAGTTCTTCGAGGAGCAGTCGCGCAGGCTGCTGCGCGGTCCGGAACCGGCCGACACGGAGGACGCGCGCGAGCGGCTGGAGGAGTATCTCGGCGGACTGGTCGACGGCAAGGCGAAGCAGGCCGAACCGGGGGACGGCGTCCTCGACGACCTCGTCCGGCGGCACCTGCGCGACGGTGTCCCGGATCGCCGGGAGATCCTGTCGCTGGCCCTCATCCTGCTGGTCGCGGGCCACGAGACCACCGCCAACATGATCTCCCTCGGCACCTACACGCTGCTCCGGCACCCCGAGCGGCTCGCCGAGCTGCGCGCCGACCCGGCGCTGCTGCCCGCCGCCGTCGAGGAGCTGATGCGCATGCTGTCGATCGCGGACGGGCTGCAACGCGTGGCGCTGGAGGACATCGAGGTCGACGGGCACACGATCCGGGCCGGCGAGGGCGTGCTCTTCTCGACCTCGGTGATCAACCGGGACGCCTCCGTGTACGAGGAACCCGACACCCTGGACTTCCACCGCCCCGCCCGTCACCACGTGGCGTTCGGCTTCGGCATCCACCAGTGCCTCGGCCAGAACCTCGCGCGCACGGAACTGGAGATCGCCCTGGGCAGCCTGTTCGGACGACTGCCCGGGCTGCGGCTGGCCGCCCCGGCAGAGGAGATTCCCTTCAAACCCGGCGACACGATCCAGGGGATGCTGGAACTCCCCGTGACCTGGTAAGAGGCTCAGCACATGCACATCGACATCGACATCGACAAGGACGCCTGCATCGGAGCCGGCCAGTGCGCGCTGACCGCGCCGGGCGTCTTCACCCAGGACGACGACGGCTTCAGCACCCTGCTGCCGGGCCGCGAGGACGGCGCCGGCGACCCGATGGTCCGTGAGGCGGCCCGCGCCTGCCCGGTCGGCGCCATCACCCTGTCCGGAGCCGGCGACTGACCGCCCGGCCGCCCCGGGAGCGGGAGCGGGCGCGTCGGTAGGGTGCCCGGATGACCGAACACGCCCGGAAGCCGTTCCTGTACGTCGTCGTCTGCGCCGCCGGAATCGCCGCGGGCGTGACGGAGCTGATCACCGCCGCACAGGAACGCGACTGGGAGGTCGGGGTCATCGCCACACCGGTCGCGATGGGCGGGTTCTTCGACGCCGGTGCCGCCGAGGCGCGCACCGGCCGGCCCGTCCGGTCGGCCTGGCGCTCCCCGGCCGATCCGCGCCCGTTCCCGCCGCCGGACGCCGTCGTGGTGGCACCCGCCACCTTCAACACCCTCAACAAATGGGCGGCGGGCCTCGCCGACACCCTCGCCGTCGGCACCCTGTGCGAGGCCGCCGGTCTGGGCGCTCCGATCGCCGTCCTGCCCTGCGTGGCCGACGCGCTGGCAGCCCATCCCGCCTATCGGGACAGCCTCGTACGGCTGCGTGGGATGGGCGTGCGCTTCGGCGATCCGTACACCGGGGAACCCCGGGCGGACGGCGGCCGCCCGGGGTTCGCCTGGGAGCGGGCCCTGGACCTGCTGGAGCGGCCCTAGCGGCAGGTCAGCGTCGGGCCCGCCAGCATGCCCCCGGTGTACAGGTCCTGGCCCCTGGGCAGCCAGTAGCCGAGTTTGGAGACCACGGTGGAGCAGGTCGCGCCGACGGTGACGCGGACCTTCACCTTCTCCGGGTGGCCGGGTTGCAGTTCGGTCAGCGCGCAGTCCAGCGAGTGCGGCAGGCGGTTCCTGGCCGGATACCGGCCTACCAGCGGATTGACGCAGCGGGCGTCGTCCGTGGCGATCCGCACGCCGGTGCCCGCCACGCCGACGAGCCCGAACCGTGCGCTGCCGTCGCCCTCGTCGCTGTTCCGGCGGATCGTGTAGGTCAGCGTCGTCGTGGCGCCCCGGCGCAGTGCGGTCCGGTCGACCGTGACGGCGTGGGTGGGACTGGTCCGCGGAGCGGTCAGCGTCAGCGTGGCCTGCACCGTGCCCTTCAGATCGACACCGGCGGGCGCCGACCGTACGTGCACGGCGGCGGTGATGTCGTACGTTCCGGAGCCCGGGTGGGCGAGCGAACCGGCCAGCGTGCCGGAGGCCAGCGTCCGCCCGGCCCGCCGGGCCGTCCAGGTGCCCTCGGTGCGACAGGCGTACCGGACCCGCATGCCGGCCCGCCGGCAGGTCGCCGGCGCCGAGACGACGAGCTGTGGGCTGCCGTCGCCCGCGCACAGACCGACCTCGGCCCGCTGGCCGTGGTCACCGCGCAGGGTGCCGGCGACCGCGCACACCGTCGCCGGGCTCTCGGGCTGCGCCGCGGTCCGCCCCCAGGCGGGGGTGACGAGGGCCAGGGGCAGCAGCGTCGCCCCGGCCAGGGTTCTCAGAGTGGTGGGACGTGTCGGCACCGTGTTCCTCCCGGGCGACCGGGACCGGCCGGACGCCGGTCCACTGCGCCGAGGATGAGCCGACGGTACGACCATCGGCCGGTTCCCACGCCGGACGGTCACCTGGGGGCAGCAACCCGTGCGTCCCCGTGTGCCTTGCGGACGTACTCCGTGCTGGCCGGAGTCGAGACGTCCCGGTCGCGGCGGACGATGCTCAGCCGCCCGCCCCAGCCGGTGACCGCCGAGCGCAGTCCGCCGTCGGTGTACTCGACGTCCACGACGCGGCCGTCGAACGCCTTCGCGTACACCCCGCACTCGTCGTACTGCCCGCACTCCTCGGCCACCGCGAAGTCCAGCCCGGTCCGCCCCCGCCGGCCGGCCAGTTCGGCGGTGTTCTTCTGGGCGATGGCCAGCCGCCGGGCGTGCGCGTGCCGGGAGAGAAGGGTCATGAACGCGGTCGCGTCCTCGGCGGTGAGCAGGTGATGGGAGCGGGTGTAGCTGTCGTAGTTGTCCGGCTCGACGGCGTCGAAGCCCTTCTCCGCGCAGCCGTCGACCCACCGGTTGACCCGCTTGGCGACCCGCTCCCGCTTGGCCGGGGTGCGCAGGTCCAGCAGCGGCTCGTTCCAGTCCTCGTCGATGACCACGTCGCCGTGCGCGTCGCGCAGCAGCAGGTCGCGCGGCCAGGAGGCGCGTTCGGCCGGCTGGGCCTGGAAGGCGTTGACGTAACAGATGTTGTACAGGCCGGGGGCGGGGGAGTCGGACCGGTCGCGGCTGACGATCCGCACACCCTTCGGCGGGGGATAGGCGCCGCCGATCTGGTAGTCGAACCCGGCGCCGCGCGGCGGCAGCCGCACCGCGGCGGGCTTCGGCGAACCGTCCTTCCTCTCGCCCGAGGAGCCGCAGCCGGCCAGTGCCGGCACGGCGGCGATCACGGCTGCTGACAAGGCGGCGAGGGTCCGGCGGGAACCCATGGCACGCAACACACCCTTCCGGGGCAAGTCCGCTCCATCCTGCCCACGCCGGGCGGCGCGGCACGTGGCAGGATCAAATCGCCCGCGCGCTCGCCTCGTCAAGTCGGCTCCGGGCCACGTCGTAGGCTCGGTCCAGACCATCGTCCCGAAGGCAGGAGCGGCAACGATGCAGTACGTGAAGCTCGGTTCGACGGGCCTGGACGTCTCGCGAGTCTGTCTGGGCTGCATGACCTACGGGCTGCCGGACCGCGGCACGCACGAATGGACCCTCGACGAGGAGGCCTCCCGCCCGCTGATCCGGCAGGCGCTGGAGGCGGGCATCAACTTCTTCGACACCGCCAACGTCTACTCCGACGGCACCAGCGAGGAGATCGTCGGCAGGGCCCTGCGCGACTTCGCCCGGCGTGACGAGGTAGTGCTGGCCACCAAGGTGCACGGCAGGATGCGGCCGGGCCCCAACGGCGGCGGGCTGTCCCGCAAGGCCGTCATGAGCGAGATCGACCACAGCCTGCGCCGGCTCGGCACCGACTACGTGGACCTGTACCAGATCCACCGCTACGACCACGCGACTCCGGTCGAGGAGACGATGGAGGCGTTGCACGACCTGGTCAAGGCGGGCAAGGTGCGCTACATCGGGGCGAGTTCGATGTACGCGTGGGAGTTCTCCAAGGCGCAGTACACCGCCGAGCGGCACGGCTGGACGAAGTTCGTGTCCATGCAGAACCACTACAACCTGCTCTACCGCGAGGAGGAGCGGGAGATGCTGCCGCTCTGCGCCGACCAGGGTGTCGGCGTGCTGCCGTGGAGCCCGCTCGCCAGGGGCCGGCTGACCCGGGACTGGAACACGGTCACCGAGCGCAGCGCCACCGACGACTTCGGCAGCCGGCTGTACCAGGAGGGCGACCGCGCGATCGTCGAGGCCGTCACCCGCATCGCGGACGACCGCGGTGTATCGCGCGCCCGGGTGGCCCTCGCCTGGCTGCTGCACCAGGACACCGTGGCCGCGCCGATCGTCGGCGCCGCCAAGCCGCGGCACATCGAGGACGCGGTGGCCGCCGTCGAACTGGAGCTGAGCGACAAGGAGATCGAGGAGCTGCGGCGGCCCTACACCCCACGCGCGATCAGCGGTCACTGACCGGTCGGCGGGGTCCGTGCGGTACGAACTCCGTGCCGCACGGACCGGCGCCCTCGCTCGCCGGCAGTGCCACCCGCGCGCCGGACATCGTCAGCGTCCGGTAGTACGCCCCGATGCGGGTGGCGGAGCGGGCCACGTAGTGCCCGACGAACGAGCGCCGGAAGCGGTCGGCGGTGCGGTTGGGGCCCGAGCCGTGCACCAGGCTGCCGTTGAAGAACAGGACGTCGCCGGGGGCCAGGTCCACGGGAACGGTGACGAGTCCGGGCGGCGGCGGCACGTACTCGCGGGCGAACGACAGCTCCGCGTCGGCGTCCTCGGGGCAGAACAGGCCCATCCGGTGCGTGCCGGGCACCACTTCCAGCCCGCCGTTGTCCCGGTCGGCCGGCTCGCAGGCCAGCCACGCGGCCACGCAGGTGCCCGGCTCGACCCGCAGATAGAAGTTGTCCTGGTGCAGCGCCTGTCCCCGCGCGCCCGGCGGCTTGAAGTAGAACATGCTCTGCGCGGCCAGTACCTCCTCGGCGAACAGCACCTCCAGTACGGCCCGCAGCCGGGCGTCCAGCAGGAAGTCCCGGGCCACGGCGTCGAACTCGTGCGGCTGCATCACCCGCGGGTACCGGCGCAGCGGATCGGGGTCGGCCGGATCGGGCGCGAAGTGGTCCGGCACCGGCCCTGCGGCGTGCAGCGCCGTGAACTCCGCGCACAGCGACTGGGCCTCGCCCACGCCGAACAGCCCGCGTACGACGGTGAATCCGTCCTCCTCGAAGGGGCGCAACAGCACCCCGGCCGGGACGACGGCACCGCCCACGCCCGCACCCACGCCTGCGTCCGTACCTGTGCCTGTACGCCTGCTGGTGCCATCCGCGCCCACGCCTGTGCCCGTACGCATGCTGGTGTCATCCGCACCCGTGCCTGTATCCGTGCCTGTGCCTGTGCCTGTGCCTGTGCCTGTGCCTGTGCCTGTGCCTGTGCCTGTGCCTGTGCCTGTGCCTGTGCCCGTGCTCATGTCTCCGGCTGTCATCGTCGCGCTCCTCGCCTCCGCCGGCCGCTGCCCGTCACGCTAGGGCGACGCGCCCGACGGGAGGATGCCCATGTGTGCTGAGAAGGTGCCCGAGCCCGCTGCCGCCGGTGACCCGTCCCCGCCGCCCGGCCTCGTGGTGACCGGCCGTTACGACCGGCGCCCCGGCTACCGCGTCAACCGCCCGCAGGGCTCGCCGAGCTGGTTGTTCACCTTCACCACGGGCGGTCGCGGTCTGCTCGGCCGGGGCGCCGCCCGCGTCGGGGCCGGCGTCGGGGACCTGGTGGTGCTCGCGCCCGGCACCGGCCATCGCTACACGGTCGCGCCCGGCGCGGCGCACTGGCGGTTCTGGTGGGCGCACTGCCAGGCCCGGCCGTCCTGGACACCCTGGCTCGCCCCGCACGCCCTCGCCGACGGCCTGTACCTCGTCCCCGGCCCGCCAGGCCCGCCAGGCCCGCCAGGCCCGCCAGGCCCGCCAGGCCCGCCCGGCGCGCCTGGCCCGCCTGGTCCGTCCGGGCCGCCCGGCGTCCCGGACCGGCGGATCGTGGCCGCGTTCGGCCGCATGCTCGCCCACGCCCGCGGGCCGGCCCAGCGCGTGTCACGGGGACGGGAGCCGGTGGCCGTGGCGAACGGCAGCCTGGCCCGGGAACTGGCCCTGTGCGCACTGGAGGAGGCCGTCCTGCTCGCCGCCTCCGCCGCGCGGCCCGCCCGCCTCGCGGGCGACGCCGACGACCGGGTGTGCCGCGCGGAGGAGCTGATCGCGGCTGATCCGGGAGCCCCGCACACCGTCCGCTCGCTCGCCGGGAGCGTGGGACTCTCCCCGTCCCGGTTCGCGCATCTGTTCACCCTACGGACCGGCCGGCCGCCCATGCGGGCCCTGCGCGAGGCCCGGCTGGGGCACGCGGCCCGGCTGCTGGAGGTCACCGATCTCACGGTGGAACGGGTGGCCGCGGCCTCCGGATTCCCGAGCCCCTTCCACTTCAGCCGGATCTTCAAGGCCCACTACGGCGTGCCGCCGGGCGCATACCGGACAGGCGGGCTGCCGCAATTGCCGAAAAGGATTCCTTTGACTTCGCGTCAATAAGGAATCAGTTCTGCGGCGTAATGCCGAAAATCGGAAGCTCTCTTGTTACCGCGAGTCGGACTGTGTAAAAGTGTGCGCTGTCGGCGCACGCTCGCCACACATTTTCCCGCTGTGCGCCAGGCTGCTCCCCGTACACCCCCCACGCTTCAAAAGAGCTGCCTCAGGTGGACGTTCGAGCTGCCTCGCGACGTCGCCACACCCGCTGGTACGGACTATTTCCGTATCTTGTCTGGAGGAATGCAGCCGTGAATGAGGCAGGCCTGTCGGACGAGCAGCTGAGTGCCGAACTGAAGAAGTGGACGGGAACGGCACCCGCGCTCCACCCCGTCGGCGAACTCCTCGACAGGCACTGGGAACCGGCCCTCGCCTACGCCCGGCTGTGCACCGACGGCCCGCACGCCGCCGGCATGCTCACCACCGCCGCCTTCACCCGCCTCTTCGGTGAATCGCTCCGGCACAGCGGCCCGACCGCCGCCTGGCGCCCCGAAGTGCTCGTCACCGTCCGCCGGATCGCGGCCGAATGGGAGGCCGGTGACCGCCGGGAGCTGCTGCACCCGCGGTTGCGGACGGGGGACGGCACCGGCGGGCGCGCCGCCGCGAGGCTGCTGCCGCCCGCCGAACGGCGGCTGCTGTCCCGCGCGTTCCAGCGGGTGCCCGCCACCTCCCGCGCGGTCCTGTGGCACATCGAGGTCGAGGCCGAGCCCCCGGCGGTGCCCGCCGCCCTGCTGGGCCTGGACGAGGAGGGCGTCCGCGTCGAACTCCACCGGGGGCGGGAGCGCCTGCGCGAGGAGTGCCTGCAGGCGCACCGCGAACTCGCCTCCGAGACGGAGTGCCGGCGCTATCTGCGCATGCTCGACGTGACCTTCCGGCGCAGCGGCGTCGACATCGATCCGGATCTGCGCCGGCACCTGGCCGGCTGCCCACACTGCAGCCGGACCGCCGAACAGCTCGCCCGGTTCAACACGGGTCTCGGGACGGCGCTGGCCGAGGCGGTGCTCGGCTGGGGCGCCCACGCCTACGTGGAGTCGCGGGTGAGCCGCGCCGAGGCGCCGGCCGAACCGCCCCCCGCCCCCGCCGCCGTGGCACCCACCGCCGGCGAGGCCTTCACCCCCGCCGGTGAGGCCTTCGCGACCGCCGGTGAGGCCTTCGCGACCGCCGGTGAGGCCTTCACCCCCGCCGGTGAGGCCTTCGCCCCCGCGGGCGAGACCTTCGCCCCCACCGGAACGCGGGCCTTCGGCGGCCCCGCGCGTCCGGCCGGCCCGACCGAGGGCGCCGGGTCCGCCGTTCCCCGACGCTCCGCACGCCGCACCCGGCCGGACAACGGCCGTTCCGCGCAGCACGCTCAGCCCGGCGCCGGCCGTTCCGCGCAGCGCGCCGCCCGCCGCGCCCGGCGCCGCAATCTCGCCCTGGCCGTCGCCACCGTCGGCGGCCTGGTCGCCCTGCCGCTGGTGCTGTGGTCCGTGCTCGGCTCCGGCGACACGCCGTCTTCCGGTTCCGGTGCCGGCTCCTCCCCGGCGCCGGGCAAGGTCTCGGCCTCCCCGGGCGCGTCCTGGGCCGGTGCGGGCGGCACCCAGGGCGCCCTGCACGGCCGGCTGCGCAACCTCGCCTCGGGCCTGTGCGTCGGCATCGTCGGCGACAAGGCCGTCGAGGGCGCCGAGACCGAACTCACCGGGTGCTCGGCGGCACCGAGCCGGCAGTGGACGTACGAGACCGACGGACTGCTGCGCAACGCCGCGGCCCCCGACCTGTGCCTGGACTCCCGCCTCGGCTACTCGGTCCGCCTCGCCCCCTGCACCGCCACCGGCTCGGCCGCCCGGAGCATCCGCTACGACTTCACCCTGCAGGGCGCCCTCATTCCCCGGTGGAACCAGGAGCTGGCCCTCACCCCGGCCGCCACCGACGGCTCGGGCGCGCTCGTCTCCAAGCTGCGCGCCACCGGAGCCGCCCAGCGCTGGTCCGTCGAGACCGCCGAGGCCGGCCTGGAGATGCAGAACGTCAACTGGGGCAGCGACAGCGCGCTCTCGCCGCCCCCCGCCACGGGGTCGTCCGCCACCGGCACCTCACCCGCCCCCACGGTGTCAGCCGCCCCCGAGGTCTCCCGGTCCGCCTCGGCGCAGGCCCCCACCCCGACCGCGACCGGTACGGCTTCCGCGTCCGCGCCGTCCGTCACCTTCGGTCCGTGCGGCGAGCATCACTACCGCTGCGGCGGTGGCGGGCGACGGCACCGCTGAGTCAACGGCATCGCTGAGTCAGTGGTGGTGCGGCGGCGGGATCGTCTCCAGGCCCGGAGCCGGTTCCGGCCACACCAGCAGTACCGGGCAGGGCGCGTGGTCGACGGTGAACCGGACGGCCGGGCCGAGGCTCTTCGGCCCCAGCCGGGACCGGTCCCCGTCCCGGGCCAGCACCAGCAGATCGGCGCCCTCGGCGGCGGCGACCACCTCCCGCTCGACCCGGCCCGACCGCTCCTCGCGGCGGCAGGGCCGGCCCAGGCGTTCGGCCGCCGCGGACAGGAGTTCGGCCGCCGAACCGGCGCCGAGCGCGTCCACCAGGTCACCGGGATCGCTGCCCCAGGACTCGTCCGGATGGTGCCCTCGCGTGCGGCCCCGGCCGAGCAGGCCCGCGAACGCACCGTGCGCGAGCCCGGGCACGTCGGGTCCGCTGACGTGCAGCAGCACCACCTCGGCGGCCTGCGGCACGTGGGTGCGCACGGCGTCCACACAGGCGGGCCAGGTGCCCTCGACGAGCCAGGTGATCACTCGCATCCCGCGGTCTCCCTCGGTCGGTGCGAGGGCCCTCGGCCGGCCCTCAGAGAACCTGCAGCGACCCCCACAGTGCCACCACCGCGACGACGAGGGAGGACGGCACGGCGATCAGCCCCAGCCGGGTGAACTCCCCGAGATCCACGCCGTGCTCGTGCTGGTGCACGATCCGCCGCCACAGCAGCGTGGCCAGCGACCCGGCGTACGTCAGGTTCGGGCCGATGTTCACGCCCAGCAGCACCGCGAGGACCGCGCCCGATCCGGCGGGCGCGGCCAGCGGCAGCAGCACCAGCACCGCGGGCAGGTTGTTGATGAGGTTCGCCAGCACGGCGGCCAGCGCGGCCGTCCCGAGCAGGGCGGGCAGCCCGGTGCCGCTCGGCAGGACGTGGGAGAGCGCGTCGGCCAGTCCGTTGTCGACCACCGCCCGCACCACGACGCCGAGCGCGAGCACGAACGCCAGGAACGCCGGCGCCGCCGCCCGGACGACGGCCGGCGCGGTCGCCGTCCCGCGCAGCAGCGCCCGTCCGGCCAGCACCAGCGCCCCGGCGGCGGCCACCCAGGCGGGTTCCACGCCGAACGCGGACGCCACCACGAACCCGGCCAGCGTGCAGGCGACGGTGACCAGCGCGAACAGGGGGGTCTCCGGCGCCTGGCCGGTCTCGCTGCCCGCGGGGGCCGCCGCCGCGAGGTCCCGGGCGAAGAACCGCCGGAACACCACGTACTCGACGCCGATGGCCGCCAGCCACGGCAGTGCCATCAGCGCCGCGAACCGGGTGAAGCCCAGCCCGCTCGCCGCGAACGCGAGCAGGTTGGTCAGGTTGGACACCGGCAGCAGGAGCGAGGCCGTGTTCGACAGATGGGTGCACGCGTACACGTGCGGCTTGGGCCGTACACCGGTCCGCGCGGCGGTGGCGAACACCACCGGCGTCAGCAGCACGATCGTGGCGTCCAGGCTGAGTACGGCGGTGATGGCGGAGGCCAGCGCGAAGACCGCCGTCAGCAGCCGCACCGGACGCCCCGCCGCCCGGTCGGCCATCCACGCCCCGCAGGCCCGGAACAGCCCCTCCACGTCGCAGAAATGGGCGAGCACCAGGACCGCCGCGAGGAATCCGACCACCGGGCCGAGCCGCTCCGCCTCCGCGCGGGCGTGGTCGAGGGAGATCGCGCCGGTCGCGATCGCGATGCCGGCGGCGGGGACGGCCATGACCGCCTCCGGCAGGCCGAGGGGCCGTACCACGGCCCAGGCGAGCACGGCGACGAGCAGCGCGACGGACAGGGCCTCGGCGAGCGGGGTGTTCAGGGCGGGTCCCTCCGGAAACGATCGAGGTGGTGCCCGCCCATGAAAACAGACGACGCCGCACGCGTGAGGAGGAGCGGGTGCCCGCCGCGCCCAGGAACTCGTCCCAGCCACCCTCGGGCGACCGGCCCGGCGTGAGCCTGCGCAGCACCGCTGGGTCCTGTTCCTCCAGCCAGGCCACCAACTGCTTGAAGGGCACGAACCGCACGTCGTCGTACCCCGCCATCCGGCCGGGCCTGCGCGGTACCCCTGCCGTCCGCCGGGTCCGGTCCGTCGACCGAGAGGCCGGTGCCGGAGTGGCAGGCGCCCAGCGTGCCCAGGGCGCCCGCCGCCGCGCCCGCCGCCGGTATCCGCCTGCGTGTGATCCCGCTCATCGTCTCCCCGAATTCCTCGTGCGGCCCCTGCGCGGGGCCTGTTCGCCGTGCGGTCCAGGGGTTCGATGGCGGCGGGGAGAGGAAAGATCGCGGCCGCCGGTGCCTGTGGCCGTGTGACAGTCGGGGCGCGGTCATGGCGAACCCCGCTGCCCGGGGAGTGGGGCAGCGGGGTTCGCGGGCCTGTTCCTGCCGCCGGGTGAGTGGGGCAGGGGGTTCGCGCGCCTTTTCTGCGGGCCGGTCAGGGAGCGGTGCCGGGGCCGAGCACCGTCAGGCGGACGGACGAGGAGTTGCCCGACACCGGCACGGGCCCGCCCGACCACGTCACCTTCAGGTGATCGCGCTCGTCCGGCGGGGTGACCAGCAGCGCGGCCGGAGTGGCCGTCTTCGCCCCGCTGACGCCCGGGTTGGAGAAGGTCAGACCGGCCCAGGCGCTCTGTCCGGGCTTGAGGCTGACCGTCACCGGCGAGCCCGGTTCCCGCTTGGGGTCGGCGCCGAGCGTGCTGCCGGAGCCGTTCACGAAGGCCGCGCCCGGATAGCCGTGCAGCGTGCAGGTCCGGGCGGACCTGTTGGTGAGGACGACGGGGAAGTTCTCCTGGCCGGCGCCCGGATCGTTGCGGCCCACGGAGGCGCGCAGCTCCGAGGTGTGGCATCGGGAGCTCGCGGCGGCCGTCTTTCCGTCCGTGGACGCCGTGGACGCCGTGGACGCCGCCACGCTCGGCGCGGAGGACGAGGCGGTGCCGGCGGAGCCGGACGCGTCGCCGGAGGTGGCCGCCGCCGGGCTCTTCGCGGTGTCCGTCGCGGGCGCGGCCGTACCCGGGGCCGTGATCGGTGGGTCGCTGTGGACGTCCTGGCCGTTGCCGCAGCCGGTCATGAGGCCCAGCACGGCGACCGTGCCGACGAGCAGGGCCCCGTGCCGTGCGGACCGGGGTGTGTACACCATGTCGCTCAACACTCCTGGATCTTCGGGGCGCGCGATGTGCCGCGTGCCTACGGCGCCGGGTGCGCCGTCATTGCGGTCCGATGCGCCCGACGCCGGAAAAGTTCGGCACGCACGGGGTTCTTTTCCCCGTCTTGACCGCGGGACCCGCGTCTTCAGGACACGCGCAGCGAACGGAGTATCCGGTCGGTGGCATCACCGGTGCCCCGCTGGCGCACCTGCACGTACACCTGCGGCTGCGCGGCGCCGCCCGACGGGGTCAGCGCCGTCTCCGTGACCGAGCCGCCGTCGGGGCAGCCGCTCCAGGTGCGTACCAGCCCGTGCCAGTCGGTGCCGGTGAAGGTGCGGCTGCCCGAGTACCGGCAGCCGGCGTGCGCGAGGTCCTTCACCGCGGCGGTCACCTCGCCGTGCTCGCTGACTCCGGCGAACACCCCGTCCACGGCGGCCGTCAGATCCGGCCAGCGCGCCAGATCGTCGGCCACCACCAGGCCCGGCTCGTGCCCCGGCCGCAGCCCCAGCGCATGCGGGTCCCAGCCGGAGCCGCGCAGCTCCCGGCCCCAGCCGGCGGGCACCTGGAGGGCCACCCGGCCGGTGCCGTCGGTGATCCGCGCCGCGTCCGGCGTGCCACCGCCGCGGTGGACCATCGCGGTCACCGCCACCGCGGCGGCCGAGGCCGCGAGGAGGGCGGCGAGCGCCAGGGCCACGGTGTCGAGCCGGCCGCGGAGGCCGTCCAGCCGGCGCGCGGGACGCCCCGCCGGCGGCCCCGCCGCCAGCCGGTCCAGCTCGTGCGCGAAGGCCTGCGCGCCGGGCCAGCGTCTGTTCCGGTCCGGCTCCAGTGCCCGCAGCAGCGCCCGCTGCACGTCCGCACCGAGGTCCGGCCGCAGCCGCCCGGGCGGCACGACCCGGCCCGGCGGCCCCGGCACGGCCCCGGTCACCAGCTCGTAGCCGACCGCGCCCAGGCTGTAGACGTCGGCCCGCTCGTCGATGCCCTCGCCGGGCTCGGCCTGCTCCGGCGGCTGGTAGCCCGCCGAGCCCGCCGCCAGCGTCAGCACCGAGGCCTGCGCGAGGCTCTTCGCCAGCCCCAGGTCGGCCAGCAGCACCCGCCGGGTACCGTCCGGGGCGGTGTGCAACAGCACGTTGGTCGGCTTGATGTCGCGGTGCACGATGCCCGCCTCGTGCAGTGCTGCGGCGCCGCGTGCGGCCTCCGCCGTCAGTGCCAGCGCGTCCCGCACCGGCAGCGGCCCGCCGGACAACAGGTCGGCGAGGGTGCCGCCGTCGGCGTACTGCATCACGAAGTACGGCCTGCCGTCGGCGAGTTCACCGATGTCGTAGACCTGAACCACCCGGCCCGAACCGGCCCGGCGCAGGTGCCGCGCCTCGGCCAGGAAGCGCTCCCTGACGTCGAGCCGGTGCGCCCAGTTCTCGGCGAGGACCTTCACGGCCACCGCGGCCTGCAGCTCGGGATCGTGGGCGAGCCACACCGTGGCGAAGGCGCCGGTGCCCAGCGGCCGTTCGAGACGATAGCGGCCGATCCGCTCCAGGGGGTGCATACGACTATCATGCCTGCCCTGAGATCGACCCGAAGGGGGACCCTTCCGTGCAGGACCAGGCGCCGATGGAAGACCTCGCCCGGCGCGCCGCCGCCGGCGACAGCGCGGCCCTGGACCGGCTGCTGAGCGAGATCCGGCCCGAGGTCCTGCGCCGCTGCGCGCGCTTCCTGCCCTGCCGGGAGGACGCCGAGGAAGCAGCCCAGGACGTACTGCTCCAGGTGGCCCGGCACATCCGTGCCTTCGAGGGCCGCAGCCGGTTCGGCACCTGGCTGTACACGGTGGTCGCCAACTGCTGCCGGCAGAAGTACCGCGAGCTGAAACGGCGGGCCGCCGAGCAGCCCGCCGCGATCGAGCCGTCCCAGGCCGTGGACCCGCGCACCACCAGCGTCATCGCCGGCTCCCGGGTGGACCTCCTGGAGGCGCTGGACCGGCTGGAGCGGGAGCATCCGCACCTGGTCGCACCGCTGGTCTACCGGGACATCTGCCAGCTGGAGTACGCCGAGGCCGCCGAGCGGGTCGGCATCCCGCTCGGCACCCTCAAGTCCCGCCTGCACGAGGCCCGCAAGCAGGTACGCCCCTGGCTGACGGCCCCCTGAGACCCACCGGTCCTACGCGGGCCGGCGTCAGACGTGCCACGGGCTGCACGTGAGCCGGCGTCAGCCGCGCCAGGGGCTCCCCGCGGGCCGGCGTCAGACGTGCCACGGGCTCCCCGCGGGCCGGTGTCGGCCCGCCACCCGTGCTACGCGGGTTCTACGCGGGCCGGTCGTCGCCCTCGTACAGCGGCAGCTCCGCCCAGATCGTCTTGCCCTCCGGGGTGTGCCGGCTGCCCCACCGCTGGGTGAGCTGGGCGACCAGCAGCAGACCCCGGCCGCCCTCGTCGAAGATCTTGGCGCGGCGCAGGTGCGGGGCGGTGGGGCTGGTGTCGGAGACCTCGCAGATCAGCGTGGAGGCGTCATGGATCAGCCGCAGCCGGATCGGCCGGGCGCCGTACCGGATGGCGTTGGTGACCAGTTCGCTGACCACCAGCTCCGTCGTGAACGCGGCCTCGCCCAGCCCCCAGGCGTCCAGCCGCTCGACGACCTGCTTGCGGATCGGGGCGACCAGCGCCGGGTCGTCCGGTACCTCCCAGGTCGCCACCCGCGAGGCGGGCAGGCCCCGGGTCCGGGCCAGCAGCAGCGCCACATCGTCGGGGACCCCGGCCTGGGGCAGCAGGGCCTGCAGGATCAGGTCGCACGTCTCGTGCAGGGAGTCCGCATGCGCCCGGATCGCTTCGAACAGCAGCCCCCGGCCGGCCTCCGGGTCCCGGCTGCGGGACAGCAGCAGGCCGTCCGTGTAGAGGGCCATGAGGGTGCCCTCGGGCAGTTCCACCTCGGTGGACTCGAACGGCAGCCCGCCCAGGCCCAGCGGGGGACCGGCGGGCAGGTCGAGCAGGCGCGGCCGGCCGCCCGGCGGCATCAGCACGGGCGGCGGATGCCCGGCGCGGGCCAGTGTGCAGCGCCGCGACACCGGGTCGTAGACGGCGTACAGACAGGTCGCGCCGACCTCGCCGGGGTTGCCGTCGCCGCTGTGCTCGTCCGACAGCCGCAGCACCAGGTCGTCCAGGTGGGTGAGCAGCTCGTCCGGGGCCAGGTCGATGTCGGCGAGGGTGCGCACGGCGGTACGCAGCCGGCCCATCGTGGCGGAGGCCTGGATGCCGTGCCCGACGACGTCCCCGACGACCATCGCGACCCGCATCCCGGACAGCGGGATCACGTCGAACCAGTCCCCGCCCACCCCGGCCCGCGCGGCCGGCAGATACCGGGAGGCCGCTTCGAGCGCCGCCGTGCGCGGGAGGGTGCGGGGCAGCAGGCTGCGCTGGAGCGCGAGGGCGGTCTCCCGCTCCCGCGAGTAGCGGCGGGCGTTGTCGATGCAGACGGCGGCGCGCGTGGTGATCTCCTCGGCCAGGAGTCTGTCGTCCGCGGTGAAGCCGTCCGGCCGCCGGTGCCGGGTGAAGACCGCCACGCCCAGGGTGAGCCCGCGGGCCAGGATGGGCACCGACATCGAGGAGTGGATGCCGAAGGCGCGCACCTGTTCCCCGCGCGCGGTGTTCCAGGTCAGCCACTTGGCCATGTCGCCCTCGGCCACCGAGGCGGTGATCGTGTGGCCCGCGGTGAGCGAGTCGGCCTGCGGGGAGCCGGCCGGGTACCGCTCGGTCTGCCCGGGCCGCATCACCGCCTCCGGCACGCCGCCGAGGACGGACCAGTGGGCGGCCCGGCGCAGGGTGAGCGGCGCCCTGATGCGTGCCGGGGGCTCACCGCCGTAGTCCTCGGGGTCCAGCAGGTCGACGGTGACGAAGTCGGCGAGGGCGGGCACGCACATGTGTGCCAGCTCCTGCGCCGTGCGGGTGACGTCGAGGGTGGTGCCGATGCGCATGCTCGCCTCGTTCACCAGCTGTAGCCGCTCGCGGGCGCGGTGGTTGTCGGTGACGTCGTGCGCGGCCACGCAGACGCCCCGCACCGTGCCGTCCGCGTCCCTGACCGGGGCCATCCGGGCGAGCCACGCGTGGGCCCGGTCCTCGCCGCCGCTGCGCATGAAGCTCTGCATGTCCAGCGACCGGCCCGAGGCCAGTACCTGGAGCATGCAGCTCTCCAGCTCCTCGCTCTGCGGCCGGCCGCCGATCTCCGACGGCCGCAACCCCCGCAGCCGCTCCTCGGGGAGGCCCACGACGGCGGCCATCCGGTCGTTCATCCGGCGCAGCCGCAGCTGGTCGTCGTACACGGCGACCGCGCACGGTGACTGGATCAGGGCCGCCTCGGCGAGCGGATCGCTCGCGGCGGGCGGATCGGCCGCCATGAGCGGGGTGACCACGAGCCAGTCGCCGCCGTGGTCGTCGCGTGGCGGCCGGCGGTGGGCGAGCAGCCACACCGAGAGGATCCGGCCGTCCCGATGGCGCAGTCCGACCGTGCCCTGCCAGCGGGACCCCGGCGGCGTGGCCGGGGCGCCGTCGCCGGCCAGCAGCTCGGCGGCCGGTCGGCCCACGACGGTGTCGGCCGGGTGGCCGAGCAGGCGCCGGGCGCCCTCGTTCCACTCCAGCAGCGTCCCGGCGTCGTCGATGACAGCCCGGGCCGTCGCCGCGTCGTCGAACGGATAGACCCGGCTCATCGTCGCCGCTCCCAAGCGCACACTCACAGTGAACAGGTGGCACCACTCGGGTTCCAGCCTAGTGCTTCCCGCACTCGCGTGGACCGTGTCCACCGGGCCGCCGTACGAGGGGCCGAACGGGCTCCGGCGGGAATGCGGCCGATCTCCCGACGTGTCCGGCTTCCGGAGACCGGACGGTTGAGGATCACATGTGGTGATCAGTCAGAGTCCGTTCGGTCACGTTCAGTTGTGAGTGAATCTGGGCCCTGATGAGGGACAGCCACCCATGGCGGTCACGCGCAGATCGGTTCTGGCCGCGGCGGGCTCCGTGCGGGTCCGCACCACACCGGCGCGGTCGGCCGCCGGCACCCCGGCCCCGGCTTCCGCCCGGCCATCCCGCGCCGCCGAACCACCCCCGCGCCGAAGCGAGTTGCCCTGCCCGGTCAGGTGGCGTCGTGGAACACCAGGCCCAGGGTCCGCCGCCGCCCCGACCGCACGGTGCTCACCCCGTGCCGCATCGCCCCGGCCGACCAGCCACGACGGGTGCGCACGGGGTGGTCCCGGGTCGTGAACACCAGGCCGTGCCCCTGCCGCAGGGCGGTCGCCGTGCCCCGGGACTGGGCGCGCGGCCGCTGCTCCACCATCAGGAACTCCCCGCCGCTGTAGTCGGTGCCGTACTCGTCGAGTCCCACCACGACCTGGAGCGGGAAGACCAGCTCGCCGAACACGTCCCGGTGCAGGGCGTTCCAGTCGCCCGGTCCGTAGCTCAGCAGGATCTGTGCCGACCGGTCCTGGCCGGCGGCACGGCAGCGCTCCAGCCACTCCTCGAGCGAGTCGGGCCAGGGGGCCGGACGGTCCAGCCGGGCCGCCCAGTCCCGGGCGACCGGCAGCAACCGGGGATAGAGCGCGGCACGCAGCGCGGCCACCGGAGCGGGCAACTCGTGCGTGAAGTAGCGGTACTCGCCGGAGCCGAACCGGTGCCGGGCCAGATCGACCGTCGTACGGAACAGCTCCGGCTCGTCGTACAGGGCCGCAAGGCCGGCGCACTCGGCGGGCGTCAGCAGCGGGCCGGTCGGCGCGCTGCCGTGCTCGTCCAGCCCGGCCGCGAGGGCCGCCCAGTCGGTGCGGGCGGCCCGGCGGTGCGCCTCGGCCGGAGTGAGGGTCATGGTCGCTCCTCCTGTCGTACTTCCTGCGGGGTTCAGGTCAGGGCGGGCTGCAGCGCGCCCTCGTGGGTGAGCAGCCACACCTTGTGCTCCACGCCGCCCGCGTATCCGCGCATCGAGCCGTCCGCGCCGATCACCCGGTGACACGGGCGGACGAGGAGGAGCGGGTTGGCGCCGAGGGCCCGCCCCACGGCGCGGATCTCGGACCGGGGGAGGCCGAGCCGGGCCGTCAGCTCGCCGTACGTGGTCGTGGTGCCGTACGGCACCTCCTCCAGGGCCTGCCACACCGTCCGCTGGAACGGGCTCCCCGTGACGGTGAGCGGCAGGTCGAAACGGGTCCGGCGGCCCGCGAAGTAGGCGTCCAGCTGACGGTGCGCCGCGGTGAACGGCCGGTCGTCGCGGTCCTCCGGACGGACACCGGGCGTGCCCTGCCGCCCGGGCAGGGACAGTGCTGTGAGGTTGAGGCCGGCGGGACCGGCCGCACCGGTCACCAGCAGGTCGCCCAGCGGGCTCGGATGGAGGGTGTGGACGGTACGCGTGTTCATGGCTGCTCCTTCTGCGGCGGTTCCGTGCCGTTCGCGGGCCTTCTCCTTCGGCGCTGTCGAGTCTGCTGCGCCGTGCGCCCGCTGACCGGCGGAAACCGGACATGGCGCTCCCGCCCCGCAGGTACCGTGAAGGCCGCCCTGTGACCTGCGGATATTTACGCGTGAGTACCCCCAGCGGTACCGTGAGGGCATGCCAGCTCTCAACGTGGAGTTCAGCGAACGGGAACTAGAGGACCTGCGGCAGATCGCCAAGGAGCGCGGTACGTCGATGAAGGCCCTGGTGCGTGAGGCGGCCGCCGCCGACATAGCGCGGCACCGGGCCCTGCAGGAGGGCGCTCGGGAGTTCCGGCGCTTCTTCGCCGCCCATGCCGAGGAGTTCGCGGCCGCCTTTCCCGACGACGAGCCCCCTGCCCGGGGCGAGGCCGCCTGAGCGATGGCCCCCGTCGTCCACATCGACGTCCCGTGGCTGCTGCAGCGGCACGAGGAAGTCCTGCCCGACCAGCCCGCGGTGGACGACTTCTCCGCGCTGGTCGCCGCCGTCGCCCGGCACCGGGTGGACCCGCCCCGGCTCGGCGTCGACTCCGACCCCGCCTGGCGCGCCGCCGCCCTGCTGCACACCCTGGCCCTGCTCAAACCGCTGCCCGCCGCCAACGCCCGCTTCGCCTGCGCGACGGCCGTGGCCTACATGTTCGTCAGCGACGTCGGCATCGACCCGCCCTACGGGGCCCTGGCCGACCTCGCCCGCGACCTGATCTCCGGCAAGACCGACGTGTACGGCGCCGCCGACCGGCTGCGCTCCTGGCAGATCTGAACCGGTCCGGCCGGCCGGTCCCGTCCGCTCGCCGGTGACTTCGGCCGGCGGGGGAAGCCGCCGGGGCCGCCGGCCGAGGGCGGAGAGAACGGGGCCGGCGGCCGCTTCACGCGCAGGGGAGCCGCCGTCCCGCGCGGGGCCCCCGAAGAGGGCCGGCATCCAGTCCACCCCAGCGCGCCCGTCCCCCGGGAGCGTGCGCGGACCGCCGATGCGTGCGTTCGCTTCACACGGGGCGCATGCGAAATCGAATGCGCTGGCGGTCGGCGTCCGCTCTGTTTCCTGACTTTCTTTCAAAAGGCTCGATGTCGTACGAGTGCCTTGTTGCCCGTGTGGAGGTTGTGCAAGGGTTGAATCGCCCGTGCGGGGGTAACAGCCGGGACTTTCAAGGTAGTTGGAGTTTGTACCGGCCTGGGTGCCGGTGAATTCCGGCTCCGCGCGGGCGTTCCGGAGCTACGCGACTACGCACCACCCACCAGAGGAATTCCTTCAGTGCCCACCCCCCACCCGCCTCGTCCCCCCTATCCGCCGTCCGGCGAAGACACGGGGGAATCCGACGAGTTCCTCGCCGGCCCGCTGCGCGCCGGCTCCGACGCGGAGGCCTCCCGGTCCACCGCCCTCCTGATGGCCCGGCACTGGCGGCCGGGCCGGGACTACGCGGTCGTCTGCCTGGCCGCGCCGGGATCCCTCGCCCATATGGTCACCGCGACCGCCTTCCACCAGGTCCTCGGCCGGCTCGCCCTCGGCGAACCCGCCGAGGCGCTCCGGCCCCGGCTGCTCGTGGCGGTCCGGGACACGGTCCTCGGCTGGTCCACCACGGACCGGATCACCGCCGTGCTGCCGGGTCTCGTGAAACCGGCCGGGGGCCGCGGGATGCGCGCCGCAACGACCCTGATACCGGAGAACCGCGCTCTCTCCGATCGCGCCTTCCACGGGCTTTCCCGACTCGAGCAGACGCTGCTGTGGCACACCGAGGTCGAGGCGGAGCCGATGGCCATACCCGCCGGACTGCTCGGCATCGACATCGAGAGCGCCGCGGCCGCCCTGGAACAGGCCCGGGAGAAATTCCGGGAAGGCCTGGTACGCGCCCACCGGGAACTCGCGCCGGGAAAGGACTGCCGCTACTACAATCGCCTGCTCGACGTTCCGATCCGCCGCGGCGGCAGCCTGCTGCCCGACGTGCAGGAGCACCTGGCCGCCTGTGCCTACTGCCGGCACGCCGCCGAGCAACTCGGCCATACCGACGCCGCCCTGGGCGTGCTGCTCGCCGAGGCCGTGCTCGGCTGGGGCGCCCGCCGCTACCTCGACTCGCGCCCCGGCCGCCGGCGGCCTGCTCCCGCCCGCGGCGGCTCACGCCGTTCCGGCGGCTCGCGCCGCGGCAGCCCGCGGCGGGGCGGCGGGAGATCCGGCCGGCTCGCCCGGGCCCGGCCGTCGCTGCGCGGCGAGCCCGGTGTCCTCTGGTCGTCCCGGGCGCTGCTCTTCGGCGTCGGCGTGGCCTCGGCAGGGCTGCTGGCCACCGTTCTCGCGATCAGCCTGTGGCCGGAGGGGGGTTCCGGCACCGGCCCGGTCGCCTCCGCCGGCGCCGGCCCCCAGTCCCCGGCCGCCTCCGCCACCGCGCCCGGCACCGCGGGCCTGCCCGCCGCCGGCCGGCCCGTGCGGCTGCGCAACGCCGGCGCCGGCCGGTGCCTGGACGTCGACGGCCGGCCCGCGGCCGGTGCCGGGGTGGTCCTGGCCGCCTGCTCCGGGGCCGCGACCCAGCGGTGGACGTACGAGGCCGACGGCCTCCTGCGCAGCGCGGCAGACTCGCATCTGTGCCTGGACTCGCACGCCGACGCCGGCGTGGTGATCCTCGGAACCTGCGCCGAGGCCGGGTCGGGACGGGGCGACGACGTTCGCTACGAGCTCACGGCACCGGGCGAGTTGCTGCCCCGCTGGGACCTGACCCTCGCGCTCGCCGCCGCCGGTGACGAGCCCGGCGGCGACCTGGTGGTCAGGGTCCGGGACCGCTCCGCCGGCCAGCGCTGGTCGGCCGGCCCGCCCGCGGCGAGCCCCGGTTCGCTCTCGATCGCCGGGGCGGACGGGCCGTCCACGTGGCGGGTGGAACGGCCCGGGAAGGCCATGTGACGCGCAGCCGCCGGGCCCTGGCCCGGGCCGGCCGGCCCGGGACCCGGTGGGCTCGGGCGGGCTCAGGTGGCCCGGGGCCGTCCGGGCCGGGAGCCGGCGGGCTCAGGTGGCGCCGGGGCGTTCGGGCCGGGACCAGGCGGGCTCGGGCCGGGCCATCCGGCCCTGGGCCTTCAGGCGGGGCCGTGCGGGGGGCCGGCCGCCGTGCCGGGCCATCCGGCCCCGGGCCTTCAGGCGGGGCCGTGCGGGGGGCCGGCCACCGGGCCGGGGTCCTGTGCGAGGTCGGCCGCCGTGACCGTTCCCGGTCCGGTGTGCCCCGACAGCGCGAGGGTCAGATCCAGCTCCGCGAGCAGGCAGCGGACGACGTGCTCGACGCCCGCCTGCCCGTCCAGGCCGAGCCCGTAGACGTACGGCCGCCCCAGCAGCACCGCCCGGGCACCGAGGGCCAGAGCCTTGAACACGTCGTCGCCGGTGCGCACACCGCTGTCGAACAGCACCGTCAGCCGGTCGCCGACCGCGGCCGCGACCCCGGGCAGCGCGTCGGCCGCCGCGACCGAGCCGGCCACCTGCCGGCCGCCGTGGTTGGAGACCACCACGCCGTCCATGCCGGTGTCCGCGGCGAGCCGGGCGTCGTCCGGGTGCAGGACGCCCTTGAGGACGATCGGGCCGTCCCAGCGCTCGCGCAGGAACGCCAGGTCCGGCCAGCGGTGGCCCGGGTCCCCGAACAGGCCGAGGAAGTGCAGCACCGCCGCGTTCGGGTCCTCGTGCACGGGCTTGGCGAGCCCCGCCCGGAACGCCGGATCGGTGAAGTAGTTCGCGGTGCCCACACCGTGCAGGAACGGCAGGTACGCCTGGTCCAGATCGCGCGGCCGCCACGCCAGCAGCGGGGTGTCCAGCGTGACGACCAGCACGCGGAACCCGGCCGCCCGCGCCCGGGCGAGGAAACTGCGGGTCACCTCACGGTCCTTGCCCCAGTACAGCTGGAACCACCGCTCGGCGTCCCCCATCGCCTCGGCCACCTGCTCCATCGGCGTGCTGGAGGCCGACGACAGGACGAAGGGCACGCCCTGGGCGGCGGCGGCCCGGGCGGCCGCGGTCTCCGCGTCCGGATGCATGAGCGAGAGCACTCCGACGGGCGCCAGCGCCAGCGGCGCGGGCAGCGCCCGGCCCAGCACCTCGACCGAGAGGTCGCGCTGCTGTACGTCCCGGAGCATCCGCGGCACGATCCGGTGCCGGGCCAGGGCCGCCCGGTTGGCGCGGGCGGTGCTGCCGTCGCCCGCGCTCCCCGCCACATAGCCCACCGGCCCGGGGCCCAGCCGGTGCTCGGCCAGTTCCTCCAGCCGGGTCAGGTCGGTCGGGAGCCGGGGCACGGCACCCGACATCCCGTTCAGATAGATCTCGTACTGGAAGTCGGCCCAGTGCTTCGCCATCTGCCCCTCCCGCTCCTCGGCACCGCCCCTGCGCGAGCCGACGATACCCGTGGGCGGACCCGGGACGGCCGGCCGTCCCGGAGTGGACCTTCCGGCGGCAGCGGTGCCCGGGGGACGGGCCGTCTCCGCTCCGGTTCGCGGTGATCACCGCGACGTGCGCGTGAACACGAGGCGTCACGGAGGGGTTTGGCACGGGCGGCGTCGGAATGTTTCAGGCCGATTAACGAAGAGCTGTTTTTCGGCCATCGGACCACTCGGACCGATCAAGAACCGCTCAGTTGCACGGCCGACCTGTTCGATTTCCGTAACTTCACGCCACTGCTTCAACACGAAAGGTTACCTAAACGTGGGGGGTCGATGTGAGTTTCGCTCGCGGACTCGGCAGAGTGGCGCTCGCCGCTCCCGGTGCCCGACCGGGCCGGAGCCGGCATTCCCGATGTTCGAGCGGAAGGATGCACACAATGCGGAACACCGCGCGCTGGGCAGCGGCCCTCGGCCTCACGGCCGCCGCCGTCTGTGGACCCCTGACCGGGGCCGCCGTCGCTGCACCGGGCGCCGCCCCGTCGTCGCTCTACGCCCCCTCGGCGCTGGTCATGACCACCGGTCACGGCAACGACGCGGCCACGGTCACCCCTGAGCGCGCCGTCACCCTCACCTGCGCCCCCACGGCTTCCGGCACCCACCCCGCCGCGACCCAGGCCTGCGCCGAACTGCGCGGGGCCAACGGCGACTTCGACGCCCTGAAGGGCAAGGGTGACGTGTGGTGCACGAAGCTCTACGACCCCGTGGTCGTCACGGTCCAGGGCGTCTGGCAGGGCCAGCGCGTCTCCTATGAGCGCACCTTCGGAAACGCTTGCGCGAAGGACGCCGCCACCGGCAGCGTCTTCGCGTTCTAGACCGGGATCGCACGGTCCTGCACGCCGGATCAGGTCCGTAACTGGGGAGTGCGGCCCCTGCAGCGGGAACCTGCGATCTCGCGCCGGGACCGACGGGCGGAGTGGGGCCGCCCGCCGGCTCCCGGGCACACAGCCGCTCCCCGGGCCGGCCCGTGGGGGGCCGTCTCGGGGAGCGGCGAAAAACAACCGGTTTCAACCGGCGTTCGGGTCCCTGCGCCGATGACTCGTGTCACACCAGGGATAGCGGCGACTGCGCCGGCATGTGCACAGAGCGACACGGAAACGGTCCGAGGAGACCGTGGTGCCGTCCTCCAGTTCGATCTCCACCGGCCCCTCCACCAGCAGCGGCCCACCCCGCCGCATGGTGATCCGGCGGGTGCGGTCGTCAGCGGACTCGTTCGGCACGGATGACCACCAGCTCTTCCCTGTCGTCGGATGCCGAGAGCAGCCCGCGCCGGCGCAGCCAGTCCTGCCGGGAGCGCAGCACCGGCCCGAAGCCGATCCAGTGGCGCCTGATCACCGCGGCCTTCAGTCCGGCCGCACGCAACAGCCCCACGGTGCGATCGGGATCGCTCAGCGTGGAGTGCACGATTAGCAGCACGCCCCCGGGACCCAGCAGCGCGGGGGCGTCCCGGCAGATCCGGTCCAGCAGCAGCCGTCCGTCGTGGCCCGCGTCCCATGCCCGGGACCGGCCGCGCGGGCCGCGTCCGGTATCGGGCGCCGGGACGTAGGGCGGGTTGGCGAGGATCACGTCGTACGTCCGGCCCCGGACCGGGCCGAAGAGGTTGCCGCGGTGGATGTGCACCGGGAGCCGGGTCAGCCAGGCGTTCAGCCTCGCCGTCCACACCGCCCGGCGAGAGACGTCCACCGCGGTCACCTCGGCGCCCCGCTGGGCTGCTTCCAGCGCCAGCGCCCCGCTTCCGGTGCCCACGTCCAGCACGCGCGCGCCGGGCGGCGGTGCCTCCTCTCGGAGGGCCTCGGCCAGTAGCTGCGTGTCGTCCTGCGGGGCGTACACACCCGGAAGCACCAATGCGATCACCCCGCGCGAGTACCCGCTCATTCAGGATGTATGACTCATTTCCGGCGCCAGGGGTGTCCGCAGGGACGACCGCCCGGCATGCCAGTCGTCGAGCAGCCGCCGGGCCAGCCGGTCCTCCAGGTACTCCGTCGCGTCGATCCCGAAGACGACGTCCGCCGTCAACTCCGGCTCCTGGGCGAGCAGTCCGCCGATCACGTCGTGGCGGACGATCTGCTCGTGCACCGCGTCCGCCTCCACATGCTCGTCGTAGAAGAACTCCGCCGCGGGACCGGCCCCGGTGCGGCGCATCGCCTCGGCGAGCCGCCGGGAACCGGGCGAGGAGGTGATCTCCACCTCGGCGAAATGACCCACCAGCGCGCCGCGCAGCTCGCGGTGCAGCCCGAACAGGGACATCAGGTTGACGACGGCCAGCATCTGCGCGCCCGCCGCGTCCAGATAGTGCCCGTACGCGGTCTCCAGTCCCAGGTCCTCCATCAGGTCGGCGAACAGGCGCGCGTGGACGCGTTCGGCCCGGCCGCCGCCGAACTCGTCGAACTCCACGGCCGCCATCGCCGCCTTGGCCCGGCCCCACAGGCGCGGCAGCACCCAGGCGTGCGGGTCGGCCTCCTTCAGGTGGTACAGGGAACGCTGGGCCGCGTACTCGCGCAGGTGCCACAGCTCGCCCTCGTCGCGCAGGAAGTGGGTGACGCCGGTGCCCTCGACGGGTTCCACCAGCAGGGCACCGAGCGCGTCGTCGAGGCTGTCGTGGCGCGGGGTGTCGGCGCGCAGCGCGGACAGGAAGCACTGCTCCAGCGCGCCGCGGACCCGGAGCAGCCCGGGGTCCCACTCGAGCCGCGGGCCGGCCTCCGCGAAGCCGCGGTAGTGCAGCTCGTAGCAGACGTACAGGGCGAGATGCAGATCGTCGCCGTACGGGTCCGCGTTCTCGGTGTCCACCGGGCCGGGCAGCGGGCCGGCGCCGCGCAGGTACGCGACGACCGCGGCGGACAGGGGACCCCGGGGCGCGGGCAGCCGGGGTTCTCGCACGTGCTGGTTCATGGCGCACGGGTACCCGCGACGCGTGAAAGCACTAGCGACCTGGAGGCACGGTCCTAGCGGTCCCGGTCGCCGTCGCCCTCCGCCTGTTCCTGTGCGCCGGTGTTCGGGGTGACGGCGTCACCGGCCTCCCCCGAACCGCGCTTGTCCTCGTCTCGCTTCTCGGCCTCCTCGACCTCCCGGAGCACCTCCTCCAGGGCCGTCTCGGGCCGTTCGGCGTGGCCGTCGTGGTCGTTGTGGTCGCTCCCGCCGGGCATGGCGCCTCCTTCCCTCACCGAACGCGCTTGATCCGCTGCGGGTTGCCCGCAGGCCACCGACTCACCCGCAGGCACCGACTCAAGCGTCCCGCCGGGGAGTGTGCTGCCGCCACCGGACCGGTACGGGGGCGCCCCCGGTAAGCGAACCGGCTCCGGCGGCCCGGGGGGCCGCCGTCACGCGAGGGGCCGCCGTCACCCCGCGGACGGCGGCCCCTCGGGCCGGGAAGGCGGACGCCGTCACATGTGGACGACCGGGGCGGCGCCCGTGTCCTGGGCCGGCACCCCGCGCCGGTAGAGCAGGAAGGCGATCACCGTACCCACGCCGAAGAAGACCGCGGACCACCAGAAGGCGGTCGTGTAGCTCTCGATCGTGGCCTGCGCCCGCACCGCCTTGCTCGCGGCGTCCCGGCCGGCGAGGTAGTCGGTGGCGGCGCTCGCGGCCAGCGTGTTCAGCAGGGCGGTGCCGATCGAACCGCCCACCTGCTGCATGGCGTTGACGGTCGCCGAGGCAACGCCCGCGTCCTCGGCCTCGACCCCGCCCGTGGCCAGCTGCATGGCCGGCGGCATGACCAGCCCGAGGCCCACGCCGATCACGATCAGCTGCGGGAGCACGGCGCCGGCGTAGTGCGCACCGAGCCCGATGCCGGTCAGCCAGGCCATGCCGGCCGTGGCGATCGCGAAGCCCAGCGGGATGACCGCCTTCGGGCCGAGCCGGGGCACCAGGATCGTCGTGCCGGCCTGCGCGGTCACCATCAGCGCGCCGACCATCGGCAGGAAGGCCACACCGGTCTTCGTGGGGCTGAAGCCCAGATTGAGCTGGAGGTAGTAGGTCAGGAAGAGGAACACGCCGAACATGCCCGCACCGGTGATCAGCACGGCGACGAAGGAGGCCGCCCGGTCCCGGTCGAGCAGGATCCGCAGCGGCAGCAGCGGATGCGCCGCCCGGGTCTGCCACCAGGCGAAGACGGCCAGCAGCAGCGCGCCGGCTATCAGGAAGCCCCAGGTGAGCGGGGAGTCCCAGTCGTGGGACTCGGCGTTGGAGAAGCCGTACACCAGGGAGAACAGGCCGCCGGCGACCAGGATCGTGCCCGGCACGTCGAGCTTGGCGTTCGCCCCGTCCCGGTGGTTGCCCAGCAGGACCCAGCCGCCCGCGAAGGCGACGACCGCGATGGCCACGTTCACATACAGGGTCCAGCGCCAGTCGAGCGCGTCGGTCAGCACACCGCCGAGCAGCAGGCCGACGGCGCCGCCGGCACCGGCGATCGCGCCGTACACGCTGAACGCGCGCGCCCGTTCCCGGGCGTCGGTGAAGGTGGTGTTGAGCAGTGACAGCGCGGCCGGTGCGAGGAGCGCGCCGAAGGCCCCCTGCAGGGCGCGGGCGACGACCAGCATGGTGAAGCCGTTCGCGGCGCCGCCGAGCGCGGAGGCCGCGGCGAAGCCGACGACGCCGACGAGGAAGGCGGGCTTGCGGCCGAACAGGTCGGCGATGCGGCCGCCGAGCAGCAGCAGGGAGGCGAAGGCGAGCGCGTAGGCGGTGACGATCCACTGCCGGCTGCCGTCGGAGAAGCCGAGGTCGGTCTGGGCGGACGGCAGGGCGATGTTCACGATCGTGGCGTCGAGGACCACCATCAGCTGGGCGATGGCGATGACCGCGAGGATCCACCACCGCCTGGGCCCTGCCTCGCCTCGTTGCCGAATCCCGCCTCGGGAGTCTTCGGCCAGGGTCTTCTGGGACATGGGGGAACCGCTCCAGGGAAAGTCGTTCGCGTGCGGGACACACGCTCGGCAAAGAGCGCGTAAACGAAACAGTTTCGTACACATCGAGCTTAGACGAGCGTCAACGAAACGGCAACGTTTCGCTGGAGGGGGCGACGACCGAGGCTTGCCGGGGCCGGCCCCTCTCTCGCGCCGGCTCGGCGAAGCCCCGCGTCCCGTCGCGGCGCCGTGCGGCGCGCAGCGCGGGTTGCGGCGGGTGCTCCGCCGTGCGGCTCGGGGTTCGCGGGGCCGGCGGTTGTGGGTGCTCCGCCGTGCGCGGTGCCTCAGTGTGTGGCGCCCTGGATACACCGCGAGAGTTCGGCCCCGAGGTCCGCGAGCCCGTGCACACCGTCGCAGTGAGGTCGTCACCATGTCCCACGCTCCGTCCCCCGCAGGACCGTCGAAGCGCACCGGGCCGCTCGCGACCACCGTCCCCGGGGCGGCCTCCGCCCCTAGGTCCGCCCGGGAAGGGTCCGGCCGGGGCGGCACCGCCCTGGTGACGGGAGCCTCCTCCGGCATCGGCGCGGCCGTGGCCCACCGGCTGGCCGCCGAGCCGGGCTGGCGGCTTGCGCTGAACGGACGCGACGTCACCCGTCTGGAGCAGGTGGCCACCCGGGCCGGTGCGATCGCCCTGCCCGCCGACCTGACCCGGCCCGGCGCCGAGCGCGAGATCGCCGGCCTCGCCCTGGACCACCTCGGCCGGCTGGACCTGCTGGTGGCCGACGCCGCGGTGGGCTGGGCCGGGGAGTTCACCCGGATGCCCCACGCCAGCATCGACGAGGTCGTCGGCGTCGACCTGCTCGCCACCGTGCACCTGGTGCGCGCCGTGCTGCCCCACATGGTGGCGGCCGGCTCCGGGCGCATCGTGCTGATCGGCTCCTTCGCCGGCACCGTGGGCGTGCGCGACGAGGCCGTCTACTCCGCGGCCAAGGCCGGCCTCGCCGTCTTCGCCGACGCCCTGCGCTACGAGCTGCGCCGCACCGGTGTGGGCGTCAGCCATGTGATCCCCGGCGTGGTCGACACCCCCTTCTTCCACCGGCGGGGCACCCCCTACACGCGTTCCTGGCCGAGGCCGGTGCCGCCCGAGCGCGTGGCGGACGCCGTCTGGTCCGCCGTCCTGCACGGCCGGGACGAGGTCTACGTCCCCGGGTGGCTGCGTCTGCCCGCCAGGGTGCGCGGGACCGCGCCCGGGCTCTACCGGCGGCTCGCCGCACGCTACGGGTGACCGGCCGTGACCGCCGTAACGGTGCTGCTGGCCCTGCTCGCGGCCCTGTCCAACGCCTCCGCGTCGGTGCTGCAGCGCCGGGCCGCCGTGCAGGAGCCGGAAGAGGGCACCGGGGCGAGGTCAGCGCTGCGCCGTCTCGGGCATCTGCTGCGGCGCCCGAACTGGCTGGCCGGCACGGGGCTGCTGGCACTGTCCAGCGTGCTGCAGGCCGGCGCGCTCGCGGTGGGCAGCCTGGCCCTGGTCCAGCCGCTGCTCGCCGCCGAGCTGCTGTTCACCCTGGCCGTGGGGAGTGTCGTCTTCCGGCGCCGGCCGGACCGCCTGACCTGGCTGGCGTTCGCCGCCCTCGCCGTCGGACTGGCCGTGTTCCTCCTGGCGGCCGCGCCGTCCCGGGGCCGGGCGTCCGCACCGCCGGAGGCCTGGCTGCTGGGCGGTGGTGGCGCGTTCGGCGCGGTCGTCGTGCTCTTGGCGATCGCCCGCCCGGCGCGGGGCGCACCCAGGGCCGCGTTGCTGGGCCTCGCCTCCGCGGTGTCGTTCGCCACCACCGCGGCACTGCTCAAAGAGGCCGTCGGGCATCTCTCGCAGGGGCCCGGTGCGATGTTCGCGTCCTGGTCGCTGTACGCCACCGGCGCCGCCGGACTCGTCGCCTTCCTGCTGCTGCAGGGCGCGCTCGGCGCCGGCTCGCTCACGGCCTCCCAGCCCGCCCTCACCCTCGGCGACGCGCTCACCAGCGTCGTACTCGGCTGGGTCCTGTTCGCCGAATCGATCCATCTCGGCCTGCACCTGATTCCGGAGGTGATCGGCGCTGCCCTGATCGGCGGCGGCAGCATCGGCCTGGCGCACGCCCAGTCCGTCGCGGGGGAGTGGGACAGCTCCACACCGGACCACCACCCACGGGACCGGCAGCCGGACCACCCACGGGACCGGCAGCCGGACCACCCACGGGACCAGCCATCCGGCCGCCCTTCGGAGCAGCGGCCGGACCACTCACCGCGCCACCCCCCGGATCCGTCTCCGGACCCCCGGTCGGGTCGGCGGCCGCCGGATCAGGGTGAGGACCGGCTGCGTGCGCCCGGCGGCACTGACCGGTGACCGACCTGCACCCGCGCCGGCCCGCATTCCGGACGGACGAACGGACGGACGGACGGACGGACCGGACGGGCGGCCCCTCCGTCCGGACCGGCCGGGCCGTGCACCCGCTCGCACACCGAGGAGGCAGCCCACCGATGACCCTCGTGTCCGGCCGCTCCTGGCGGACGGCGGCCGTCCTGCTGCCGGCCGGTGCCGCCGTCGCGCACATCGGCCCGGCGGCGACCTGGCTGCCCGGCGTACGACGTCTGCTGTTCCCGGCCCTCGCGGGCACCGGCCGCCGCCGGCACGTCGCGCTCACCTTCGACGACGGCCCCGACCCGGAGTCGACCCCACGCTTCCTCGACGCGCTGGACGCGCTCGGGGTGCGGGCGACCTTCTTCGTGCTCGGCGAGCGGCTGGTGCGCCATCCCGGTGTGGCCCGCGAGACGGTACGGCGGGGGCACGAGCTGGCCGTGCACGGCTGGACCCACGACCGCCCCTGGCGTCCTTCCCTCACCCGGGACACCGAGGACATCGCCCGCACCGTCCACGCGGTGCACGACCTCACCGGCCGGCGCCCGTGCTGGTACCGGCCGCCCTACGGCATCCTCACCACCGGCCGCTGGTCGGCGGCCAGACGGGCCGGACTGCGCACGGTGCTGTGGTCCGCGTGGGGCAGGGACTGGACGTCCGACGCCACCCCGGCCTCCGTGGCCGCACGGGTCGCGGCGGACCTGGGGGGCGGCGGCACCGTCCTGCTGCACGACTCGGACCGGCACTCGGCCCCCGGCTGCTGGCACGCCGCGCTGGGCGCGCTGCCCACCCTCGTGGAGAGCTGCCGGGAAGCGGGCCTGACCGTCGGCCCCCTGCGCGACCACGTTCCGGACCAGGGCCCGTCCGACGGTTCGCGTCGCCGCCCGTAGGCAGCCGCCGTCACCGACCTGTCGGGACAGCACACCTAGAGCCCGGTCGCGTACCGCACGGGGTCGTGGCGGAAGAGCGCGTGCCCTCGGGCCACCCGCAGCGCGCGCTCCCGGCCGCCCTCCGCGAGTCTGCCGAGCGCCGCCAGCAGCGCGGGCCCGTCCGCGGTGAGTTCGGACACCGCTAGCTCGGTCATCCGCCGCACCCCGTCCGCCCCGTGGCCGGGCAGCGGCCGGTGCCCCACCACGGGCAGCCCCGCGGCGAGGGCCTGTACGGCGGTCTGGCCCGCGGCGTTGTCCACCAGGGCGTACCCGGCGGCCAGCAGGCCGGGCATGTCCTCGACCCAGTCCAAGGGGAGCGCCGTCGGTACCCGGGAGACCCGGGCGCGCAGCCGTTCGTTACGGCCGCACAGCACGACCGGCAGATAGCCGGCACCCGCCAGCAGCCGTGCGGTCTCCGCCGGGCGGGACGCCGCTCCCCAGGCGCCCGCGGACAGCAGGACCGGCGGCCGGCCCGGCGCCCGGCCGGCCAGCCGCTCCCGCCAGCGCGCCCCGCCGGCGACCGGCGCCACGAAGGCGGGCGCCACCACCGGACCGGTCGTCACGGCGGCCGTGCCCAGTGCCCGGTGCACCTCCCGCGCCGCCCCGTCCGTCAGGCACAGGTACCGGTCGTTGCCGGGATGCAGCCACTGCCGGTGCACGGCGAAGTCGAGCAGGAAGACGGCGCTCGGCACCCGCAGCGCGCCCCGGGACCTGAGGTGACCGGTCAGCTGCGCGGCAAGATGGAAGACGGACAGCACCACGTCGATCTCCAGGCGGTCCACGAGGTCCGTCAGGCGGTCACCGGCGAGCCGGGCCAGGGGCACCCCGCTCGGGCGCGGGCCGCTGCCGCCGCGCAGGAACGCGCCGTAGACACCGGCGTACACCCAGGGAGCGTGGCGCACCGAGAACTGGTAGGAGCGGCGCAGCCCCGCGCCCAGGCCGCAGGGCAGCAGCCGCAGCACGTCCACCACGTGCGCCTGGTGCCCGCTCGCCGAGGCGCGGCGCGCCAGTTCGGCGGCCACCGTGTCATGGCCGGCCCCCATGCTCGCGCTCACGATGAGCAACCGGCGCCGGCCGCCCGGCGGACGCGGTTCGGTTCGGGGCACCTCGGCAGGAGTACGCACGGGGTCCGATTCTCCGGGGGGAGAACGGGCAAACGGCTCATCAGCCGGCCGTGTCGCCGCATCGGCCGGGCCCGGCCGCACACCGGCGCGCCGTGCGCCCTGCGGCGAGTTGCCCGCCGCGCGCCGGGATGGATGAATCGGCACAGGAGAGAGTGTGGGCGGCGAGCACGGGAGGAGCGGTGAACCTGTTGCGGCGCGGCCTGCACCGCGCGCGGGAGTGGCTCGGCGTCCGGGCCCTGTTCGCGCACGGCCGTGAGCTGGAGCTGATGCACCGGGCCATGGGATTCGCCACGCTGGCCCTGGTGACGCTGGCGCCCCTGCTGATCGTGGTCGCCGCCGCCGACCCCCTGGTGCGCGGCGGTTTCGCCTCGTGGCTCACCGACGGCATGGGGCTGTCGGGCAGGTCCGCCCGGGTGATCACCGACGTCATCAGCCCCCCGCGCAACGTCATCGGCACCACCAGCGCCTGGAGCGCGGTCCTGCTCGCCGTCTTCGGGGTGTCCTTCGGCGGCAGCGTGCAGAACGCGTACGAGCGCATCTGGGGCCTCGCCTCCGGCCCCTGGCACCGGGTGTGGCGGCAGGCGACGTGGCTGATCGTCCTCACGGCCTACCTCTACCAGGAGGTGACGACGAAGACGGCGCTGCACGGCAACGCGCGGATCACACTGTCCGCGGTCAGCGCCGTGGCGTTCTTCTGGTGGGGGCAGCGCTTCCTGCTCGGCGGCCAGGTCCGCTGGCGCGCCCTGTTGCCGGGCGCCGTCGCCACCGTCGTCGGCCTGGCCGGCCTGCGGGCCTTCTCCTACCTCGTCTTCACTCCGCTCATCGTCACCAACGCCCTCAGCTACGGCGCCGTCGGCACCGTACTCGTGGTCGAGTCCTGGCTCATCGGCGTCGGCTTCGTCATCTACGGCGGCGCCCTGTTCGGCCGCTGGTTCTGCGAACACCACTGGATGCCCACGCACACCGACGACCCTGACGACGGCCCTGACGAACGTGACGGCGACGGCCGCGGCGACGAGCCGGCCGCCTGATCGTCGCGAACCCGGCCGCGGCC
The DNA here is from genome assembly GCF_043199955.1 of Streptomyces sp. NPDC048514. Taxonomy (NCBI): domain Bacteria; kingdom Bacillati; phylum Actinomycetota; class Actinomycetes; order Kitasatosporales; family Streptomycetaceae; genus Streptomyces; species Streptomyces sp. NPDC048514. The sequence continues at coordinate 81,379 of NZ_JBICWT010000002.1, read as the reverse complement.
GGCCTCCGCGGACTCTAGGTCAGCTGCCGGCGTACCAGTGCGTGCAGGCGGCCCGTGGTGTCCGCGAGGAGGTCGGAGGGTGTGCCCTGCTGGACGACCTTGCCGTCCTCCATCACGACCACCCGGTCGGCGTCCAGCACCGTGGACAGCCGGTGGGCGATCACGATGCGGGTCGCGTTCAGCTTGCGGGTGCTGTCGATGACGGTGCGCTGGGTGTCGTTGTCCAGGGCGCTGGTGGCCTCGTCGAAGAAGAGGATGCGCGGGCGCCGGATCAGGGCCTGGGCGATCATCAGACGCTGCCGCTGCCCGCCGGAGATCGCGCCGTTGCCCGCGACGATCGTGTGCAGGCCCATCGGCATCCGCTTGATGTCCTCGGCGAGTCCCGCCAGCTCCGCCGCCGCCATCACCTCCTCCGGCGTGTACGGCTCGGTGCCGCAGATGACGTCCATGATGGAGCCGGTGAAGGGCTGGGCGTGCTGCAGGACCACCCCGCACTGGCGGCGGACCGCCGACTGGTCGAGTGCCGCGAGGTCCTGGCCGTCGTACAGAACGCTGCCCGAGACCGGCCTGTCGAAGCCGATCAGCAGTCGCAGCAGGGTGGACTTGCCGCAGCCGCTCGGGCCGACGACCGCCACGAACTCGCCCGCCCGGACGGCGAAGGACACGTCGTCCAGGACCAGCGGGCCGTCGTCGGCGTAACGGAAGGACAGGCGGCGGACCTCCAGGGCGCCCGACAGCGGGCCGGGCCGGGTGCTCGCCGTGCGCACCTCGGGCGTCGCGTCCAGGACCGGCCTGATCTCCTCGAAGAGGGGCAGCGCCGCCACCGCCGACACGAACGAACCCGTGAGCTGGGTGACCGAGGTCAGCACCATCGTCACCGACGTGCTGAACGTCAGGAACTCCGCCGCCGACATCGAGCCCTTGGCCGGACCCGCCAGCAGCATGAACATCAGCAGGGTGCAGACCGGCAGATAGACCGCGCCCAGCACCGTGGTGACGTTCTTGATCCGGCCGACCTTCTGCTGGAGTTCCCGGCTGCGCGCGAACTGGCGCGCCCAGGCCGCGTACGCGTAGTTCTCGGCCGCCGCCACCCGCAGTTTCGGCAGTCCGCGCAGGGTCTGGAACGCCTGGTTGTTCAGCTTGTTGCCGAGCACCACCAAGCGCCGCTGCCAGCGCACCTGCCACAGCCCCAGACCGGTGAACACGGCCCCGATGACGACGAGCATGCCGACCGCCGCCATCGCCATCGGCACGCTGTAGTAGAACAGCAGGCCGAGGTTCATCGCGCCGACCGTCACCGACTGCGCGACCACCGGGCCGACTCCGGCGAGCAGCCGGCGGATGGCGCTGATGCCCATGGCCGCACTGGCCAGTTCACCGGTCGAGCGCTGGGTGAAGAACCGGGTCGGCAGCCTGAGCAGCCGGTCCCAGACGGCCGGTTGCAGCGCCGCCTCGATACGGCCTTCCAGGCGCAGGATGGACAGGTTCTCCAGCAGCGTGAACGCCGCCGCCACCACCCCGCTCACCATCACCGCGAGGCACACCTGGACGATCAGGCCCTCCTCGGCCCTCGGCACGTACTCGCCGAGCACCTTGCCCGTGGCGATCGGCACCAGCGCGCCGATGGCCACCGTCACCAGCCCCGCCAGCAGCAGGTTCAGCAGGTCGCCGCGGGTGCCGCCCAGGCTGAACCGCAGCAGTCCGAGCGGCCCGAGCCGCCGGTCGGGCAACGGCCGGTAGAACATCACCGCGCGCGGCTCGAACTCCTCCGCGTTCGCCTTCTCGATCGGCGTCTCGCGGCCGGTCGCGGGCTGTACGGCCACATAGCCGCCACGCCGCCACAGCAGCGCGACCGGCGCCCCGGACAGCGCCCGGTGCCCGACCAGCGGGCCCACGTTCTCCCGCCACCAGCGCCCGTCCAGGCGCACGGCACGGGTACGGACCCGGGAGGCCAGCGCCACCCGCTCGACCGGATCGAGGCGCTCGCTCTCGGCGCCGCTCTGCGCGGGCTCGGCGAGGGTGATCCCGGCCGCCTCGGCGACCAGCCTGCAGGCCGCGTGGGTGGCGTCCGCGTCGGCGGCCGTCGCCGGGCGGGCCGAGCGCCGGCCGATGGAGGCCAGCAGGGTCTGGTCCGCCTGGGCGCGGACCGCCTCACCGGCCTTGATCCCGGCGGCGGTGCGGGTCTCGTGGGTGCGCTCCAGCTGCTCGATCCACCGGTCCAGGGCGGTCAGCAGCCGGTACTGCTGGTCGACCATGCCCTGCCACAGCGCAGGGTCCATCAGCAGGTCGGCGGCGGCCTCCGCGCCGTACACCGAGCCGTACCCCACGCTGCCCGGCGGGACCTGCATCCAGAACACGTCGTCGTCCGCGGGCGTGGCGGTCGGCTCCTCGGCCAGCGGAGCCTGGAACAGGACGGACAGGCCACGGCCCACGCCGAGGGCGACCGCGTACTCCAGCGGGCTGGAGGCCGGCGGCACGTACTGCGGGTTGCCGTACTCGTCGTACGACCAGGTCTGGGTGTGTGCGGGCTGGTACAGCTCGCGCAGGCCGACGCGGTGCACCACGCAGTCGCGGACCGGGCGGGCCACCAGGGTGTGCTCGGGCCCGGCGACCGGGCCGAGCAGCAGCGCGCCCGCCTCCAGCCGGCCCAGGTGGTGCCAGTGGCCCTGCTGGGCGGCGTCCACCGCGAAGAGGTCCAGGGCGCCCGCCGCCACCAGCCACAGCACCTGGGGGCCTTCCAGGTCCAGGCGGCTCAGGCCGGCGCAGTCGAACCGCGTGCCCAGCGAGCCGAGCGCGCCGAGGACCACATCGCCCCCGTACTCCTCCTGAACACTCGTCATCTCAGCGCTCCCTGACCAGCGCGGCGTAGGCGCCACCGCGCGCCACCAGTTCCTCGTGCCGCCCGCGCTCGACGACCGTGCCGTGTTCGAGCACGACGATCTCGTCGCTGTCGCGGACCGTGCTCAGCCGGTGGGCGATCACCACGCAGGCACAGCCGCGCCGGCGCAGGTTGTCCATCACGACCTGCTCGGTCTGCGCGTCCAGGGCGCTGGTCACCTCGTCCAGGACGAGGATGCTGGGCCGGCGCACCAAGGCCCGCGCGATCTCCAGCCGCTGGCGCTGCCCGCCGGAGAAGTTGCGGCCGTCCTGCTCGACCCTGCCGTGGATGCCGCCGGGCCGGCGCAGCACCACGTCCTGCAGCGCCGCGTCCTTCAGCGCCTCCAGCACGGCGTCGTCGGGGATCGACGGGTCCCACAGCGCCACGTTGTCGCGGATCGAGCCCTCGAAGAGGAAGACGTCCTGGTCGACGAAGGAGACGGAGGCGGCGAGCGCGCCGCGCGGAATGTCCTCCAGGCGGCGGCCGTCGATGCGGATCACGCCGTCCCAGGGCGTGTACAGGCCCGAGATCAGCCTGGACACCGTCGACTTGCCGCTGCCCGAGCCGCCGACCAGCGCCACCTGCCGGCCCGGTCCGACGGTCAGGTCGAACCCGGTGAGCAGCGGCTGGTCCAGTGGGCTGTAGCCGAAGGTGACGTTCTCCAGCTCGATGTGCCCCTGCAGCCGCCGCGTGGAGTCGGCGCCGCCGGGGCGGGCGTAGAGCGGGTCGGCCTGGAAGTTCTCGACGTCCTTCAGCCGGGCCACGTCGGCCGCGAAGTCCTGGATGCGGCCCGCCACGCCGTTGAGCCGGGTGAGCGGGGCCGTGAAGCGGGTGACCAGTGCCTGGAAGGCGACCAGCAGACCCACGGAGATGTGGCCCTCGACCGCGCGCACACCGCCGATCCACAGGATGAGCGCACTGTTGAAGGTGGCCAGCGCGGGGGCGACCACCCCAAGCCAGGCGCTCGGCACGCCGAGCCGCTGCTGTTCCTCCAGGGTGGTGGCGTGCTGCCCGGCCCACTTGCGGAAGTAGCCGTCCTCGCCGCCGGTCGCCTTCATCGTCTCGATCAGCTGAAGACCCGTGTACGAGGTGTTGGTCAGGCGCGCGGTGTCCGCCCGCAGTTTCGCGGTCCGGGTCGCCCGCAGCCGTACGACCAGCCGCATCGCCACCACGTTCAGCAGGGCCACGCCGATCCCGACGAACGTCAGCTGGGGGTCGTAGGTGTAGAGGAGCACCGCGTAGAGCACGACGACGATCGCGTCCACGCCGGCCGCCGCCAGGTCACGGGCCAGGGTCTCCGCCACCTGGTCGTTGGACTGCAGCCGCTGCACCAGGTCGGCCGGCGAGCGCTGGGCGAAGAAGGTCACCGGGAGGCGCAGCAGATGGCGCAGGAACCGGGCGCTGGAGAGGGTGGAGGAGATGATCCGGCCGTGCAGCAGATTGGTCTGCTGCAGCCAGGTCAGCACCAGGGTGAGCAGCACACAGGCGGCCATCGAGGCGAACAGCACACCCAGCAGCGAGGTCTGGCCGCCGATGAGGAACGTGTCGATGTAGGTGCGACTCAGCGCGGGTACGGCCGCGCCGACCGCGACCAGCAGCAGGCTGGCCAGCACGGCGGCGGGCAGCGTGCCGGCGGTGCCGCGCAGCCGGGCCGGCATGGCGCCGAGGACGCCCGGTCGGCGCCCGCCCCGGGTGAAGTTCTCGCCGGGCTCCAGCACCAGCACGACACCGGTGAAGCTGCCGTCGAACTCCTCCAGCGGCACGAAACGCCGGCCCTTGGCGGGATCGTTGACGAACACCCCGCGCCGGCCGAAGCGGCGGCCCAGGCCGTCGTAGACGACGTAGTGGTTGAACTCCCAGAAGAGGATGGCCGGTGAGCGCACCTCGGCGAGGGCGGCCAGGTCCATCTGCATGCCCTTGGCCGTCAGGCCGTAACTCCTGGCCGCCTTCAGCAGGTTGCTGGCGCGCGAACCGTCCCGGGAGACACCGCAGGCGATGCGCAGTTCCTCCAGCGGCACATGCCGGCCGTAGTGGCCGAGGACCATCGCGAGGGAGGCGGCGCCGCACTCGACGGCCTCCATCTGGAGCACGGTGGGGGTACGGACCGTGCCCGTACGGGGCTTGGGGACCGGCCGCTTGGCGGGGGCGGCGCGTCTGCGGCCGCGGGTCTCCTGCTGGGTGGTCACGGGAGCAGCCAATCGACGGGGCGCTGGTCGGCCAGCTTGATCGAACCGGAGGCGAGGGTCATCGAGTCCAGCGCGAACGGCGGTCCGCCGGTGGTGGACCAGCGGTAGCCGCTCTTCGTGGCCTTGGTCCCCTCCAGTTCGACGAGGACGGCGACCGGGCGGCCCTTGCTGGTGAACTGCTCGCCGAGCTGGCTGTCGCCGAGGAAGGCGGCGATGGACCGGTCGGACTGCGCGGTGCGGTCCACCGACCGCACCCGGCCGCGCAGTACGCCGTACTTCTGGCTCGGCACCGAGGCCACGGTGAGGTCCACCGGGGCGTGGGCCGGGACGGCGGCCGCGTTCTCGGCGGGGACGTACACCGTCGCGTACAGCGGGTCGCCGGCGTGGGCGACCTTCTCGACCGCGGCGATGTCGCTGCCGGTGTGGATGATCTGGCCGATGGTGGCGGCGAGCGTGGTCACGCGGCCCGCGGCCACGGTGCGGACCACCGAAGTGCCCTGCGGCGTACGGACCTTCACGACGGGCGTGCCGGCGGGCAGCCGTTCGCCCTGCCGGGCGAGGACGTCCGTCACCTGGCCGGCCACCGGGCTCTGGAGCACATAACTGCCCTGCGCGTGCGTGAGGATGGCCGGTGCGCTCACGGTGGAGGCGACCGAACCGGTCACCGCCCAGACGGAGGCGGCCGCCATCACGACGACGGTGACGCCCAGCGCGAGCCAGCCCTGCGGACGGGCGAGCCGCACCGGGAGGTCCAGCTCGTCCGGTGACTGGAGCTTGGCGAGGGCCTGTTGGCGGAACTGCACGGAACTTCCCTCACCCGAGGAGAGACGGCGTTACGGCGGTTCGGGCGCCCCGCCAGGGCCGGCGGGGCGCCCGCGGGCACCCGAGAGCCCCGGAGCCGAGGGACGGCTCCGGGACCAAAGGTGACACCGAGGTGCGATCAGAGACCGGCGACCAGGTTGGTGACCGGCTGGGTGTTCAGGCCGGTGACGCCCTCGACGGTGCCGATGGCGGTGTCGAGCAGGCCGGAAACCGGGGCGATGCCGTTGACGGCGCCGGTCACGGAGTTCAGGGCGTTCACGGCGAGGCCGCCGGAGACGTTGTCCAGCTCGGCGTCCGAGATCTCGACGGTCTCAACCTGGGGGGTGGAGTTCATGGTGGAACTTCCCTTCGTATGGATATTTCACAAGGGGGAGAGCGGCCCCCTCTGGGGACAGACGGACGGCCGCGACCGCAGGCACCGGGCACCCGTCTCCGGGACCCGGGCTGTTCCTGCGGTGCGATGGATCAAAGCACGCACGCCACCCGGGCTTCCAATCAATCAGGGCTCCCACCTGCGCACTTGGCTCCCGCAGAAACGCATCCGTGCAGGTGTGCGCACGGCTTGTCGGCGACTCCTTCACATGCCGCACGGCATCGTCGCGCCCGATCCCTTGCTCGCCGGGCGACGAATCCGGCAGACCGCGCCAAAGGCGTGCCCGGGGGTGTGGGGATGTGCAGATCCGCGGGTGGCGGTGACTTGGTTGAGTATTCAATGTGCAGATTCCCTGAAGCAGGCATTCCGCTACGGGTTCGGGACCGAGCGTCACCGGCCGGTGCCCGAGCGTGCCGGCGGGGAGCGGCCGCCGCCGTGCGGCAGGGACCTTCTCCGGGCTCCGGCCGCGGCCCACGGATCGCGGCCGACTGGCTTGCCGGACGGGGCTGTTGGCAAACGGAATTGAACGCACCGGCCGTCGGGTGCGTACCTACGGCCATCCAGGCGCCCCGATACGAACTGCCGGACCGCGGCAGACCCCCCGTCCCAGGAGGTCGAGAAGTTTGAGTCACAAGCGAATGCCGAAGCGCAAGGCCGCGATAGCGGTGGGCGGTGTCGCGGCACTCGGAGCGGCGGCTCTGCTGCTGCCCCACGCCAACGCGTCCCAGGACGGGAGCCAGGCCTCGGGCACCACCGGCACCGCGAAGACCCTGAAGGCCACGGACGCCTCGGACCTCGCCGCCCAGCTCCAGAAGGCCCTCGGTGACGCCTTCGCCGGGTCGTACTACGACAGCGGCAAGCAGCAGCTCGTCGTCAACGTCGTCAACGGCGACAGCAATGTGCTCGTCCAGGCGAAGAAGGCGGGCGCGGCCGTCCGTCAGGTGGAGAACAGCACGGCCGAACTCGCCGCGGCCGCGAAGAAGCTGAGGACCAGGGCGACCATCCCCGGCACCTCGTGGGCGGTCGACCCGCGCACCGACAAGGTCCTCGTCACCGCGGACTCCACCGTCACCGGCGCCAAGTGGAACAGACTGCAGTCGACCGTGCAGGGCCTCGGGTCCGGCATGGCGACCCTGAAGAAGTCGGCCGGCACCTTCAAGACGTTCGTCTCGGGCGGCGACGCCATCTTCTCCCAGGTGCAGGGCGGCAACGTCCGCTGTTCCCTCGGCTTCAACGTCACCGCCTCCGACGGCAGTCCCGCCTTCCTGACGGCCGGTCACTGCGGTGTCGCCGCGAAGCAGTGGTCCGACTCCGAGACCGGGCAGCCCATCGCCACCGTCGACCAGGCCACCTTCCCGGGCAGCGACTTCTCGCTGGTCAAGTACGACGACGCGGCCACCCAGGCGCCCAGCGAGGTGAACGCCGGCAACGGCCAGACCGTGCAGATCAACCAGGCCGCCGACGCCACGGTCGGCGAGACGGTGTTCCGGATGGGGTCCACCACCGGGCTGCACGACGGCCAGGTCACCGGTCTCGACGCCACCGTCAACTTCCAGAGCGAGACCGACCCGAGCGGCGTCGACACCGTCAACGGCCTGATCCAGACCAACGTCTGCGCCGAAGCGGGCGACAGCGGCGGCTCCCTGTTCACCCAGGACGGCAGCGCCCTCGGCCTCACCTCCGGTGGCAGCGGCGACTGCACCAGCGGCGGCGAGACCTTCTTCCAGCCCGTCACCGCCGCCCTGCAGGCCACCGGCGCGACCCTCGGCGCGGGTGACAACGGCGCCGGCGGCAACGGCGCGGGTGACAACGGTGCCGGAGACCAGGCCGGCGCCGGGGACCAGGCCGGCGCCGGGGACCAGGCCGGCGCCGGGGATCAGGCCGGCGCCGGGGATCAGGCCGGTGCCGGAGACCAGGCCGGTGCTGGGGATCAGGCCGGTGCCGGCGACCAGGCCGGTGCTGGGGATCAGGCCGGTGCCGGCGGGGACCAGATCGGCGGCGGCGAGGACCCGTCGGCCGGTGACCAGTCCGGCAGCGGTTCGGCGGACGACCAGTCCGGAACCGGTCCGGCGGACGACGGCTCGTCGGCCTCCGACGGTCACTGAGCCGCACGCCCAAAGGCCCCGCCGGTCCGGCGGGGTCCGGGCGGCAGCGCACGGTCCGGCTCTCCCGGGGGGAGGGCCGGACCGCCGTGCGTCAGGCCTCGACGCGGGCCCGCAGCAGCAGCAGCGCCACGTCGTCCAGCCGCTCGCGGGCCGCAGGGCTCTGCCGGAGGATCTCGTCCGCGAGGTTCTCCAGCGGCTGGTCCCCGATCTCCGAGAGCAGCCCGCCCAGCTCGACCAGCGCGTCCTCGATGTCGATACCGGGCGACTCCACCAGCCCGTCGGTGTAGAGGACGAGGACCGAGCCCGGCGCGAGGGAGACCTCGGTCGTCGGATAGACCGCCGCCGAGTCGATCCCCAGCAGCGGGCCACCGGCCAGGTCCAGCACCCGTACCCGGCCGTCCGGCCGTCTCAGCAACGGCGGCGGATGCCCGGCGCGCGCCATCACGGCATTCCCGCGCGCCGGGTCCAGCCGCAGATACAGACAGCTGGCGAACAGCTCGGCACCGAGATCGATCAGCAGCCGGTTGGTGCTGCCCATCACCTCGTGCGGCGCCTGCCCGACCGTGGTGTACGCGCGAACCCCGGTGCGGATCTGCCCCATCAGCCCCGCCGCCGTCACATTGTGGCCCTGGACGTCCCCGATCACCGCCGCCGCCAGCGGCCGGGTCGGCACCAGGTCGTAGAAGTCGCCGCCGATCTCCATGCCGTGAGTGGCCGGCAGATAGCGGGCCGCCGCGTCGAGGCCGGGCGGCGGGACCAGCGAACGGGGCAGCAGCGCCTGCTGCAGACCGTTCGCCAGCCGGTGCTTGGCGTCGTAGAGCAGGGCCCGCTCCAGGGCCTGCGCGATCAGCCCGCCCAGCGAGGTCAGCACGGCCCGTTCGTCGGTGGTGAAAGGATGCGGCTCGGCGTACGCCAGCACGCACGTGCCCACCGGCCGCCCGGACGCGATCAGCGGCAGGTAGGCCCAGGCCGAGAAGCCGTCGGGGGTCTCGTGCCGGCCCGGATACAGCCGTTCCAGCTCCTCCCGGGACTCGAAGAACGCCGGCACCCCGCTGCTCAGGGCCTGGGTGCCCGGGGTGCGCTCGGTCAGCGGCAGCCCGGTGAACCGCTCCACGACGCGCGCGTCCTCGTATCCCCGGTGCCCCAGCACATGCAACCGCCCGCCCTGCGAGCCGAGGATCGCGAACGCCTGGCTGCCGACCGCCGGGGCCACCTCGTCCCAGACCAGCTGGACCACGTCCTGCACGCCCACCGCCTCGGTCAGCGCACCCGCCAGGCTCAGTACCTGGGAGATCGTCACCAGCCGGGCCGGGTGCGGCTCCACCGCCGGCGCCCGCCGCGCCGGCTCCGCCACCGTCCGGGCCCGGCTGACCCGTACGGTCAGTCCGGTCCTGCCGGGATACAAGCGGAACGACAGCCACTCGCCCGGCGGACGCAGCGCCACGAACGACATCACCTGCTGGCTGATCAGCGCCGCCCGGTAACGGTCCTCGTACACCGGGTCGTTCAGCCAGGGCACCGCCACCCACAGCAGGCTGCCGAGCAGGTCCCCGGGCCGCCTGCCGAGCAGACCGGCCGCCGCCGTGTTGACGAAGCCGATCCGGCCGTGCAGATCGAGCGAGACCAGGCCGTACGGCAACCTGGACGCCATCCGCGCCGCCTCGACCGACCCCAGCGTGTCCGCCACGCCCGGCACGGGCGTCGCGAGCACATCGGCCTCGGGGCCGACCGGCCGGTTCTCCGCGGCGGCCCGCTCCAGCCGCAGGGCCAGCCGCTCGCAGGCCCCCGTCAGATGCTCGCGCTCCGCATCGGACAGTTCCGGCGCGTGCCGGCCGGGCCAGGTCACGAACACCGCGCCGTACACGGCGGCCGGCGTCGCCACCGGCACCGCGGCCAGCGCGAACGGGTACGGCAGCACCACCGAGATCCACGGATAGCGGCGGGCCATCTCCTCCTCGCCGTGCACCCACACCAGCCGCCTGCCGCGCACCGCGTCGGCGACCGGGATCGGCGCGTTGAGCCCGACCCGCTGCCACGGCGCGGCGAAGGCCCGCGGCATGCCCGCCGTCACGGCCATCTCCAGGACCGTCTCGTCGGGGCTGAGCAGGTACACCGCACCGGAGTGGGCCCCGACCTCCGCCATCATCGAGGCCAGCGCGAGCGACAGTATCGGCTGCCCGAGCGGCACCCCGTGGGCGGCCGGTGCCCCTGCCGGGCCGGGCCCGTCGGACACGCCGACCACCTCCTCGTACGGCCGCGCGTCGCATCCAAGGGACAAGACTCCCTCGAGGGGACGTCCCGCGCACGGCGAGCGCGCCGCTCACGCCCGCGCGTGTGCGCCGAGGGGCCGTCGCTACCCTGCAGCTCCCCGCTCAAGCCCGCGCAGCCGAAGCATGCGGCGGCACACCGGTCCACCTGTGCGCCCCCACGCGCCCGGATGGCTGATTTCGCATGGGTGATGGCCCTCGGCCGGCACTTCGGCTCGTTCTCGACGGTGCGGCGGTGGCGTGGCTCTCCTCGCTCCGGCCGCCGGAACCGTCCGCGTCCGCCGGCCGGTGGCGAGAAGCGCTCCGGTGTGCCCGCTCGATCCGGCCGCCGTCGGCGTCCGGATCGTCTCCCCTGTTCAGAGGCCGCGTCGGCCCCGCACCGGGCGGCCCGCCACGGCCCGGCACGGCGGGTGGAGAGGTCCGGTCGCAGGTCCGCGTCCGGTTCCCGGAGCGGATTTTTTCCGAGCCACCCTGTTTGGCGGCGGGGTGCCGGGGCACACGCGGGGGCGGCGACCCGGTCGGAGAGTCACCTGAGCGCGTGGGTGGTCGAAGTGGCTGGGTGGTGACGCAAAAGCACGGCAGAAGTACTCTCCGTTCAACCTCACGGGGTTGCTATCAGGTGACCCGGCGTGAAGACTGTGGCCGGGTTCCATCGAAACGAAGGTGTTCCGAGGTGTGGATCGTGCCATTCCTGGGTCAGTACGACTCAGGGCTACGTATTCTCTCACCTCGTTTCGAGCGGTCGGGTCCTCGGACCCTGTCGACCGTTCACGAGCCGGGAGGGTCCGCGCGCTCACCGCGCCGGAGGTGTCACCAAGGGGGAAGTGTTATGCCGGGTTGGTCCGCCGGAAGGGCGGGTGCGGAACGGGCCCGTGGCCGGCCGCGCAGCGGCGGCACCTGTCATCGGATGTGCTGAGGTGTTCCCATCCGTCGTGGCGGCGAGCTGACGCCGTCTGACCGCCGGACCGCGCACCGATGACTCACGTGGGTCACCCGGCGTCCGCCCATGCGCGGCGATCGTGGCGAGGCCCCGTCCGGGCCGTCCGGTCCGTCCGCAGTGCCCGTCCCGGGGCACCACGCTGTCTGCGATCCCTCCGCGCCCGTGCGCCGAAACCAAGGAGAAGACGTGACCAGTGAGCAACTGACCGAGGAGGCACTCCTCCTGGAGGCGTTACCCGAGCGCTGGCGGAGGTTACGCGACGCCGGCCCGGTGCGCTTCGACGAGAGCCAGGGCGTGTGGCAGGTGCTGGACCACGCCACGGTCTCCACCGTGCTCGCCGACCCGGCGACGTACTCCTCCGACCTCTCCGCCCTGACGCCCACCCAGGAGGACTTCGAGACCTTCCGGCAGGGCAACTTCGTCGGGATGGACCCGCCGGAACACCGCAAGCTGCGCACCCTGGTGAGCCAGGCCTTCACCCCGCGGGTGGTGCAGGAACTCGGGCCCCGCATCGAGGACGTGAGCGCGCGGCTGCTGGACGCCGTGGCCGACCGCGACCGGTTCGACCTCGTCGACGCGCTGGCCTACCCGCTCCCCATCATCGTGATCGCCGAACTGCTCGGCATCCCGGCCGAGGAACACCGGCTCTTCCAGGACTGGGCGAGCGTCCTGTTCGGCGGCGAACAGCTCGGCGAGGCCCCCGACATGGCCGACCTGGAACGGGCGCTGGAGGCCATCGCCCCCACGGTGCGCGAGATGAACGGCTACATGCTGGACCACATCCGCCACCGCCGCGCCCACCCCGGGGACGACCTGACCAGCAGACTCATCGCCGCCGAGGTGGACGGTGACCGTCTCGAGGACCAGGAGATGGTCGGGTTCGTGGCCCTGCTGCTGGTCGCGGGACACATCACCACGACCGCACTGCTCGGCAACGCCGTCGTCACCTTCGACCGCCACCCCGGAACCGACGCCGCGCTGCGCGCGGATCCGGCCCTGCTGCCCCGGGCCATCGAGGAAGTGCTGCGCTGGCTGCCCCCCTTCCCCGAGCTGGGGCGCCGCGTCGCCCGGCCCGTGGTCCTCGGTGGTCACGAACTGCCCACCGACACACTGCTGATGACACATCTCGGTGCCGCCAACCGCGACCCGGCCCGTTTCGACCGGCCCGATGTGTTCGACGTGACCCGGCAGCCCAATCCCCACCTGACCTTCGGTCACGGCATTCATTTCTGCTTCGGCGCGCCGCTGGCCCGGCTGGAGGCGCGGATCGCGCTCCGTATGTTGCATGAACGATTCCGCATACTGGCGGTCCCCTCCTACGAGGAGGTCACCTTCCAGAACCCCGCCGTCCTCATCGGCGTACGCCACCTGCCGGTCGAGGTCGGCAGAGCCTAGCGCCGCGCGCAGGCGCCCCGGCCGGACCCCGCACCGTTCACCCACGGGCCGGACCGATCACCCGCACAGGAGACCCACTCAACGGGAGTCCTCTTCTCATGCCCTACACCGTCCCCACCGCTCCTGCCCGCTCCACGGCGCCCTCCCCGTCATTACGCCAGGAACTGCAGGCCCGCCTCGACACCCTCGCCCACCGGCACCGTGTGCCCGGCGCCCAGCTGGCCCTGGACACCGGCTCGGACGTCCTCACCCTGCACACCGGGACCGCCGACGTCACGACCGGCGCTCCGGTCACGGACGACACGGCCGTACCCCTCGGTTCGCTCACCAAGCCCTACACCGCGGCCCTCGTGCTGCTCCTGGCCGACGACGGCGACCTCGACCCGGACGAACCCGCCGCCGCTCATCTGCCCGAGCTGCGGCAGCTGCCCGAGGTGACCATCCGCCAGCTGCTCAGTCACACCTCAGGTCTGCCCACCGGACCCGACTCCGACACCGCGGCGGCGACCACGGGCGCCCGCTACCTCACCGCCCTCTGCACCCCCGGCGGTCTGGTGTTCGCGCCGGGGACCGACTTCTCGTACTCCAACGCCGGCTATGTCGCCGCCGGACGGCTGGTGGAGGCGGTCACCGGAATGCCCTGGCACGAGGCCGTGCGGGCGCTCATCCTCGAACCCCTCGGCACGGTACCCGCGTTCCTCGGTGACAGCGGCGCCGACCGCCCCCTGGCCGCCGGTCACGCGGTCAACACCGCGACGGGCAGGGCCCGTCCGGCCGGGCAGAACCTGGCACCGCTGGAGGCGCCGGCCGGGGCTCTGCTGGCGAGCGCCCGCGACCTGCGGGAGTTCGGCAGGCTGCTGGCCGACCGCTCGGACGCCCTGCCGCCTTCCGTGGCCAAGGAGATGCGCAGCGCCGAGAGCGCCGCGCGGCCGAGTGCGCTGGCCGACGGCTGGGGGCCGGGCCTCGCGCTGTACCGGCAGGACGACCGGGTGTGGTGCGGCCACGACGGCAACGCCCAGGGCACCTCCTGTCATCTGCGGGTCGACCCCGCCGCTGGCACGGTGGTCGCCTTCACCGCCAACGCCGGCGGTGGCACCGCGCTCTGGCGCGACCTCGCCGAGGACCTGGCCCGGATCGCCGGCGTACGGGTGCCCGCCGCGCCGCCGACCAGGCGACGGGCCGCCCGAACCGCCCTGCCCGACGGGTTCGGCACCTACCGCAACGGGGACATCACCTACCGGGTGGCGCCGGGGCCCGACGGCTCACCGGCCCTCTCGGTGGACGGCGACGTGGACCTGCCGCTGGTCTGTTACACCGACCTGTCGTGCGATCTGCTCGACCCGGTCACCGGCCGCCTCGAACCCGGCGGGCGCTTCCACCGTGACCCCCTCACCGGCAGGATCGACCGCGTGCAGATATCCGGGCGCACGGCCCGCCGTACCGACGACGGCTGACCGCGCGCAAAGGCCGCCGCGCCAGGACCGTTCGGACGGACCGGAGCGGCCGGACCCGGACCAGCACTCGGACCCGATCGGCCGGACCTCCGGCCTGTTCGGCCGGATGGGGACCCGATTCGGCCGGACCTCCGCCCCGATCCGAGCCGGACCCGGACCGGATCGGCCGGACCCCGGCCGTCGGACGGGACCTCCGGGCCGCCGGACCCCTGCCGTCGGACGGGACCTCCGGGTCGCCGGGCCGCCGGACGCCGGGGGCACCGCGGGACGGCGACGCCGACGCCGGTCCGCACCGCCCGGTTCCGGGCCCATGTGCGCCGCGCGGCTTTCCGGCCACCGGCCCCTCGCCCTCGGTGTGACGGCCGGCGTTCCGGACACCGGTTCACCCCCCAAGTGCGCCGGTCCGGGCCCCACGGCACCGGTGTACCGCCCCGGCCTGACCGCACCGGGCTCCCGCACCACCGACGCCGATGCGCGGGCCGCGCGCGTCCGCCTTCGCACCCCGCGCCGCATCGTCCAGCTCTCCAGAAGGACTTCACCCATGACGGACCTGCACGACAAGCCCGCACCGGCGTCCGCACCGGCACCGTCCGGCCGCACCGCCGGCTCTCCGGAGAGCGCCGTGGCCCCGGCGCGGCCGCGGCCCACGCTCGGCGAGTTGTTCACCGCGTGGGTGACCCGCACACCGGACGCGCCGGCGCTCACCGACGGCCGCCGCACCTGGAGCTACCGCGAACTCGCCGCCCGAGCCGACCGGTTGGCCGGCCACCTGGTGCGCCGGGGTGCGGGCCCGGACCGCGTGGTGGCACTGGTCCTGCCGCGCTCGATGGAACTGGTCGCGGCCGAGCTGGCCGTCGCCCGGACGGGCGCCGCCTTCCTCCCCGTGGACCCCGCCTACCCGGCCGAGCGGCGGGCGCTGATGCTCGACGACGCCGAGCCGGCGGTCATCGTCGACGACCTGCGCCACGTCGGCCGGTTGATGGAGACCGAGGACACCGTGGAGACCGCCGCGGGTGCCGCGGACACCCCGGGCGTAGCGGAGGTCGCCGACGCCGCGGGCACCTCCGGCGTAGCGGAGGTCGCCGACGCCGCGGGCACCTCCGGCGTCGCGGAGGTCACCGGCGCCACGGGCACCCCGGGCGTCACGGAGGTCGCCGACGCCGCGGGCATTTCGGGCGACGCGCGCACGGCGGATGCCGTGATGGCCCCCGGCACCGGACACATATCCGGCCGTGGAGGCGTGCCCGGAACCGGAGATGCGCCCGGTGCAGGGGATGTCCCCGGTGCAGGAGACGGGTCGGGTTACGGAGCCGGGCCGGGTGGTGGCGCGGTGGTCGGCGCCGACCACATGGCGTATGTGATCTACACGTCCGGTTCGACCGGGACGCCCAAGGGCGTGGCGGTGACCCACCGCGGCATCGGCGGCTTCACGGCGGCCGCCGGCGAACGCTACGCCGTGGGCCCCGGCGACCGCGTGCTGCAGTTCTCGTCGCCCAGTTTCGACGCCTCCGTACTGGAGTTGTGCATATCCGTGCTGTCCGGCGCGACGCTCGTGGTGCCGCCGGACGGCCCGTGGCTGGGCGACGAACTCGCCGCCGTCCTGGACGGCCACCGGATCACCCACGCCCTCATCCCGCCGGCCGCCCTGGCCACCCTCCCCGACCCGGCCCGGGGCACCGCCCGCCAGCTGCGCACGCTGATCGTCGGAGCCGAGGCCTGCCCCGCCGGACTCGTCGACCGCTGGGCACCCGGCCGCCGCATGATCAACTCCTACGGGCCCACCGAGGCCACCATCGTCGCCACCTGGACCGGGCCGCTGACCGCCGGCCGCGGCACGCCGACGATCGGCGGCGCCCTGCCGCACACCCGGGTGTACGTCCTCGACGCTGCCATGCGGCCCGTACCGCCCGGCACGGACGGTGAGTTGTACGTGGGCGGCGACGCGGTCGCCCGCGGCTACCTGGGCCGCCCGGGACTGACCGCCGCCCGTTTCGTCGCCGACCCCTTCGAGGCGCCCGGCGGCCGCCTCTACCGCACCGGGGACCGGGCCCGCTGGACCGCCGACGGGGAACTGGAGTTCCTCGGCCGGCTCGACCGGCAGGTGAAGATCCGTGGTTTCCGCATCGAACCGGGCGAGATCGAGGCCGCTTTGGTGCGGGCCGGCGGTGTCGGCGAGGCCGTGGTCGTCGTACGGGAGGACGAGCCCGGCAGACAGCGCCTCGTCGGCTACGTCACACCCGCCGGCCCGGCACCCGCTCCCGGCCCGGCCGCCCTGCGTGCCGCGCTGGCCGCTGCCCTGCCCGCGCACATGGTGCCGTCCGCCGTCGTCGTGCTGGACCGGTTCCCGCTCACCGAGAACGGCAAGACCGACCGGGCCGCCCTGCCCGCCCCGGACCGGGCTCCGGCGGCCGGCCACGTGCCGCCGCGCACCGCCCGGGAGCAGGCCCTGGCCGCCATCTGGTCGGACGCCCTGGGCGCCGGACCGGTCGGCGTCACCGACGACTTCTTCGAGCTGGGCGGCGACTCGATCCTCGCCGCCCGCACCCTGGGCCGGATCCGGGACGACCTCGGCGTCCGGCTGACGATGCGGGACGTCTTCACCGCGCGCACCGTCGCCGCGCTGGCCCCCCTGCTCGGCGAACCGTCCGCCGCCGCGCCGCCGGAGCCGATCCCGGCCGCCCCCCGGACGGGCACCCTCCCCCTGTCCAGCGCCCAGCGGCGGCTGTGGTTCCTCGACGACCTCACCGGCGGCGGCACCGAGTACAACACCGGCGTGTCCCTGCGGCTGAGCGGCCCGCTGGACACGGACGCCCTGCGCCGGTCCCTGGACCGCCTCGCCGCCCGCCACGACGCCCTGCGCACCACGTTCGCCACCGTCGACGGCCAGGGAGTCCAGCGCGTCGCCCCGGAGCCCCGGCTGCCGCTGCGCACGGCCGACCTGCGCGACGCCCCCGCGGCCCGGCGCGCCGAGAACGCGCAACGGCTGCTCACCGACGAGCTGAGCCACCCCTTCGACCTCGCGGCCGGCCCGCTCACCCGCGCCCTGCTCGTCCGTCTCGCCGACGAGGACCACCTGCTGCTCCTGGCGCAGCACCACATCGTCACCGACGGCTGGTCCGTGGGCGTCCTCACCCGTGAACTCGCCGCCCTGTACCACGCGGAGGCCACCGGCGAGCCGGACGGACTGCCCGCACCGGCCGTGCAGTACCCCGACTTCGCCGTGTGGGAGCAGCGGCAGCGGGCCACCGGAACGGACGCGGAGGACCTCGCCTACTGGAAGCGGCACCTGGCGGGCATCCAGCACCTGGAACTGCCCACGGACCGGCCCCGGCCCGCCGTCCGCACCGCCGTCGGCGCGGCACACCGGCACCACCTCCCCGCGGACCTGGTGACCCGGCTGCGGCAGCTGGCCGGGGGACGGGGCACGACGGTGTTCACCCTGTTCGCGGCCGCCTCCGCGCTGCTGTTCTCGCGCTACTCCGGCCAGCGGGACGTGGCCTTCGGCACCGTCACCAACGGGCGGGGCCGCCCGGACCTGGAGGACGTGGCCGGCTTCTTCGCCAACACCCTGGTGCTGCGCGGCGACGTGGACGAGACCACGACCGTGGACCGGTTCGTCGAGCACATGCGCGCGACGGTACTGGACGCCTTCGCCCACGACGGGGTGCCCTTCGACCGGGTGGTGGAGGAGCTGGCGCCGCCCCGCGACCCGAGCCGTACCCCCCTGGTGCAGGCGCTCGTCGTGCAGCAGACCGCCACCGGCGTGCCCCGGCGGGCGGGCGGCCTGCGCCTCGACGGCCATCCGCTGCCCCGCCCCGCCGCCCGCTTCGACCTGGTCCTGGAGTTCGCGCCGGACGCGGACGGCGGCTGCGTGCTGACCGCCGAGTTCAACACCGACCTGTTCGAGGCGTCCACCGTGGCCCGCGTCTGCCGTCACCTGCACCGCCTGCTGGACGGCATGGCCGACGGACCGAGCCGGACGCTGACCGAGCTGCCCATGCTCGCGGACGACGAGCAGCGCACCCTGGTCGACAGCTGGAACCCGCCCGTGCGGCGCGCCCGCGACACCGGGACCAGCACGCTGCCGGACCTGTTCCGGGCACAGGTGGCCCGCACCCCTGGCCGGACCGCCGTCGTCTGCGGCTCCCTCCGGCTCGACTACGCCGAGACCGACCGGCGGGCCAACCGCCTGGCCCGGCTGCTCGTCGCCCGCGGGGCGGGCCCGGAGACGCTGGTCGCACTGTGCCTGCCGCGCTCCGCCGACCTCGTGCCGGTGCTGTGGGCCGTGCTGAAGGCGGGCGCCGGCTACCTCCCGGTCGACCCCGCCTATCCGGCCGAACGCGTCCGCTTCATGCTCGACGACGCCCGCCCCACACTCGTGCTCGCCACCGGCGAGACCGCCACCGCCCTCCCCGAGGGCTGCGACCCGCTGCTCCTGGAGGACTGCGACCGGTTGGTCCGGCAGGTCTGCCCGGACCCGGAGACGGCCGCGGGCGACCTGGGCGACGACGACCGGCTCCGCCCGCTCGCTCCGGACCATCCCGCGTACGTCATCTACACCTCGGGCTCGACCGGCCGCCCCAAGGGCGTCGTGGTCACCCACCGCAGCGTCGCCGCCCTCGCCGCCTGGGCGGCGGAGCGGTTCGGCCCGGACCGGCTGTCGCACGTGATCGCCTCCACCTCCCTCAACTTCGACGTCTCCGTCTTCGAGCTGCTGTGCCCGCTGCTCGCCGGCGGCAGCGTGGAGGTGGTCGCCGATCTGCCCTCCCTCGCCGACGCTCCGGACGGCCCCCGGCGGGCCGGCCTCGTCAGCGGGGTGCCGTCCGTCATCTCCCGGCTGGTCGCGGACGGGGCCTCGCCCGTCGCGGCGGACACGATCGTCCTCGCGGGCGAGGCCCTGCCCCTGCAGACGGTGCGCGACCTGCGCGCCGCCATGCCCGGCTGCGAGATAGCCAACGTGTACGGCCCCACCGAGGCCACCGTGTACGCGACCGCCTGGTCCGCCGGCGACCGGACCCCCGATCAGGCCCCGCCCATCGGCCGTCCGGTCGCCCTCACCCGGGCCTACGTCCTCGACCGTGCCCTGCGTCCGCAACCTCTCGGAGTCACCGGCGAGTTGTACCTCGGCGGCGCCGGCCTCGCCCGCGGCTACCTGCGCCGGCCCGGTCTGACCGCCGGCCGGTTCGTCGCCGATCCCTTCGGCGCCCCCGGCGAACGCATGTACCGCACCGGGGACCTGGCGCGCTGGAGCGCGGACGGTGAACTGGAGTACGTCGGCCGGATCGACCAGCAGGTCAAGGTGCGGGGCTTCCGCATCGAACTCGGCGAGGTGGAGGAGGCGCTGCGCGGCTGCCCGGGCGTGGCGGAGGCGGCGGCCACCGCCTCCGAGAGCGACGGGCACCGGCGCCTGGTCGGGTACGTCGTCCCCGTCCCCGGGGAACACGTGGAACCGGAGGCGGTCCGCCGGGCGCTCGGCCGCACCCTGCCCGACTACATGGTCCCCTCGACCGTCGTACCGCTGGACGCCCTGCCGCTCAACCCCAACGGCAAGCTCGACCGCGGCCGGCTGCCCGAGCCGGGCCCGGCCGTGCGCGCCGTACGTCACGTGCCGCCCCGCACGCCGGCCGAGCGCACCCTCGCCGCCATCCTGGCCGACGTGCTGCGGGTGGAACGCGTCGGCGTCGACGACAACTTCTTCGAGCTCGGCGGCGATTCGATCCTCAGCATCCAGGTCGTGGCCCGGGCCCGCCAGGAGGGCCTGCTGCTGACCTCCCGCGACGTCTACCAGCACCAGACGGTGGCGGCCCTCGCCCGGTGCGCGACCGCCGCCGCGGCACAGCCGGTGGCCGGCGCCGGCACGGCGGAGGCCACCGGCACGACGCCCCTGACGCCCATCCAGCACTGGCTGTTCGACACCGCCGCCGACCGGGCCGCCCACTTCGCACAGGCGCTGTCCCTCGAACTGCCCGACGACCTGGACCCCGCGGCGCTGCGCGACGCGCTGGACGACCTGGTCGCCCACCACGACGCCCTGCGCTCCCGGTTCGTCGTCGCCGACGACGGTTCCGGCGCGGTCCACTGGCACATCGACGAGCGGGCGGCCCCCCTCACCCTGGCCCACCACACCGGCCCCGACACCGACACCCCCCACTTCGGCCCCTTCGACCTGGCCCGGGGGCCGCTGCTGCGGGCCGTGCTGCACGACCGTGGTCCCGGCCGGTCCCCCGTGCTGCATCTGGCCGTGCACCACCTGGTCGTCGACGGGGTCTCCTGGCGGCTGCTGCTGGAGGACCTCGACCACGCCTACCGGGCCCGGCGCGCCGGCGACGACGGCGCGGCGGCGCTGCCCGCCCGGTCCTCGGCACTGCGGCACTGGGCCCGCCGGCTGACCGCGCTCGCCGCCGACGGCGGATTCGCCGACGAGACGGAGTACTGGAACACGGCGCTCCCGGACGGCGAGCCACCGCTTCCCGCCGACCTGACCGGCGCCGACACCTACGCCTCGGCCCGGGCGGTGACCGTACGGCTGAGCCCCGAGGACACCGCCGTCCTGCTGCGCACCCTGCCCGACACCTACCGCACCCAGGTCAACGACGTGCTGCTCAGCGCCCTCGGGCGGGCGCTGTGCGGCTGGAGCGGCCGGGACCGGGTGGTGGTGGACGTCGAGGGGCACGGCCGCGAGGAGCTCTTCGCCGACGTCGACCTCAGCCGTACCGTCGGCTGGTTCACCACCCGCCACCCGGTCGCCCTCGCCGTCCCCGCCGAGAGCGGCTGGGACGCCGTACTGAAGCAGGTCAAGGAACAGCTGCGCGCCGTACCCCGGCACGGGCTGGGCCACGACGCGCTGCGCCATCTCGCCACGCCGGAGCCGGCACCGCGCACTCCGGCGGCCCAGGTGAGCTTCAACTACCTGGGGCGGATGGGGGTGTCGGACGAGCCGGACGGCCTGTACCGCGGCACCGTGCGGCCGCTGGAACTGGACGCCGACCCCCGCTCCGCGCGCCCGCACCCGCTGGAGGTCGTGGGCCGGCTGGACGGCGACGCACTGGAGTTCAGCTGGTTCTACTCCGGCGGGCGGTACCGGGACGACACGGTCGCGGCGCTGGCCGGCCGGTTCGCCGACGCACTGGCGGACCTCGCCCGGCACGCCGCCGGGCCGGGAGCCGCCGGGCGCACCCCGTCCGACTTCCCGCTCACCTCGCTGGACCAGGCCACCGTGGACCGGCTCGCGGGGCAGGACCCCGCGGCGGTGGAGGACGTCCTGCCGCTGACCCCGACCCAGGCCGGCATGCTCTTCCACGGCCTCTCCCAGGACGACCGCGGCGTCTACTTCCAGCAGCTGACCTTCGTCCTGGACGGCGTCCCCGACCCGGGGGCCCTCGAAGCCGCCTGGCAGCGGGTCACGGACCGCACCGCGGTGCTGCGCGGCCGGGTCGTCTGGCAGGACGTACCCGAACCGCTCTTCGTGGTGCAGCGCCACGCCGCCGTGCCCGTCACGCACCTCGACTGGCGCGAACTGACGGAGGACGAGCGCGCCGGCCGGCTGGACGAGCTGATGGGCCGGGACCGCGCGGCCGGCATCGACCTGGGCCTGGCCCCCCTCCAGCGGCTGGCGCTCGCCCGCGTCTCGGACACCGCCGTGCGCGTGGTGTGGTCCTTCCACCATCTGGTCCTCGACGGCTGGAGCCTCTTCCAGGTGCTCTCGGACGTCTTCGCGGCCCACGGCGGATCAGGTTCGGGCGCCCTGCCGGACCGCCGCCCCTACCGGGACTACGTGGCCTGGCTGCGCACCCGCGACCGGGACGAGGCCGAGGGGCACTGGCGCCGGCGCCTGGAGGGGCTGACCGAGGCCACGCCGCTGCCCTTCGACCGCGAGCCGCGCGAGACCCACCGTGCCGAGTCCACCCGGGCGGTGCGCGTCACGCTGCCCGACGACACGACCCGGGCGCTGGAGGAACTCGCCCGGACCTGCGGGATCACCCTGAACACGCTCGTCCAGGGCGCCTGGGCGCTGCTGCTGGCCCGGCAGGCGGGCCGGGACGAGGTGGTCTTCGGCACCACCGTGTCCGGGCGGCCGCCCGAGCTGCCCGGTGCCGACTCCATGACCGGGCTGTTCATCGCCACCCTGCCGACCCGCGTCACGGTCCCCTCCGACGGCAGCCTGCGCGACTGGCTGCGCCGCCTCCAGCACGAGCAGAGCGAGGACCGGCGCTTCGACCACGTGGCACTCACCCGGATGCGGACGTTCACCGAACTCCCGGAACGCGTCGCCCTGTTCGACAGCATCGTCGTCTTCGAGAACTACCCGGTGGACGACCGCCGGGCCGCCGCCCACGGGCTGCGCCTGAGCGGTCTCGACGGCATCGAGACCACCAACTACCCGCTGAGCCTGGTCGCCTATCCGGGTGCCGCGCTGGCGCTGCGCCTGGGCTACGACCCGGAGCTGTTCGACGAGCCGACCGTCCAGCGGCTGGCCGAGTACCTCACGGTCCTGCTGCACGGCATGGTCACCGGTGCCGAACGGCCGCCCGCACGCCTGCCGTTGCTGGCGCCCGGCCGCCGTGCACAGGTACTGCGCGAGTGGAACGACACCGCGACCGGCCTCCCCGAGTGCACCGTCGCGGACCTCTTCGCCGCACAGGTCCGGCGCACGCCCGACGCCGTGGCCCTGGAGGCCGGCGACGCAAGCGTCACCTACCGCGAACTCGACTCGCTGGCCGCCGGACTGGCGGACCGCCTCGCCGGTCTCGGGGTGCGGGCCGAACGCCCGGTGGGCGTGCTGATGGACCGTTCCGTGCAGTTGATCGTCGCCCAGCTGGCACTGGTGCGCACCGGCGGGGTGTACGTACCCCTGGACGGCAGGGCGCCGCACGAACGGCTGCGCCGCATGCTGACCGAGTCCGGAGCCGACCTGCTGCTCACCGACGCGACGTGGGAGGAGACCGCCGGGCACATACTGCCCGCCGACGGCATCCTGCGGCTGGGCGACGGGGGCGTGGTGGGCGCCGGCTCGCGGGGTGCCTGGGCGGTCCATCCCGACAACGTGCAGTACCTGATGTTCACCTCCGGCTCCACCGGCGTGCCCAAGGGGGTCGCGGTACGCCAGCGGGACGTCGCCGCGCTCGCCCTCGACCGGGCCTTCAGCGGCCACGACCGGGTCCTCGTACACTCCCCGCACGCCTTCGACGCCGCCACCTACGAGGTGTGGGTGCCGCTGCTGCGCGGCGGCACGGCGGTCCTGGCCCCGCCGGCCGACCTGGACGCCGCCGCCGTCCGCCACGCCGTCACCGAACGGCGGGTGAGCTGCCTGTGGCTGACGGCGGGCCTGTTCCGGCTCCTCGCCCAGGAGGACCCCACCTGCCTGCGCGGCGCGCGCGAGGTGTGGACGGGCGGCGAGGCCGTGCCCGGCGCGGTCGTGCGCCGCGTCCTGGACGCCTGCCCCGGCCTCACCGTGGTCGACGGCTACGGCCCGACCGAGACCACCACCTTCGCCACCCGGCGCGTCTTCCGCTCCGGTGACCCGCTGCCCGCCGTGCTGCCCATCGGACGGCCGCTGGACAACACCCGCGTGTACGTCCTGGACGCCGCGCTCCAGCCCCAGCCGCCGGGCATCCCGGGCGAGTTGTTCATAGCCGGGGCCGGGCTGGCCCGCGGTTACGCGGGGCGGCCGGGGGCGAGCGCCGCCCGCTACGTGGCCGACCCGTTCGGGACGCCCGGCGGCCGGATGTACCGCACCGGCGACATCGTGCGCTGGAGCGCCGACGGCGAGCTGCACTTCGTGGGCCGCGCCGACGACCAGATCAAGATCCGTGGCTTCCGCATCGAACCCGCCGAGATAGAGGCCCGGCTGACCGCCCACCCCGCCGTCGCCGAGGCGGTCGTGTCCCTGTACGAGGACACCGGGCGCAAACGCCTCGCGGCCCACCTCGTGGCGGCCGACGGCGCCGCCGTGCCGTCCGGCGCCGAGCTGCGCGCCCATCTGGCGGCCGGCCTGCCCGACTACATGCTGCCCGCCGCGTTCGTCACGGTGCCGGGGCTGCCGCTGACCGCCAACGGCAAGGTGGACCGGCGGCGGCTGCCCGAGCCCGACTGGTCGGCGGGCGGCGGCGACCGCGCCCACCGCGCCCCGCGAACCGACGCCGAACGCGTCCTCGCCGGGATCTGGGCCGACCTGCTCGGCGTGGAACGCGTCGGCGTCGACGACAACTTCTTCATGCTGGGCGGCGACTCCATCCTCAGCATCCAGGTCGTCTCCCGCGCCCGGGCGGCGGGTCTCGCCCTCACGCCCCGCGACGTCTTCCGCCGCCCCACCGTGGCCGAGCTGGCCGCCGAGGGCGGCACCTCCGCCTCCGTCGCCGGCACCGAGCCGGTCGCCGGCGAGGCCGCGCTGACCCCCATCCAGCACTGGTTCCTCGACCCCCGGCCGGCGCAGGCCGCCTTCTTCAACCAGTCGGTCGTCGTCCAGGCGCCCGGCACCGTCGACCCGGACGCCCTGCGCCGGGCCCTCGCCGCCCTGTGGGCCCACCACGACGCCCTGCGCTCGCGCTTCGTCCTCCGCGACGACGACACCTGGCGGCAGGACGTCGCCCCCGCGGACGCCTCCCCGCCCCGGCTGCTGGAGGTCCACCCGCTCGACGCCGCGACCGCCGAGGAGGCCGAGGCCCGCATCACGGCGCAGGCCCACGCCGGATTCCGGCTCGACGAGGGCCCGTTGCTCACCGCCCGGCTGTTCACCACCGACAGCCGTCCGGACCGGCTGCTGCTGGCCGTCCACCACCTGGTCGTCGACGGCGTGTCCTGGCGCATCCTGCTGGAGGACCTGGAGACCGCCTACCGGCAGGTCACGGCCGGGCAGCCGGTCCGGCTGCCCGCCCGCACCACCTCCGTCCGGGAATGGGCCGACCGGCTGCGCGCCCGCACCGACGACGGCGGCTTCGCGGCTCAGCGCGCCTACTGGGAGGCCACCGCCCGGCACTGCGCCGCGCCGCTGCCGGTGGACGGCGACGGCGGCAACACCACCGCCGACGTCCGCGAGGTCACCGTCCGGCTGGACCGGGAACGCACCGACCACCTCCTGCGCACGGTCCCCGGCGTCTACCGCACCCGCATCGACGACGTGCTGCTCACCGCGCTGGGCCGGGTGCTCGCCGACTGGACCGGACGCGACACCGTCGCCGTCGGCCTCGAGGGACACGGCCGCGAGGACCGGCTGTTCGAGGACATCGACCTGTCCCGCACGGTCGGCTGGTTCACCTCGCTCTTCCCCGTCGCCCTCCAGGTCCCGGCGGGGGAGTGGGGGACCGCGCTGAAGTCGGTGAAGGAGCAGCTGCGCGCCGTACCGGACCGCGGAATCGGGCACGGCGCCCTGCGCCACCTCGCCCGCGACGAACGGATCGCGGCCGCCCCGGCGCCCGGCATCAGCTTCAACTACCTGGGCCGGTTCGACTGGACCGCCGACGCCGCCACGCTCGTCGGCCGGGTGCCCGGCGGTCTCGGCGGCGCGGAGGCGCCCGGCACCGAACGAGCCCATCTGCTGGACGTCGTGGCCCGCGTCGAGGACGGCCGGCTGGAGATCACCTGGTACCACAGCCGCGGACGGCACCGCGCGGAGACCGTCACCGCCCTCGCCGAGGGCATGCTGCGGGCGCTGGAGGACATCGTCGCGCACTGCGGCCGCCCCGAGGCGGGCGGCCGCACCCCCTCGGACTTCCCGCTGGCCCGGCTGGACCAGGCGGCCGTGGACCGCGTCGCCGGCGACGGCCGCGACGTCGCCGACATCCACCCGCTGACGCCGATGCAGGCGGGCATGCTCTTCCACAGCCTGCTCGACCCGGACGGCCGCACCTACGTCAACCAGGTGCAGCTGGTGCTGTCCGGCGTCACCGACCCGCACGCCCTCGCCGAGGCGTGGCAGCGCACCGCGGACGCCAACCCGGTCCTGCGCACCCACCTGGTGTGGCGGGAGACCCCCGAACCGGTCGCGGTCGTACGGGACCGGGTCACCCTGCCCGTCACCCACCACGACTGGTCGGACCGGCCGGCGGACCGGAGCGCACCCGCGCTCGACCGGATGCTCGCCGAGGACCGGGAGGCCGGCATCGACCTGGCGGCGGCTCCCCTGACGCGGCTGGCCCTCATCCGGCTCGCACCGGACCGGGTACGCCTCGTGTGGACCTTCCACCACGTGCTGCTCGACGGCTGGAGCGCCGCCCAGGTCTTCGACGAGGTGTGCGAACGGTATGCGGCACTGGTCTCGGGACGCCGCCCGCGGCTCACCGAGCGCCGGCCCTTCGGCGACTACCTGCGCTGGCTGGCCTGCCAGGACACCGCCGGAGCCGAACGGTACTGGCGCGAGACCCTCGCCGGGTTCCCCGCGCCGACCGCGCTGCCGCGTGACCGGCAGGCGGCCGGCGCTCACAGCGGCTCCTCGTCCGGATCGGTCCGGGTGACCCTCGACACCGCGGTGTCGGCGCGACTGCGGGAGACGGCCCAGCGGGCGGGCCTGACCCTCAACACCGTCCTGCAGGGGGCGTGGGCGCTGCTGCTGTCCCGCTACGGCGGCGGTGACGACGTCGTGTTCGGTACGACCGTCTCCGGCCGGCCCGCCGAACTGCCGGGCGTGACCTCGATGGTCGGCCTGTTCATCAACACCCTGCCCACGCGGGCCCGCGTCGACGGGCGGCGCCCGCTGCTGGACTGGCTGCGCGAACTGCAGACCGCCCAGTCCGAGGCCCGCCGCCACGACTTCGTCTCGCTGGCCCAGGTGCAGACCTGGAGCGAGGTGCCGGGCGGCACGCGGCTGTTCGACTCCATCGTGGTCTTCGAGAACTACCCCTTCGACGAGGGGGCGCTCGCCCGGCACGGGCTGGCCATGGAGACCGAACGGGACCTGGAACCCACCAACTACCCGCTCAGCGTGGTCGTCGCCCCCGGCGACGCCCTGGCCGTCAACCTCGACTACGACCCGGCCGCCTTCGACGCGGCGACGGTGGAAGGGCTCGGGGAGAGCCTGCGCACGCTGCTGACGGAAATGGCCGCGGACCCGGACCGCACCCTGGCCGGCCTGCCGCTCCAGGACCACCGTGCGGCGCTGGCCGTGCTCGACCGGTTCGCCGGAGGGAACGTCCGGGCACCGCAGGACACCCTGCCGGACGCGTTCCGGCGGCAGGTCGCCCGCACCCCCGACGCCACGGCCGTGCTGGCCGGTGAGGAACGCCTCACCTACCGCGCGCTCGACGAGCGCTCCGACCGGCTCGCCCGGCTGCTGCGGGCCGCCGGAGCGGGACCGGAGCGCTTCGTCGCGCTCGCCCTGCCCCGCACCGCCGACCTGGTCGTGGCCCTGTGGGCGGTGCTCAAGAGCGGCGCAGCCTATCTTCCGGTCGACCCCCGGTACCCGGCCGAGCGCATCGCGTTCCTCTTCGAGGACGTACGGCCCGACGCCGTGATCACCACCTCGGACACCGCCGCCGGGCTCCCCGAAGGCCGGTTCACCCGGATCCTGCTGGACGACCTCGACCTCGACCTCGTCCCCGACGGCGACCCCGACCACGCCACCGCCCCGCCGGCCGCCGACCCGATCGGCGCCGGCGGCCGGGACGCGTGGAACGGGGGGGACCAGCGCGACGGACGGCGCGGCCCCCAGCTCCCCGGGCACCCCGCCTACGTCATCCACACCTCCGGCTCCACCGGCCGCCCCAAGGGTGTCGTCGTCAGCCACGCGTCGGTGCTGGCCCTCACCGACTGGGCCGCGGCCGAGTTCACCGGGCGGGGCCTGGAGCACGTCGTGGCCTCCACCTCGCTCAACTTCGACGTGTCCGTCTTCGAGATCTTCTCGCCGCTGCTGTCCGGCGGCTGTGTGGAGGTGGTCCGCGACCTGCTGGCCCTCGCCGAACGCCCCGGGCCGTGGCGCGCCGGCCTGCTCAGCGCGGTGCCCTCCGCGCTGGACCGGCTGCTGGCCGAGGACACCGTGCACGTCACCGCGGACACCGTGGTGCTCGCGGGCGAGGGACTGCCGGCCCGGACGGTCAGCCGGGTGCGCGCGGCCGTTCCCGGCTGCCAGGTGCGCAACATCTACGGACCCACCGAGGCCACCGTCTACGCCACCGCCTTCACCTGCGACCCCGCCGACCCCGACCGCGACCCGCCGATCGGCCGGCCGGCCGGCGGTGCCCGCGCCTACGTCCTGGACCACCGGATGCGCCCGGTGCCCGTCGGCGCACCCGGCGAGCTGTACCTGGGCGGCACCGGTGTGGCGCGCGGCTATCTGCGCCGGCCCGGCCTGACCGCGTCCCGATTCCTGCCCGACCCCTTCGCCGCGCCCGGCGCCCGCATGTACCGCACCGGTGACCTGGTGCGCTGGACGGCCGGCGGCGACCTCGTGTACCTCGGCCGCGGCGACGACCAGGTCAAGGTCCGTGGCTTCCGTATCGAACTCGGCGAGGTGGAGGCCGCGCTGGCCCGGCACCCGGCGGTGGTGGCCGCCGCGGCCCGGGTGGTGGAGCACGACGGCCACCGCCGGCTGGTCGGCTACGCGGTGCCCCGGGACGCGGCCCTGCCGGAAGCGGCCGAGCTGCGTGCCTTCCTCGGCCGCAGCCTCCCCGACCATCTGGTCCCCGCCCTGGTCGTGCCGCTGGAGCGGCTGCCGCTGGGTGCCACCGGCAAGCTGGACCGGCGGGCGCTGCCCGAGCCCGTGTGGGCGGTCCCGGCGTCCGGCGGCGGCCGTCCGCCCGGCACCGCGGCCGAGCGCACCCTCGCGGCCATCTGGTCCGAGGTGCTCGGCGTGCCCGAAGTCGGCGCCGACGACAACTACTTCACCCTCGGCGGTGACTCCGTCCTCGGCATCCAGGTCGTCTCGGCGGCCCGCCGGGCCGGTCTCGTCCTGACGCCCCGGCACCTGTTCACCCACCAGAGCCTCGCCGAACTCGCCGCCGCGGCCGAGGAGTCGCCCGGCCCCGCGCGCGCCGCCGAGGCCGAACAGGGGCCGGTGACCGGTGACGTGCCGCTCACCCCCGTACAGCACTGGCTCCTCGACACCCTCACCGGCGACCCCGCCCACTTCAGCCAGGCCGTCTCCTACGAGCTGGCGGCGGACACCGACGAGGCGCTGCTGCGGGGCGCCCTGGCCGCCGTACTGGACCACCACGACGCGCTGCGGCTGCGCTTCGAGCGGACCGGTGACGGGAACTGGCGGCAGCACGGCACGGCACCCGGCGACGTCCCGCAGCCGCATCTCGAGGTGCACCGCACCACCGGTCCCCGCGAGGTGGCCGAAGCCCTCGCCGCGGGCTTCGACCTGGCGTCCGGGCCGCTGCTGCGGGCCGCGTTGTGCCACCCCGGCGACGGCGCCCGCCCCGTTCTGGTGCTCGCCGCCCACCACCTCGTCGTGGACGCGGTGTCCTGGCGGCTGGTGCTGGAGGACCTGGACACCGCCTATCAGGCACTGCGGGCCGGCCACCGGCCGGACCTCGGCCCCAAGACCACCTCGTTCCGCACCTGGGCCCGGCGGCTGGCCGCCCACACCGCGGCCGGCGGCTTCGACGGTGAACGCGCCCACTGGCGGGACTTCGACGCCGACCTCTCCCTGCCGGTGGACCACGCCGGCGGGGCGAACACCACCGCCGTGGAGGAGAGCGTGACGGCCGGCCTCGACGCCGAGGACACCCGCCGGCTGCTCCAGGACGTGCCCGACGCCTACCGCACCCGCGTCAACGACGTGCTGCTGTGCGCCCTCGGCCGGGTCCTGGCCCGCTGGACCGGCCGGGACCGGGTGGCGGTGACCCTGGAGGGCCACGGCCGCGACGGACTCTTCGGCGACGTCGACCTCACCCGCACCGTCGGCTGGTTCACCACCCTGTACCCGGTCGCCCTCGACGTGCCCCGGGACGCGGACACCGGCACCGTCCTGAAGGCCGTCAAGGAGAACCTGCGCGCCGTACCGCACGGCGGGCTCGGTCACGGCGCCCTGCGCTTCCTGCACCCCACGGACCGTCCGGACCTGCCCGGCCTGCCGCAGATCTGCTTCAACTACCTGGGCCGGCAGGACGGGAACACCCCGCCCGGCGGCCTGGTGCTGGCGCCCCACGACGGACTCACCGGCGGCATGGACCGCGCGGCGGACCGCCCGCACCTGCTCGACGTACTCGGCCGGGTGACCGGCGGAGAACTGCGGTTCACCTGGTCCTACTCGCGCGAGGTGCACCGGCCCGAGACCGTCGCCCGGCTCGCCGCCGAGCTCACCGGCGAACTGCGCGCGATCGTCCGGCACTGCGCCGAACCCGGCGCGGGCGGGCGCACCCCGTCCGACTTCCCGCTCGCCCCCCTGGACCAGGCGGCCGTCGACCGGCTGGCCGGTACCGGAGCCGGCGTCCAGGACGTGTACCCGCTCACCCCCACCCAGACCGGCATGGTCGTGCACGGTCTGGACGACGCCGCACACGGCCTCTACGTCGAGCAGATCACCTTCGAGGTCGACGGCGCCGACGACGTCCGCACCCAGGCCGCCGCCTGGCAGCACGTCGTCGACCGCACCCCCGTCCTGCGCACCTCCGTCGCCCTGCACGACGTGCCGGTGCCGCTGCAACTCGTCCACCGGAACGTGTCGCTGCCCGTCACCGAGCACGACTGGAGCGGCCTGCCGGCCGACCGGCGGGCCACCGAACTGGAGCGGCTGCTCGCCGAGGAACGGGCCCGGGGCGTCGACCTCGACCGCGCCCCGCTGATGCGGCTCGCCCTGGTCCGCCTCGGGACCGGCGCGGTGCGCGTGGTGTGGACCTTCCACCACGTCCTGCTCGACGGATGGAGCGTCTTCCACGTCCTGTCCGACGTCCTGGCGGCGCACGCCGCGCTGGCCCGCGGCGAGCGGCCCCGGCTGCCCGAGCGCAGGCCGTTCGCGGACTACGCGGCCTGGCTCGCCGCCCGCGACACCGGCCGGGCGGAACAGCACTGGCGCGGCGTCCTGGCCGGCCTGACCACGCCGACCCCGCTGCCCTACGACCGCAGGCCCGCCCCGGACGGCACCGCCCGCTCCGGCACCTGGCTGTCCCAGCGGCTCGACGCCGACGCGACGCGGGCACTCCAGGACTTCGCCCGCCGGCACCGGCTCACCCTGAGTTCCCTGGTGCAGGGTGCCTGGGCGCTGCTGCTGGCGCGGTGGAGCGGGGAGCGCGAGGTGTGCTTCGGCACCACCGTCTCCGGGCGTCCCGCGGACCTGCCCGGCGCCGACACGATCACCGGGCTGTTCATCACCACCCTGCCCGCCCGCGTCACCGTCGACGGCAGCGCTCCCTGCGGCACCTGGCTGCGCGACCTGCAGGACGCCGGCGCCGAGGACCGCCGCTTCGACCACATGCCCCTGAACGAACTGCACGGGCTCAGCGCGATGCCCCCGGGCACCGCCCTGTTCGACAGCCTCGTGGTGTTCGAGAACTACCCGGTCGGCGACGCCACGGCCGGCGCGCACGGTCTCACGCTCCGGGAACTGGACGCCCGGGAGGCCACCAACTACCCGCTCACCGTGGTCGTCTCGCCCGGAGAGCGGCTCGCCGTCGAACTCGGCTACGACCCGCGGTACTTCGACGCGGTCACGGCCGGCGCCCTGGCCCGGCACCTGCTGCACACCCTGCGGGTGCTGGCCGACTCGGACGGCACGGCCCGACTGGACGACCTCGACGTCCTGCCGCCCGCCGACCGGGCCCGGCTGGTCCACGGCCCGGTCCGGCCCGACCTCGGACCGGTGCCCCCGGCCACCCTGCCCGCCCTCGTCGAGACCGCGGTGGACCGGTGGCCCGGCGCACCGGCGCTCGCGGCGCCCGGCCGGCTGCTGTCCTTCGCGGAGACCGAGGAGCTGGCCAACCGGCTGGCGCACCGGCTGATCGCCCGGGGCGCGGGACCCGGCACCCTCGTCGCGCTCCTGCTGCCGCGCTCGGCGGACATGGTGCTCGCGCAGCTGGCGGTGGCGAAGTCGGGCGCCGCCTTCCTGCCCGTCGACCCCGCCTACCCGGAGGAGCGCATCGCGCTCATGCTGCGGGACGCCGCCCCCGCCCTCACCCTCGACGGCAAGGAGATCGCGGACCTGCTCACCGCGCCCGAGGCCGGCGCCCCCGGGCACCGGCCCACCGACGCCGACCGGACCCGCCCGCTCGACCCGGACGACCCGGCCTACGTCATCTACACCTCCGGTTCCACCGGCACGCCCAAGGGCGTCGTCGTCACCCATCGCGGTCTCGCCGCGTTCTCCGCCGCCGAGGCCGCCCACTACCAAGTGGCCCCGGGCGACCGGGTGCTGGCGTTCGCCACGCCCAGCTTCGACGCTTCCGTACTGGAGCTGTGCGCGTCCCTGCCGCACGGTGCCCGCCTGGTGGTACCGGCGCCGGGTCCCCTGCTCGGCACCGAACTGGCCGGTGTGCTGCGGACCGAGCGCATCACCCACACCCTGCTGCCGCCGGCCGCGCTCGCCACCCTGCCGCCCGGCACCCCGGGCACCCTGCCGGACCTGAAGACGCTCATCGTCGGCGCCGACGCGTGCGGGGCCGATCTGGTCGCCCGCTGGGCCCCGCACCACCGCATGGTCAACTCCTACGGACCCACCGAGGCGACCGTCGTGGCCACCTGGTCCGCACCCCTGGAACCGGACGGCGGCGCGCCGCCCATCGGCCGCCCGCTGCCCGCCACCGGCGCCTATGTCCTCGACGCCCGGCTCCGGCCGGTCCCCGACGGGGTACCCGGCGAACTGTGGCTGAGCGGACCGGCCCTGGCCCGCGGCTACCTGGGCCGTCCCGGCCTGACGGCGGCCCGGTTCACGGCCGACCCGTTCGGGCCGCCCGGCACCCGCATGTACCGCACCGGCGACCTGGTACGCCGTGACGCCCACGGCGAGCTGTACTACCTGGGCCGCACCGACCACCAGCTCAAGCTGCGCGGCCACCGCATCGAGGCCGGGGAGGTCGAGGCGACCCTCGTGCGCCACCCCGCGGTGCTGGACGCGGTGGTGAGCGTGCGTGAGGACGAACCGGGCCTGCCGCGCCTGGTCGCCCACCTGCTCACGGCGCCCGGCGTGCGGCCGCCCGCCCATGCCGAGCTGCGGGCGCTGGCCGCCCGCACCCTGCCCGGCCACATGGTCCCCACCGCGTTCGTGGCGCTCGACCGCTTCCCGCTCACCGAGAACGGCAAGACCGACCGGGCCGCCCTGCCGGCACCGGAACCGGTCGTCGAGCAGGCACGGGCCGAGCACGTGGCCCCGCGCACGCCCACGGAGGAGGTCCTGGCGGACATCTGGGAGGAGACCCTCCACACGGCCGTGGGCGCCGAGGACGACTACCTGGCGCTCGGCGGCGACTCGATGCGCGCCCTGCTCATCGCCTCCCGCGCCAACGACGCGTTCGGCGTCACGCTGACCCCCCGCGACGTCCTGGTCTCCCGCACCGTCGCCGCCCTGGCGGCACTGGTGGAGGAACAGGTACTGCGCGAACTCGAAGACGCCGCGTACGGCGGCCCCGACCACGACGAACGGTGAGGATCCGACGGCCATGACGTCTTCGAACCCCACGAACCCCTCCGGAACGGACCCCGTGAACCCCAGCGAGCCGAATACGCCGACCTCGCCCGGAACGACCCCGGCGAACCTCGGCGAGGCGAACCCCATCAACTCCTCAGGCGCGACGACTCCGGCGGGCTCCGGCGAGACGAGTTCGGTGGCCTCCTCCGGGACGACTCCGGCGGGCTCCGGAGAGACGGGCCCCGTGGCCCCCTCCGCATCCGACGCGTCGGCCCCGTCGGCCCCGTCGGCCCCGGACTCCCTGACGAGAGCGGCGGGTGCGTCCGCCCCGAACTCCGCCACCGGGGCAACGGGTTCCTCCGCGGCGAACCCCGCGACCGACTCGGCGGCCACCCCTGGCGGGCGCCCCGTCCGCCCCTCCGCTCGCGCGGCCGCGTCGGTGGGGGAGCGGGCTCGGGCCTTGCCCGCCGAGCTGCAGGAGGCGATGCGCCGGAGACTGGCCGGGCGGGCCGGTGGTGCGTCCGGTGCCGCGGCGCGCGGGATACCGCGGGCCGGCCGGGACCGGCCGCTGCCCCTGTCCTTCGCCCAGCAGCGCCTGTGGTTCCTGGACCGGCTGCGGCCCGGCGACCCCCGCTACAACAGCGCCGTGGCGGTGCGCTTCACCGGCACCCTGGACCGCGGCGCCCTGGAAGCGGCGCTCGCCACCGTCGTGGGCCGCCACGAGTCGCTGCGCACCACGTTCGAGGAGGCCGACGGACGGCCGGCGCAGACCGTCCGCCCCGCGGGGCCGGTACCGCTGCCGGTCCGGGACACCGCGGGCACGGGCACCGCGGGCACCGACGCGGCCCTGCGCGAGGAGTACTCCCGCCCCTTCGACCTGCTGCGCGGCCCCCTGCTGCGGGCTCTGCTGCTGCGCGAGTCGGCCACCTCGCACGTGCTGCTGCTGACCGCCCATCACATCGTCACCGACGGCTGGTCCATGGGCATCGTCCTGGACGAGCTGTGCACCGCGTACGACGCCCTCACCCGGGGTGCCGCCGCGCAGCTGCCGCCGGTGGCGACGCAGTACCCGGACTTCGCGGTGTGGCAGCGCGAGCAGCTCTCGGGCCCCCGGCTGGAGCGGGAGCTGGCCCACTGGAAGGAGCGGCTGACCGGCGCGGCCGTCCCCGAACTGCCCCTGGACCACCCGCGCCGCGGTGAGGAGGCGGGCGCGGGCGCCGTCCACACCTTCACCCTCCCCGCCGGCCTCACGGCACGACTGCGCGACCTCGCAAGACAGCGGCACACCACCCTCTACACCGCACTGGTCGCCGCCACCCAGGCCCTGCTCGCCCGCTGGTCCGGGCAGGACGACATCACCGTCGGCTCGCTCACCCCCGGCCGCTCCCGCACCGACCTCGAACGCGCCGTCGGCTTCTTCGTGAACACGGTGGCGCTGCGCACCACGGTGCGGTCGGCCGGGTCCTTCGGCGACCTGCTGGCCGAGACGGCCGGCACCGTCAACGACGCCTTCGCCCACGGCGACACGCCGTTCGAGCGGATCGTGGAGGCGGTGGGCGCGCCCCGTGAGGCGGGCCGCAACCCGCTCTTCGACGTGATGGTCCTGCTGCACCCCGATCCGCCCGCCGCGAGCGGTCCCCGCGGCCTCGCCGCCTCTCCCGTCGCCGTACCCCGCCAGGCGGCCACCTTCGACCTGAGCGTGGAGTTCGTACCGGACGGCGACGGACTGACCGGCCTGCTGGAGTACCGCACCGACCTGTTCGACGCGGCCACGGCCGAGCGGGCGGCCGGGCAGTTGCTGCGGCTGCTGGAGGCCGCCACCGGTGAACCGGACCGGCCGCTCGGCACCCTGCCGCTGCTGTCCGAGCGAGAGCTGCGGCAGGTCACCCGCGACTGGAACGCCACCGACCGCGAAGCAATACCCGAAGCCATACCCGTCGACGCGACCAGCGCTGACGCCACCGACCGCGAGGCGGCCGACGGTGACACCACCGACCGCGAGGCGGCCGACGGTGAGGCGACCGACCGCGCGGCAGCCGACGGCGGGGCGGCCGGCCCCGGTGCCACCACCCCCGGCGCCCGCCTCGCCACCGCCCACCCCGCCGGTGACACCACCTATCCGGCGATCTTCGAGCGCCGAGCGGCCCTCACCCCCGGCGCCCTCGCCCTGGTCGCCGGGGGCGAGCGGCTGGACTACGCCACGCTCAACGCCCGCGCCAACCGGCTCGCCCACCATCTGATCGCCCGCGGCGCCGGCCCCGAACGGCTGGTCGCGCTGCGGCTGCCGCGCACCGCGGACATGTTCGTGGCCATCCTCGCCGTCTGGAAGTCCGGCGCCGGCTATCTGCCCCTGGACCCGGCGCTGCCGGAAGAACGCCTGCACCATCTGCTGCGGGACGCCCGCCCGGCCCTGGTCCTCGACGAGGCCGCGCTGCGGGCCGTACCCGCCGGCGTCCCGGACACCGACCCCACCGACGCCGACCGCCGCGCCCCGCTGGACCCGTGGCACACCGCCTACGTCATCTACACCTCCGGCTCCACCGGCCGCCCCAAGGGCGTCGCGGTGGCCCACCGTTCGGCGGTGCACCTGCTCGCGGCGCACCGCGCGGGCTTCGTCGCCGAGGCGGGCGGCGGCCCGCTGCGCGTGGCCCTCACCGCGTCCTTCTCCTTCGACACCTCGCTCGAAGGCGTGCTGCTGATGGCCGACGGCCACCCGCTGCACCTGGTCGACGAGGTGACCCGGATGGACCCCGCGGCCCTGGTCGAGTACGTCGTCGCGCACCGCGTCGACTTCCTCGACGTCACCCCCTCGTACCTGCGCCAGCTGCTGCCCGCGGGACTGCTCACCGATCCCCGCCACCGCCCCCGCGTGCTGATGCTCGGCGGCGAGGCGGTCGGCCCCGCCCTGTGGCGGGAGCTGGCCGCGCGACCAGGGCTGAGCGCCTACAACTTCTACGGCCCCACCGAGTGCACGGTCGACGCGCTGGCCTGCCGGATCGAGGACGCCGACCGTCCGCTGGTGGGGCGTCCGCTGCCGAAGGTGAGCGCGTACGTCCTCGACGACCGGCTCCAGCCGGTGCCCCCCGGCGTCGGCGGCGAGCTGTACCTCGCCGGCGAGCAGCTGGCCCGGGGCTACGCCGGCCGGCCCGGCCTGACCGCCGCCCGCTTCCGGGCCGATCCGTTCGGGCCGCCCGGAAGCCGTATGTACCGCACGGGAGACCTGGCCCGCTGGACCGCCGACGGGCGCATCGACTACCTCGGACGCGCCGACGACCAGGTCAAGGTGCGCGGTCACCGCATCGAACCCGGCGAGATCGAGGCGGCCCTGCTCGACCTGCCCGAGGTCGCCGCGGCCGCCGTCGCCGCCGTGACCGACCCGCGCGGCCACACCCGGCTGGCCGGCTACGTCGTCCCCGCGCCCGGCGCGCGGCCCGCCCCGGCGGACCTGCGCTCCGCCCTGCGGCGCGTGCTGCCCGACCACATGGTGCCGTCCTCCTTCACCGCGCTCGCCACGCTGCCGCTGACCACCAGCGGCAAGCTGGACCGCCGCGCCCTGCCCGCGCCCGACCCCGAAGGAGCCGAGCGGGAGCACCGGTACACGGCCCCGCGCACCCCCGCCGAGGAGACTCTGGCCGGCATCTGGGCCGAGGTGCTCGGTGTGGCCCGGGTGGGCGTCACGGACAACTTCTTCGAGCTGGGCGGCGACTCGATCCTGAGCATCCAGGCCGTCTCCCGGGCCCGCGCGGCGGGCCTGCACCTCGGCTCGCAGGACGTCTTCCGCCACCAGACGGTCGCCGACCTGGCCGCGGCGGCGGCCCACCGTACCGCCGCCGAGCCCGCCCCCCGGCGCCCGCACGACGACGGACCCGCCCCGCTGACCCCGGTCCAGGAGTGGTTCTTCGCCACCCACGGGCCGCTGCGCCGCTTCAGCATGTCCCTGCTGCTGGACCTGCCGCACGACCTGGACGAGACGGCGCTGGAACGGGCCCTGGAGGCGGTCGTGGCCCGGCACCCGGCGCTGCGCACCCGCTTCACCGGCACGGACGAGGGCCTGCGGCAGCACCCGGGCACCGGCCCGGCCACCGGGCTGCTGACCCGGCACACCGCCGGGACCACACCCGCCGAGGCCGCCGACGCGGCCCGGGCGGCCCTCGACCCGGCCACCGGGGCACTGCTGCGCGCGGCCCTGCTGCCGGGCGCGGAGCGGCCCCAGCTCTTCCTGACGGCCCATCATCTGGCCGTGGACAGCGTCTCCTGGCGGGTGCTCCTCGCCGACCTGGCGCTCGCCTACCGGCAGGCCGCCGCGGGCGAGGACCCCCGACCGGAGCCCGAGCACACCCCGTTCACCGCGTGGTCCCGCCACCTCGCCGAGCGGGTGCGGGCCGGCGATCTCGACGACGACCTGCCCTACTGGACGGCCGAGACCGCCGCACCGCGCACCCCCCTGCCCGTGGACCTGCCCGGCACGCCGCTGGCCGGTTCCGTCCGCACCGTGCGCACCCGCATCGACCGCGCCACCACCGAGGCGCTGCTGCGCCGGGTGCCGGCCGTGTACCGCACCCAGGTCAACGACGTGCTGCTGAGCGCGCTCGGCCGGGTGCTGGCCGACTGGGCCGGCGCCGAGCGGATCACCGTCGCCCTCGAGGGCCACGGCCGCGAGGAGGACCTGGCCGAGGGCGTCGACCTGTCCCGGACGGTCGGCTGGTTCACCAGCCAGTACCCCGTCACCCTCACCCCGGCCGGGCCCGCCGGCGCACCGGACTGGGGTGCCACGCTCAAGAGCGTCAAGGAACGGCTGCGTGCCGTGCCCCGGCGCGGCCTGAGCTACCAGGCACTGGCCCATCTCGGCTCGCCCGACCCGGCCGCCCGGCCGCTGCGGGAACTGCCGCTGCCCCAGGTGTGCTTCACGTACCACGGGCAGTGGGAGGCGCCCGGCGGCGGGGACTTCGCCCCGGCCGCCGACGTCCCGGGCCGCGACATGGACCCCGGCGCCCCCCTGGACCACCTCCTCGACGTCTCGGCCGTGGTGGCCGACGGCCGGCTGGAGATCACCTGGCACTACAGCGACCAGGTGCACCGGGCGGACACCGTCCAGGGCCTGGCCGACGCCATGGCCGGCGCGCTCGCCGCCGTCGCCGGACACTGCGCGCGCCCCGGTGCCGGCGGGCGCACCCCGTCCGACTTCCCGCTGGCCCGCCTGGACCAGGCCGCCGTGGACCGCCTGGTGGGCGACGGCCGGGACGTGACGGACCTGGTGCCGCTCACCCCGCTCCAGGAGGGCATGCTCTTCCACCGCCTGGTCGGCGGTCCGGACGACGTGTACGTCGACCAGGCCGCGCTGCTGCTGGAGGGCGTGAGCGACCCGGACGCCCTGGCCCTCGCCTGGCAGCGGGTGACCGACCGCACCCCGGCCCTGCGCACCTCGGTGGTCTGGGAGGGGGTCCCGGTCCCGCTCCAGGTGGTGCACCGGGACGTGCGGGTGCCCGTCACCCAGGAGGACTGGCGCGAACTGGACGCGGGCGAGCGCGCCGGCCGGCTGGCCGCCCTGCGCGCCGACGACCTGGCGCGCGGCCTGGACCTCACCGCCGCGCCGCTGATGCGGCTGACCCTCGTCCGGCTGCCCGACGCCCGCCTGCACCTGCTGTGGACCTCCCACCACCTGATCCTGGACGGCTGGAGCCTGGCCCAGGTGCTCACCGACGTCTTCGAGGAGTACGCGGCCCTCACCACCGGTGCCGAACCACGGCCGACCGCGCGGCGCCCCTTCGGCGACTACGTGCGCTGGCTGGCCGGCCAGGACGCCGAGGCCGCCCGCGCCCACTGGCGCGGCGTCCTGGACGGCTTCGCCACCCCGACCCCGCTGCCCGTCGACCGCGCCCGGCGCGCGGGACACGAGACGCGCTCCACGCAGGCGCACGCGGCCGGGCTGTCCGAGGAGGTGTCCGCACGGCTGGCGCGCACCGCCCGGAGAGCGGGCCTGACGCTCGGCACGGTGGTACAGGGCGCCTGGGCGCTGCTGCTGTCGCGCTACAGCGCCGAACGGGACGTGCTGTTCGGCACCACCGTCTCCGGCCGCCCGGACGACCTGCCCGGCGTCGAGTCGATGGTGGGCATGTTCATCAACACCCTGCCCACCCGCGTCTCCGTGGACGGCGGCCGGACCGCCGCCGACTGGCTGCGGGAACTGCAGGAGGCGCAGGCCGAGGCACGGCGGTTCGCCGCGGTGTCCCTCGCCGAGCTGACCGGCCTGAGCGCCGTGCCGTCCGGCAGCCCGCTGTTCGACAGCATGGTCGCGTTCGAGAACTACCCCTTCGACGAGACCCGTTCGGCCACCTCCGGCATCCGCCTGGCCGAGGTCTCCTCGCGGGACGCCACCAACTACGCCCTGGTGCTGCGGGCCTACCAGGGCGAGCGCTTCGGCTTCGACCTGGCCTACGACCCCGCGCTGTTCGACGCCGCGACCGTGCGGACCCTCGCCGACCGGCTGTGCCTGCTGCTCGGCGAGCTGGCCGACGACCCCGACCGCCCGCTGCGCACCCTGGCCTGGACCACCGCCGAGGAGCGGCGGCGCATGCTGGTCGACTTCCAGGGCACCGAGGAGGGCCGGCCCGCCGAGACCCTCGTCGGCCTCTTCGCCGCCCAGGCCGCCCGGACCCCCGCCGCCGAGGCAGTGGCCTGCGGCGACGAGCGCCTCGACTACGCCACGCTGAACGCGCGCGCCAACCGGCTCGCCCACCGGCTCGCCGAACTCGGCGCCGGGCCCGAGCGGTTCGTGGCCCTCGCGCTGCCCCGCTCCTGCGACCTCGTCGTGGCCGTCCTCGCCGTCCTCAAGACCGGCGCCGCCTATCTGCCCATCGACCCCGCGCTGCCCGCCGAACGCGTCGCCGGGCTGCTGGCGGACGCCGCCCCGGTGACGCTGGTGACGACCGCCGCGACCGCCGCGCGGGCCGGGGACACCGCCGTACCCCTGCTGCTGCTCGACGACGCCGGGGTACGGGACGACCTGGAACGGCGTCCGGGCACGGACCCGCGGGACCCGGCCCGGTGCCCGCTGCCCGAGAGTCCCGCCTACGCCATCTACACCTCCGGCTCCACCGGCCGGCCCAAGGGCGTCGTCGTCCCGCACGCCAACGTGGTGCGCCTGTTCACCCGCACCCGGCAGTGGTTCGGCTTCGGCGAGGACGACGTGTGGACCCTGTTCCACTCCTACGCCTTCGACTTCTCGGTGTGGGAGCTGTGGGGCCCCCTGCTGCACGGCGGCCGGCTCGTCGTCGTCCCCGAGGACACCGCCCGCTCCCCGGAGGACTTCCTGCGGCTGCTCGCCGACGAGGCGGTCACCGTCCTCAACCAGACCCCGTCCGCCTTCTACCCGCTGGCCCGTGCCGACGCCGAAGACCCCAGGACCGGAGACCGGCTGGCGCTGCGCACCGTGATCTTCGGCGGCGAGGCGCTGGACGTGTCCCGGCTCGCCGGCTGGTACGCGCGCCACCCGGACACCGCGCCGCGCCTGGTGAACATGTACGGCATCACCGAGACCACCGTGCACGTCACCTACGCCCCCCTCGACCGCGCGACCGCCCGCACGGGCACCGCGAGCCCCATCGGCACCGGCATCCCCGACCTGCGCGTCCACGTCCTCGACGACACCCTGCAACCGGTACCGCCCGGCGCCGTGGGCGAGATGTACGTCGCCGGAGAGGGCCTCGCCCGCGGCTACCTGGGCCGCCCCGGCCTGACCGCGACCCGCTTCCTCGCCGACCCCTTCGGGCGTCCCGGCACCCGCATGTACCGCACCGGCGACCGGGCCCGCAGAAGGGCCGACGGCACCCTTGAGTACCTGGGCCGCGCCGACCAGCAGGTGAAGATCCGCGGCTACCGCATCGAGCCGGGCGAGATCGAGGCCGCCCTGCACACCCACCCGGGGGTCGGCGCCGCGACCGTCGGCGTGTACGAGGACGCCGCCGGGACGCGCCGGCTGGTGGCCCACGTCGTCGGCACCGGCAGCGGCGAGAGCGCCGCACCACCGCCCCCGGCGGCCGAACTCCGCTCCCACCTGGAGGGGTTGCTGCCCGCACACATGGTGCCCGCCGCCTATGTGCCGATGACGGCCCTGCCGCTCACCGTCAACGGCAAGCTCGACCGCCGCGCCCTGCCCGCGCCCGGCCCGGACGGGTTCGCCGCCGAAGCCGACCGCACCCCGCCGCGCACGCCCGCCGAACGGCTGGTCGCCACGGCCTGGACGGACGTCCTGGACACCGACGGCGTCGGCGCCGACGACGACTTCTTCGCCCTCGGCGGCGACTCCATCCTCGCCGTCCGCGTCGTCTCCCGGCTGCGCGCCGCCTTCGGCACGGACGTCTCGCCCCGCCTGCTGTTCACCCACCCGAGGCTGTCGGACCTCGCCGCCGCCCTCGGCGACCCGCCCGCCGGGGACACCGCCCCCGCCGGCGCCGTCCCGCCCGCCGACCCGGACACCCCGGCGCCGCTGTCGTACGCCCAGCAACGGCTGTGGTTCCTGGACCGGTTCGAGCCGGGCAGCACCGAGTACACCACCCTGTCCGTGCTCCGGCTGCGCGGCCCGCTCGACCGGGCCGCCCTGCACACCGCCCTGGACGGTCTCGTCGCCCGGCACGAGGCACTGCGCACCACCTTCGAGGAGCACGACGGGCAGGCCCGGCAGATCGTCCACCCGCCGAGCCCCGTCGACCTCCCGCTGGAGCACCTCACCGACGCCGCAGGCCTGGACGCCCTCCTCGACCGCGCGGCCGCCACCCCCTTCGACCTTGCCGCCGGACCGCTGCTGCGCGCCCGCCTGGCCTGCCTGGCCGCCGACGACCACGTACTGATCCTGGCCGTCCACCACATCGTCACCGACGGCTGGTCGATGGGCGTGCTCGGCCGGGACCTCGGCGAGCTGTACACGGCGGCCCACGAGAACCGCCCGGCCGCCCTGCCCGCCCTCCCCGTGCGGTACACCGACTTCGCCGCCTGGCAGCGCACCCGCGCCGACCGCATCGAGGCCGGCCTCGGCCACTGGCGCCAGGCCCTGGCCGGGGTCACCCCGCTGGAGCTGCCCACCGACCGGCCCCGCCCGGCCGTCCGCACCCGCGACGGCGCCCTGCTGACCTTCACGCTGCCCGCCGCCCTGACCGAGCGGCTGCGCGAGCGCGGCAGGGAGGCCGACGCCACGCTCTACATGACCCTCGTGACGGCCTGCCAGGTGCTGCTCGCCCGCTGGGCGGGACAGCAGGACCTCACCGTCGGCACCGTCACCGCGGGCCGTGACCGGCCCGAACTGCACGACATGGTCGGCATGTTCGTCAACACGCTGGTGCTGCGGGCCCGGGTCCGGCCGGAACTGCCGTTCCGCGAGCTGCTGTCCGAGGTGCGCGGCACCGTCCTGGACGCCTTCGCCCACCAGGAGGTGCCCTTCGAGCGGGTGGTGGACGCCCTCCAGCCCGAACGCGACACCAGCCGGACCCCGTTGTTCCAGGTCATGGTGGCTTTGCACAACCTCGGCGCCGAGGCGCTGCGGCTGCCGGGTCTGCAGACCGAGCCGGTGACCCCGCCGGTCCGCAACGCCACCTTCGACCTCGCCTTCGACTTCGTCGAGCAGGACGGCGGGCTCACCGGATACCTGGAGTACGACACCGGCCTGTTCGACACCGCCACCGTCGTACAGCTGGCCGACCGGCTGCGCATCCTGCTGGAGGCCGCGGCCGAGGACCCCGGGCGCCCGGTCGGCGCACTGCCGTTGATGACCGACGGCGAACGACGGCGGGTGCTCGGCTTCGGACAGGGCGCCCGGCTGCCCGAACCGGACACCACCTTCACCGCCCTCTTCGAGGCGCAGGCCGCCCGCACCCCGCACCGGACCGCACTCGTGGCCCGTGACACCACCCTCGACCTCGCCGCACTGAACGAGCGGGCCAACCGCCTCGCCCACCACCTCATCGCACTCGGCGCCGGACCCGAACGCGTCGTCGCGGTCCGGCTGCCCCGCACCTCCGAGCAGCTGGTGGCGCTGTTCGCGGTGCTCAAGGCGGGCGCCACCCTGCTCTGCCTCGACCCCGAACTGCCCGCGGAGCGCGCCGATCTCCTGCTGACGGACGCCCGGCCGCACACACTGCTGACCGGCCTGGCCGACGTGCCCTGGGACCGGCTGCCCGCCCACGACCCGACCGACGCCGACCGCATCGGCCCCCTGCTGCCCCGGCACACCGCCTACATCGTCTACACCTCCGGCTCCACCGGCCGGCCCAAGGGCGTCGCCGTGGAACACCGGCAGCTGGTCAACCTCTGCCACGACCACCGCGCCCGCCTGCTCGCCCCGCACACCACCGGCGGGCGGCGGCTGCGCGCCGCGCTGAGCGCCTCCTTCTCCTTCGACACCTCCTGGGAAGGGCCGCTGCTGCTCGCCCTCGGCCACGAGGTCCACCTCATCGACGAGGACGTACGCCTGGACCCCC
Organism: Streptomyces sp. NPDC048514; assembly: GCF_043199955.1. Lineage (NCBI taxonomy): Bacteria > Bacillati > Actinomycetota > Actinomycetes > Kitasatosporales > Streptomycetaceae > Streptomyces > Streptomyces sp. NPDC048514. The sequence goes on along the minus strand of NZ_JBICWT010000002.1, from coordinate 36,998 downwards.
AGGCACTCTGCGCCCAGGTCACCGAAGACCGGCTGGACCTGGTCAACGTCACCCCGTCCTTCCTGCGCGAACTCACCTCCGCCGGACTGCTGGCCCCCGGCCGCCACCACCCCCGGCTGCTGCTCGTCGGCGGCGAGGCGGTCCCCACCGCCACCTGGCACGAACTCGTCGCCGCCGAACGGGACCTGGGCATCACCGTCCACAACATGTACGGACCCACCGAGTGCACCGTCGACGCCGTCTACGGCCGCTGCGCCGACAGCCCCGGCCGGCCCGTCGTCGGCCGTCCCGGCGGCAACCTGCGCGCCTACGTCCTCGACGCCGGTCTGCGCCCGGTACCGCCCGGCGTCCCCGGTGAGCTGTACCTGGCTGGGGAGCAGGTCGCGCGCGGCTACCTGAACCGCCCCGGTCTGACCGCCGCCCGCTTCGTCGCCGATCCGTCCGGGGCGCCGGGGGAGCGGATGTACCGCACCGGCGACCGCGCCCGCTGGACCGGCGACGGGCAGCTGGAGTTCCTCGGGCGCGTCGACGAGCAGGTGAAGATCCGCGGCTTCCGCATCGAACCCGGCGAGGTCGAGGCCGCCCTCCTCGGTCACCCCGGCGTCGCCGACGCGGCCGTCGCCGCCCGCGAGCAGGCGGGCCGCCTCACCCTGGTGGGCTACGTCGTACCCGCCGCCGGCCGCGCCCCGGACGCCGACGAGCTGCGCCTGTGGCTGCGCCGCACGCTGCCCGACCACATGGTGCCCACCGCGTTCGTCCCACTGGCCCGCATCCCGCGCACCACCAGCGGCAAGACCGACCGCCGCGCGCTGCCGGCGCCGCCCGCGCAACCCGGCACCACCACCCTCTACGTGGCGCCACGGCCCGGCACGGAGGAGCGGCTCGCAGCGATCTGGGCCGAGGTGCTCGGCACCGAACGCGTGGGCGCCCGGGACAACTTCTTCGCCCTCGGCGGCGACTCCATCCTCAGCATCCAGATCGTCTCGCGCGCCCGGCAGGCCGGCCTCGCCCTCACCACCAAGGACGTCTTCCGGCACCAGACCGTCGCCGAACTCGCCCTGCGCGTCGGCGAAACCACCGCCCGTCCGGCCGCCGGCGGCGAAACCCCGCCGGCCGACGCCCCGCTCACCCCGATCCAGCACTGGTACCTCGACGGCCGCGACCCCGCGCACGGCCTGCGCTTCACCATGACCCAGCGGCTGCGCACGGCCCCGGGCACCGACCCCGCCGCCCTGGCCCGCGCCGCCGAGGCCCTCGTCGCCCGGCACGCCGCCCTGCGCACCCGGTTCCGGCACACCGGCGACGGCTGGCGCCAGGAGGTCCTGGCCGAGACGCCGGACGCCGTCCTCACCCGCCACGACGTCGCCCGGCTGCACGCCGCGGAGCTGGAGGCGGAGGTGCAGCGACGCGCCGACGAGGCACAGGCCGCCCTCGATCCCACCACGGGCCGCGTCGTCCGCGTCCTGTTCTTCGACCCCGGCCCGGACCGGGACGGCCAACTCGTCGTCACCGTCCACCACCTGGCGGTCGACGGGGTGTCCTGGCGGATCCTGCTGGCGGACCTGGACAGCGCGTACCGGGCGGCCCGGGCCGGACAGCCCGTGGCACTTCCCGCACCCGGCACCTCGTTCGGCCACTGGGCCACCCGGCTCGAGCGGCACACCCGCGCCGGCGCCCTGGACGCGGACCTGCCCTACTGGACCCGCACCGGCGCGGCCCCGGCCGGACTGCCCGCCGGCCGGCCCGGCCCCAACACCCACGGCACCGCGGCCACCGTCACCGTCACCCTGGACCAGGACACCACGGACGCCCTGCTGCGCCAGGTCCCGGAGGTCTACCGCACCCAGGTCAACGACGTCCTCCTCAGCGCCCTCGGCCGCACCCTGACCCGCTGGTGCGGGCGCGACACCGTCCTGGTCGGCGTGGAGGGGCACGGCCGGGAGGACCTCTTCGAGGACGTGGACCTGTCCCGGACGGTCGGCTGGTTCACCGCCGAGTTCCCCCTCGCGCTGCACGTCGACCCGGACGCCGCCTGGCACGACACCCTGCGCTCGGTCAAGGAACAGCTGCGCGCCGTACCGCTGCACGGCCTCAGCCACGGCGCCCTGCGCCACCTGCTGCCCGGCAGCCCGCTCACCGGCACCGCCGCACCCCGGGTCGGCTTCAACTACCACGGCCAGTGGGACGCGGGCGGTACCGGCGCCGCCGACGGCCTGTACACGGGGGCGCTGCCCCCGGCCGGCCGCGACACCGACCCGGACGAACCCCGCCCCTATCTGCTGGACATCACCGGAGTGGTCCAGCAGGGACGGCTCGAACTGGGCTGGACCTACCCGCCCGCCGTCTACGACGAGACCACCGTGCGCCGGCTGGCCGAGGACACCCTCACCGCCCTGCGCGACATCGCGGCCCACTGCGCCCTTCCCGGGGCGGGCGGCCGCACCCCGTCCGACTTCCCCCTCGCCGGCCTCACCCAGGACCAGCTCGACACACTCGCCGGCGACGGCCGGGACGTCGAGGACGTGCTCCCACTCACCCCCCTGCAGTCCGGCATGCTCTTCCACGGACTCGTCGACACCGAGGGCGCCTACTTCGACCGCACCGCGGTACGGCTCGCCGGAGTGGCCGACCCCCACGCGTTCGCCGAGGCCTGGCAGTGCGTCGCCGACCGCACCCCCGTACTGCGCACCAGCGTGCACTTCCGGGGCCTGCCCCAGCCCGTACAGGTGGTCCACCACCACGTCCGGCTGCCGGTCACCCACCTCGACTGGCGCGGCCTGACACCCGAGGCGCGCGCGGAGGCGACCGAACGCCTGCTCGCCGAGGACCGCGCCTCCGGGACGGACCTCGGCACGGCGCCGCTCACCCGGCTCACCCTGGCCGCGCTGCCCGGCGACGAGGTGCTGCTGGTGTGGTCCACCCACCACATCGTGCTGGACGGCTGGAGCACCGGACAACTGCTCACCGAGGTGTGCGAACGCTACGCCGCGCTGACCGGCGGCCCGGACGCGGCGCCCCCGGCGCGACGGCCGTTCGCGGACTTCCTGCACTGGCTGCGCGCCCAGGACACGGCTGCGGCCGAACGGCACTGGGCCGACGCCCTCGCCGGGTTCACCGCCCGCACGCCGCTGCCGTACGACCGCACACCCGCCGAGGCCCACCGCGCCCGGTCCGCGGCCGCCGTCCACCGCGAGCTGGACGAGGAGGTCTCCCGGCGGCTGCGGGAGACCGCCGCGCACGCCGGACTCACCGTCAACACCGTCGTGGAGGGCGCCTGGGGGCTGCTGCTGGCCCGCACCGCCGGGCGGGACGACGTGGTGTTCGGCACCACCGTCTCCGGCCGGCCGGCCGAACTGCCCGGCGTCGAGACGATGATCGGCATGTTCATCAACACCGTGCCGACCCGGGTCCGGGTACCTCGCGGGACCGACGGGGGAGTGCTGCCCTGGCTGCGCTCCCTGCAGGAGCGGCAGAGCGAGGCCCGCCGCTTCGACTTCCTCGCACTGCCCCGCATCCAGGCCGTGAGCGGGACGGGCACGGGCGAACCGCTCTTCGACAGCATGGTGGTGTTCGAGAACTACCCCGTCGACGAGACGGCCACGGCCCGAACGGGCGTCCGCGTGGCGGAGGTGCGCGCCGACGACGCCACCACCTTCCCCTGGTGCCTGCGCGCCCACCTGGCCGACCGGCTCGGCTTCGACCTCGCCTACGACCCCGCGCTGTTCGACCGCGCCACCGTCGAGCGGGCCGCGGGCCGCCTGGCCGTCCTGCTGACCGCCCTCGCCGGCGGCCTCGACGGCCGGCTCGACGAACTGGACGCGCTCACCGAGGCAGACCGCCGCCTGCTGGCGGACTGGAACGCCACCGCACGCGAGCCGGCACCGGCCAGCCCGGTGGACCTGTTCGCCGCACAGGTCCGGCGTACACCGGACGCGGTCGCGGTGTCCGACGGCGACCGCGACCTGACCTACCGGCAGCTGGCCGAGTGGGCGGGGCGACTCGCCTCCCGGCTGGTCGCCGACGGCCTGCAGACCGAGGACCGGGTCGCGCTCCTGATGGACCGCTCGGCCGAACTCGTCGTCGCCCAGCTCGCGGTCCTCATGGCGGGCGGCGCCTACGTGCCCGTCGACACCCGGGCCCCCGAAGAACGCCGCCGCACCCTGCTCACCCAGGCGAGCGCCACGGTCCGCCTCACCGCCGGGGACGTCACCGCGTCCCGCACCGCCCTGGCGGCCGCCCCACCGACGCTCGCCCGGCCCGGCGCCCCGGGACGGTCCGTGCCGGCCGCCGACCCGGACCGGCTGGCCTACGTGATGTTCACCTCCGGCTCCACCGGCCGGCCCAAGGCGGTGGCGGTGCGGCACCGGGACGTGGCGGCGCTCGCCACCGACAGCCGTTTCGCCGGCGGCGTGTGTGCCCGGGTGCTCCTGCACTCCCCGGCGGCCTTCGACGCGGCCACCTTCGAGGTGTGGGCGCCGTTGCTGGGCGGCGGGTGCGTGGTCGTCGCCCCGGACGGCGGTGTGGACGCGGCTCTCGTGCGGCGCCTGGCCGCCGACGGCGGGCTGACGGCCCTGTGGCTGACCGCCGGGCTCTTCCGGCTCCTCGCGCAGGACGCGCCGGACTGCTTCCGCGGCCTGGCCCAGGTGTGGACCGGCGGTGACGTGGTCCCGGCCGCGGCCGTGCGCCGGGTGCTGGCCGCCTGCCCCGGACTGAGCGTCGTGGACGGCTACGGCCCCACCGAGACGACGACCTTCGCGACCTCCTTCGCCCTCGGCGACGCGGCCTCGGTGCCGGACACCGTGCCCATCGGCCGCCCCCTGGACGACATGCGCGTCCACGTCCTGGACGGCCGGCTGCGCCCCGTCCCACCGGGCTGCGCCGGCGAACTGTACCTGGCCGGCGAGGGCGTGGCGCGCGGCTATCTGGGCCGCCCCGGTGACACCGCGGCCCGCTTCCTCGCCGACCCCTGCGGCCCGCCCGGCGCCCGGATGTACCGCACGGGCGACCTGGCCAGGCGGCGCCCGGACGGCACCGTCGAGTTCCTCGGCCGCGCCGACGACCAGGTGAAGATCCGCGGCTTCCGGGTGGAGCCCGGCGAGGTGGAGGCCGCGCTCGCGGCCCACCCGGACGTCGTGGACGTGGCCGTGCTGGCCCGCGAGGACCGGCCGGGCGCCAAGCGGCTCGTGGCCTACGTGGTCGGGCCGGCCGGCCAGGACCCGGCCCGGCTGGCCGCGTTCGCGGGCCGCGCCCTGCCCGACTACCTGGTGCCGACCGCCTTCGTCCCGCTCGACGCCCTGCCGCTGAGCGGCAACGGCAAGGTCGACCGGGCGGCCCTCCCGGCACCGCAGAGCCTCCCCGAACGCGAGCGGATCGAGCCGCGCGACGACACCGAGCGCCGCACGGCGGAGGTCTTCGCGGAGGTGCTGGGGATCGAACCGCCCGGCGTGGAGGACGACTTCTTCCGGCTCGGCGGTGACTCCATCCTCAGCATCCGGCTGGCCTCCCGCCTCGCCGAGGCCTTCGCCACCGACCTCACCCCCCGCGCCGTGTTCACCCATCCCACCCCCGCCGGCCTGGCGCGCCTGCTCGCCGAGGCACGGCCCGCGTCCCGGCCGGCGATCGTCCCGGTGGCCCGCGACGCGGTGGCCCCCATGTCGTACGCCCAGCAACGCCTGTGGTTCCTGGAGGAGTTCGCGCCCGGCGGCGCCGAGTACGTCACCGCGCTCGCCCTGCGGCTGCGCGGCACCCTGGACGCCGGTGCGCTCGGCGCCGCGCTCGACGCCCTGGCGGCCCGGCACGAGTCGCTGCGCACCACCTTCGACAGCGTGGACGGACACGGCGTGCAGATCGTCCATCCGCCCCAGGACGTGCCCCTGCCCCTGCGCGACCTGACCGGCCTGCCCGCGGGGGAGCGCGAACCGGCCCTGCGCCGACTGCTCGCCGACGACCGCACCCGCCCCTTCGACCTGCGACGGGGGCCGCTGCTGCGCACCGCCCTGGTGAGGCTGGCCGACGACGAGCACGTCCTCGGCCTCACCCTGCACCACATCGTCACCGACGGCTGGTCGACGTCGGTGCTCTTCGGCGACCTGGCCCAGCTGTACCGAGCCGAACTCGGCGCGGCGAGCGCGGAGTTGCCGGCCCTGCCGGTGCAGTACGCCGACTACGCCCACTGGCAGCGCACCGCCGGCGGCACCGGCACCGACGAGCAGCTCGCCTACTGGAAGGAGCACCTGGCCGGCACGGAGCCGCTGGAGCTGCCCACCGACCGGCCCCGGCCCCCGGTGCGCACCAGCGACGGCGCGAGCACCCCCCTGGTGGTGCCCGCCCGGACCGCCCGGCGCCTGACCCGGCTCGCCCGGGACCGGGGGACCACCCTGTTCACCACCCTGGTCGCCGCCGCCCAGGCCTACCTCGCCCGGCTGTCCGGCAGCACGGACATCACGGTCGGCACCGTCACCTCCGGCCGTGACCGGGCCGAGACACAAGGACTCGTCGGGTTCTTCGTCAACACCCTGGTACTGCGCTCGCGCGTCGAGACCCGGTCGCCCTTCACCGACTTCCTCGCCGGGGTCCGGCAGACCGTCCTGGACGCCTTCGACCACCAGGACGTGCCGTTCGAGCGGGTGGTGGACGAGGTCCAGCCGGTCCGCGACACCAGCCGCAGCCCGCTCTTCCAGGTCATGGTCGTCCTGCAGAACACCCCGGCGGCCGACCTCGACCTGCCTGGCCTGGACGTCACCGACGTCGAACCCGAGTCGGAGCAGACGGCGTTCGACCTCACCCTGGAGTTCGCCGAAACCCCCTCCGGCGCGCTGCACGGCCTGCTCACCTACAACACCGGCCTGTTCGACGCGGCCACGGCCGAGCGGATGGCCGGCCAGCTCGGCACCCTGCTGGGCGCCGTCGCCGAAGATCCCGAACGCCCCCTCGGCGCCCTGCCGCTGACCTCGGACGACGAGCTGAAGACCCTGCTCGACCAGGGGCGGGGCTCATTCCGCCCGGTACCGGAGACGACCCTGCCGGAGCTGTTCCAGCGGCAGGCGGCCCGCACCCCGGACGCGGTGGCGCTGGTGGACGGCGACCGGGAACTGACCTACGCGGAGCTGGACCGGGCGGCCAACCGGCTCGCGCACCGGCTCATCCGGGACGGCGTAGGCCCCGAACGGATCGTGGCCCTGGCACTGCGCCGCTCGGCGGAGACGGTGCTGGCCCAGCTCGCCGTCACCAAGGCCGGCGGAGCCTTCCTGCCCGTGGATCCCGACTACCCGGCGCAGCGGCGGCAGTTCATGGTCCGGGACGCGAGCGCCCACCTGGTGCTCGACGACCCGGCCGCGGTGTGGGCCGCCGAGGGGCCGGACACGGCGCCCACGGACGCCGACCGCACCACGCCCCTCACCCCCGGCCATCCCGCCTACGTCATCTACACCTCCGGCTCGACCGGCACCCCCAAGGGCGTGACGGTCACCCACCGGGGTCTGTCCTCCTTCGCAGCGGCCGCGGCCGAGCGGTACGCGGCGGGCCCCGGCGACCGGGTGCTGCAGTTCGCCTCCCCCAGCTTCGACGCCTCGGTGCTGGAACTGTGCACCTCGCTGCTGAGCGGAGCCGCACTGGTGACGGGGGAGGAGGGCCCGCTCGTCGGGGAACGGCTGGCCGAGGTGCTCGCCACGCGCCGCATCAGCCACACCCTGATCCCGCCCGCGGCCCTCGCCACCGTCCCGCCGGAGACGGCGGCCGCCCTGCCCGAGCTGCGCACCCTCATCGTCGGCGCCGAGGCCTGCCCGGCCGACCTGGTGGAGACCTGGGCGCCCGGCCGCCGGATGATCAACTCCTACGGGCCCACCGAGGCCACCGTGGTCGCCACCTGGACCGGACCCCTGTCGCCCGGCGCCGGCGCCCCGCCCATCGGCCGTCCCTCCGGCGCCACCCGGGTCCACGTCCTCGACGCCGCTCTCCGCCCGGTCCCGCCCGGCGTCACCGGGGAGCTGTACGTGGCGGGACCCGGCCTCGCCCGCGGGTACCTCGGCCGGCCCGGACTCACCGCCCGGCACTTCGTCGCCGACCCGTTCGGCGCGCGGGGGGAGCGGATGTACCGCACCGGCGACCTGGTGCGCTGGACCGCCGACGGCGAACTCCGCTTCGCCGGACGCGCGGACGGCCAGGTCAAGCTGCGCGGTTTCCGCATCGAACCGGGCGAGATCGAGAGCGCGCTGCGCCGCAGCCCGCTGGTGCGGGACGCGGTCGTCCTCGTCCGCGCGGACGCGCCGAAGGAGTCGGCCACCGCCGGACCCGCCCGGCTCGTGGCCTACGTCGTGCCGGACGGCCCCGCCGACGCCGGCGTGCCCGTCGGTGAACTGCGGGAGCATCTCGCGCACCTGCTGCCCCCGCACATGGTCCCCGCGCTCTTCGTACCGCTGCAGCGGCTGCCGCTCACCCCCAACGGCAAGCTCGACCGGCGCGCCCTGCCGGCGCCCGGGCCCGCCCGGGCGGCCGGCGGGCCGCGTACCGCGCCCCGCACGGACACCGAGCGCCGCATCGCCCGGATCTGGGCCGACGTGCTCGGCATCGACGACGTCGGCGCCGACGACAACTTCTTCGCGCTCGGCGGCGACTCCATCCTGAGCATGCAGGTCGTCTCGCGCCTGCGCAGGGACGGCCTGCACCTGGCCACCCGGGACCTGTTCACCCACCAGACCGTGGCCGAACTGGCCGCCGTCGTCCGCACCGCGCCGCGCGGCACCGGGGACGGACCGGTCACGGGCGAGGTACCGCTCACCCCCATCCAGGAATGGTTTCTGAGCACCCCGCGCGCCGCCCACCACCACTTCAACCAGTCCACGCTGCTCGAACTCGACGGCACCCCCGACCCGGACGCCCTGCGCCGCAGCCTCGAGGCCCTGCTGGAGCATCACGACGCACTGCGCATGCGGTTCACCCGGGACGAGAAGGGCTGGCGCCAGTTCAACCCGCCACCCGGCGAGAGCCAGGACATCCTCGTGCGCCACGACCTGACGGGTCTGTCCGCCGAGGAGGCCGACGCGGCCATGCAGAAGGCCGCCGACGACCTGCACACGAGCTTCGACCTGGCCCACGGCCCGCAACTGCGGGCGGCCCAGTTCACCGGGGACGCGGACCGGCCCGCCCTCCTCCTGCTCGTCGCCCACCACCTCGTGATCGACGCGGTCTCCTGGCGCATCCTGCGCGACGACCTGGAGACCGCCTACCGCCAGGCCGTCGAGGGCGCTCACGTCAGCCTCGGGGAACGCACCACCAGCTTCCGCTCATGGTCGACGAAACTGTCCGCGCACGTCGCCGAGGGCGGCCTGGACCATGAACTGCCCTACTGGGAGGAGGCCGTACGCGCCGAGCCCGCCCCGGCGGACGCGCCACCCGGAGCCGGGACGGCACGGACCGCGGTGGTCGGCGTGGAACTGGACGAGGAGGACACGGCGGCCCTGCTGCGCTCGGCCCCCACGGCCTACCGCACCCGGGTCAACGACGTCCTGCTCGCCGCCCTCGCCCTGGCCCTGGCCCGCTGGACCGGGCACGACCGGGTCCGCCTCGATCTCGAAGGGCACGGCCGCGAGGACCTGCTCGACGGCGTCGACCTCTCCCGTACGGTCGGCTGGTTCACCACCGTCCACCCGGTCGCCCTCCAGGTGCCCGACCCCGGCGGTCCCGGCGCCGAGCGCGACTGGCGGTCCCTGGTGAAATCGGTGCGCCGCCAGCTGCGCGCCGTCCCCGGCAACGGCCTCGGCTTCGGCGCCCTGCGCACCTTCGGGCCGCCCGGGATCCGCGAGCGCCTCGGCTCCGGCGCGCACGGACAGGTGGTGTTCAACTACCTCGGTCAGTGGGACTCCGGCCCCGAGACCCGCGGCGGCGGTCTGGTGCGCGCCGAGCACGGCTCCTTCGGGCAGGACCACGACCCCCGGGACCCGGGATCGCACCTGGTGGAGGTGGTGGGTGCGGTGCAGCACGGGCGCCTCGCCTTCAGCTGGCACCATCGGCCCGCCGTCCACGACACCGAGACCGTCCGCCGGGTCGCCGGGGAGTTCGCCGACGCCCTGCGGCACATCGCCCGCCACGCCCGGGGAGGCCGGTGAGGACTCCACGGCCCCGGGCCGTGCCGCCCCGGCGGCCGGCCCGGCACGAACCCCGCTCACCGCGCGCCCCGACCCGGCCCCCGCCCCCGGTCCGCACGGTCCCGGCCCGCCCGATACCGGGCCGCCCGGCCCGACCATCCGATACGACCACCGCGCGACCGGCCCGCCCGATCCCGGGCAGGCCGGCCCCGGCCACCCGACCCGACCACCGCGAAGGAACGTGACATGGACGAGAACACCCGCTACCAGGTGCTGCGCAACGACGAGGACCAGTACTCCCTGTGGCCCGTCGACGTAGAGGTGCCCGCCGGCTGGCAGACCGTCGGCAAGGAGGGCACCGAGGCCGAGTGCTCCGCCTACGTCGACGAGGTCTGGACCGACATGCGCCCGCGCAGCCTGCGCGAGCGCATGGAGAACGCCGAAGCCTGACCGGCCGCCGGCCCGGCACACCACGCCGGGCCGGCCGCACCGGGCCGGCCCGGCGGCTCCCCCCACCGCCCGCAGTTCCGCCGCACCGGCGCCCCACCGCCCTCGGCCCCACCATGACGCACCGCATCCGAGGAGCCCGCCATGACCCCCGTACTGCGCACCGAACGCCTGGAGTTTCTGCCCTACCGCCCCGAGCACGAGGACGCCTTCGTCGCACTGCTGCGCAACGAGGAGGTGTGCCGCTGGATGGGCCAGGACCTCGTGCCCGAACCGGAGATCCGCGCCCTGTTCCAGGCCATCCTCACCGACGTCTACCCGCACAACCGCTTCGACGTGTGGGGCCTGTGGCTCCAGGGCACGTACGTCGGTCACGCCGAGGTGAAGAAGACCGGCAACGTCGACGGGCACGAACTCGTCACCGCGCTCGTCCCCGGGCACTGGGGCCGCGGACTGGGCGGCGAAGTGGTGCGCGGCCTGCTCCGCCACGCCGCCGACCATCTCGGGCTCGACGAGGCCTACGGCATGGTGGGCGCCGACAACACCGCGAGCCTCACGATGTGCCGGCGCCTGGGCTTCCGCCATCTGCGCGATGTCGTCGCCGACGACGGATCCGTGACGAAGATGCTGGTCATCCCCACGAGGACGGAGACCGCCGCCACCCCGGCCGCGCATCCCCCGCAGCCGGCGGCGGGCACGCCGAACCCGGTGCCGGGCACGGTCAACGTGGCGAACGCGGTGCCGGGCGCGGTGCACGTGGCGAACCCGGTGCCGGGCGCGGTGGACGTGGCGGCCGCCGCGGCAGATCCGGCGGCGGACACGGCGGCGGGTCCGGCGAACCCGGTGCCCGGCGCGCCCGATCCGGCGGCGGGCACGGTCGCGGGCGCGACGCACGCGGTGGTGGAGGCGGCGGGTACGCCGCGGGCGGCGGACCCGGTGTGACCAGGCCACCGCTCACCGAGAACGGCACCGGCGCGCCGGACACCGGCCGGCCGCCGAGCCTGTGGCGCAACCGCGACTTCAACCTGCTGTGGACCGGCCAGTGCCTGTCCGACCTCGGCGGCGCCATGACGGACCTGGCCCTGCCGCTGCTGGTCCTGCAGCAGACCGGCTCACCGGCACGGGCCGGACTCGTCGGCACCACCGGCCTCGCCGTCACCATGGCCTGCCGGCTTCCGGCGGGTGTCCTCGCCGACCGCTTCGACCGGCGCCGGCTGTTGATCGTCTCCGACCTCTTCCGGCTGGTCCTGTTCACGCTGCTCGCCGGTCTGCTCCTGGCGGGCGCGGTCCACCTCCCCGTGATCGTCGCCGTGGTGGCCTGCAGCGCCGCCGCGACGGCCGTCTTCAGCACCGCCGAGCACGCCGCGATCCGCAGCCTGGTGGGTCCCGGCCAGATCGCCGACGCGGTGGCCCGCAACGAGGCGCGGGCCTACGGCACCTCGCTGGCCGGGCCGCCGCTGGGCGGCCTGCTGTTCGGGATCGGCCGGGCCCTGCCCTTCGCCGGCAACGCACTGAGCTTCCTGCTCTCGCTGGCCGCCGTCCTCCGGGTGCGGCAGCCCCTGCAACAGCCCCGGCAGCAGGGCTCGCCGACCGCGGGCGCGTCCGCCGTGCAGGGCCTGCGGTTCGTGCTGCACCACCCGTTCCTGCGCGCTCTGCTGCTCATCGCCGCGCCGCTCAACATGGCCTTCACCGGCATGGTCTTCGCGCTGACCCTCTCGCTCAGACGCGCCGGACTCCCGCCCTTCATGGTCGGCCTGGCCGGCACGATCTTCGCGGTGGGCGGCCTTCTCGGCGCCTTCGCCGCGCCGGTCCTGCAACGCATGCTGCGGCTGCCCGTCCTGCTCACCGTGCTCTGCTGGGCCACCGCCGCGCTGATGGCCGTCAGCGCGCTGCTGTCCACCACGATCCTCGCCGCCGTACCGCTGGCCGCCGCGGTCTTCCTCGGGCCCACCGCCAACGCCGCCCTCTTCGGCCACCAGGCGGCGGTCACCCCCGACGCCCTGCAGGGACGCGTGGTCAGCGTGATCCTCCTGGCCGCCGGCTCGGCGGCGGCCCTGGCCCCCACCCTCGCGGGAGCGCTGCTGGGCCGCTGGAGCGGCGGCACGGCGATGCTCGCCTTCGCCGCGCTGGTCGGCGTCGCCGCGGTCGCCGCCAGCTGCAGCCGGGGCATCCGCGACAAGCCTTCATGACGTCACCGGGGCTGCGCGGACGAGCCGCACGCGCTGTAATGGCGAGGTGGTGAGTGACGGCGCTGCGATCAGCGGAACGAGGACCACGCCGGAGCGCGCCGAAGCCGCTCTGGACACACTCACCACGTCGCCTGCCACCCCCGACCGGCTCCGCCGCGTCCTGGAACAGGCCCTCGTGCTCGCCGGAACCGCCTTCGCCGGGGTGTACACGGCCGGCGGCGACCCGTCCCACCTGTGCCTCGCCGAGTCCGCCGGACTGCCGCGCACCCTGTTCGGGCTGCGCGACGCGTATCCGGCCGACGGCGCGTCCCCGGTCGCCGAGGCCCATCGCACCGCGCGGCCGCAGTGGCTCGGCCCAGCGGAACTGGCCGGCAGCCCCGAGGCACGGCGCACCCCGGCCGGCGAGTTCTCCGTGGCCGCCCTGCCGCTCGGTCCGGCGGGCGGCTGTCTGCTGGCCGTCACCGAGCACCCCGGCGGTTTCGGCGCCGACGACCGCGCCGTCCTGGCGCTGATCGCCGGCGCGATCGCCGTGCCGGCCCCGGCCGGCTTCGCCGGGGACACGGGCGAGCTGGCCCCGGACGCCTTCAGCCTCGCCATGGACACCGGCCGGGTCGAGGTCGGGGACGCGATCCTGCGGCTGTTCGGGATCGGCCGGCAGGAGTTCGACGGCCGGGTGGAGAGCCTGCTCGGGCGCACCGTGCCCGAGGACCTCCCCGCGCTGATGTCCGTGGTCGAGGCCGACCACATGTCCAGCGGCGACCGCGAACTGGAGTTCCGCGTCCTGCAGCCCTCCGGGCCGCCCAGGTGGCTGCGGCTGCGTGGCCGGCTGCTGCCCGCCGGCCAGGGCCGTGCGGCCCGCCTCGTCGGAACCGTCGCCGACGCCTCCACCCTGCGCTCCGACGTCACCGACGTGGCCCGTGTCCAGCGCCTCGCCGCCGCCCTCGCCATCGCCGGCACCGTCAAGGACGTCGGCCAGGCCGTCGTCGCCGCGCTGCGCAGGCCACTGCAGGCGGACCGGATCGCCCTCGCCGAACTGGAGAACGAACGGCTCGTGGTCACGGTCCTGGACCCGCCCGAGGCCGAGGCCTGGCCCGAGGTGTGGCGCAGCGAATGGCGCACCGAGTGGCCCGACGCGCCGGTACGCGCCATGCCCACGCTGGCCGCCGCACTGCGCGAGGGCCGGGCCCGGATCTGGCCCGCCGGCAGCGCGCTGGAACCGGCCCTCGCCGAGGTCGGTCCGGGCGGCCTCGCGGTGCTGCCGCTGCCCGCCGGCGGCCGCATGGCCGGCGCCTGCCTGATCGGCTGGGACAGCCCGCACGACTTCGGCCCCGACGAACGCGCCCTGCTCACCGCCTGTGCGGGCCTGACCGGGCAGGCCCTGCTGCGTGCCCACGCCTTCGACGCCGAGCACGAACTCGTCGGGATGCTCCAGCGCACGCTGCTGCCCCGCCGCCTGCCCCGGCTGCCCGGCGCGGTCGCCGTCGCCCGCTATCTGCCCACCACCGCGGGCCTGGAGGTCGGCGGCGACTGGTACGACGTGATCCCGCTCGCCGACAACCACGTCGCCCTGGTCATCGGCGACGTCCAGGGCCACAACGCCGGCGCCGCCACCCTGATGGGCCAGATGCGCACCGCGCTGCGCGCCTACGCCGCCGAGGGCCACACCCCGGACGTCGTCGTCGCGCACGCCAACCGGCTGCTGCTCGACATGGAGACCGACCTCTTCGCCACCTGCGCCTACGTCGACGTCGACATGGAACAGGGCACCGCCCTGTGCGTACGCGCGGGCCATGTGCAGCCCGTGCTGCGCCACCCGGACGGCTCCGCCGAGATCGTGCGGGCCGAGGGCGGACCGCCGCTCGGGGTGCTGAGCCAGGCCGAGTTCCCGATGACCCCCCTCGGGCTCCGGCCCGGCACGGTGATCGCCCTCACCACCGACGGCCTGGTGGAGTCCGCCGACACCGACCTCGACGCCGGCATGGAGCGGCTCGCCGCCGAACTGTCCGCCGCCGACCCCGCCCATCTCGGCCTGGTCGCCGACGCCCTGCTCACCGGCGCCCACCGCGGCGACGACGTGGCCCTGCTGCTGATGCGCTACGACGGCATGGCCGTACGGCCGCTGCGCGAGAGCTGGACGGTGTGGCGGGTGCCGGAGGCCGTCCGTCACGCCCGCCGCTTCACCCGGCGCACCCTGCGTGCCTGGGGCGTCGCCCAGGGCACCCTGGACGCCGCTCTGCTGGTGGTCTCCGAACTCGTCACCAACGCCCTCGTGCACACCGGCGGCCCGGTGCGGCTCGACATGAGCCTGGTCAACCACCGGCTGCGGCTCGCCGTCGCCGACTCCTCGCCGCGTAGTCCCGTCAAGCCGGCCGGCATCGGCTGGGAGGCCACCGGCGGCCGGGGCATCCTGCTGGTGGAGGCCGTGTCGGCGGCCTGGGGCACGATCCCGGTCAGCGGCGGCAAGCAGGTGTGGGCGGATCTCGTGCCGGCCGGCCCTCCCACCACCGCGGACCCGGGGTGAGGGCCGTTCGGTCCGCCGCCCGGGGGACGGGGGGACGGCCGTTCGGTCCGCTCCGGCGGGCGCGCCGCGGGTCCCGTGCCTAGGGTCGGTTGGTGTGGCACACACCTTCCAAGAACTGGTGCAGAAGCAGCGCGCGGCCGACGCGGCCAGCGCCACGGTCGAGGACCTGCGCGAGACCTACGGTCCGCCGGCCGAGCGGCGGATGACGGGCGCCCAGTCGGGCACCTACGAGACCGCCCTGCGGGCCTGGCGGGACCTGGCCCGCGACGTGCAGAGCGCGGTCAGCGAATACGCCAAGGAGACGGGCCGGCCGCGTTCCGAGGTGGAAGCCGAGGTGGAGCGGGCCGCCGCGACGGAGGAGACGTGAGCCGAGCCGGCCACCGCGCCGAACGGCTCGCGGACGCGGCCGACGCCCGGCTGCCCGTACTGGAAGGCGGATCGCTGCTGCGCAAGGCCTTCCCGGAGCACTGGTCCTTCTTCCTCGGCGAACTCGCCCTCTACAGCCTGCTCGTGCTGATCCTGACCGGCGTGTGGCTGACGTTCTTCTTCCAGCCGGAGATGCGCGAGGTCGTCTACGCCGGCCCGTACGCACCGCTGCGCGGAGTGCGCATGTCGGCCGCCTTCGACTCCACCCTGCGCATCAGCTTCGATGTGCGCGGCGGCCTGCTGCTCCGGCAGACCCACCACTGGGCCGCGCTCGTCTTCGTCGCCGCGATCGGCCTGCACATGCTGCGGATCTTCTTCACCGGCGCCTTCCGCCGGCCCCGCGAGCTGAACTGGGTCATCGGGCTCACCCTGTTCGTGCTCTCCCTCGCCGAGGGCTTCGCCGGCTACTCGCTCCCCGACGACCTGCTCTCCGGCACCGGGCTGCGCATCGCGCAGGGCATCATGCTGTCGGTCCCCGTGGTGGGCACCTACGTCGCCTTCTTCGCCTTCGGCGGCCAGTTCCCCGGCCACGACATCATCACCCGCCTGTACCCGGCACACATCCTGCTGCTCCCCGGCGCCCTCATCGCACTCGTGACGGTCCATCTGATCCTGGTCTTCCATCTCAAGCACACCCAGTGGCGGGGCCCCGGCCGCACCCACCGAAACGTCCTCGGCAAACCCCTCTTCCCGCAGTTCGCCGCCACCTCCACCGGCCTGGCCCTGACCGTCTCCGGCATCCTCGTGCTGCTGTCCGGCCTCGCCCAGATCAACCCGATCTGGACCTACGGCCCCTACCGTCCGGACCAGGTCTCCACCGGCTCCCAGCCCGACTGGTACGTCGGCTTCATGGAGGGCGCGCTGCGGCTCGTACCGCCGTGGGAGACGAACATCGCCGGGCACACGCTCATGTGGAACGTGCTGCTCCCGGCCGTCGTCCTGCCCGGCCTGCTGTTCGCCGTGCTCTACGCCTACCCGTTCGTGGAGCAGCGCCTGACGGGGGAGTGGCATCGCGAGCGGCATCTGTGCGACCGGCCGCGGGAGCGTCCCGTGCGCACCGGACTCGGCGTGGCGGGCACCGTCTTCTACGGCGTGCTGCTGCTGGCCGGCGGCAACGACGTCATCGCCCTGACCTTCCGCATCTCCGTCGACGCGCTGACCTGGGTGCTGCGTGTCGCCCTCGTGGCGGCGCCCGTCCTCGCGTTCCTGGTGACCCGGTGGCTGTGCAGGGCCCTGACGCACGCCGAGCGGGAACGCCTCGCCGAGGGCGTACCCACCGGTGACATCCGCCAGAGCGTCACCGGCGGCTACGAGGGCGGCCACGAGCCCGTCGAGAACTTCCGCCCCGGCGCTCCCCGCAGACCGCTCACCGGCGCGCGTACTGGAACACCATCCCGAACACCCCCCGGGCCAGAACGCCGAGGCCGATGAGGAAGAGCCACAGCCCGAAGACGACGCCGCCGGCCGTCACCGCGAAGCCGAGCGCGGTGACGATCGGCCACGGGCTCTCGTCCGGGAAGAACGCCACCGGCCCGGCAGCGTCCGCCACCTCCGCGTCGGTGCGGTCCTGCGGGCGGGCGCCCCGGCGCCGGTACTGGACGAGGCAGAAGAAGGCGACCAGCGCCGCCATCACACACGCCACGACCAGGGCGGTCGTGCCCGTCTCGTCCCCCGACCACACCCCGTACAGGGCGGCGGAGCCCCCGAAGAACAGTGCCACCCCGCCGAACAGCACGGCCTCCGCTCTCATCGCACCCTCTCCTCCCCGGGCGGGTTCTCGACCTCCGGATGGTGCAGGTCGAAGGCGGGCGACTCCGACCGCACCCGGGGCAGCGCGACGAAGTTGTGCCGGGGCGGCGGACACGACGTCGCCCACTCCAGGCCGCGCCCCCACCCCCAGGGGTCGTCCAGGGCGACCTTCCGGCCCTTGGCCGCGGTGCGCCAGACGTTGTAGAGGAACGGCAGCGTGGACACGCCCAGCAGGAACGCGCCCGCCGACGACAGCGTGTTGAGCAGGGTGAAGCCGTCCCCCGGCAGATAGTCCGCGTACCGGCGGGGCATCCCCTCCTCGCCGAGCCAGTGCTGCACCAGGAACGTCAGCTGGAAGGCCGGGAACAGCAGCCAGAAGTGCAGCTTGCCGAGCCGCTCGTCCAGCATCTTCCCGGTGAACTTCGGCCACCAGAAGTAGAAGCCGGCGAACATCGCGAACACCACCGTGCCGAACAGCACGTAGTGCAGGTGCGCCACGATGAAGTACGTGTCCGTCAGGTGGAAGTCGAGCGGCGGAGAGGCGATCAGCACCCCGCTCAGCCCGCCCAGCAGGAACGACACCAGGAAGCCGAGCGACCACAGCATCGGCGTCTCGAACGAGACCGACCCGTGGATCATCGTCCCGATCCAGGCGAAGAACTTGATGCCCGTCGGCACCGCGATCAGGAAGGACATGATCGAGAAGAACGGCAGCAGCACCGCGCCCGTGGCGAACATGTGGTGGGCCCACACCACCGCCGACAGCATGGTGATCGAGATCGTCGCCCCGATCATCGGCACATAGCCGAACAGCGGCTTACGGGAGAAGACCGGGATGATCTCCGAGATGATCCCGAAGAACGGCAGCGCCACGATGTAGACCTCGGGATGCCCGAAGAACCAGAACAGGTGCTGCCACAGCAGCGCACCCCCGTTCGCCGCGTCGAAGACGTGCGCACCGAACCCGCGGTCCGCCTCCAGCGCCAGCAGAGCCGCCGTGAGCACCGGGAACGCCGGCAGGATCAGGATCGAGGTGAACAGCACGTTCCAGGTGAACATGGGCATCCGGAACATGGTCATGCCCGGTGCCCGCAGCGACATGATCGTGGCGATGAAGTTCACCGCGGTCAGCGTCGTCGACACGCCCGACACCACCAGCCCCATGACCCACAGGTCACCGCCCGCGCCGGGCGTGAAGTAGGCGCTGTTCAGCGGCGCGTAGGCGAACCAGCCGAACGCGGCGGCACCGCCGGGCACCAGGAAACCGGAGACCACCATCACTCCGCCGAACAGGTACATCCAGTACGACAGCGCGTTCAGCCGCGGGAAGGCGAGGTCGGGGGAGCCGATCTGCAGCGGCATGACGGCGTTGGCGAACCCCGCGAACATCGGTGTGGCGAACAGCAGCATCATGATCGTGCCGTGGATGGTGACGAACTGGTTGTACCCCTGGTTGCTGAGCAGTTGCAGCCCCGGGCGGGCCAGTTCGAGGCGCATGCCGAGCGCGAGCAGCCCGGCCAGCAGGAAGAAGCAGAACGCCGTGACCATGTAGAGGCGGCCGATCACCTTGTGGTCGGTCGTGGAGATCCAGCGCAGCAGGGCCCGGCCCGGGCGCGGAGCGGGCGCGGTGTACCGGGCGGTGATCTCCATGGTTTCTGACATCTGCGGCGATTCGGTCATCGCGGGCGACGCTACTCCCAGGCTCCCGGACGGCCGCCCCCGCCACGCCCTGCACCCCGGCGGTGGCCCGCGTGGCCCGCTGCGCCGATCGGCTGAAGGCCACCGGCCCGGGCATTCCCGGCCGTTCCCCGGGTACCCGGGGGCGCATGGACACTGCCATGTACGAAGCAGCCGCGGGCGTACAGGTCTTCGGGTACGTCGTCATTCTCGTCGCGGGGGTGGCCTGCGTCGCCGGACTGATCTGGGCCTTCCGGCTGGGGGTCAAGGTGCGCCGGCGCGAACCGGCCCCGCCCCGCCCCGACGAGCAGCCCCGGATGCCGCCCTCCGGGCCGGTCCACGAGGTCCAGGAACGGCGCGAGCCGGACGAGGTGCCGCGGGTCGCGGACGGCGGTGAACGGCTCACCCCTCACCAGCTCGGCAACGCCGGCACCAAGCGCGCCGACGACCAGAGCCGCTCGCGCTGGTCACCCGGTTCCAGCGGCTCCTTCGGCGGGGGTGGCGGCGGCCGGACCTGACCCGCTGCCGCCCGGCGTCCGGGTTTGCCGCTCCGCGGGGCGGGGACCCGAACCGGCACGGACAGCGCAGAAGGAAGATGGAAGACGTGACCGCTCAGCTCAGCGAGAAACCCGCCATATCCCCTGTCGAGACCGGTTGGGCCGAGGCCCGGCGCCGAGGGGGCCGGGGACTGCGCACCTGCCTCCCCGCCGTCCTGGAGCGCACCTCCCACCGGCGCGAGAGCGCCCCGGCCGAGGACAACATCGTGCGCGGCGAGGACTGAGCCGGGAGCCGTACCGCGGCGACGGGCGCCGGTGGGGACCGCTGAAAGGCGACAGGAACGCAGCGGCGTCCCCGAGGCGACCCGTCCACCGGTCTGCCCGGGCGCATCGAACCCGCCCCCGCGTCGCCGGATGCCGGCCCGCCCCGAGCGCGCGGATTCGCGTGCCCCGCGGCGCGGGCCGGCGCCGGGCAGGTCAGGCGTGGGTCTTGGCGAGCAGCTCGAGGACCTCGGCGGTCGTACCGCTCTCCCCGAGCCGCGGGAAGATCCGCTCGACGCTGCCGGTGTGCGCCGCGGGGTCGCTGTCGGCCATGGCGTCCGTGGCGAGGGTGACGTGGTAGCCGTGCGCGTAGGCGTCCCGGGCGGTGGACTCGACGCCGATGCTGGTGGCGATGCCGGTCAGCACGATCTGGGTGATGCCCCGGCGGCGCAGCTGGACGTCCAGGTCGGTGCCGTGGAAGGCACTCCAGTTGTGCTTGGTGACGTGGATGTCGCCGGGGTGCCCGGACAGCTCGTCGACGACGACGTCCCAGCCCTCGGGGAAGGCGAGGCCGCGCGCCTGGCGCTCGGTGCGGCCGGGGACGGCGTCGGCCCCGTCGGGCGCGAAGCTGACGCGGACGAGGACCACGGGCAGGCCGTGACCGCGGAAGGCCCCGGCGAGTTCGGCGGTGCGGGACACGACGTCCGTGCCCGGGTACGGCTGGGTGGGCATGGCCACGATGCCGTTCTGCAGGTCGATCGCGACGAGTGCGGTACGGGGGTCGAGGGTGGTGAGCGACATGGGTCGGTCAGGCCTTTCGAAGGGGGGAGCCGGCCGTGCGAACGGCCGGGCGATGCCGTCGCCGGCGGCAGGGGAGAGCCGGCGAGCGTGAACAGGGCCCGCGATCACGGCCGCGACAGCCGCTCCATCAGCTCCAGTGCCGTGCGGACCGTCTGCCGCTCCTCGTCGGTGAAGCGGTCCTGGAAGGCGCGGGCCAGCCACTCCTCGCGCACCTGCTTGTTGCCCTCGATGCGGGCCCGGCCGGCGTCGGTGAGGGTGACCAGCTGGCGGCGGCCGTCGTCGGGGTCGGGGGCGCGGCGGATCAGGCCGTGCTGTTCCAGCCCGGCCAGGGTCGTGGCCATCGACTGGGGCCGGACGCCCTCGGCGGCGGCCAGGGCGCTGGCGGTGGCCGCTCCGTGCTTGCCGACCAGCGTGAGCGCCGACTCCTGCGACGGGGTCAGGTCGGCGTCCTGCGCGATCTCGCGGATGCGGCGCCGCAGCCGGCTGAACACCACCCGCAGGTCGCGCGCGGCCCGGACGGCCGACTCGGAGATGTGGTCCATGCGGCCCAGCCTAGAACCAACAGGGCAGCCTGTACAGGATTAACTGTTCAGTTTCACCTGCCGAACAATCGGGTACCCGCCGGTCCACGGACAAACCGGTACTCGCCGGTCCACGTTCGGCGCGGCCGCCGAGGCGGTGCGTCGCCCTCGCTCGTCGGTGAAGATCAAGGAGCGCAGATGTCCCCTCCGGACCCGTCCGGCCCGGAGGCGGCCCTCCGCGCCGCGGTGGACGGGGAAGTCCGCTTCGACGCCGGCAGCCGCGGCGCCCACGCCACGGACGGATCGAACTACCGGCAGGTCCCCCTCGGCACAGGGTCACCACAAGCGGAGCACCGGAAGAGGAGCGGAACATGCCCCCCACCGTCGTCATCACCGGAGCCAGCGCCGGCATCGGCCGCGCGACCGCCCGCCACTACGCCCGGCGCGGCGCCGACGTCGTACTGGTCGCGCGCGGCGAAGGCGGCCTGCAGGCGGCGGCCGGCGAAGTCGCGGCGCTCGGCGGGCGCCCCTCGGTCCAGCCCGCCGACATGGCCGACGCGGCCCAGGTCGAGGCCGTCGCCGAGGCCGCGGAGAAGGAGTTCGGCCCGATCGACGTATGGATCAACTGCGCCTTCTCCACCGTCTTCGCGCCCTTCGAGGAGATCTCCGCCGAGGAGTTCCGGCGGGTCACCGAGGTGACCTACCTCGGCTTCGTCAACGGCACCCGCGCGGCACTGCGCCGCATGCTGCCCCGCGACCGCGGCACCATCGTCCAGGTCGGCTCCGCGCTCGGGGAACGGTCGATCCCCCTGCAGTCGGCCTACTGCGGCGCCAAGCACGCGATCAACGGCTTCACCTCCTCCCTGCGCACGGAACTGCTGCACCGCGGCAGCAACGTGCACGTCACCGTCGCCCAGATGCCGGCGGTCAACACACCCCAGTTCCAGTGGGTGCGCTCCCGGCTGGCCGAACACCCCATGCCCGTGCCGCCCATCTACCAGCCGGAGGTAGCCGCGCGGGGCGTGGTGTACGCCGCCGACCACCCGCGGCGCAAGCAGTACTACATCGGCGCCACCACCGTGGCCACCACCTGGGCCAACCGGTTCGCCCCGGCCCTGCTCGACCGCTATCTGGCCCGCACCGGCTTCGACGCCCAGCAGACCGGCCGCATCCCGCCCACCGGCCTGGACAACCTGTTCGAACCGGTCGACCGGGAGCCGGCCGGCGACCAGGGCGCGCACGGCGCCTTCGACGACAGCGCCCACTCCCGCTCCTGGCAGGAGACCCTGGTCCGGCACCCCGCCGCCACGGCCCTCGGCGCGGGCGCCGTCGTGCTCGGCGCCGTACGCGGCATCCGCCGTCTGGCCTCGTGAGCCGCATAGGCTGACGGCGTGCGCCTCCTCCTCATGTCCGACACACACCTGCCGAAGCGCGCCAAGCGGCTGCCCGAACCGCTGCTCGCCGAACTCCCGCACGCGGACGCCGTCCTGCACGCCGGGGACTGGGTCGACACCGCCACCCTCGACCTGCTGGAGAGCCGCAGCCGCCGGCTGATCGGGGTCTACGGCAACAACGACGGGCCCGACCTGCGCGCCCGGCTCCCCGAGGTGGCGTACGCCGAACTCGGCGGCCTGCGCTTCGGCGTGGTGCACGAGACCGGCCAGGCCCAGGGCCGCGAGGCCCGCTGCGCCGCCCGCTTCCCGGACCTCGACGTCCTGGTCTTCGGCCACAGCCACATCCCCTGGGACACCACCGCCCCCGGCGGCATGCGGCTGCTCAACCCCGGCTCCCCGACCGACCGCCGCCGCCAGCCGTACTGCACCTACCTCACGGCGACGGCCGCCGGCGGAGCGCTCACCGACGTGACCCTGCACCGCCTGCCGCAACGCTAGCGGCACGTGGCACCATGCCCCGATGACCTCCAGCCCCGGCACACCCACCGCCGTACCCACGGTCGCGTCTGCCGCCGTACCCGCGGTCGCGCCTGCCGCCGTACCCGCAGGCCGGCTCGCCGACGGCGACCAGCCCGTGCTGCCGCTCTCCGGTGGCCTGGAACTGCGGCCGTGGCGCCTGACCGACACCGACGCGGACGCCCTGCACGCGGCCGGGCAGGATCCGGCGATCAGCCGGTGGAACCTCTTCCGCGTCGACAGCCGAGGCCAGGCACGCGCCCGCATCGAGCGCCTGCACGAGCGCCGACGCGCGGAAACCGGTGCGATCTGGGCGATCGCCCCGCTCGGCGGCGCGGCCGTCGGCCTCGCCGGACTCAACGACGTGGACCTCGCCGCCGGAACCGCGGAAGTCGTCTACTGGGTGCTGCCCGAGGCACGCGGAGGCGGCATCGCCGTCCGGGCGGCCCGCCGGCTGAGCGGCTGGGCCCTGGACGACCTCGGCCTGCACCGCCTGAGCCTGTACCACTCCGTCGCCAATCCGGCGTCCTGCCGGGTGGCCGAGAAGGCCGGCTATACCGCCGAAGGCACCCTGCGCAGCGCCCAGCTGCACGCGGACGGCTGGCACGACCTGCACCTGCACGCCATGATCGCCGGCGACGCCTGACCATCGGCGGTGCCCGACCGTCGACGGTTCCCGGGCGGTGGGGACACACGGCCCCGCGGCGCCACGGCTCGGCGGTGTGAAGGGGACTGGGGAGTCGCCGGGGGGGGCTGTCAGTGGGTTCGGTGTCTGAGTCGCGTCGCCGCCCAGGCCAGCAGGGCGAGCGCCGCTGCCAGGGCCGCCGCGCGTTTGGCCAGGGGCATTCCGGCCGTGCGGAGCAGGTCGAGCGGTTCCGGTTCGGGGGGGTCGAGGCGGCCGGCCTTGCCCCGGGCGGGGGGTTCCGGCGCCCTCGCGCCGGGCGGCGGTTCCGGCGTCGTGCGGACGAGCCGGAGCGGCGCCGGTGCGGTCCCGTCCGACCGCTGCGGCTCCTCACCGGCGGTCGGGGGCCGCTCGGCCAGCCGCTCGGCGAGGCACTCCGCGAACCTGCCCACCAGCCGGTCACCCACCTCCGCCAGCACCCCGCGCCCGAACTGCGCCGGACGCCCGGTCACCGTGAGATCCGTCCGCACCGACACCGCCGTACCGCCGTCGCGCCCGCTCAGTGTGCCGGTGACCGTCGCCCGGGCCGTGCCCTGCCCGCGGGTCTCCCGGCCGCTCGCCACGAGCACCATCCGGTGCGCCGACTCGTCCTGCTCCTCGAACACCGCGGTGCCCCGGTAGGTCACGGTGACCGGCCCGACCTTGACCTTCACCGAGCCGGTCACGGTCGTGCCGTCGTACCCCTCCACCGCCGCGCCGGGCAGACACGGCGCGACGCGCTCGATGTCCAGGAGCGCGTGCCAGGCGTCGTCGACCGGGACGGGGACCGTGAACTCGTGCTGCAGTTCCATGACTTCTCCTCGCGGTCAGACGGCGGCCGTCGGATGGATGGCCCCGGCGGTCACGGTGAGCGGAGCCCCACTGCCGCCCCAGCGCAGGGCGACGATCTCGGCGGCGACGGACACGGCGACCTCCTCCGGTGTACGGGCCCCGAGGTCGAGCCCGAGCGGTGAGCGCAGCCGGGACAGCTCGGCCTCGGCGAGACCGGCGTCGGTCAGCCGCTCACGCCGCTCGTCGTGGGTACGGCGGCTGCCCATCGCCCCGATGTAGGCGGCCGGCCGGCGCAGCGCCTCCTCCAGGAGCGGCACGTCGAACTTCGGGTCGTGGGTGAGGACACAGATCACCGTGCGATCGTCGGTGCCGGTGCGCTGCAGATAGCGGTGCGGCCAGTCCACGACCACCTCCACACCCGCCGGGAACCGCTTGGGCGTGGCGAACACCGGGCGGGCGTCGCACACGGTGACCCGGTAGCCGAGGAAGTCGCCGATCCGTGCCACCGCGGCCGCGTAGTCGATCGCGCCGAAGACCAGCATGCGCGGCGGTGGCGCGAAGGACTGCAGGAAGACCGTGACGTCGTCCTCGCGGCGCTCCCCGCGCGGCCCGTAGTGCCTGAGGACGGTGGCGCCGAGGGCGAGTTCGCCGCGCGCGTCGGCGGTGACGGCGGCGTCGAGCCCGTCCGTGCCGAGCGTGCCGGCCACGCCGTCCGGCCAGACCGCGAGACCGGCCCCGCGCGGAGCCGGACCGTCGACCACCGTGGCCACGGTCACCGGCCGGCCCGCGTCCACCGACGCGGCGACCGCCCCGAACGCCGGGTCCGTCGCGGGCGTCACGCGCCGCACCAGCAGGGTGATCTCGCCGCCGCAGGTGAGGCCCACCGCGAACGCGTCCTCGTCGCTGTACCCGAAGCTCTCCAGCCGCGCCTCGCCGCTCGCCGCCACCTCCTGCGCCAGCTCGAACACGGCGCCCTCCACGCAGCCGCCGGACACGCTGCCCACGACCTCGTCGTCCGGGCCCACGGCCATGGCCGCGCCGGGCCCGCGCGGCGCGCTGCGGCTGACCGCGACGACCGTGGCGAGCCCGAACGGGATCCGGGCGGCGTACCAGCGCTCCAGCGCCGGGAGGATGTCACGCACCCTGTGCTCCTCTCACGTCGGCCGCATCGTCCGCGGCTCCCCGCACCACCGCGGCCAGCCGCTCCAGCGCGGCGAGGCTGTGCCCCTCGACGAAGGCGTCGACGCTGGGCAGGGCCGCGGCCATCCCGGCGGCCAGCGGTGCGTAGCCCGGGCGGGCCTTGCGCGGGTTGGCCCAGACCACCTGGTGGGCCAGGGCGTGCAGGCGGCGCATCTGCGCACCGAGCAGTTCCGGGTCTCCGCGTTCCCAGCCGTCCGACAGGAGCACGACGACCGCGCCGCGGGCCATACCGCGCTGTCCCCAGCGGTCGAGGAACTCGCGCAGCAGCCCGCCCAGGCGGGTGCCGCCGCGCCAGTCCGGTACGGCGGCGGCGAGTGCGGCCATCGCCAGGTCCGGGTCGCGGTGGGTCAGTTCGCGGGTCGCCCGGGTCAGCCGGGTGCCGATGGTGAACACCTCGGTGCGGCCGCCGCGCACCGCCGCGTGCGCGAACCGCAGCAGCGCGTCGGCGTACGGCGCCATCGAGCCGCTCACGTCGACGAGCAGCACGACCCGCCGGGGCTGTCGCACCCGCGCGTGCCGCCGCAGCAGGGCGGGCTCCCCGCCGCGCCGCAGCAATTCCCGCACCGTGCGGCGGGGGTCCACCTCCCCGCGCCGGGCGGGCCGCCGCCGCGCCGACCGCCGGGTCTGCCCGTGCAGCGCGAACGCGGCGAGCAGACGGCGCAGTTGGGCGCGTTCGGCGGCGTCCAGGCCGGCGACGTCGCGGTGCCGCAGCACCTCGGCGGAGCTGGCGAGGGTGGCCGTCGGCGGCCCCGGGGGCTCGCCGCGGTCCGGTCCGCACGGCTCGGCGGCCGTGTCGCGGACGGCGAGCCGCAGGCGGGGCGGGGGAGCGGCGCGCACCGGCCGCCGGGGCGGCTCACCGCGGGCCCCGAAGTACGCGGCGAACACCCGCTCGTACCGTTCCAGATCGTCGTGCCCGCCGCACAGCGTGGCCCGGCCCGCGCCGTACACGTCCGCCCGTACGCCGGGCCGCAGCACGTCGACGGCGCGCAGGAAGGCGTGCAGCCGCTCGGTACTGGCATCGAGCCCGGCCGCCCGCAACGCCCGCACGAAGCCGAGCAGTACGGCATCGGCTCCGAGCGAGGTGCCCTCCACCCCGGGCGAGCCGGACCGCGCCGCGGAGGCCGCGGGTGGTGCCCCGGGCTGCGCCGCGGAGGTCGCGGGTGGTGCCACGGACCGCACTCCGGAGGGCGGGGGCGGTGCCACGGACCGCGCTCCGGAGGGCGGGGGTGGCGACCCGGACAGCGCTGTGGAAGGAACAGGCGGTGGCCCAAATCGTGTCCCGGAGGACGGCGAGGGCTCCGCGGGTGGTCGCTCCGGCCCGCCCCGGGGCTCCGGCTCTGCTCCGGGCGTCAGCTCTCCTCCGCGCTCCGGCTCTGCTCCGGGCGTCAGCTCTCCTCCGCGCTCCGGCTCTGCTCCGGGCGTCAGCTCTCCTCCGCGCTCCGGCTCTCCTGCGGTCGTGTCCATCGCCGTCACACCCCCCGGGCCGCGAGGGCCGCCGTGAGATCCAGGCTCCGCGCCCGGTCCGCGTCCTCCCGGTACTTCAGCACCGAACCCAGGGTGGCCAGGGCCAGCTCCGCGTCCACCTCGGCGGCCCCCAGCGCGTCCAGGGCCTCGGCCCAGTCGATCGTCTCCGCCACCCCCGGCGGTTTGATCAGTTCCGCGCCCCGCAGCGCCTGCACCAGCGCGGTGACCTGCTCGGCCAGCCGCGCCGACACCCGCGGCAGCCGGCGCCGCACGATGGCCAGTTCGCGGGCGAAGGAGGGATGGTCGAACCAGTGGTACAGGCACCGCCGCTTCAGGGCGTCGTGCACCTCCCGCGTCCGGTTGGAGGTCAGCACGACCACCGGCGGCTCCTCCGCGCGCAACGTGCCCAGCTCCGGAATCGTGACGGAGTACTCGGACAGCAGCTCCAGCAGGAACGCCTCGAACTCGTCGTCGGCCCGGTCGATCTCGTCGATCAGCAGCACCGACGGCTGCGTCCGCAGGGCGCGCAGCAGCGGCCGGTCGATGAGGAATCGCCGGTCGTACAGCTCGCTCTCGAGGCGGTCGGCGTCCGTCACCCCGGCCGCCTCGGCGGCCCGCAGGTGCAGCAGCTGACGCGGGAAGTCCCAGTCGTACAGCGCCTGGGAGGCGTCGATGCCCTCGTGGCACTGCAGACGGATGAGCGGCGCGCCGAGCGCCTCGGCGAGGGCGCTCGCGAGCGCGGTCTTGCCGACGCCCGCGTCGCCCTCGCAGAACAGCGGCCGGTGCAGCCTCAGGGCCAGGAAGCACGTGATGGCCAGCCCCTCGTCGACGAGGTACCCCGTCTCCTCCAGGCGGGCCCGCACCTGCTCCGGGTCGTCCATCCGGGTGATCGGCGCTCACCCCCGTTCCAGGGCGGTCAGTACCGACCGCCGGGTCAGCACGCGCGCGAGATGCTCCCGGTACTCGGGCGAGCCGGCCAGGTCCCGCGCCGGCCGCGTATCCTCGGCCGCCGCCTCCGCGGCCCGCGCGACGGCCTCGGGGCCGTCGGCGCCCGACAGCGCCCGCTCGGCCGCGGTGGCCCGCAGCGGGGTCGGGCCCATGTTGGTCAGCGCGATCCGCGCCTCGGCGACGTGCCCGCCGTCGCCCCGGACCAGCGCCGCGACCCCGACGATGGCCCAGGACTGGGCGACCGGATGGAACTTCTCGTAGTGGAAGCTCCAGCCGTCCGTCTTCGGGACGCGAACCTCCACGAGGAGTTCGTCGGGTGCCAGTGCCGACTGCAGATAGTCGACGAAGAACTCCCGGGCCGGGATCGTGCGCCGGCCGCCGGGCCCGGCCACCACCAGCTCGGCGTCCAGGGCCAGCGCGACGGCGGGCAGGTCGCCGGCCGGGTCGGCGTGCGCGAGGGAGCCGCCGAGGGTGCCCCGGTGCCGGACGGCCGGATCGGCGACCGTGGCCGTCGCCTCGGCGAGCAGACCGGCGTGGCGGCGCACCAGCGGGTCGTGGACCACTTCGTGATGTGTGGTCATGGCGCCGATGACGAGGGCGTCGCCGTCCTCGCGCACCCCGCGCAGCTCCGGGATCCGGCCGACGTCCACGACGAGTTCGGGAAAGGCCAGCCGGAGCCGCAGCAGCGGCAGCAGGCTCTGGCCGCCGGCCAGCACCTTCCCCTCCTCGCCGGCGTCGGCGAGCGTGCGTACGGCCTCGTCGACGCTGCTCGGACGGGCGTAGTCGAACGCGGGAGGAATCATGCCGGGCCCGCCTCCTTCCCGGACGGCCCGGGCCGGCCGATGTCGTCGTACTGGCCGATGTCGCCGGACCGTGCCGCCTGACCGGACTGGCCGGACTGCGCCGGTCCCGTCCCTCCGGCCCCGTCGGCCCCGCCGGCCGCGCCGGCGGCACCTGATTGGGCCGCCCGGATCGTCTGCCACACCCGGTGCGGGGAGCAGGGCATCCGCACGTCCCGCACACCGAGCGGCCGGAGTGCGTCGACCACGGCGTTCACGACGGCGGGTGTCGACGCGATCGTCCCCGCCTCCCCGACTCCCTTGACCCCCATGGCGTTGTCCGCCGGGGTCTGGGTACGGCCGGTGACGAACTCCGGAAGGTCCGCCGCCGAGGGCACGAGATAGTCGGCCATGGTGCCGGAGACGAGGTTGCCCTGGTCGTCGTAGACGGCCTCCTCGAACAGCGCCTGGGCGATGCCCTGGGCGAGTCCGCCGTGCACCTGGCCCTCGACGATCATCGGGTTGACGACCGTGCCGACGTCGTCCACGCACACGTATTTCCGGATCCGGATCCTGCCGGTCTCGGTGTCGACCTCGACCGCGCACAGGTGGGTGCCGTGCGGGAAGGAGAAGTTCTCCGGGTCGAGCACCGTCTCGGCGTTGATGGACGGCTCGACCCCGTCCGGCAGGTCGTGCGAGGTGAACGCCTCGAACGCGACCTCCTGGATGGTCCTGCGGGCCTCCGGCGAACCCCTGACGGAGAACGCTCCGCCGCTGAACTCCAGGTCCTGCTCGCTCGCCTCCAGCAGGTGCGCGGCGATCCGGCGGGCCTTCTCCACCACCTTCACCGCCGCGCGGTGCACCGCCTCACCGCCCACGGCCAGCGACCGCGATCCGTAGGTGTCCATGCCCTGCGGGGCCACCTTGGTGTCGCCGTGCACCACCTCCACGTCCTCGAAGGGCACGCCCAGGACGTCCGCCGCGATCTGGCTCCAGCAGGTGACGTGGCCCTGCCCGTGCGGGCTGGTGCCGGTGACGACCTCGACCTTGCCGGTCGGCAGCATGCGGATGCTCGCCGCCTCCCAGCCGCCGGCGCCGTAGCGCAGGTCGCGCAGCACCCGGCTGGGCGCGAGACCGCACATCTCCGTGAACGTCGAGACGCCGATGCCCAGGCGTACGGAATCGCCGCGCTCGTTGCGCTCGCGCTGTTCGGCGCGCAGCTCGTCGTAGCCGAACAGGCCGAGCGCCTTCTCGGTCGCGGCCTCGTAGTTGCCGCTGTCGTAGGTCAGCCCGGCGATCGTGGTGTACGGGAACTCCTCGTGCCGGATCCAGTTCCGGCGCCGTACCTCGATCGGGTCCAGGCCGACTTCCACGGCCAGCTCGTCCATGATCCGCTCGATGGCGTACGTGGCCTCGGGGCGGCCCGCGCCGCGGTAGGCGTCGGTGGGGGTGCGGGTGGTGAAGACGCCGGTGCAGGTGAACTGGTAGGCGTCCATCTTGTAGATCGCCGGGTACATGAAGGCGCCGAGGATCGGGATGCCCGGGGTGACGAGCATCAGGTAGGCGCCCATGTCGGCGAGGAGGTCCACCTTCAGGCCGAGCAGCCTGCCCTCGCGGGTGGCGGCGATCTCGACGTCCTGGATCATGCCGCGCCCGTGGTGGGTGGCGAGGTAGCCCTCGGAACGGGACTCGGTCCACTTCACCGGGCGGCCGAGCTTGCGCGCCACGGCCAGGGCCAGCGCCTCCTCGCCGTACACCTGGAGTTTGGAGCCGAAGCCGCCGCCCACGTCCGGGGCGATCACCCGGAGCTTGTGCTCGGGGATGCCGGTGACGGTCGCGAGCATGATCCGCAGGATGTGCGGGATCTGGGTCGCCGAGTAGACCGTGTACTCGCCGGAGGCGGCGAGCGGTGTGACGACCACCGCGCGCGGCTCCATGGCGTTGGGGATCAGCCGCTGCTGGTGGTAGCGGCGCTTCAGGGTCACCTCGGCGCGTTCGCGGACCGCGTCGAAGCTCTCGCCGGTGGAGAGCGGCCAGGTGTAGCAGCGGTTGGTGCCCTTGTCGGCGTGGACCCGCGGGGCGTCCTCGTCGAGCGCGGCCTCCAGGTCGAGGACCGGGGGCAGCGGGTCGTACTCGACGTCGACGGCCTCCAGGGCGTCGGCTGCCGCGTACCGGTCGCGGGCGACGACGACCGCGACCGGGTCGCCGGCGTAGCGGACCTCGTCCACGGCCATCGGCGGATGGTCGGGCAGCACGATGTCCTCGGTCACCGGCCAGGCGCAGGGCAGCGAACCCAGCTCCCCGGCGAGATCGGCGCCACTGAACGCGGTGACGACACCGGGCCGTTCGAGGGCGGGGGAGACGTCGACACGGTTGATCCGGGCATGGGCCATCGGACTGCGCAGGATGGCCAGGTGCAGCAGGCCCGCGACCTGGATGTTGTCGGTCCAGCTGGTCTGCCCGGTGATCAGCCGGGCGTCCTCCTTGCGCAGCCGGGAGCGGCCGACCTCGTGCTCTACGGCCTGATCGGTCATGCCGGCGCCTCCTCGGTGAGCTGCGGCCCGGAGGAGGTTTCCGGGCCGGACGCGGGCTGCCCGGCGGACGCGGACTGCTGCTCGCCGGACTGCTTCTCGGCCGCGGCGAGCACCGCGCGGACGATGTTGTGGTAGCCGGTGCACCGGCAGAGGTTGCCCTCCAGCGCCTGGCGGACCTCGTCCGAGGTGGGGTGCGGGTTCTCCCGCAGCAGATCGCGCGCCGCCATGATCATCCCAGGGGTGCAGTAGCCGCACTGCAGACCGTGGTGCTCGTGGAAGGCGTGCTGCAACGGCGTCCACTCGCCGTCCTGCGCCAGTCCCTGGATCGTCGTCACCCGGCCGCCGTCCGCCTGCACGGCGAGGACCGAGCAGCTCTTGACGGTCGCCCCGTCCAGGTCGACGGTGCACGCACCGCAGTTGGAGGTGTCGCAGCCGATCGGGGTGCCGGTGAGGCCGAGGCGGTCGCGCAGATAGTGAACCAGCAGAAGACGCGGTTCCACGTCGTCCTCGTACGCCGTGCCGTCCACGTTCACCTTGATGTGGGTCATGCGGCCTCCAGGCCGGGTGGGCAGGAGTGACGGAGTCAGCCAGCTGGCGTGATGTAGGTCACTCTATGGCCGACCTCTGGGGGCGGCGAGCGCTGCGGCGGGATTGGTTGAACATTAATCCATTGTTGTCGGGGGAGTGTCCCTGCTGAACTGCCCGTGACACGCCGTCACACCGAGAGGCCCCCAGATGCGCGCTGCGTGCATGTCCACCCAGGAAGGAACCCACCCCATGCCGAAGGACATCACGCTCAGTGCACCTGCTCAATCTCGGAATTCTCGCGCATGTCGACGCCGGTAAGACCAGCCTGACCGAACGGCTGCTGCACGCGGCCGGGGTCATCGACGAGATCGGCAGCGTCGACGCCGGCAGCACCACCACGGACACGCTGGCGCTGGAGCGGCAGCGCGGCATCACCATCAAGTCCGCCGTCGTCTCGTTCCCGCTGGACGGCGTCACCGTCAACCTCATCGACACCCCCGGCCACCCGGACTTCATCGCGGAGGTCGAGCGGGTGCTCGGCGTCCTCGACGGCGCCGTCCTGGTCGTGTCGGCCGTCGAAGGCGTCCAGGCGCAGACGCGGGTGCTGATGCGGACACTGCGCCGGCTGCGCATCCCCACCCTGGTCTTCGTCAACAAGATCGACCGGCGCGGGGCCCGGCACGACGGCGTGCTGCGCGAGATGGCGCGCAGATTCGCCGTACCGCTCGTCCCGATGGGGCGGCCCACCGCACTCGGGACGCCCGCCGCCCGCTTCGTCCCCGGTCTGGGACCCGCGGCGCTCGACGGCCTGGCCGACCACGACGACGATCTGCTCGCCGCCTACCTGGACGGCGGGGTGCCCGAGGGCCTGCTGCGGGCCTCCCTCGCGGCCCAGACCCGGCGCGCAGCGGTCCATCCGGTGTACTTCGGCTCCGCGATCACCGGCGCCGGTGTCCCCGAGCTGATCGACGGTGTCGAGCGGCTGCTGCCCACCGCCGCCGGCGACCCGGACGGCCCGCTGTCGGCCAGGGTCTTCAAGATCGAGCGCGGCCCGGCGGGGGAGAAGGTGGCCTACGCGCGCGTCTTCGCCGGCACCCTGCGACTGCGCGACCGCATCCCCTTCGGCGGGATCGAAGGGGAGCAGCGCCGGGACGAGGGGCACGGGGGCCACGAGGACGACCGGGCGGCCGGGGGCCGGGACTCCGCCGGGCGTGCGCGCGGCCGGGCGGCCGAACGGCGCAGGCGGAGCCGGGCCGTCGGCCGTCGCGCGGAAGGCCGGGTCACCGCGCTCGGCGTTTTCGAGCGGGGCACCGCCCAGCCGCGGGAGAGTGCCGGTGCCGGGCGCATCGTCAGGATCCGCGGCCTCGGCGACATCCGCGTCGGCGATGCGCTCGGCAGGCCGGCGATCACGTACCGGCACCACTTCGCGCCGCCCACCCTGGAGACCGTCGTCGTCCCCGGCCCCGGCGCCGACCGGCGCTCCCTGCACCTCGCCCTCACCCAGCTCGCCGAACAGGACCCGCTCATCGGCGTCCGCCACGACGAACTGCGCGGGGAGACGTCCGTCTCCCTCTACGGCGAGGTGCAGAAGGAGGTCGTCCAGGCGACCCTCGCCGACGAGTACGGCCTTGCCGTCACGTTCCGCGGGACGACGACCCTGTGCATCGAGCGCCCGGCCGGCACCGGACACGCCGTGGAGTTCAACAGGAAGGGCCTCAACCCCTTCCTCGCCACCGTCGGCCTGCGCGTCGACCCCGCTCCGGCCGGCTCGGGCGTGGCCTTCCGGCTGGAGGCGGAGCTGGGTTCCATGCCGTACGCCTTCTTCAAGGCCGTCGAGGACACCGTCCGCGAGACCCTCGGCCAGGGGCTGTACGGCTGGCAGGTCACCGACTGCACGGTCACCATGACCCACTCCGGCTACTCGCCCCGGCAGAGCCACGCCCATCAGGGCTTCGACAAGAGCATGTCGAGCACCGGCCACGACTTCCGGGGCCTGACGCCGCTGGTCCTGATCGACGCACTGCGCCGGGCGGGCAGCCTGGTGCACGAGCCGATGCACCGCTTCCGGCTGGAGGCGCCGGCGGACACGCTCGGCGCCTTGCTCCCGGTCCTCACCCGGCTGGGCGCCGTGCCCGGGACCACCGGTACCGACGGGGCGCACGGTGTGCTGGAGGGCACGGTGCCGGCCGCCCGCGTCCACGGGCTGGAACAGCGCCTGCCGGGGCTGACCCGGGGCGAGGGCGAACTGGAGACGGCCTTCGACCACTACGCGCCGGTCACGCGCGGTACGGTCCCGCGACGGCCGCGCACCGGCCACAACCCGCTCGACCGGAAGGAGTACCTGCTGAACGTGACGCACAGAGTGGGCGACTGAGGAGGCCCGGCCCACCGGCCGCGGACCTCTCCGGCGTGCGGTTCGACGGCCTCCGGCAGCGGATCGGCCGGGCGGAACGTGTGGGGCAGCGAACTCGAAGCGAGGGCGACGTGGATGCCTGCCTTGATCTGCCTCCGGGCGGGAACACCGTCGAACGCCAGGACGGCCGGCCGCCGGCTCGGCATGGCGGAGCCGGCGGCCCCGTGCCGGTACGGCCTGCCGGTACCCTCGCCCAGCACGGAGTCCCAGGTCGTCGATGCCGCCGGGGGTTCAGCGCGCGCGATCCGCCGGGAGCTGGTCTGCTGGTGCGGGGGACCGTCCTACCCCTTCTCCGGAGAGACAGATGACTACCTACCGAGTCGCGCAGGTGATGTCCGCAGGCGGCGCGTTCGAGCTGGTCGAGCGGGAGGTGCCGCAGCCGGGGCCCCGCCATGTGCGGATCGCCGTGGAGGCGTGCGGAGTCTGCCACAGTGACGCCCTCTTCGTGAACGGCGCACTGCCCGGCGTCACGTTCCCGGTGGTCCCCGGCCACGAGATCGCCGGGCGGGTCGAGGAACTCGGCGAGGCCACGCAGGAGTGGGGCTACCAGGTCGGCGACCGGGTCACGGTCGGCTGGTTCGGCGGCAGCTGCGGCCACTGCACCCCCTGCCGCCAGGGCGACTTCATCGTGTGCGTCAACCTCCAGGTCCCCGGGTGGACCTACGACGGCGGGTTCGCCACCAAGGTGATCGCGCCCGTCGACGCCCTGGCCCGGATTCCCGAGGCCCTCTCGGCGACCGACGCGGGACCCATGGCCTGCGCCGGCGTGACCACCTACAACGGGCTGCGGCGCAGCCCCGCCGAGCCGGGCGACCTGGTCGCGGTGCTCGGCCTCGGCGGCCTGGGCCATCTCGGCGTGCAGTACGCGGTCGCGATGGGCTTCGAGACCGTGGCGATCGCCCGCGGCCCGGAGAAGGCCGACTTCGCCAAGCAGCTCGGCGCCCACCACTACGTCGACAGCACCTCCGGCACCCCGGTCGCCGAAGCGCTGCAGTCCCTCGGCGGGGCCGACGTCGTGCTGGCCACCGCCGGGAACTCCGAGGCCATCACGGCCACCGCCGACGGCCTCGCGCCCCGCGGCGAGCTGGTGGTCATCGGCGCGGACACGGCACCGCTCGGCATCAACCCGGCCCAGCTGCTGATGGCCGGCCGGGTCGTCCGGGGCCACCCGTCCGGCACCTCGCAGGACGTGCAGGACACCATGGCGTTCAGCGCCCTGCACAACATCCGCCCGATGACCGAGACCCTCCCGCTGGACGACGCGGCCGAGGCGTATCAGCGGATGATGGCCGGCCGCGCCCGCTTCCGGATGGTGCTCACCACCGGCTGACCCCCCCCAACCGCCCGAGCCACCGCCGCCGACCGCCCGAGCCGCCCCCCGAACCGCTCCTGTCAGCCGCCCAGCCGTTCCACTGCCGCGGTCACGGGGGCGGCGCCGTCCTCGCCGTCGGCCCTCCGGCGTCGGCCCTCCGGCGTCGGCCTTCCGCCGTCGGCCGTCAGGCCCGTCGCCCTTCGCCGACGCGGCGAGTCCCGCTAGGCGGCTAGGCGGCGGCGACCACGAGCAGGCCCGTCGCCGCCAGCAGGGCGCAGCCCACCAGGAACCAGGCGGCCACCCGTCGGCGCAGGGCGTGGTACCTCGCCTCGTACGTCTGCCGCAGTTCCTCGGCGCGTTCGGCGGTGCGCCGCCACGAGGTACGGGTCAGCGACAGGTACTCGGCCTCGAAGTACCGCTCCAGGTCGTCCCGCTGGCCGTCGGTGAGCCAGCCCAGCCGGGAGGCGACGCGGGCCGCGGCCGTCCGGCCCTCCTCCCGTGCGGCGGCCAGCAGCAGATGGCCCTCGATCGCCTGGACGAGGGCCCGCTCCTCATCGGCACTCATCGCCCGGCCAACTCCCGTTCCGAGGGCGTGACCTCGGGGTGGTGCAGGTCGAACGCCGGGGATTCGCTGCGGATGCGGGGGAGGGTGAGGAAGTTGTGCCGGGGCGGCGGGCAGGAGGTCGCCCACTCCAGCGAGCGGCCGTAGCCCCACGGGTCGTCCACGCCGACCGGCTTGCCGTATCTGGCCGTCTTCCACACGTTGTAGAAGAAGGGGAGCAGGGACGAACCGAGCAGGAACGAGCTGATGGTCGAGACCGTGTTGAGCGTCGTGAACCCTTCCGCCGCCAGGTAGTCGGGGATCCGGCGCTGCATGCCCTCCGCACCGAGCCAGTGCTGGACGAGGAAGGTGCCGTGGAAGCCGATGAACAATGTCCAGAAGGTGATCTTGCCCAGGCGCTCGTCGAGCATCTTGCCCGTCATCTTCGGCCACCAGAAGTGGAAGCCGGAGAACATCGCGAAGACGACCGTGCCGAAGACCACGTAGTGGAAGTGCGCCACCACGAAGTACGAGTCGGAGACATGGAAGTCGATCGGCGGCGAGGCGAGCATGACGCCCGTCAGGCCGCCGAAGAGGAACGTGATCAGGAAGCCGGTGGCCCAGAGCATCGGTGTCTCGAAGGACAGCGAGCCCTTCCACATCGTGCCGATCCAGTTGAAGAACTTCACGCCGGTCGGGACCGCGATCAGGAAGGTCATGAAGGAGAAGAACGGCAGCAGCACAC